>DGWD01000042.1:214184-215022 GCA_002395155.1 Treponema sp. UBA4267
CGTAGTAAGGAATCTTCTTGTCTTTAAGTCCAAGACTTTCCAAAGATTCACCAAGCATCATTCTCGTTGCAAGACGAGCCATCTGTGTGTCACAAACCTTTGATACGAGAGGAACTGTACGAGAAGCACGTGGGTTAGCTTCGATTACGTAAACCTTTCCGTCTTCAATTGCGTACTGCATGTTCATTAAACCGCAAACGTGGAGGTTTTCTGCAATCTTCTTGGTATATTCTTTAATTGTGTCCAAATTGTTCTGAGGAATTGAAACTGGAGGAATTACACAAGCTGAGTCACCAGAATGAATACCTGCAAGTTCGACGTGTTCCATAACAGCCGGAATGTAAACGTGAGTTGAATCAGCCAAAGCGTCAGCTTCGCATTCAAGAGCATTCTTCAAGAAGCGGTCAATCAAAAGTGGGCGGTCAGGAGTTACACCAACAGCCTTGTCTACATATTCGCGAAGAGTATTTTCATCATAAATTACTTCCATTCCGCGTCCACCAAGAACGAATGAAGGGCGAATCATGATAGGGTAACCAATCTTATCTGCGCAAGCCTTAGCTTCATTAAAGTCAATTGCCATTCCACTTTCTGGCATTGGGATTTCAAGTTTTTCCATCATGTGGCGGAAGAGGTCGCGGTCTTCGGCGATGTCGATTGAGTCGATTGATGTACCGAGGATGTTTACGCCGTTTTCCTGAAGTTCGCGGGCAATGTTAAGTGGAGTCTGTCCACCAAACTGAACGATAACTCCGTATGGCTTTTCTTTTTCGTAAATCTGAAGAACGTCTTCTGTTGTAACTGGTTCGAAGTAAAGCTTGTCAGAAGTATCATAGTC
>DGWD01000011.1 GCA_002395155.1 Treponema sp. UBA4267
CCAGAAATGGGCCGCTTCTACCGCCACTGGCTCATCGAAAAGGGCTTCCCACACCACGGTGCCGTTGCATTCGGCCACTTTGGAAAAGCACTCTACGAAGTATTCAAATATATCGGCGTAGACGTAAGCGAGATTGGATACAACCAGCCTAAGGGAGTTAGATATCCTACTGAGAATCCTTGGGCGTAATTAAGATTTTTGATAAATCAAAAATCTTAATTGGCGAGTTTGTTTCACAAACGTCGCAAAGAGTATCAAGGATTTGTCATTGTCCGGCTTGACCGGACAATCTAAAACAGAAAAGCCAGTTCTGATAATTCAGAACTGGCTTTTTTTATAAGTCTTTTTTACTCCACTTATCAAGCATATTATTCATAGATTTTCTAAAGTCAGAAACTAGTCGTTGTTGAATCGTAGTTCGTATTTTTTCGTTTTCATCAGTAGTTTCTATTTGGATATCGCTTAAATCGTTCGGTATAAATAACTGATATACTTCTATTTCAAGAGCATCTGCTATTTTAATTAAGGTCGATTCTCTTGGCCAACGTCGTTTTCCTTCTATGTCATTTATGTTTTGTGAAGAAACTCCGATTTTTTCAGCAAGCTGTTCTTGAGTATATTTTCCCTTTCGATATTTCTTTATGTTTTGAGAAAGGGTCTCATGTAGTTGTTGTTCTGTCATTACTTGCATTTTGATAGTCTATTTGAAATTTATACACTAGCGTAATGCACAGCTGTATGTTATACTTGCAATATGCAAGTTAATTATAAAAACTTGCAAAATTAGGAGGAATGAATGTTTTGTTCAAAATGTGGGGCACAGATTGCAGAAGGAGCAAAATTCTGCCCAAGTTGTGGTACTGCTGTAAACGGTCAGTCTGTCGAAGTTGTAGCGGACAATAATTCTCAACTTTCGGAAAGAGAGAATTCTTTGAATGAACTTTCTAAGATGCTGGAATATTTTTCTCAGAAAAAGAATCAATATTGTGAATATTATTCAGTAAGTTATAATTTGGAATTGGAGAAAAAAACAAAACTGTCTAAATCTGCGATTAGAAAAGCTCTGTTGTTTTCTTTCATTTCAATGGTGGGTAGTATTATTCTGATGAATGTTGGAATAAAGAACGATCTAATGGTTTTGGCAATTATTGGTGCTTTATTGGGTTTTTTTTGTTTTATAAGTTTGTTAGGAGGAGATATTATTTATGCTCGAATTGTTAAAAAGAATACAATTAAAAAATTATCTTACCGTGAAGAAGAACTTAAAAATGAACTTATAGATTATTATAATAAATATGTAAACTGTCCTGTTGGAATAGAATATTCTTCACCAGATGATATAGAGCGAATGATGAATATAATAACATCAGGGCGAGCTGCAAAGTTAAATGAAGCAATTAATTTATTGATAGATGATGAGCATAAAAAATATCTTGAAAGAAATATAGAAGAGACTGTTCATCTTGCGAGAGAAGCGGCAGATTCATCAGCTATGGCTGCCAGGTCAGCTTCTCGTGCAGAATGGAATAGTTATAGGAGATAAAAAAAATAATTATTGCCGCACTTATGCTGCGGTAATAATTATTCACTGTGTTCTTTTTATTTTAACTTTTCAAGAACTGCTTCCAGAGGTGCATCCATGTCTTTTGCGGCAGTTTCAGGTGAAGTATTGTATTTTTGAACAAGCATGACTGCGTCTTCAACAGCTTTTCGTACTTGTCCGTCATCCAAGCCATCCTGATATGCTTCTTCTTGCTTTACGGCAATGTCCATCTTGTAATTATATTTTGCACACAACATGTTAGGTTCCATATTTTAGGATAGCACAGTTTTTTACAAGCGGCAATAAAATGCCTTGTTATTGTATGACGACCGTCAATTTTTGGAGGGTCGTCAACCAAAACCGTGAGCCGCGGAAGTCCTTCTCCTGCTTATGCAGTGGGTGCTTTGCACCAATAGGGACCGCGGACTTCTTTTTATACTCTTATTTTATAAAATTCTGAAAATCTTTCTCACCTTTTTCTCGGCGCCTGATAGAATCTATCTTTTGAGGATTCTTTAGTTCGTTGCCTTTTAATAGTGTTTTTGGACGGCAGTTTGGAACTGCAATAAAGCCGAGGGTAAAAGTGTTTTCAGAAACGGCGAAGGTGCAGTAAATCTTGTTTTTCACAAAGTTTTCTTCTACTAGAGTTGATTTATCAAATATTTTGTCGAGGTCTTTTAGGAATTGGACTTTACGGCGAACAGAACCTTTTACCATTTTTTCTGTCTGTCCTTTTTTGATGAAATCAAAATCATTTTCTGTAAGGGTTTTATTCAGAGCTTTGTCGAAAAACTGACTTGCTGTAAGTTTTGTATTAACTCCTGTAAGATGGAGAAAATTAGATTTTGTGGCAGAAATAATAAATGGCTTTTGTGTCTTAAAAGCTTTAGAGGAAACTTCATATTCATAATCAAGAAAAACATCTTTATATTTCTGAGCGCCATTACAGATTGCAGTGAGAACATTTTGCTTGAAAGAAGGAGTTTGTTTTGCCATGCGTAAATCAAAAAAAAATAAGCCGACTTTAAAGCCGGCTATTGTTACGGGTTTAAGGTCTCCGTAACGACCAATGGAATAGGGTTTAAGGTCTCCTATCCGACATCATTACTTTAACAGATAATTGTGAAATGTCAATAGCAAATTGCGATAGCAATTTACCTATTGGGGTTTAGGGCGGAGCCCTAGGAGAAAGGGTAGCGGAAAACGACGCAGGCGTTTGGAGCGAGGGGAAGGCTTTCCCCTCCTTCATTATAAATAAAAAAAATCGGTACTGTTGTTTCTGATGATA
>DGWD01000035.1 GCA_002395155.1 Treponema sp. UBA4267
TTTACATTGTCAGAAAGCTGCATTTCGTGCATATCAGCAGAACGAACAAGGATTGCATCAGGATTATTGATTTCTGAAGCAATTTCATAATTATCACGGTCAAGCTGGTTGAGACCAACACTTGCGATTTTATTTAATGTTTGAATTTTGAAACTCATTGTCTTTTTCTCCTTTTTATCAGGTGCTAGGTGCTAGGTGCTAGGGGAGGTGGGGGAAGTCTCCCCCTCGCTTCAGCCTGCTACGCAGTCTTACGCTACCCCCTCTGCGGGCTCAATCGCCGCCCGCAACGCCTGCTTGTTTAGGTGGTAAGCCTAAAAATTGCTTTCGCAATTTTTTTTAACGGCTTGCTGTAAAACACTGGCCGCCAGCGGCCATACACACCTAGAACCTAAAACCTAGAACCTCTAACCTCAATAAACTATTTATTTTCCTCTGCAAATTTCTTCATAAACTCAACAAGAGCCTTAACTCCGTCCAGTGTCATAGCGTTGTAGATAGAAGCACGCATACCACCAACTAAACGGTGACCTTTGAGGTTTACAAGGCCTGCTGCAGCGGCTTCTTTTACGAACTTGTCGTTGATTTCTTTTTCTTTTGCTACAGATGCTTCGTCAGTTGCACCAGTTGAATATTTTGTAAGGAATGGAACGTTCATCAAAGAGCGGCTTCCTTTTTCTGTTGTTGCACGGAAGAAATCGCTTGAATCAAGGTAGTCGTAAAGGTAATTTGCCTTTTCAACATTCTTTTTGTTCATTCCAGCTGCTCCACCGTTCTTTTCGATCCAGTGAAGAACCTTGTCCAAAACATAGATTGTATAGCAAGGTGGTGTATTGTACATAGAATCATTATCTGCATGAGTCTTGTAAGCGAGCATTGTTGGTGTTCCTGGACGGCAGTTTTCTGGTTCTGGAATCAAATCTTCGCGGATAATTACAAGTGTAACACCAGCTGGAGCAAGGTTTTTCTGAGCACCGGCAAACAAAAGTCCGAACTTAGAAACATCTAATTCTTCTGAAAGAACACAAGAAGAAATATCTGCAACTAATGGGATTTTTCCTGTGTCAGGAATATATTCATAGTGAGTTCCCATGATTGTGTTGTTGAAACAGATGTAAGCATAATCATAGTCACCTTCAATTTTTTCTACTTTTGGAATATAAGAGTAGCCCTTATCTTTTGATGAAGCGATGATATCAACTTCAACACCGAGTTTTTTTGCTTCGGCAGCAGCTTTTTTAGCCCATACACCAGTTTCAATATAAGCAGCTTTTCCAGTGTGAATACCAAGGTTTTCTGCAACCATTGCAAACTGTGTGGATCCACCACCCTGAAGGAACAATACCTTGTAGTTTTCAGGAACCTTCATCAATTTGCGAACCATTGCTTCTGCATCCTGAATAATTGGTTCAAATGCCTTAGAACGATGGCTCATTTCCATTACAGACTGACCTGTTCCATTGTAATCCATCATTTCTGCGGCACATTCTTTTAAAACTTCTTCTGGTAAGCAAGATGGACCAGCACTGAAATTGTACACACGACTCATATTTACACCTCTTTTTTTTCTTTCATGCCTAGGGTCTGGCAAGAAGATTTAATGCGTTGATAATAGAAAGATTTTCTACTTTTACACTTGCTGGAGTTTTTACAAGTCTCTGGGTAAGATTTACAATTCCTTTTATTCCGGTTTTAACGAGTCTGTCGGTCATAACCTGGGCATCCTTGTTTTGTACCGAAAGAATTGCATATTCAATCTTTTCCTGTTTTATTACCCAAGGCATGTCGTCTGCAGGGTAAAGAGGGAAAGAAGAACGCAGTATTTCTACTCGGTAAAGGTTAGAGTCAAATCCAACCTTAATTTCAAAACCTGAACTTTCAAAAAAGGACTGATCAAGCAGGGCAGCTCCTAAACGGCCAAGTCCTACAATGCAGCAGTTCTTTGTGGAGGAATCGCAAATAAGCTCTTCCAGAACGAATATTAGATTTTCCACCGAATATCCGTTAGAAACTCCATTTAAGTTTTTACCAAGCAGCCAAAAATCGTGTCGAATTAAAGAATCTTTCCAGCCTGTAATCTCACTGATTTGTGCCGAAGTAATTTTCTTTTGTGGCCATGCTTTCAAAATTTGAAGCAACTGGACCATTCGTTTTTTGCTTGCTTCTGGTAACTTAAGTGTTTCACTCATTATAGGATTCTCCAAAATAAGTTCAATTAGATTAGGGGTGATAAAGACCCGAATTTCACTTAAAAACTAGCAAAATTCCTTAAAAATGACAATTACTGTTAAAAATATAACAGTAACAAAACTTATTAGGACAAAAAAAGAGGGACCGGGAAAACTAAAAAACCGGTCCCTCTCAAAAATTAGGAGGCTGTTTAATTATTTTGCATAAGCAACTGTAACTCCAGGTGTCAGCTGATTTTCAAAGTAAGCAGCTACCTGTTCATTAAACAGTTGATCAAGCATTTTCTGGTAGTCCATTATCTTTCCAACATAATTTAATGTTGTTTGTGGAGTTTTGTTTGAACGTACTCGACCAGTTCCTGCATTATACATTGCAAGGGCAGAAACTTCGTTTCCTGCTGTGTTCAAACAGAACTTCAAATGTGACATACCGTATTTTGCACTAACAAAAGGGTCAAAGAAGTCTGCTTCTGTAAGACCTGGAAATGAATTAGAATTCAACTGGAAAAGACCACGGTCAATTGTTGCATTCGAATTCTTGTTAGTCGCATCTGGTTTATAATTACTTTCTGTATGTGCAAGTGCAAAAGCTAAAGAAAGAGGTATGTTATTCTTCTCAGCTTCTGTAATAATTGCCTGTGTTACGTTTCTATCTCCCGTAATCTGATAGTAGAACCATTCTACTGCAGTACGTGATAAAGCCTGACGATATAAAGTAAGTCCATCATCAGAATTGCCTGTCAGCTTGTTAAGCGAAACTTCTGCAAAATAATCTTGAAATGCAGCAGACAATTCTTCTTCAGTTTCTTCTGAAAGATCTACTATTGTTATAGGAGCTGCTACTTCAATAACTTCTGGTTCTTTATTAGGAAGCAAAAAATAAATAAGTAGAACAGCAGCTATTAAAAGAGCACTTAAAGTAATAGCAAAGAAACATGTGTTAGCAAACGAATTTGCCTTAGCATTACTCTGCATTTTTTTAAATCTCCTTTTATATCTCTCTCTGACTTGTGGAAAGATATTGGCATAAAAGAAATAAAGTTGCAAGAGAATTTTGAAGAAAAAATGTGAATTTAAGCAAAAATAGCCATTTTTTTTCGCAATTGATGCGGTTTTTCGCAAAACAATGAAATTAATACTTTACAATTGTATCAGATGCAAGGTCTGACTGTTTGCTGAAGTATACATACTGGGCGTGTTTGATTGCAATTGTGTCTATAAAAGATTGAGTATCCTTGAGTTCTTTTGGAAGTTCAAATCCTGCTACACTTACGCAGTCCTTTACACGGCGGGCAGTGTGATTAAAAGCCTTTGTAAATAATTCAATCTGTTCTGGTGTTTCAAGAGGTTTGTCTACAAGAGGAACAAGAATTGCAAAAATTCCAGCAGCTTCCATCCCCTTGAGCTGGTCACGAAGGAGGGCTAAAAATTCTTCATTGTAAGATTCTTCTTCCATTTCAACTGTGGTCCATGGAATTTCTACTCTTCTAAGACTGTTTGGGTCTACAGGTGAATTATCAGCGATTTTATATAATTTATTTTCTTTTACTGTAAATACTGGATCTAATTTCATAATCATTCCTTAAGATTTTTATAATCTATATTAATTTTTTAAACTTATAGTACAAATTGTTAAAAAAATAAACGGTGGCCCTTTTCGAGAACCACCGTTTTATTTATTTGCTGATAAGCATAAACTATTCAGTCAAAATACGAATAACTTCAGCTTTATCCTGTGTATTAAGGATTTCCTGACGTTTTTCTGGGCTCTTGAAAAGTAAACTTACTTCTGCAAGGAACTGAAGATGAGGTCCAGTTTTGTTTACTGGAGACAATGTCATAATGAAAATACGACATGGTTCCTGGTCCAAAGAGTCAAAATCTACTGGATTATCAGAAATACCAATACATGCAACTAAGTCTTTTACTGTGTCTGTCTTTCCATGAGGAATGGCGATTCCATGTTTCATTCCTGTCGACATCTTGCGTTCGCGGTCTAAAACACATTCACGAGCAGCAGCTTTATCTGTTACTTTACCTGCCTTGTACAAAACATCGAGCATTTCATCTACGATTTCTTCTTTTGTAGTTCCCTTCAAATGAAGGTTTACTGTGTCTGTTGTTAATACTGTTCTTAGGTCCATAGATTTAATATTATTTCCACTTGTAAAACTTGTCAAGGTGGAAAATCCTAAAATATGAATTAAAACTCTCTGGAAATTTTATACTCAATTTTTACAAGTTTACTCTATCGGGTAAAATCACTATAATTACCCAAAAAAATACTAGAATTATATTTATTATAGAGGTTTTATATGATTAATTGGGCAAACGCTGATACTCTTTCTTCATGGAAGAAGCTTATGTCACTTAAAGGAATGGTTTCTGTTGCAGATGAGCTTTCTGCTTCAGGTGCTGCAGACAGAATCGCAAAATATTCAATTCCTATGGGCGGAGGACTTACTTACAATTTTGCCGCAAAACAGGTAAACGAACAGATTTTGAAAACTCTTGCTGAACTTGCAGAAGAACAGCAGCTTGTAGAAAAATATCAGGAGCTTTTGGATGGTGCTGTAATTAACACTGGAGAGAAGCGCATGGTTCTTCATCAGCTTACTCGTGGTCAGCTTGGAAAAGATGTTATAGCTGATGGTGTAAATAAGCGTGAATTCTACATCAACGAAGTAAAACGCATTGCAGATTTTGCAAATGATGTTCACTCTGGAAAACTTGTAAACGAAAAGGGTGAAAAATATACAACAGTTTGTCAGATTGGTATTGGTGGTTCAGACCTTGGTCCACGCGCTATGTACCTTGCTTTGGAAAACTGGGCAAAGAAGAACAATACTTTCAAAATGGAAGCTCACTTTATTTCTAACGTTGACCCAGACGATGCTGCAAGTGTAGTTAAATCACTTGATATTTCTAAGACAATCTTCATTCTGGTTTCTAAATCTGGAACTACACTTGAAACTCTTACAAACGAATCTTTTGTAAAAGAATTTATTAAGAAGGCTGGATGTGATGCAAGCAAGCACATGATTGCCGTAACTTCAGAAACTTCTCCATTAGCTCATAACCCAGATTACATGGCAGCTTTCTATATGGATGATTACATTGGTGGCCGCTATTCTTCAACTTCTGGTGTAGGTGGAGCTGTTCTTTCACTTGCATTTGGTCCAAAAGTATTCCAGGAATTCCTTGATGGTGCCGCAGAAGAAGATAAGCTTTCTTTGAACAAAGACATTACAAAGAACCCTGCTATGATGGATGCTTTGATTGGTATTTATGAGAGAAACGTACAGGGCTATCCTGCAACTGCAATTCTCCCATACAGCCAGGCTTTGAGCCGCTTCCCAGCTCACCTTCAGCAACTGGATATGGAATCTAACGGTAAATCTGTAAACCGCTTTGGTGAAAAGATTGATTATGTAACTGGCCCTGTAATTTTTGGTGAACCAGGAACAAATGGTCAGCATTCATTCTACCAGCTTTTGCATCAGGGAACTGATATTGTTCCATTACAGTTCATTGCTTTCCGTCAGAATCAGACAGGTGATGATGTTGTAATTGAAGACTCTACAAGCCAGACAAAACTTTGTGCAAACGTTACAGCTCAGATTGTTGCTTTTGCTTGTGGTAAAAAAGATGCAGATCCAAACAAATCATTTGCAGGAAATCGTCCTTCAAGCTTGATTTATGCAGATCAGGTTTGTCCAAAGACTTTGGGAGCTTTACTTGCTCACTACGAAAACAAGGTAA
Organism: Treponema sp. UBA4267; assembly: GCA_002395155.1. Lineage (GTDB taxonomy): Bacteria > Spirochaetota > Spirochaetia > Treponematales > Treponemataceae > Treponema_D. Next base: position 5,949 of record DGWD01000035.1, read on the forward strand.
TGTTCCAAGGCTTTGTATGGAATATCAACTCTTTCGACCAAGAGGGAGTACAATTAGGTAAAAAGTTAGCAAAGTCTGTATTAAGTGGAAATACAGATGGTGCTCTTAAGGCTTATGCAGGACTTTTAATCAAATAAAACTGTCATTAAGCTGATATTGATGAAGGCTGTCAGGAATGAACTGGCAGCCTTTTTTTGTGTTTACGGCGGATGGTGACTTTATCTTGTATTTTTTGCATAAAAAATGTATATTTTATGTATATTTATACACTTTTTCTGAGGCATTTTATGAAAGAACGACAGTCCCGATTAAAAACAATCAAAACTCTTATCAAAAACAGCACAATTGAGAGTCAGGATGATTTATTGAATCTTCTGGTAAAAGAAGGATATGACGTTACTCAGGCAACTTTAAGTCGTGATTTGAAACTTCTTAAGGTTGGAAAAGTTCCTGATGGAAAATCAGGCTATATGTATGCACTGCCAGGAGAAGATGAAAACGGGGAAAACGAAGCTATATATGTTCAGGATTTTCTTCGTGGATATATCAGCATAGATTTTAGCGGAAATATTGTTGTAATTAAGACATTCCCGGGTCATGCAAATACCGTTTGTAATGCCCTTGATAATTTAAATATGGATGAAGTTCTTGGAACTGTTGCCGGTGATAACTGTATGTTTGCCTGTTTACGTGAAGGTGTTACCGGTGATGATTTTATGGAAAAATTAAAAAAACATATTCCAGGAATTGAAAGTTAAAAATCAATTAAACTTTCTGGATTCACCAGCTCATCATTTTTATATACTGAAAGATGCAGAAAAGGTCCCGTTGCTATTCCTGTTGCTCCAACCTCACCAATAGCCTGTTTTATATTTACATGGTCTCCAATTTCGCAACTGAACCGGGAAAGATGTGAGTACATGCTTTTATAACCGTCTGTATGCTGGATAATAATATAATTCCCGTCTGACTGCTTAAAACCTTTTTGAATTACGGTGCCGTCTGCAATCGGGAAAACCTTTGTTCCTAATTTTGCAACAATATCTGTTCCGTTGTGGAAAAACTCCTTGTCTGTCAGCGGATGAACCTGAGTTCCATACAGCATTGAGGTTTTATACATGGAACGTATGGGACAGTTAAAAACGGTTTTTCCAGAATTATCCTGACTGAAAGTCAGAGTGGAAAAAAACAGAAGACCTGCAATAATAATAATAAATTTTTTCATAAGCTGCTCCTTAGAAAACCGCTTTGGCGGCTCTGTATTTTTTTAAGACCTTCCGGGGAAGATTTGACTTAATTATCTGAGGTCTGAATAAAAAACTCAATGCAGAAAAGTGTAAATGTTACCACCCGAACATTAAAATGTTACTAAGGTAACAGAGAAAACGGCATCAGGATATTTGTTTTTTTAAGAAAAATAAAATAACATAGGGGTATGAGAAAAGTAGAAAGCTTAGAAAACATACTATATTTTTTGATCCGGCTTGCGGCATCTATTTTTGCAGTAATCATTCTGGGAGTGAACATTGTGCTGCTTTTGCGTGAATACCGTTATGATAAGATTTTTACCAGATTGATTTTAGGGTATCGTTTTATCTGTACGATAATGACGGAATTCTTTCTTATCATTTTAATTCTTTTCCCATATAAATTTGAAGCTGTTGCAGTATTTGCTTTTTTGTATACGGGAGTGCTTTTGTATGCAGATCCATTAAATCTCTTATCTGTGCTCATTTATTTTCTGGGAATTGTTTCGCTTTATATTCGTGGTCTGCTGAAGAAAAAAAGACTGCTTAAAAGCTGTTTGATTTCGGCTGGCATTATTGTAATTCTTTTTTCTAACATTCGCTACGGATGGTTTTTCTTTCTGGAGGATTTTGAAAATAAGATTATTTGCTGTACTGTGTGTATGCTGATTTTTATGTTTATTGTAATGGAAAAGAATAAAGTGAAGCAGAATAATTGTGTACTTGATTTAACTCTCTTTCCTGACCTGACGCAAAGAGACAGGGATTGGATTGAAATGGCTTTGTCCCAGGAAAAATATGATACAATAGCCAGGAAATACAATCTTTCTCCAAATTATGTAAAAAACAGAATGCGGATAATTTTCAAGATTCTTGAAGTTCCCGACAGGCTTGCATTGATTGCAAAATATAGTGGATATGATGTAAAAAAATAAGAAGAAGTGAATTTTTTATATTCTCTTTTAACTGTTGTTATAATTGACTTTTTAAGTTAAAGTTATGACATGCAGTTTACAAGTACACGTAACAACAATTTAACGGTGAGTTTTTCTCAGGCAGTTAGAGATTGTATTCCTGAAGATGGAGGAGTTTTTGTTCCTTCTTCAATCGAAGATTTGCGCCGTTGGGTTAATTTCATTGATGAAGACACTTCTTTTACCTCAATAGCGGGTTCCCTTACATCAGCTTTAATGCACGAAGAATACTCTCCAATTATTTGCGAAACTATTGCAACCAAGGCTTTTCCAACATCGCCAAAGGTTCGCCAGTTAGATGATAACCTTTTTATGATGGAGCTCTATCACGGTTTTACCGGTTATCACAGAGATTACGGAGTTTCATATCTGGTTTCATATTTGGAATACACTTTGCAACTTTCTGGTGGAAGTGCAGTTTTTCTGGATTACACAGATGGTGGTCTAGGTGCTCTTATGAACCAGTTGCTTAAGGGTAAGAAAAATATCAAGGCTGTTCTGGTTTATAAAAAGGGTAAAGTTCGCGGTATTGATGAAGAAAGCTTAGCTTGGAATGGCGGAAATATTTATCCTGTTGAAATGGAAGGTAGTGAAGAAGAAATTCGTTCCGCTATTTCAAAGGTTTTTGCTGATAGAGAATATGTAAAAGCTAAAAATCTTACTGTTGCAAATACAACAAATGTTTGTCGCCTCTTAAGTCAGATTTTCTTTTTTCCTTATTCTTTTGCTCAGATTAAGAAAAAGGTTGATGGAGATATTTACTACGCAATGGATGCCGGAAACTACGGTACTCTGGTTGCTGGTCTTTATAGCTGGCGTTTTGCCCTGCCTGTAAACGGCTTTTTAGTTCCAAGTACACCTGCTCTAGCAAGAAGTCCTTCTGGTAATCCTGTTCTTCTTGATTCAATGGTAGATGTTTCGAAACGTTCAGAAATTAATCCTATTACACCTGCAAATATTGAACGCCTGGAGTCTTTCTTTGGTAAGAATGAGTTGATGATGAGGAACTTTGTTTTTCCAATCGATGTTTCAGAACGCCAGAGAGAAAAGGCTGCCAAAGAACTTTTTATTAAATATGGCCTTTATGCTGACCGTGCAACTGCTGCCGCTTATGCTTCAATTAAAGAAGCCCGTGATTATGATTTAGATGAAGATTGCTCAGTCGTTCTTACAGCTTATAATGATCCAAGTCTTGATGCAGAATACTGTCGCCACGTTTTGGGAGAAGCTCCTGAAATGCCAGAAAATATTAAGGCTTCTATGAAACCTTTGGAATTAAACAGGCCTTTAATTTCCAGTCTTGAAGAATTAAAAGCGATTATAGATAACCTGTAAAATTACAAAATAACGTAATAAAAAAAACTGTTGTCAGAGCTGTAAGTTGAAGTGTACCCAAAACTTGGAGATATTTTTCAGGTACACTTCATAAGTTTGACAACAGTTTTTTTTATTATGAAGTTTTCTTCGAACTTTTCTTTGTTGTTGTTTTTACTTCAGTTTTCTTTGTACTTTTATTCTTTACTTCTGTCTTAGTTTTTGTGCTTGTTTTTTTTGTACTTGCATTGGCTTTTTTAGCATTTGCTTTTTTTGTTGCAGTCTTTTTTACAAGTGGAGCAAATTCTTTTTCAAACAAGTCACATTTATAAGCTGACTTAAGTTTTGCTGAACAAAGTGCTTTGTATAATTTAAATACTTCAGGAAGTTTTGCAGTTTTTGCAGAAAGTCCCATCATCATAATTGCAAGATTAAGGTTTTCTTCCAAAACTTCTTTGTTGAACCATTTAATGTTGTCAAAGGTATTTGCTCCACTTAAGGCAGAGGCATATGGACTGCTAACAAGAAGCTTGGTTAGTTTGTAGGCTTCTTCTTTTTGTTTTGAAGGCAATTGTTCAGAATTACAAGTTGAAGCAAGTAAAAGTGTCTTTTGGAAGAGGAAGCGTAAATCAAGTTTTAAGAATTCGTTCAATTTACGTCCAAAGTTCCAGTAAGAAGCGAGTCCGTTATCTGCATATTGAGCACAAAGAGCCCAGCCTGGCAGGACTTTTTCAATTTCCTTTTTAGAAGAAATTATTAGTTTTGCGAATTCTTCATCTGAAGTAGTTTTAGCAAGAGCCTTTTGTAAATCAGCAGGGGCTTTTTTTGCTTCGGCATTATGAATGTTTACGCACTTTTTGATTCTGTCCCTAAAGACTTTGTACTGCTTTTCTGGATCAAGCGGTGTAAGTTTTTTGTCGGCTTCTTTTGCAAAGGTTTGGGCTGTCTTGTAGAAGGCAAGTCCACTTTCTTCTGCCAGATTAAGGATTTCTGTAATTTTTTTAATGTCAACCTTGATGCTTTTTGCTTTAGAAGTTGCCTTGTTTTTTGCAGGAGTTTTCTTAGTGCTGGCAGTTTCTTGTTCAGGTTTCTTTTCTTCTGGAGCTTTGAAGGCTTCCATAATAGGAGAAAGAGCTTTTTCACTAAAGTCGGCAAGGGCCTTGTACAAGTCTTTGTAGATAAGGTCCTGCCATGCAGATTCAATATCTTCGCAACCTTTACCTGCAAGAAAATCGCAGAGAATCTGATAGCGGTGGTCAGCAAAATCTGTAACCTGGTGAATGTTCATATAAACCTGGTATTCAAAACCATTTAGCATAACGAACATTCCTTTTTCACAAATTTCCTTACTCTTACGGATGTACCAGAGGCGGCTTTTGTGTTCCTGGAAAATACAGAATTTATCATCTTCGCCAGTAAGGTTGAGTCCTTCTGAAATAGAACGGGAAATCAGTTTTGTTTCTTCACCATTTCCTGTGTGAACTGCATAAGGGTCAGACTGTTTTATCCATCCATGTGCCTGGTCGTATTTATTGTTGTAGAAAACAAGAGTTCTTTCGTCTCCTGCACCATTTGAATAGGCAAATACGTTTTCATTTACGTGACCGTCTTCCCATAAATCATAAAGAAGGAAATTGTCTACTCCAGAGAAGAGGTAACGTTTTTTCATTAATGGGAAAATATCGTGCCAGTGGCGGTCAACCAGATATCCGCTTGGTTTTTCGTCTTTGTAGGCCTTTGTATATTCCATGCCGTACTTTTCTGTAAAGCCTTCAATCTGACCATGGCCAAACATTGGGAGGCCTGGCATTGTAACCATAAGTGTACAAACACCAAAGTACTTGTCTCCATCACCAAACTGGGCAATGGCTGTTTCTTCATCAGGGTTGTTCATAAAGTTTACATAACGTTTAAGAACCTGAGGATCAAAGGTGATTGTATTTTTGATTGTATCGCGGTATTTCTGATTTTCTTCCTTTTTGAGCATGTTCATGAAGGCAGAGTTGTAAACACGGTGCATTCCAAGAGTGCGGACAAAGTAACCTTCCATCATCCAGAAGGCTTCTGCCAAAAGCAGGGTATCAGGGCATTCTTTTGCAACACGATCAACTACTTCACGCCAGAATTCATTTGGAATTGCGTCGTTGAACTGCCCGGTTGTGAGTGAATATTCTGAACGGGTGTAGATGTCTCCTCCATGTCCTGGTTCCGGATACCAGAGGCGGCGGATTGATTTTTTTGCCAGAACCATTGCCGCATCAAAACGGATGATAGGGAAGTTCTGGGCAACGTGGAGAATTTCCTGAATTACAGCTTCGCGGGCCTGAGGATTTAAAAAGTCAATCTGAGCGGTATCATTCCATGGCAAACCTGTTCCGTCGTTTCCGTGGTAGATGTAGCGTACATCTCCAGTCTGATTATCCACACGTTTGAAAACTACTGCACAGTCATTTTTTGAGTAGTAATGGTCTTCCAGATAAACAGAAGTTCTTCCGTCCTGAGAAAGGTTTTCGCCGTTGAAGGTATATGATGGAGAAGGATTGTCTCGTCTCTGAATGAAATAGTCAGGGTGATTCATAACCCAGTCGCCGTCCATACCTGTGTGGTTTGGAACCATGTCGGAAGCAAGACGGATTCCTCTTTGCCAGAGTCTTTGTCTTAGGTTAGAAAGAGCGTCCCATCCACCAATGTTCTGGGCAATATTGTAATCATAAAGAGAATAAGCTGATGCTGCAGCCTCTGGATTTCCACAAAGCTGTTTGATTCTTTTTGAAGCTTTTGAACGTTCCCAAAGACCAATGAGCCAGAGGCCGGTGAATCCTTCATCACGAAGTTTATCCAGTTCTCTGTCAGGAATCTGATCCAGACGATTTATAGGATAACCATATTCTTTTGTAAGCTGATCCAGCCATACCAGAACGGTTTTAGCCATCAAAATAACATTTGGCATCCACTCTGAGTCTGCGGAGAAGCGTTCATATTCGTTCATAAGATTTTCAAAAGAATATGGAACCATGTCAGGTAAATCGCCACCGCCAAAGCCGTGCCAGGCTGCTTTTTCTTCTTCGGAGATTGTATCTAAGCCCTGGAGAATGCGTCTGAGCCAGTCACCCAAGAAACTATCCCAGTATTTTTGCAGGTATTCCAGCTGACCTCTAAGGCTGTCAGGAGCAAAAGCAACTGGTTCACGTAAAAGTGTGATTAAGTCATGATTAAAAGGCCCAAAAACTGGTTGGGTTTTTGCATATTTTTGAATGGTAGCCCAGGTTTTTGAGTACAGTTTGTTTTTTGCTAGTTCCTTGTCGCTGAACATTATCATAAAAGGCTGGAAAGCAGGATTTTCGTTAGCAAGATGAAGAAGAATGAGTTCTTCCAAAGTCTGTTCCCGATTTGATCTGATGTTACCGGTACCAGGATCCAAAGCTTCACGTTCAAGGTAGTCTAGGGCTGTACACTTTTCCTGGTAAACCTCTACAGGAGGGAATTCCTTCATAAAATCTAAAAGCAAGTTGTCAATTTCTTCTTTTTTGTATTCCTTGTAAAGCTGATTCAGAAGATCTGTCATAAAAGTTGCAACTTTATCGCGGCGGTAAAGCATGCAGACGTAATGGAGAATTTCGTCAATTAAGCCCATTGCGTTTAGTTGGCCTGCAGAAAGTTTTGCGTTTTCCTGACCACGGCTTTCAAACACATTATTTATAAGAACTTGGAATTCGCGAACATTTTTCATGTTGGCAAAAATAACGTTTCCAGAAGAAGCAAAAAGCCCCCTGTTAAAATTACAAAGATCTCGGATTTTTTTTGAGATATGAAATTCGTTGTAGGATGTGTACATAGCTAATCTTCCTGTGTTTTTATAATATTTTTAATTTTAGAAATTAGTTCCTGGTCTGCAGTCAATTCTTCGATTGTAGCAGGAAGTCTGTATGTCCAGTTGAAGCTGGTAACGGTTCCCGGAATGTTTATTCTTTCATCAGAGGCATCTGGTAGCCAGTATTTTTTGTTTAAATAGAGGTAGTCCTGAAGTGGGCTGATGTTCCAGAGGCTGGCAGATGTTGCGACTGCCTTTAAGATGGCATAGGCAATTTCTGGTGTGAATTCGCCAGATGTAATTGTGCTTACTGCCAGGTCAAAGGTATTTCTGTCTGCTTCGGGAGTTGTGTCTATTCCAAAGAATTTTGAATTTGCCTGTACAAAGGCCGAAACTGACATTTTTTCTTCATGCCACCACTGTCTGATTGTAGATGAGTCGTGAACGGAAGTTGTTGTTACAGATAAAGGTTCGTATTTATCAAATGGGATATAAGGCTGTCCACCTTCGGACCAGTTTCTGCACCATCTTGCAACTTTTAGTCCCAAAATTTTGTGTTTTTTCATTACAGTTGGAACACATTCTATGTTTACGCCTAAATCTTCTCCACAAGGAATCATTTTTACTGCACTTGTAAGGGCTGTAAAGATTTCGTCGGCCTGTTTTTGCCAGAGTTTTTCGTTCTTTTCATTTAATTCCATGAAACAGTCTTCAAGATTTTTCTTTTCTTGAGGATTAAGAGACTGCCAGGCTGTTGAACGTGAATAGGTCCAGACAGGAACAAACTTATTCTTTGAAATTTCGATGAGACAGCGGTTTGTCCAATAATCACAGAGAACTTTTTTTACACGGTCAATGGCGTCCGGGTGGCAAAGTTCAGAAATATCGGCATCCAGAATAGTTTTTGCCCCTTTTACAGAAGGGTCGAAAATCCACAATTCTTCATCATGAATCTGATTACAGAAGGTTGCAAGAATTTGGTGGGCCGTATCGTGGTTCCAGGTTATGTCTTCAATAGCTCCAGTTGGAATGTGAGGTTGACTAAGCCAGCGGATTCTGTCGTCATCAAAGCCCATTTCGTAGAGTCTTTCTTTTTTGATTGCTGTGTATGGTTCTGTATGTCCATTTAAGGCATTTATATCGGCTTCTGGAATTGCCCAGATTCTGAAAAAGCCCAGAATATGATCCAGACGGTAGGCATCGTAGTAATTAGAGGCTTGTTTTAATCTTTCTTTCCACCAGCTGTAATCTGCACTTTTGAGATTTTTCCAGTTATAGGTTGGGAAACCCCAGTTTTGTCCTTCTGGATTTTCTCCATCGGCTGGGGAACCGGCTCTTAAATCTTGATTAAAGAATTCTGGGTGAGCCCAGGCATCGCAGGAATCTTCGTTCATAAGAATAGGCATGTCACCCTTTATCAAAATTTTGTTCTTTCTAACATAAGCAACTGCATCGGAAAACTGCTGGTCAGCTAGCATTTGAAGCCAGGCGTAAAAAAGGTGTTCTTTTTTAAATGCCATGGTGTTCCAGAGTTTTGTAATTTCTGCATCTGTTTTGAACTGGTCGCTTTCAATCCAGCTTTTCCAGGATGCCTGCATATAATTCCATTTTAGGTTTTTGTAGACACAGTAGGTTTTTACCCAGGAATTTGCTTTTATCCATTTTGTAAGTTCTTCATCAGCTTTACCTTCTTTGCCAGCTAGTGTGGTTTCGTAAAGCATTTTTAAAAGATGGATTTTGGAGTTTAAAATTCCGTCATAATCATAACGTTTAGAATAAGGAAAATCGTTGAGAAATTTGTCGTAAGCTTCTTTGAATTTTGGGTTTGATTTATAAAGGTCATCAAAACCTGGAATATCTTTTAGGCTTATATAAATAGGATGAAGTGCAAAGGCAGAAAGCCCGCTGTAAGGTGAACTTTGTGTTCCTGTATCATTAACAGGAAGCAGTTGAATAAGTGAAATACCACATTCCTTACAGAAATCTGAAAAGGCTTTTAAATCTGGATATTGTCCGATAACTGAATTTTCTTTTGTATAAAGGGCTCCAAGAGGAACTACAAGACCTGTAAGCTTATTAATAGATTCTTTGTTAGACATATTAAAATTATAGCATATAAATTTAAATATATATTCAATAATTCTTTGTCTAATGAAAAATTTATTGAGGCAATTTGTCTAACAACTCCTGTCCGTATATTTCAGAAAAAACAGTCTTAACAGGCGATGTTGCACTTTTGAATTCTGCGAGATTTGGGCTGGTAATGGTCATGCCTTCATCTTTAAGTTTTGCAACATATGATTGAGTCTGTTCCTGTACAAGTTTTCTGTTCAAATCCTGGGCTTTTTTTGCAGCCTGGAGTAAGATTTTCTGATCTTCTGGAGAAAATGATTCCCAAAGTTCCTTGCGGATTGCTAAAGGCATTGCGTCATAAGAGTGATTTGTAATTGCCAGGTACTTCTGTTCTTCATAAAGCCTGCTGTTGTAAATAACAGGAATTGGATTTTCCTGGGAATCGAAAATACCGTCTTTTAAGGCTTTTTTAAGTTCATTAAAGGCATATGGCTTTGGATTTGCTCCTAGTGCAAGCATTGTCTCCATAACAATTTGATTAGGTGGAGTACGAATGTTCAAACCTTTCATGTCATAAACCTGGTTGATTGGTTTGTTTGTTGTTGTAACGCATCTAAAACCATTGTCGTAATGCGAAAGAACAACAATTCCAAAATCTTCCAAAGTTTTGTTTACCTGAGAGATTAAGTCGCTGTCCATAAAAGTCCAGGCATCTTCAAAGGTGGAAAAAAGGAAGGGGAGGGCAGAAACGCCGACTTTTGTAGCATATACGGCAAAGTTTCCTGCACTTGAAACAGTCATATCTACAGAGTTTTTCATAAGGCCTTCTATTAATTCTGTGTCAGAACCTAAAGTGCCATCTGAAAAAATGGAGATTTTAATCCTTCCATTGGTGTCTCTTTCAACTTCATCTTTAAATAAAAGAGATGCTATTGCTCTTGGATCTTCCATATTTGTAGAAAAACCGAGGGAAATATTTGCTTCTTCTATATATGTAGGAGTTTTTTCTCGTATTGAAAAGGATTCATTTTTTTTGTTTTTGTTACAGGCTGTAAAAATCAGGGCAGTAAAAGAAAGACCTGCTAAAAGAAGTTTTGCTTTATTCATAAACTGATTCCCCCTTGTTTTTCATTTCAGAATTGTAAATAAGATAATTATTTTTTCCAGAATTTTTTACAGTGTAAAGTGCGGCATCTGCCTTCTTAAAGAGAGATTTAAAATCGGCAGCATGGTCAGGATAGAGAGAGATTCCAATACTTGGTGTGATTGCTACAGAATCTTTTCCGTTTGTGTAGTATTCCACCAGAATTTCACGCATAGTATTTGCTTTTTGTTCAATAATACTAAGGGCATCTTTAACTGTGTCTTTAAGGCAGAGGAATACACAAAATTCGTCTCCACCAATTCGACCAATAAAGTCCTTTTCCGAGAAAACCAGGGTAATTTTATTTGCTGTATCGCAGATTGCCTGGTCTCCAAAAGTATGTCCAAGTTTATCATTTACCTGCTTAAAATTGTCCAGGTCGATTATAAACATGGCACAAATAGAAGAGCTGCCTTTTTGATTGATAAAGTTGGAAACATTTTTTTCGAAGCTGATTTTATTTAAAAGTCCAGAAAGAAGGTCAGTCATGGCCATTTGCTGGAGTTCCTGCTCATGAATAATCTGAGTATTTACGTTTACAAGGTTTCCAATCAGTTTTACAGGCTTGTGAGTATTTTCATCATAAGTGATTGAAAGATTCAGTCTGTGCCAGGCGTATTCTTTATCAATTCCCTGCAAACGGAACTCGCTTGTAAAACTTGTTTGTCCATCTTTTATGCTGGTTTTGATGTTATCAATAAGATTGTTTTCGGTTTCATGGATTTTTGAAGAAATTTTATCAAATTGAGAAATTGGAAGTTCCTTTAAGTTTTCCCCAAGAATATAGTTTGTATTTCCTGTAAACTCAATCACTCTTTTTTCAAAGTTAAATTCAAAGACAATTGTTTTGTTGTTTTCAGAGTTCATTGCATATCTGGAATTTTCTTTTTCAACTTTGAGTTTTTGCAGGAAGAGAACAGAAATGATGATGATGACGATGAGGAATACTACCAGCATAAGTAAAATCTGGAACATAGTTATTAAAGAAATTTTACTTTGTTCAGAAAGTATAAAATCGGCAGTTACGGTTGAAAGAACATACCAGTTATTCAAACCGACAGGGGTATAAAAAGTAATTCTTTTTTCATCACCAATAGAAAACTCAAATGAGCCTGTGTGATTGCTCTGAATATCGTTGTAGATTCTGCTTAATTCAGAAACAGAAAGGGCTTTATTTTCGTTGAAAAAATCAATCCAGTTATCTTTTTTGCATAAACTTTTTTGACTTTTTGACTGAACCAGAATAGTTCCTATTTGGTCCGAAAGGGTTGTATATCCATATCCTTTAAAAGTTTCTACAGAAAAAATGTCATTCAAAATAGAATAAGAGAAGGTTCCAGTAATTACTCCGACAATATTTGAGCCCTGGTAAATTGGAACGGCCAGTGTAAGAACTTTTTCTCCATTTTCATCAAGAGAAAAGTGTGACGAAACTTGAGGAATGCCTTTGATTGCCTTTTGAAAATAGTCTTTTGTTAAAATATTTCCAGAAGATTTGCCGTCGTAGTTTATTGTCATTCCGCTTGAGTTTGCAACAGCAATTCTTTTGAATTCTCCAACGCCTTTTGTAGACATAATGGTCTGTTTTACGGCATTGTAGTCGTTCATATCAATGTCTTTAAAATATCTTGATTGAGATTCCAGCATGGCAAGCTGGTCCTGAATCTTTATCTGGAAGGTTCCGGCATAAAGAAGGGCAGTCTGCTCAAGAAAATTATATGAACTCTCCGATACAATTTTTCTAATCTCATTGGATGCATTTAAGAATCCAAGAAGAGCAGTAATAAGCATGATTGAAAACAAAACAATAGAGAGTATAAATTTCTTCGATTTAAAAAATAATCTATTATTTAAGCTTTTCATGCATATTATTTTACTATGCAAGAACTGAAAAAGCGAGATTTTTTTAATCTTTAAAATGCCATACCGGGCAGGCAAGTTTATTTGAAAATGGTTGAGGCCTGTTAAAATCAGGGAGCCAGCTGGTGTCGTCAGTTAATTCCTGATAGAAAAGATAGTCAAAATCAAAAGCTTCAAGTAAGTCCTGAATATCTTCAAATTCCTGCTCGTTGACCAGACGGTCTTCAATAACAGAAAGTGCCTTCTTACGCTTTTCCAGAACTTTTTCCTCTTCGGCAAAAGGGACCGGTGTGTATTGGTTCATAAGTGAAATGCAGGCTTTTCCATCAGCATTATCTTTTAGCCAGGAAAGAACATCTGCAGTTTCTTCAAATTTTCCAGGAAGAAAAAGATGGCGGATTATAACACCAGAAGTCATTTTATCGCGGTTTTGTCCAGGTTCTGCCCATTCAACAGGTTTTGCATTTTCCGGCTCTGGAATTGATTGTATTTGCAAAGGATTGTTTTTAATCATCCACTGTATGGCTTTTTTTGCAACTTCGGGATAGTCCGGGGCGGCAAAGAGTTTTTCTGAAAGTGGGGAAGAAAGTGTTTTCAAATCGGGAAGCCAGATTGTAACAAGGCCTTTTAATAATTCCAGCATTTCTACACTTTCGTAGGCAGAAGAATTCCAGCAGAAAGGAATGCTTACTCCAGCATCCTTTGCGGCCCTTATAAACTGAGCAATTTTTGGAATGTGGTGACTGCCTGTAACAAGGTTGATGTTTTCGGCCCCCTTAGCCTGGAGTTTTAGACAAATATCTACGAATTCTTTTTCGCTTACAGCTCGACCTAAACCGTCTTGAGAAATCTGATAATTCTGGCAGAAGGCACAGCGTAAAGTACAGCCTGTAAAAAAGATTGTACCGCTTCCTCCAAAAACTGTAACAAGAGGTTCTTCTCCAAAGTGAAGGCCTGCAAAAGCAATTCTTAAATCGGCTGGTTCCTTACAAAAACCTAATTGTCCTTCTTCACGGTTTACTCCACACTGGCGTGGGCATGCCTGACATTTTTCGTACACTTAGTAAGCCCCATGAGAAACTAAAATTTTCATTAAGTCCTGGAGCAGGTCTACAGGTAAATCTTCAGCTTCATAACCAACGGTGTCTCCAAGTTCCTGCCAGTCTTTGTCGGTGAGTAAATCTTCAAATTCATCACTGTTTTCCATAAAAGCAAGCATGGCGGCCAGGCGGTTTTTATTTTCTTCAGATGGTTCTTCTTTTTTGTTTGCAGAAGTGAAAATATATTCGTTTTCCCAATATTCAAAGATTGAATTTGCAAGACTTGCAGGGCAGCTTGTAGTGCGGCTGAAAAGTTTTCTCAAATCTTCATGGATGTGCTCATAATCAGGATTTCCACCATTATTCTGGCGGTCATGTTTTTTTATCTTTTCAATATCACTCAAAAATTTACTTATATCATTCATACCTTAAATATAATGATAAAAGAGGAATTTGTCATTTGAAGTTTTTTCTCTTTCTTGAATTAGAAAGTCCTCTTGAATATACTATCTTTATTTTTAAGGTATTTAATATGTTTAGCGATACACATTTTCATTTTAAGATGATGACGGAAGACAGAGGTGTGGATGGCCTAGAAGTCCTTTCCACCATGGCAAAAAGAAATTGTCGTTTTGGTTTAGATATTGGAACTAGTGCAGATGATTTAGCAGAGCGACAGGCCTGTGTGGAGCGGACTATTGCAGGGGTTGATGATGCACAACTTGCAGAAAAAATAAGAAACTTTATGTATTTTTCGGCAGGAATCTGGCCGGATGTAGAAGCTATTCATAATCGTGAACAAGAAATGAAAACTCTTAGGGAGTCTATAGAAGCTGCAGAATCTGATAGTGACCAGAACACTTTGCACAGGCAGGTAATTGCAATTGGAGAGTGTGGAATTGACCACCACTGGAATCCAAGTGGAGCGGACGGCCGCTGCGAGTCTGATTTTGATGCGGCAACTTACCGTGGCGAGCGCCAACTTTTTGAAGCTCAGCTGGAACTTGCCCGCGAAAAGAATCTGCCTGTAATTGTTCATAGTCGAGATGGCTTTGAAGACACAATAGACTGCATTAAAAACGTGGGCTACGACAGAGGTATTATTCATTGTTATAGTTACGGAATTGATGAAGCACGGGCTTTTTTGGATAGAGGATGGTACATCGCTTTTGGTGGAGCCATCACCTATAACAAAAAGGCAAAACTTGAGGCTGTAAAAGATTTGCTCCGCTTTGTGCCAGAAGACCGTTTTTTGTGCGAAACCGATGCTCCTTATTTAGCACCGGTTCCTTTGCGGGGCACTGTAAACACACCGGTAAATGTTGAACATGTTTATAACTTTGCCTCGGAAGTTCGCGGCTCTTCCCCAGAAGAATTGAGCGGCACTGTAGATGAAAATATAAAAAAATTGTTTGCTTTATAAGTTTTTAAGATAAAGGGAAAATTCCGCCTGTAAAAAATTACAAAAACAAATCTTCCATTTCTCTTGAAGTCAGTGGCCGCCATTCTCCCTCTTTCAGGTCCTCTGGGAGTTGGAGAGCCCCAATAGAAATACGTTCCAGTCTGGTGACTTCGTTTCCAAGGGCACGGAAAATGCGACGGACTTCGTGGAATTTGCCTTCGCAAATGGTGATGGTACAGGAGTCTGGAGAAAGGAAATTCACTCTGGCAGGTGCACTTTTTTGCTCGCCAAACTTTTTTTCGGCAGGAAGGGTAAGGCCGGCGGCGGCAGAGGCAATGTAACTGTTTTGTTCAGCCAGGGACAGTTCTTGAGCCAATCTGGCACGGTATGTTTTTTTAAGACTTGCGCCGCCGATTTCTTTAGATGATGTAATTTTGTGGGAAAAAATGCCGTCAGTTGTAAAAAGTAAAAGTCCGCTTGTGTTACAGTCCAAACGGCCAACTGTATGAAGCCTTTGTCCTCTTTTTGGCTTTGTAACAAGGTCTTGAAGTTCCGGAGAAAGAAGCTGGTATACAGTCTTGTGGGAATCTGAAACTGCCGAACAGACATAGCCGACAGGTTTGTTCATAAGTATGTAGATTTTCTTGTATTCTTCCATATAAAACTTTAGTCGCTGGCCTTTGTGTTTCGTTCCCAGAAGACTCCATCTTTGTAGCCTTGTATGCTCTTGTCTTCATCAGCCATTTTAAGCCTTTTTTCTGCAAGCATAGAATATTCTGAATCTAGTTCAATTCCGCAGTAGTGACGGCCTAGTTTTTTTGCTGTAACAGAAGCAGTTCCACTTCCTAAAAAGGGGTCAAATACAAGATCCCCAGGTCTTGATGAAGCAAGTATTAGTTTTGCGTAAAGTTTTTCGGGCTTTTGGGTTGGGTGGTCTGTATTTTCTGGCATGGACCAAAAAGGAATGCTTATATCATCCCAAAAGTTGGAAGGGTAGGTTAGACGAAAGTTTCCTTCTTCAGATTCTTCCCAATCCTTAGGCATTCCGTTTATCTTGTAAGGAGCAATAACCTTGCGTTTCATTTTTACTGAATCAACATCAAAATAATAATCGTTGGGATTTTTTACGGCAAACCAGATATCTTCCATTCCGTTTTTCCAGTTTGATTTAGCCCCGCGGCCTTTTTCTCTTTGCCAGGTAATTCTATTTAAAATTGTAAGTTCTTTTTCTACAGCTTTTTGTAGTGATGAAGTACACTTCCAGTCACCACAGATATAAAGACTTCCGTTATCCTTTAATTTTTTACATACAAGGGGAAACCAGGTTTCAAGATAGGCATCGTAGGAAGTTTCTGAACGGGCACTAAAAACTTTGCCGTTAAAATTTTTTGTAAGGTTGTAGGGTGGGTCAATTATGATTAAGTCTGCAAAATTGTCTGGCAGGTATTTCAGGCTTTCTAAAATATCACCATTGATGGTTTTGTCTGTAAGTTCTTCCAGCTCTAACATTTTTTTGAGATTTTCTGTTTTTATGATTTTTTCCTGAAGCTGGGGAATTTCTTCCTTTGTTAATGTAATTGTACGATTTCTTTCAGCCCTAACTTTTTCATTCATTTTTTTAGTTTAACATAAATAAGGAGCTAAATCTATTTGTATTGTTTTTATATGGATGTAAGTATCTGTAAGAAAAAAAAGGCTGACCAAAAGGAATTTTAGTCAGCCCTAAGGAGAGAGTTTACGAAAAACTTTTTTATTTTGCTGGACCGTATTCAAAGGTAATTTCCATTTTTGTCATGCCTATGTAGTCTTTTGAATACTTATCCAAAATCGTTGCTTTTACATCATTAAGGTTACCATCCATTGTACGAATGCCTTTTTTTGGAATACTTGTAACCCAGTCGTTTACAAGATTGATTCGGGTTGTTTTTCCATCATCAGAGCATGTATAGCCCTTTGCTTTAATTTGCACAGGATTTCCATTTACCTTGATTTCCTTAATTTCGATTGCGTAGTTAGGGAACAAAGCTTCTCCGTTTGCAATACCAAGTGCACTGAATGCAAAACCACTTGCCTTTCCTGCCTTCATTTCAGAGAAGTCCAGAGAAACTGTATAAGTTCCAGGTCCTTTAATTTCTGCATCAACTGCTTTTAGGCCCTTTGTCTTTGAGCTAGGTTTATATTCATCGCCAACGGAGTAAGTTACAACCCAGTTTGCATCACTGTACATGATATAAGCAATTCCAATATCCGTACGTCCTACAAGAGGATTATTTTCCAGTGTGTCAGCTGCACTTGACTGGGCTTTTTTTATGTTGTCTGCAGCTGTTTTCTGAACCTTTTTGTAGTTTTTGTCTTCATTTACAAAAGCGCGAGCTTTGTAAAAATCTTCAAGTTCTTTGTATTGAATTTTTGCCTTAGCTTTATCATAGAAACAATAAGAACCTGTATCCCATAGAACTGGAACAAAGTTGTAGAGGTCACAGTTGTCTATTACATTTTTTGTCCATATCAAAGTTGAAGTTTTGTATGAACCCTCGTTTGGTAAAGCTCCATATTCACCAATGATTACGCCATAGCCCTCTTTGGTGAATTTTTCCATTTTTTTGAATTGTTTGTTCTGGTAGTTATAATCTTCTTTTGTACCCCAAAGATCACCACCGCCAATAGCAAAGTCAGATGGATCGTAATAATGAACTGAAATAAGAAGTCTTTCTTTGGCAGAATCTTTTGGCATCTTAAAACGTGAATCGCAGGTTTTGTCGATGTTTGTGTTATAACCTGGGATAAGGAGGAAGCGGTCCTTGTTATTTCCACCCTGAGCGCGGATTGTGTCTACAAAGAGCTGGTTAACGTAGTTTGCCATTGTATAACAGCCGGCTTCATTTAAGGCACCTTTTTTCCAATATTTGCTTGGGTCGTTTAAGCGGTCTCCAATTTCTTCGTTTCCGCCTTCAAAAATAAGTTTTTCTGAATAGTTGATAAAGCGATTTCCAACCTGGGTCCAAATTGCCTTGTAAAGAGCAACTGCATCATCGCGGTAGGCAGCATCTCTTTGTCCAAAAAGTCCCCACCATCCACCGTCCCAGTGGTCATTTATAATAACGTACATTCCTGCATCTATGGCCCAGGAAACAATTGTTTCTACGCGGTCAAGATAGTCTTTATTGATTGTATAGTCTCCATTCAGATAGTCGATAGCGTTTGTCCATGCCACCGGAATACGAAGTGTGTCAAATCCTGCAGCCTTGTAGCCCTTTATCATGGCTTGAGTTGTTACTGGCTGTCCCCAAAGTACTTCATAAGCGGTAGCAGCTTCTTTAGAACTCATGCCGGCAGATTTATAGGCTTCCATTGTATTTCCAAGATTAATACCGTTACCCATGATTTTGCTCAGTTCTATAGCAGTAAGTTTTTTGTCCATGTCCTGAGCTTTAGTAACTTTTGAACTTGATGTGTCTGGTAGTTTTACATTTTTATTATGTACAAATTCCTGTGCAAATGATGTTGAAATTAAACATAAACCAGCTAATAAGGATAGTCCTTTCCTTGATAATTTCATTTAAATCCTCCAAGATTTTTTTTGAATATCTCCTGAATGAAATTATATCTTAGCTTTAAAATGTAACTAGTTTGAAAATTGTAGTTATTTACTTATTTAATTCATTGATTCCAACAAATGATAAACCAAAGACTTTCTTTATATGTTTTCCAGATCTTCTGAATCCTGATGAATATGGAATTTATCGGTTTTTAATTCTTCTTTTGCTTTTTTAAGAAGATTATTAAAGTCGCTGGTAGAATTAATGATGCCGTAAGCAGAACCAAGGCTTACTTCGTAATCATAATCCTTCATCTGTTTTAGATTTTCCTTTTGAATGTTGTCTTTTATGGTAAGTTTAAGGGTGTCTAATTCCAGTTGATTATTATTTTTGTTCGCAATAATAAACTTATCTCCAGTGTAGCGGCAAACAAAGATGTTATGGTCAATCTGTTCGCAGGTCTTGCTTATAATCTGGCCAATGACTCTTAATACAATATCACCTTCTAGAATTCCAAAAGTGTCGTTTATGCTTTTAAAATGCCTTATATCAATAATACAAATATACAGTTCATGTGGTTCAGAGCTTTGTATATAGTTATTGATGTAGATGTTGAAATCTCTGTGATTTTTTAAGTTTGTTACTTCATCACTCAAAATTTGATTTCGAAGTCTGGAAATATAGAAAATCATTATAGAAAGTGTAAAACCGACCTGGCAAACTGTAATTCCATAGAAAAAAATCTGAAGAATGTTTGCAATTAAAGGCCATACTGCAAATTGTGCAAGGGGTTTTAGATTTTCTCTTTCCTGGAAGCTTCCAGACTTTATAATTCCTATTAAAATTCTTATGGTTGTCGAAATGTAGTAAAGCCAGCTTACTATTGGGATTAAGTAGGCACCTACAGATCTTTGATAAAGGTTTGAATCATTAATAGAAAAAGCAAAATGACTGATTGGACTTGTTAAAACAATTATAAAAGAAATAACTAAAGGAGAAAGAAAGATTTTTCCGTTTGTTGTTTTAAAAAATGAACGGCCTTTTAGTCTGTAGAAGGAATATTCAACAAGAATAAAGGCAAAAACAAGTGGTATACAAATATAAATAATATTTACTATATATAAAACGTATTTTACCCATAAACCAGGCACTCCTCGGAAATATGAGGCCAAAAGATCTGTTATACAATAAAGAATATTTGTCCAGGCTAAATAGCGGGTTACAGATTCATCTACTCCATCTCTTTTTGCAGAAATATAACCACCAACTAAAACTATGAGAGTTAATAGAATACAGAAAATGTTTGTTTCAAAGAAATAGATGCGATAAAAAGACTTCATTTTTAATTTTCCAATAATTTATAATATTATCTCATAATTTTTGCTTTTATGTAAAATAAAAAAAGGTCCGGAAAGTGAAGCGTACTTCAAAAACCGGACCTCTTAATCAGTTTAGAACTGACTTATTTTGCTTTTCCCTGGTTAGCAACAGCAGCCTGTTTTGCAGCAATTGCTTCCTGATCTCCAAGGTAGTAGTGTTTGATTACGTTGAAGTTGTCATCAAATTCGTATACGAGTGGAGTAGCAGTTGGGATATTTACACCAAGAATTTCTTCTGGAGTCATTTTGTCCAAGTAGTAAACCAAAGCACGGAGAGAGTTTCCGTGAGCTGCGATGATTACACGTTTTCCAGCTTTCATAGCAGGTTTAATTTCTTCGAGGAAGTATGGAACTACACGCTGAATAGTTGTTTCCAAAGATTCGTTCTGTGGGAGGAATGATGGATCAACATCGCGGTACATTTCCTGCTTTTTAGAAGATCTTTCATCATCATCTGCCAATACAGGTGGTTTTACATCGAAAGAACGACGCCAGATTTTTACCTGATCTTCACCGAATCTTTCAGCAGCTTCTGCCTTATTTTTTCCCTGAAGATCACCATAGTGACGTTCATTCAATTTCCAAGTTTTGATAACTGGGAGCCAGTTTCTATCCATTGCATCAAGAATACCATTCAAAGTGTGGATAGCACGTTTAAGGTATGATGTATAACAAACATCGAAGTCATAGCCTTCCTTCTTTAAAAGTTCTCCGGCATTTTTAGCTTCTTCACGACCCTTGTCGCTAAGTTCAACATCTGTCCAACCTGTAAAAAGGTTCAATTTGTTCCATTCACTTTCACCGTGACGAACTAATACTAATTTAGTCATATATAAACCTCATAAAAAAAATGTACTGAGCATCAGTAATAAGTTAGTTATACTCAAGAAGAACGATTTTTTCAAGGTATACATGGGCTTGCTTTTATAGAATGATATGGTAAAATTTACTGTCAAATGGAAGAGAGAAATATCAATTTTATTCAATATAAGGAGAATCTTTATAAAAACTGGCAAAGGAATCTTCTTATAATTGATGCAACCCTGGCTTTATCAGTTTTAATTATTCAGTGTCTCACTTATATAACTCTTTTAGGAACAAACGAAAGGGCGGAGTTAAAACTTTCATATATTTTGCTTAGAATTGTTGCTCCTACAGCTTTGGATTTTTGTTCTTTAGCAGTTGCAATTATTTTTTGTAAAAGCCGTAAACCTTCTGCAGAAACTAAAAATATGATGGTTTCTATGTGTTTCTTTATCATTTGTTCGGTTCTTTCTATATTTCATAATTACTTTCATATTTTGTTGATTTCGCATTCTATTGCGTTTTTTGTTTGTACAGTTTTTGGTGATACCCGAATTCTAAAAAGACTGGCACTTCTTTCTTTGATTTTTTATCCTCTTTCTGTTTTGACTTTTTGGTTTGATCCAGATACCGGTTCTAAAATCTATAAAACACTTACCATAATCTGTTCAACTTGTTTTGGATTTTTTTCTTATATCTATTCAAATGTTTTAGTTATTTCCCGTTCACGCCAGTTGACCTATATTCATCAAAGTTATCAGACTCAGACAGAGTTGATTGAGGAACTCAAAATTGAACCTTTAACCCGTTTGTATAACAGAGTCGCCCTGGACGGGGCAATAAAAAGAGTTATTTGCAATCAAAAGGAAAATAATACAACGCCTTTTTTGGTAATGCTTGATTTGGATTACTTTAAGAGAGTTAATGATAAATATGGTCATACAGCTGGAGACAAGGTTTTAATTAGATTATCCCAAGTGATAAAGGAAAATATGGGGGGAAACAGACAGGCCTTCCGTTATGGCGGTGAGGAATTTGTTCTTTTATTTGAAGATTCAATGCAGGCTCCGGTTCTTCATCTTGTGGATAGTATTCGCTCTGCTTTTGAAAATGAACGTTTTGAATTTGCTCCTAATTTATCTTTTACTCTGAGTGCAGGAATAGCAGAATACAAGGATGAATACAACGAAAAAATGTGGTTGGATGTTGCAGATAAGGCCATGTATTACTCTAAGGAACATGGAAGAAATCAGATTCACGTTGCGGAATAGATATTGAAATAATTTAAAAAAAATCCTGAAAACAAAGTTTTCAGGATTTAGTGGAGAATAGGGGGCTTGAACCCCTGACCCTCGGCTTGCAAAGCCGATGCTCTAGCCAACTGAGCTAATTCCCCATGGCATGACCTTAATATAGCAAAAATTAAAGCTCTATGCAAGATTTATAAGATAATTTATTTTTATTCCGATAATATTTTTATGACTAAAAAACATCTTTTACTTTCTATTATTCTGATTTTTATGCTTTCTTCTTTATCTGCAGAGGTTTATAGGGAAAAAGCTTTGGTTTCTTATTATGCTGGCGATTTTCACGGCAAAAAAACTTCTAACGGTGAATATTTCAACATGAATGATTATACCTGTGCGAACAAGTCTTTGCCTTTTAATACAATTCTTAAGGTTACAAATCTTTCCAACGGGCTGTCGGTTCAGGTGAGGGTAAATGATAGAGGACCTTTTGTTACTGGCAGGGAACTGGACCTTTCTAAAGCAGCCGCTCAAAAAATTGGGATGATAAAGAGCGGAACGGCCTATGTAAGAATTGAAATTGTAAAAAGAGGGCCAGATACAAAGCTTAGCAGGCAGACCGCCGCAAAGGCCAGTCAGATTATGGCAAAACTTTCTGGCGGCAAAGTGGAAAAGTCTGGCGGAGTAAAAACTGGGGGATCTTCATCACAAAGTGTGAAAAAAAATTATCAGGAAGGAACCTTTTGGGATGTGCAGCTGGGGTCTTTTTCTACAAGGGAAAATGCCAATGAACTTGCTCAAAAACTGTTAAAAGATGGATTTACAGATGTAGTTTTTCAAAAGGGAAATGGAATTTACCGAGTTGTAATTAGAAAAGTTCCTGCTCAAAAAGTTTCGGCAACCGAAAAAAAACTTAAAGCATGTGGCTATTCAGATTATCTTATTAAGCAGCGTAAAGCCTGAGCAAATGATTGCGAATATGGTTTTTATAATTTATAATCTATTAAATTGATATTGGAGATATAAAAGATAATGGAAGACGAATTAGATCCTGAGATTGCAGCCCTTTTAGCTAATTCAGCAGCTAATAATGAAAATGCTCAAGATGATGCTTCTGACAGTAGTTTTGCCTCAGATGCTCCATCTTTTACTAGTTCAAGTAGTAATGATTTTAGCGTTGATGCACCTGCAAAAAAAACAAACTCTATTCATGAAGTTGACTTGAGTCAGAAATGTTTTTCTCCTCTTCCAAAATTATTGAATGATACACCATCACAGGTATTCAATGATACAAAGTATTATAAAACAGCTTTAACTGGAGAAAATCAGTCTGCTCAGCGTGTTCACCAGGTTTTGTCTAAGTATTTAACTTGCCAGGACCCAAAAGACCGTGCCGTTTACCGTCAGCAGATTGTAACTGCCTACTGGGAATTACTTCGTGGAATGGTAGGAAAGATGGCTAATGATAACGTTCCAAAGCCAAAGAAAATGCTGGTTCGTTTTGGCGTCCTTCTTCCATCATTATTTAAGCAGGAAACAAAAGAATTCTTTTCTAGAATAGTAGAAGAAAATCAGACTGGCGAACCAATTTTATATGTTGATGAATGGTTCAAAGAAATTGCTGCTGGTCGTATGAATAACTCTGCTACAGATGAAAAGAAACAGGTAAAAACTGCAAATATGACTGCGGAACAGGCAGCTAGTGCTGAACATTCCAGACTTATGCAGCTCCAGTCTAAAAACTCTGGTAAATTACAAAGTGCAGAAAACCTTTTGGGAATAAAAGAAAACGAACGTAATATGCTTGAAAATGATCTTCGTAATCATATTCAAGATTTGTGTGAACATTCACCAATTATGGGCTGTGAACCTCATACAAATGCATATACCGAAATGCAGCGTAAAATGCTCCCAGAAATTACAGATCTTGTTCATCGTCTTTCTAAAAATGATAAGGAATTGTCTAAGGCCCTTGAAGAATACAAAGAAGCTAAGGCTACTTATGACAATGTTCAGGATAAAATGGAAGCAAGCGGTGGTCAGTCTGTAGTAACAAATGATAGTGAAGCAGTAAAAATTGAATTTGAAACCGTTCGCCAGATGGCAAAAATGACTGTTGGTCGTCGTGGAAATCAGTTCCCAATCTTTACTCGTGAATTTTACCATTGTACCGAAAAGGGAACAGGAACTCGCGAAAATGTAATTGAAGTTTTACGTTGGATTGAGTCTCTTGATCCAGGAGTTTTCCACCGTATTCATAAAAACATTCCAAATAGAATTGTACCTTATGTTTGTCTTGTTCCAACTTATGGTGATAGAGGATTCTGTTGGGAACCATTTGACCGTTATAACCGTGTAACTAGCCGAGGTCGTATTGTAGTGCCAATGTATCCAAAGGATTTGAGGATTGCCGTTCTTACAGCTGTAGCAGATCTTCGCTGGCAGGTTGCAAAGGAAAAAGCTTCTTACTATTGGATGGAGGAAGGCTTAACAGGTCAGTACTACCAGCACATTGAACAGATGAAGCTAAAGGGTGATCTTAAGGAATTCTTTATTGAAGATTATATTTTGTGGATGACAAAGGAAGCTACTGGTGTTCAGCGTCTTGATAAAGATGTTCGCGGTATTTTCTGGCGTAATATGCCATTCCCAAAAGAATTAAAAGAAGACCTCCGCAAACGCTCTTTAGTATACGATGATTTGTGTAAAAAAGATGCCAACCGCGAAATGAGCGATGGCTACTAATCGTTGCGACAGCAACTACCTCTAAGCGGGGGCCGTCTGGGGCGGCGCTGAGCCCCAGACATACGACACTACAAATTGTATAAAAACTTGCGACAGCGGGTTGCTTTAGGCTCGACTAGAAAATAACGGGGGAGTGAGACTAGCGAGCGACTACTAATCGTTGCGACAGCAACTACCTCTAAGCGGGGGCCGTCTGGGGCGGTGCTGAGCCCCAGACATACGACACTACAAATTGTATAAAAACTTGCGACAGCGGGTTGCTTTAGGCTCGACCAGAAAATAACGGGGGAGTGAGACTAGCGAGCGACTACTAATCGTTGCGACAGCAACTACCTCTAAGCGGGGGCCGTCTGGGGCGGCTCTGAGCCCCAGTCAAACTAATAATCTACATTGTTTTCTGTTACAGAGCCATCTGCGTATGAGAGAGTTGCTTCGGTTGACGTATTTTCATAAACATATAGACTATAATCATCTGTTCTAGGATTTCCTATTACTTTACCAATTCCAAGTCCATCTGTACCTTTATAATTTATACTTCCGCTAATTGTATTTCGGCATACAGTATAATCGCTATATCCTACAATTCCTCCAACGTGTCTGGCACCAGCAGCATTTATTGTTCCACTAAATGTACATTCATATATGCTTACCCAAGCTTTACCTGTAATTCCACCTACGCCAGAAGAATCGTCTGTGGATGAATAACCATTTACAGTAATGTTTGCTGTAACTGTACAATTTTGAATGGAATTGGAACCGGAACCTGGGTAGCAAATACCTGCAATGGCACCAACATAATGGGCACTATTTGGTGCTGTAAAAGAGCCTGCGACAGTTAAATTTTTAATTGTTCCATAACTTTGAGCGAATAAACCACATCCATTGGATGCTGCACCTAATACTCCAGTTGAATTAATTGTTATTGTATGGCCGTTTCCATCAAAAGTGCCACGAAAGTTCTGTTTATAACAAGCTTGAGAAACTTCAAAATCATTATAAAGAGTTATTGTTTTTCCTTCGAAGGTTCCAATGGTATTATTAGAAAATATTGTTTCAATTTGTTCTTTTGTATAAATTTCAAATTCAGTTATTGAATTGTAATTATTTAATGAAAAATATTTGTATAAAACACCTTTTTCGTTAATTTTCCAAGTATTTGTGCTACTAGAGGATTCTGAGCAGATTGAAAACTTGCTGTAATTATTTTTATTATTTGTATTGTCTTCTTCTAGAATAAATTGTCCTTGTGCATAGTTTCTTGGAGATATTGTTGCAATAGGACTTGTTGCGGTTAAATTACTTTCAATGATAATTCCATCATAACCTAATTTTATATCATTGCCGCTTCCATACGGAATATATGCAGAAGCTCCCAAAGTTAGTTTTCCAGTGCCAGTTGAACTTGGAATAAAAATAGCACCACCACTTCCGTTAGTAACTGTGTTTTCAGAAATGGTTCCACCTGTTATTTTTAGTTCGTGTCCCTCAAAATATATGGCACCACCTTGGTATGCATTATTCGAAGTAATTGTACCGCCTTTTATCTCAAGCGTTCCACCAGAGCTGACATAGATGGCACCACCTTTTCCCATAGGTGCACTACAAGAAGAAACTTGACCTCTTGTAAGATTGACTGTTCCAGAGGTGTATATTCCACCTCCTTGATTAGAGTTAGTTGTTATTCCCGCCTGGCAGTTTTCTATAATGCCACCATCTATGTTTAATACGGAAGCCTCAGTAAGTCTAATTCCTGCTCCAGGTTCAGTTTGTGTTTTCATTCCTCTTATTATAGTTCCACTAGAAAGTGTAACATTCTGAGCATAATTAATCTGAATACCTCTTACTCTTGTTGATTCAGATGTGTTTGAGATTAAAATGTTTTTTATTGTAAGAGGAACTCTTGAATTTGATAGAAGTAAATTAGTTGTAGTTGTGGAGTCGGCGGTGGTCAATTCAATGCCGTCTTGCGGTTCTCCGTTTAAGTCAAGTCCATTATAACCTTGAATTGTAAGTGAAGCTGCTTTTGATAAAGTTAAACTGTTAGGAATTTCTTGTGCACTATTTAATTTTCCGCATATAAAAATTTTATAATTAACAGAAGAGTTACCAATTGAATTAATTATTTGGCAGGCTTTAGATATACTTTCGAAAGGCTGGTAGGCACTTCCTGTTCCGTTTGTATCGCTTGCACTATTTCCAAAGTTTGTGGCTGCATCACTTTGACCAACATAAAAAACAGATCTTTTGTAAGATTCGATTAGAGTTGAAGTAACGTTAAAAGTTCCATCGTTTCCTATAAGTTCCGTTCCATCGCCAGAGCTTGCCCAAGCGTTTGTAGATAAGTCCTTTAAAACATTTATGGTTTGAGATGTAGAGAATAAAAGAATATTGCTCGTATTAAAAAAACTTAATTCAACTTCATAAACTCCACAAGGAATACTGTTTATGCTTAGAGTTGCAGATGTTCCGCTAAGAGAAATTGATGGAGAAAGGGAATTCCATACAGGATTACTGGAAGTTGCACTTGCAGAAGTAACATTACTGTCAACTGTCATATTTAATTCTATAGAACCATTTCCATCTGTTACTGGTGTCAAATAAAACAAATGTGAAAGAGGTGTTTCTAAGGGGCCTGGAGTTGTGTATGAAGCTTGTAAAATGGTTACGTTATCGGAGTTCTTAATTCCACAAGTTATTGTGTATATTGCCCCCATGGTTAAAGACATTTCAAATAAACCGGAATTTGAAGTGCTAAAGCTTCCCGAAAATGTGTTTCCATTTGAATCGGTTGCTGTGGCAAAAAATGTAAAACTGTCGGAGGTAAAGTCTAAAGTTGGTGTAGCGGTTCTAGCAGGATTTTCATTTGTTTTGGATGTCTGTAAGGAAAGTATTTGGGAAGAAATAGCACCCTCTGTCTGTAATTGGCCTGTAAAAAGGACAGTTTTTTCATTTTCGCTTGTGTCAGTGATTTGTTGTAAATTGTCAAATGTGCTGTCGTCAATAATAATGTTATTTGTACAAGAAGCTAAAAAGATGAAGAGAAGGGGGAGAATTAATATTGAATTGAAAGATTTTAATCTCTTTTTCTTTATTAGCTTTCTTATAGAAGTGTTGATTTCAAACAGTAATTTCATACAACTTCCTATATCTAATTAGAATATAACAAGTTTATCATAACTATCTTGGAAAAACTACTTTTATTATTGAATATTACTAAGTAAAAAACTTATCATTCTCCGCTTAGTGCAATAACAGGATCCAGTTTAGCGGCTCTGCTTGCAGGGTTTAGACCAAAAAAGATTCCTACAAAAACGCTGAATACAAAGGCAAAGGCACATGCACCCCAGTTGATTATAAAATCGTTGGCCTGAACGTATTCTACAGCCAGACTAATTAATATTCCAAGAATAATTCCCATAATTCCACCAATTAAAGTGATGCTGGCCGATTCCACCAGAAACTGCTGCCTTATATCTGCGGGGCTCGCACCAAGGGCCTTTCTTATTCCAATTTCTTGTTTTCGTTCTGTAACGGTTACAATCATAATATTCATAATTCCAATTCCACCTACCAGCAAAGAAATTGCCGCAATAGCACTAAGCATAATGCTCATGGTACTGGTAATTTCGCTCATCTGATCCAGCATAGACTGCATGCTTGTTACACTTACCGAACCTTCTGTGCCAGATTTTTCTGTACAGTAGTCTTCCAGAATATCTACAAGTTCACTGGCTCTTTGGTTTGAAACTGCCTGTACCATTACACTTGCAGCTGCAGGATTTGGCTGGATTTTTTTTGAATAAAATCCACGTGGAATATAGGCAGAGCCGTTTTCCATGCCTGTAGTTTGGTCTGCAAGTACTCCTACAATTTCAAAACCAAAAGAAACATTACTGGCAACCAGAATTATTTTTTTTCCAACGGCATCTCCAGCTGGGAAAAAACTTTCTGCTGTATCATGGCTTAGAATGATTTTTTGCATGCCTTCTTCATCATCTGTAACCGAAAAGAAAGAACCCGATTCCAGTTCCATGCCATACATTTCCAGGTAACCATATTCAATTGCAGAAGTGTTTATGGTAGATGAAGTTTCTCCGTAGGTTAGGGTGGTGCTCAGGTTGTTTTTATACCAGACTTTTTCAATGCCTTCAATTTGAGCAAAAAGGTCTTCGCGGAAACTTTCGTCAAATGTAAGGGTAACAGAATCGCGGCGTCTTCGCATAAAACCAGAACTAATGCTTACAACATCAAGGCCTGCAGTTCCAAAGGTATTTTCTACTTTTTTGGTGGAGGAAGACCCCATACTTGTAATTACGATTACGGAAGCAACTCCAATAATAATTCCTAAAAGAGAAAGAAAAGTTCTTGTTTTACTTCTTCTAAAATTGTTCAGTGCATATAAAAAATCTTCAAACATAAAATCTCCTGTTGAACAGATGGGGCAAGTCCTGGTGCTAGCTTTCAATTAAACCGTCAAATATTTTGATGCAGCGTTCTACCGAATTTCCAATTCTGGGGTCATGGGTTACAATGATGACGGTTGTGCCGTTTGTTTTATTTATTTCCCTAAAAAGTTCCATAACCTGAACTCCAGTTTCACTATCAAGGGCACCAGTTGGTTCATCGGCTAGAAGAATTTTGGGTCTGGTGATCATGGCACGGGCAATTGCGACTCTTTGCTTTTGTCCTCCAGAAAGTTCGTGGGGCCGGTGATTAAGTCTTTCTCCTAATCCAACTGCTTTTAGGGCCTCTTTTGCTCTTTCAAGCCTTTCTCCTTTATCAACCTTCTGGTACTTTAGGGGCAGCATAACATTTTCCAAAACTGTCATAGCAGGAATAAGATGGTACTGCTGGAAAACAAAACCAATTGTAATGTTTCTTAGCTGGGCGAGTTCTTTTTCGTTCATCACAGCGGTTTCTCTGCCGTTTATTGCCACAAGACCGCTGGAAGGCCTGTCCAGGCAACCAATCATATTCATACAAGTGGATTTGCCAGACCCTGAAGGTCCCATAATTGCAGTAAATTCGCCCTGTTCTATTTCAAAAGAAATGCCTCTTAAGGCTTGAACCTGGTTATCTCCCATAAAGTAGGTTTTTACAACTTTATCAAGTTTTACAACTGTTTCGCTCATAAACGCCTCTTGTTTCAAATTGCTGTGTTTAAGCTTTTAGATGATGGAGTTTACATTCCTGGTGGTGGTCCGCCGGCTCCAGCACCGCCGCCCGTTCCGTTTCCACCGCCGGCTCTGCCGAAGCCTCCCTGACCTCCCATTCCGCCTTCGCGGTTTTTGTTCCAGCCAGATGATTTAGGTTTTGTAAGCTGTTTTAATACTTCGCCACCAGAAAGGCCTTCCAAAATTTTGACATATTCTTTGCCATAACGTTGAACGCTAACATTTATAACTTTGCCTGAACGTGCAAGTTCGACATAGGCCTGGCCATCTTCATCATAAGCAATGGCGTACCTTGAAACTACAAGATTTTCTTCTGTAGGGCTAAGTTCAATTTTTCCGGTAAAAGAAAAGTTTGGCAAAATTGCAGCAGGGTAATTATCAATTCTAACTTTGGCAGTAACAACGGTTGCTCCTCGGGAAGTTATTTCGCCAATTGCAGGCCAGCCTGTTACATATCCTTCTACAGTTTCATTTTCCAGGGCGGAGAAAGTAAAGTTTACCTTTTGTCCAACAGCCAGTTTTTGTACATCTGTTTCGGCAATTTCAACTTCGGCGGTCAAATAATCAATGTTTACTAAAGTTCCAACTGTATCTTTTGCTTCAAGGGAATCTCCAACGGCAACGTCTAAATCTGCTACAATTCCGTCAAAGGTTGCTACAACCTGGCGATCGGCAATTTTTTGTACAAGAGAAAGTCTCTGGGTCTCCATCAATTTTAATTCTCTTTCTGAGCCAGAAATTCTTGTGGTGGCCATATCGTAATCGTGCTTGGCAAGGTTGTATTGTTCTGTAGTATCATCCAGCTGCAAAATAACATCGCCTTTTTTTACTTTGTCGCCGGCCTGAACATAAACTGCAAGAACGGTCCCGTCGCTTAAGGCCTGTAAAGTCTGTTCCTGGGCGGCCGCAACTGTTCCAGAAATTTCTATTACATTTTCGTAAGTTTCCTTGTTTACAGTGTAGAATACATTTTCTTTGTTTTTATTTGCCAAAAGATTTCTGATTAAGAAAAGTAGTCCCCCAATCACTATAATTCCTATTCCCGTAAAAAGGGCAATTTTAATTATTTTCTTTTTCTGCATATTTCGCTCCCTGTTTTTTGTCCTATTCTTAATCTGCAACAAAAAGGCTTTGAAGCTCGTTGTTGTAGATGATGAAGTCAATTAAATTACTTATTAGCTTTACCTTGTAATTTTTTGCATTAGATAAAGCCGAAAGGTATTCGCTTTCTTTTATAAGGCCTGCCTTATAGTGGGTTTCAAGTTGATTTGCCAGGTCCTGGTACATGGTGTAGCTTTCGTTGTAGCTTTGTTTATTCCATTGCAAATCTTGAAGTTCCTGTTCTTTATCAACCTTAACTGTTTCAAAATTTGTTCTTGCATTTTCAATTGCCAAAAGCTCCTGTTCTTCGGTAAGGTCGTTCGTTTTTTTTGTTATGGAGTTTTGAAAAAATGTTGATGGAGAAAGGCTGGCACTAAATGTGTAAGCAGGATTGCCTCCCTGTACAGGAATACTGACCCCTGCTGTTAGATTAAGGCCGCCAATTGTAGAAGTAAGTCCTGTATCTATAGTGTTTGATGATGTTGTTGAATTGTTGAAGGTGTAACCTCCGTTTGCTGAAAGTGTAAAACTTTTATTGGCAGATCTGGAAAGTGAATTAATTTCGTAGGTCCAGAGGGCTTCTTCAATTTCTGTATATTTATCTGCTTCAAAGTCTTCTATATTTAAGGCTTGTACCTGGGGCAGGTCAGAAGGAATTAAATCGTAAAAATCTGTATCTTGATCCAGGGTGATTTCGTAACCGCATTTTTTATAAAAGAGCAAATAATCGTGGATTAAGGAACGGATTTTGCTGTCTATATCATGCTGGTCTGACATTACTTTCATTTGGGCTAATTTGTAGGTAGATGATGCTGTAGAATAGCCTTTTGCCTTTATGCTTTCAAAGTCGATTGTATCGGTGTAAAGCTGGGTCTGGGCTGTAATAATTTCGCTGGTACTTGTAAGCAGGGCTTTTAGCTGGGTGTAAAAGTCTGTTTCGCTCTGGAGTGCTTGTTTTTGAAGGTTGCGTTTGGCCTGGGTAAGGTTTCTTTGGGCTGTTAAAAGGGTAATTTTTCTAGATAATGATGATGAAGAAACAAGGTCAACTGAAAGGTTTAGTTTTGTGTCGCTTAGGGAGTTGGAATCCGAATTGGAATTGGCAAAGTCCCAGTTTGTTATGCTGGCTCCACTACTTGCCGAAAGAGTCAGGTTTGAAGCTTGTGGGAGGCTGGCACTTACGCCTGCAGATTTTACGGTAAGAGTAGATTTGTCTCCAAGGGTTTGAATTGTTACGCTTCCTGTTGAAAGTGTTATGTCGAATCCTTCTTCAATTTTGCTGGATTGCAGGGCTAACTGGGCTTTTTCTGCTTCAATTGTAAGGTCTTTTAAGTTGGAATCGTTTTTAAGGTAGGAATAAAACAGTTCCTGAGTTGAAATTTTTTCAAAGGAAAACAAATTGTGTGTTCCTAGGGAAATAATTGTAATTGCTAAAAAAGATAATGTTTTCTTCATGCAAGGCTCCCGTTTCTTTATCATTGTTAAATAAAATATACTTTCTTAAGAGCTCTATTTCTTTAAACGAAAATTAGTAAAAGATTAGAAAACTCTAAGAAAGTATATCTAAACAGAAGTTTGCAAAGATTTATAAAATCTTTCTTTATAAAATGTAATTGTTTTGTTTATGTTTTACTCATGCCTGATTCATGTTTGAGAGCTGGCCAATAATATCTGCACCTGCAACAAATGTTCCAATAGCAGAACCCAGAGTAGACATTATAAAAATAAGCAAAATACGAAGAATTCTGTTTTTATAAAAGCCCTTTAAGCTTGAAACATCATCCTGGAGGGTTTCCATATCTGAAACTCTTGGTTTGCATACGATTGCCTGAATAAGGGCTGTACAAAAACCAATTCCTACAAATGGACAAAGGGATGTAAGTGGGGCTCCTACAAAGGCAATTACAATTGTAAGAGGGTGGGCTGCAGCAATTGCCGAAAGTATGGCGGCTGGTATTGAATTCCATAAGAACCAGGTTGTAAGCATTTGACTTCCGGCCTTTGCTCCACCATAAATAAATCCTGCTACAATTAATCCAATTATAAGGGCTGGAATAAGCCACATAAAGATTTTTCCAACAATTCCTTTTGGTGGCAGCTGGGAAATTTCTTCTACATCTGGGCTTTCCTGGCCGGCAGCAAGTTTGTTCAGGTGGGCTTCAACACCAGGCAGGTGTCCGGCTCCAAGAACTGCTACAATGTTGTTTCCTTTAGAAGTCCAAATTTTACTGGCAAGGAACTTGTCTCTTTCATCAATAAGAACTGCTTTAATTACAGGCATATCTTTAGAAAGTTCGTTCATCATGGAATCCATTTCGCTGTTGTTTTTAAGCTTTTCTACTTCTTCTGGTTCTATTTCTTCTTTTGAGAAAGCACTGGAAAGTAAAAGTGCAAAAAGTTTAATTTTGCCCCAGAAGGAGTTTTTTCCCCAGGCACGTTTCAAAGTTATTTGAATAGGACGGTCTACCAGCGAAGTAGGAATGTTTAGTTCCTTGGCCACTTTTATAGCGGCAAGCATTTCGTCTCCAGGTTTTACTCCAGCGTTTAAGCCCATTCTTCTTTGGAAAGAAGCAAGAATAAGGTTTGCCAGCATAAGGAAGCCTTCGTGGCGTTTTAAAACCTTTACAATATCAAGCTGGCTATATTTATTTGGATTTTGGATTGAATCTGCACGTTTTTCGTCCAGTTCAATTGCAACACAGTCTGGTTTAATTTCTTTGATAGTGTTTTCTACTTCTTCTATACTCTCTTTAGAAACGTGTGCTGTTCCTACAAGAGTGATTGTTCTTCCATTAAGTTCTAATTTTTTCTGAGTCTGGCTCATTCTTTAAGTCCCCATTCTGCAATTCTATATTCAAAGAACATTGGAGCCTGCATGTTTGTTACTTTTCCATAATATTCTTTTGCAAGTTCATTTGCTTTGATAATTTCGCAGTAAAGTCCCATGTAGAATAGCATTTTACCCTTGATGTTACTATCACTTTCTTTGTTGATTTTTTGAGTAAGCTGGCTTTCGGCATTCCTACTATATGTGTCTCCAAAGAATCTTACCATTGCATATTCGTTTGAGTTATAGTCCATTTTCTTTAACTGAGCGGCTATAACTTTTTTTGCCCCCTGAGGATTGTCCATTTTGTAGTAGCAGGCTGCAATCATAAGAGCATATGCCCAGTTTAAATGATTAAGTTTTGGGTCGCTTGCACGGTAGTTGTAGGCTGTATTAAAAAGTTTGATTGCTTCTGCATAGTTTTTCTGGTGGTATTCCAAAATTGCGGCAGATTCGTAGGCGTAATAGTAGTTAGGATTTGTTTCAATTACCTTGTGGTAATTTTTTAGGGCTAAATCGAACTTTTCTAAATCATCATAATTGCCGGCAAGATATGCGTATGCCAAAAAGTAGTCTGGTTCTATTGTTGCAGCGTGTTCCCAGGCTTTTGCGGCATCATCAAACTTTCCGAGATAACGCAGATAGGTTCCGTAATCCATCCAGTAATCGTAATTTTCTGGGTCATATTTTAAGGCTTCTTCAACATAAGAAATTGCTTTGAGGTAGTTTTCGTCGTTGTAGGCCAGTTTTCCCATGTAAGCAAGGGCAGCTGAATTTTGAGGATTTTTATCTATAAGTTTCTGGAAATATACTTTCGAAGTTTTTAATTCATCTGTGTAGTAAGATGTCTGAGCATATCCAAACATTGCATCTTCGTTTTCTGGGTCGCCTTTTAAAGCTTTTGCGTATGACTGGCGGGCTAGTTTGTATTTTTTATTTAAAACATAATCCTGGGCCTTTTGAATATTTATGGCTGGGTTGTAAGGATCCTGCTTTAAGATTTTATTGGCAATTTGGGAATAGGAAGTTTTGTCTCCCTTGGCATAGTTTGCCATGGAAATAAGTTCCAAAGCATCCATATTTTTACTGTCTATTTCCAGAACTTTATTTGCTACTGAAATTGCATTATCAAACTGGGAGTCTGAATAATAGAGGGCCCCCAGTATCATTTTTAAGTCCAGGTCTCCTTCCAGGCTTTTTGGAATTTTTGCAAAATGATCAATTGCTCCTTTTGTGTCACCTTTTTCTAGAAGTGCCTGAAGTTCCTTTGCAAACTGAATGTTTGGAGGGTCTTTTTCCTTTTTAGGTTCACTCTTTTTTTCTTCTTTTGTGATAAGTGGAGCTTCTTTTTCAGCTGTGTCTGAATCTGGTTTTGTAGCACAGGCAGTCAGAATAAGTGCAGAAAGAATTGCAACAACTGGAAATAACTTCATTTTAATCATTTTCTATTCCTTATTATATAGTTGAAATTAAACGAATCATTAGCTAAACTGATAAAACGATGAGCATCAGGATTATTAGAAAAGCCTTGTGTCTGCTTCTTGTCGATATCGTTATTATCATCGGCATTTTTGTTTTACAATTTAGAACAGATTCAAGCATTATTCAAAAAATTGGAAACCTTCAATTTTCATTTTCTCAATCAGAAAACAAGGATAATGAATTATTCCTTTTGAATAAAGTCCGTATTTCTTACAACGGAATTAATTTCTATTTCGATGATCAGACTCCTGCAATTGTAAGAGATAAGAATTCTGAAATTATTCCTGTAAGCTTCACCGGCTATGAAAAGAAAGATGACCTTTCCTATATTTTAAACTTTTCAAAAGGCGTAAAGGTTACATTTGAATTAGCTTCTCTTGATCCTAACGCTTCTCTTGCTATTATTGCAGATATTCCTTCCGACATTCAGGATTTTGCTATTCCTTACAATTTCTCTGCAAATATGAGAATTCAGAAGGAAGAAGATAATCGTGTAATTTTAAATACAAAGAAATCTTCTTGGGAAGCTTCGGCATTCTCTCTTGAGTCAGGTTATTTTGATATGAACAAAAGAGATTATGTTGCTACTTATTCCCTTTACGACGAAACTCAGAAATTTACCTTTGATACAATTGTTAATCTTGAAATTGCCGATTTGCTTGTTTATGAACAGAATATTCAGAACTTTAAGAATAATCTTGTTTCTTCTTTCAAGGCAAACAATTCCGAATCAAATATTTCTGAACAGGTTATTGTTTCTTATCTTGCAGCTCAGCTTGAAAATGGTAATTATATTCAGGCTCTGGACGATATTCCAACTAACCTTAAGAAGAGCCGCCAGAGAACTTACCTTTCTGCCCCTTACTTAAATACTCTGGAAGAAATGAACAAGCTTCTTGAAGCCTCTATTAATGATTACGAAAACAAGATAAGCGAAAGTGCAAATAACGGTAATCTGGATATCTTTACTGTTCATAATATTGCTAACTTTATGTGTGTTCATTCTAAGCCTGCAACTGTAATTAAACTTTTACAGTTTGCTGCTTCAAGTGATATTTCTAATTCATCATTGGCTCAGGCTACAGGTATTCTTTCTGTTTATAATGATCTGGCATCATTGAATTCTGCATATGCGGCTTATCTGGAACCAGTTCTTAATGATTGTGTTGATCGAATTACAGAATCTTGTTCATTCGATAATAATGTACTTACAATTTCCGAAAATGATACCTTCCTTTCTGTTATTCAGGCTGTTGAAACTGGTGTTGCCCTTATGCGTTACGGTTATATCAGTCAGAATGTTACATTGCAGAAGGCTGGATATGTACTTGTTAACTCTTATATGTCAGATTCTTCATCTTACGATTTGAGAACTCTGGCAAATCTTTATCCAATTATTGCTTATGATAACAAGTTCTATCCTCACTTTGAAAAAATTGATACTAAAGATAATCTTAATGTATGGGCTTGGACTTGTGCTAAGTCAATTAATTGTGAAAAAGATGCAGATAATTCAATTATTCTTACAATTGACTTCCCAGAAACTTATACTCACTATTTAATTGTAAAAGGTATTCCTCAGTTCTCTAGCATTTACATTTATGATATGGCCTTCCGTACAGACCCAAGATTTGAAACTTACAATTCTTCTGGATATGTTTATAAAACTGGAAGTCAGACACTTCTTCTTAAATCTAGACATAAGAGCCAGATTGAAACTGTTCGTCTTGAATACAGAGATAGAGTTCCTTCAAATAATACTGTTCCTGCTGCAACTATAAACAAGCCTGCTTCTGATGCTGTTCAAGATAAAGTTGAAAGCAGCAGTACAAGTGAAAGTGGAGCAACTACATCTACAACTACAACAAATACTCAGACTAAGACTGAAACTCCTGCAGAAACTACAAGTACTAAACAGGAGACTTCTAAACCAGCTGTAGAAGAAAAGGTAAATACCGAAAGTTCTACATCAGAAGCTGCAAAGTCTGACACTAGTGTAGCTCCTGCCGCTGACGGCGAAGAAAAAGCATCTGATGAAGGTCAGAAAGAAGAATCTGCAGAAGCAGAGAATCAACAGACTAAGTCACGATGGCGTCGTGGTAAAAGTAACTAAAACACTAGAAAATAATTTATAAAAGACTTAAGGAAGTTTTAGATTTCTTGAATATATTCTTTAGAATTATTTCTTTTTAAAACAATAACTGTAATATCGTCGTTTAGACTTTCACCTTTTGTAAAATCCTGGAATTTTTTCATCAGATAATTAAGAATTTCAGGAGCAGTTTCATCCTTACTTTCCTTCAAAATATCCATCAATATCTTTTTAGAGAATGTTTCTTTTTTATAATTTGTAGATTCTGTTAATCCATCTGTATAGCAAAGAATAATATCGTTGTTGTTCATTCTAAAGCTTATAGGTGGGAATGATACATCCAGGCCTTCTACACCAATTATTCCATACTGTTTGTTTGGATTTTCAATCTTAAGTTCTCGAACTTCATCATTTTGTGAATCAAAAAGCAGAGGATGAGGATGACCGGCATTTGCAAACTCTACGCTGCATACATCCTTAGAATTAAATTCACTGAAGCGGAAGAGAATACCTGTAATATAGTTATCAATATTAACTTTTTCTTTGATATAAGTTCGGTTAATTTCTTCAAGAATTGCAGACATAGATTCCTGCTGTTGAATTCCAGAAATAAACTGCTGGCTTATAATTCCTTTTGCAAGAATTGTCATAAGGCCTGCTGGAATACCATGGCCAGAAACATCAAAAATTCCAAGACCGTCCAGGCAAGTGTCTGAATTTGAAGAATAATAATCGTAAAGATCGCCAGAAACGTTGTTGTCTAAAGGTTTATAGTAAATTGCAAGGTCCCAGCCACGGAAGGTATGTTCCTTTGGAGGTAAGAAGTTTTTCTGTACATGGGAAACTGTTT
The DNA here is from genome assembly GCA_002395155.1 of Treponema sp. UBA4267. GTDB lineage: Bacteria > Spirochaetota > Spirochaetia > Treponematales > Treponemataceae > Treponema_D. Next base: position 44,051 of record DGWD01000035.1, read on the forward strand.
CCAAACCTTTTGACAAAACATAGTTGGCATCTGACAGTTCTTTTGTTCTTATTGCAACAACTTGTTCCAGGTTTTGGTTGAATTCCTGTAACTGGTCTTTAAGTTTTGTATTATGAATATAAATTTGGCTAAACTGTTTAATAAGCTGATAAAGGAAGTTGTATGTAGTTATCTGCCATCCATAAAGAGAGAACATTGGCATATCGGGAATTGTATGGAAAACATGGAAGATAAGGTCTAAAAAGAGTCCAACAAAAATTGGAATAAATCCTAGTAAAAGCTTTTTAGTTTTTGGTCTAGAAACAGGATTTATAAAACTTCGTATAAGCCTTGGAATAACATAAGCAAATTGCAGAAGAGAAATTAGAGCCAAATAATGGGAACAATTAATAAAAATTCTATAATTTGGCATCAGGAAGGCTATTAAAATACTAAAAATAAGAAGACCGAATCTCTGTATCATTTCTTTTGTAGATGCTTCGTAGCCTAAATATGCAAGACAGAAAGATGCGGCAAAATAAATTGTTGAAAATCCGCCGTAACACCAGGTAATTTTTAAAACTGTAAGATAAGAGAAGAATGGAAGTTTCAACCAAGGCATATCACCAAAGCTAAATGCCAGTAAGAAGTGGGCGGTGTAAAAGTTGAGCAGGGCGTAGAAGAGATACATTCGGTTTTCTTTGTACTGTTTTAAAAGAAAGTAAAGAACAATGTAGAGGAAGGTTAAGATTAAAGAAACCATTGTAAATGTAATTGTAATTCTTGAATTGAAGAAGGTTTTTCTTTCGGCTCTTCTAATAACCTGTTCCTGGTCTGTAATATAGATTTCTTCAGATATAGTTCCCCATGCTCCAGGCCATACCTGAATATAAATACTGTTATTTCCCTGATTGTTTACCAGAGAATTTGTAAAAATATAACTATGGGCAACATATCCAGCTGTATTTTCTACAGGAGGATGGTCTCCATATTTTTTTATAAAGTTTCCATTTAAGTAAACTGTTGATGAAGAACGTAAATGCCCAATATAAAGTCCAATATCATGACCTAATAATTTATTATCGATTGTAAAATCAATTTTGAGCCAAATTAGATTTTGTTTGCTATGTAAAAGTTTTGAAAGATTTCTCATTTTATTTTTATCTAACTTTTGGAAAGTTAAATCATGAGAAATAATATCTGTGTAATTGTACGAAGCGGGAGTTTCTACGTATTCAATAGAATCTGTTAGATATTGTCTATACGACTTTGATTCATTTTTGCAGGAAGTTAATAAAACCACTAGCAATAAAGGTAATGTAATGAAATTGAAATGTTTTGTTTTTAGTCGCATAAAATCAATTATACATCACCTTTATAAAAAGCGATATTAAAAACGTTCTGCTTTTGAATTACTTTTTTTGTAAAGACTGGCAGATGATGCTTTTCGTGATGAAGAACGTTCTGTCTGGGTGTGAACATTAGGTCTGGCACCTTTAGAACGGCCTTTTTTCTCCTGATCAAAGCTTTTTTTACCAGATGAAGAGCGGCCTCGTTTTTCCTTTCGGTCAGGTGAGTCTTCAATTCCTTCAGGTCGGCGGCGACGGCTTCCAAAACTGTCTCCACTTTTTCCGCCTTTACGGGAACCACGACCTTCTGATTTTTCATCCAGATGCATGTGTGGAAGTTTATGGTTAGATTTAGACAGTTCGATTGCCTTTTTTGCAGATGCTGTTGGAAGACTTAACAGAGAGAATTGCTGGGCTACATCAATATCATCAACCAGACGGCCTGGAATATGAAGTAATTCGCTGAAGTAGGCTGCAATTTCTTTAGCTCTGTAGCCATCCTGTTTACCAAGTGAAACAAAAATACGAGTTTGATTAGGTTTTGGACCAAATTCTTTGCTGGAAATTCTTCCGTAATGTTTTGAAGAAAGTTTTTCTCCGTAGAAAACAGAAAGAATACCTGCTAAAACATCTGTTGGATCGTTACCGGCTGCAAGTTCCTGGGCAAGAGTTTTGTATTTATCATCAAAATGATTGAGTTCTGGAGAAGGAGTTGTTTGTGCTGTAGTCTGTTCTGGAGTTTGAACTTCTTCTAGAGAAGGAGTTGTACTTTCTTCATCAGCCTGTGTCTGAACTTCTGCTTCTGGAATTATTTCTTCTTTGGCAGCTGGCATTTCTTTAAAGAGTTTTTCTTTAAGTTCCTCAATCACTCTTTTTTCTTTTACATCAATTACTTCGTGAACAGTAGGAATTTTTCCTTCTTTAAGTTCGCTCTTGGTTGCTTTAAGAACATTTTTTGTAAGGAATCCAAGCTTGCGTCTTTCTTCTGGTCTAACAAATGTAATGGCAATACCTGTAGTTCCTGCACGTCCTGTACGACCAATACGGTGAACATAAGTTGCTGTATCGAATGGAAGAGAATAGTTTACAACGTGGGTTACTCCTGGAATATCAATACCACGAGCGGCTACATCTGTTGCAACCAAAATACGGGTTTTCTTTAAGCGGAAACGTTCCAGAACTTTTTCACGCTGGTTTTGCATAATATCACCGTGGAGAGCTGCTGCTTCATAACCTTTCATATCAAGTTCACGGGTAACACGATCTGCATCTGACTTAGTCATTGTAAAAACAAGACCATAAAAATCTGGAGAAATATCAATAAGTCGGACAAGGGCTTCGATTTTTTCGTTTTCTTTTACACACCAGTACTGCTGGTCAATTAAAAGGGCCTCGTCAATTACTTTTTCTTCCTCAATAATATCGTATTCGCCCATAAAGTCGCCGGCAATTTTTAAAATTGGGGCAGGCATTGTTGCAGAAAAGAGTAAAATGCGGCAGTCAGGATTTGCATGGCGGAAGATTTCTTCAATATCGTCAATGAATCCCATATCAAGCATTTCGTCGCCTTCATCAAGAATAAAGTACTTGATTTTGCTGATATTGAGAGTTTTGCGGTCAAGGTGGTCTTTAATACGGCCTGGTGTTCCTACTACAATTTCTGAACCACGTTTAAGGTCCTTTATTTGGGCTGCGTAGGATGCTCCTCCATACAAAACTGTTGTTCTAGGGAAATCGTTATTTGCAAAAGACTGCATTTCTGTGCAGGTTTGAACAGCCAGTTCACGGGTTGGTTCCAGAATTAATGCTTCTACATGTGAACTTTTTTCGCGGACATTTTGAATAATTGGAAGTCCAAATGCGGCTGTTTTACCAGTACCTGTTCTGGCACGGGCAATAAGATTTGTGTCGCCAGTAAGAAGTCTTGGAATTGCTAATACCTGAATAGGTGATGGAGTAACAAAGCCCTTTTTTGCAACTGCTTTAAGGGTGTATTCATCCAGTCCTAAATCTTCAAATGTAACAGTTTCTGGATTTTCGTTTTGGACAGAATTGTCCTGTGATGGGGACTCTAAGTCCTCTGGTTTGATGTTTTCTTGGTTCATATAAATTCCTTATTTTTTCCAAACGAAAGCAAAGTCATTTATATTTTCCCAAAAGAAGTAACTCTAGCCTTCGTATTGCACCAAATTGCAATGTTGCCAATATAGTTGAATATGAATAAAAATACAAGCAAATATTAGAAAATACATGAAATATTTACGATTATTTGTCAGATAAAGTCAAAACAATGATTTTTTCTCAAATTGAATATTCCCTAAATTTGTGCTATAATAAATACTAATTATGGATACACAATTCAAATTGGACCAGAAGGTCGTTTACCCAAGTCAGGGTGTTGGTGTTGTAACAGAAATTTTTGAAAAAACAATCAAAGATACTACAACTCTATATTATAAGATTTACATTGAAGCTTCCGACATGGTTGTTATGGTTCCCGTAGCAAATGCAGAGATGTTGGGAATCCGCCAGATTGTTTCTAAAGAAGAAGCAGAAGCTGCCTTAAATCTTTTGTCAGATGATTTTGAACCTATTACTTCTGACTGGAAGCTCCGTTATCAGATGAACCTGGAACTTTTGAAAAAGGGAACTGTAAAGGATATTGCAACAATTGTTCGCTGCCTTTACAACCGTAGTAAAGTAAAAGAACTTCCTATCCAAGAAAGAAAACTTTATGATTCAGCAAAAAAATTGCTTGAAGATGAAATAGCTTTTGCTTTGGGAAAAACAGCAAAGGAAATTGAAGCAGAAATTCATACAAAGCTTGAACCACCTGGAGCTGCTCCAAAAATTAAGCACGCAGTTTTGCTTGATGATGATGAAGATGATGATTTGATGGATGATATTTCCGATAAATCATCTGATTCAGACGACTCTGATGATTCTGACGGAGACGATTCTGATTCTTCAGATTCTGCAAGTGATATGGATGCTGAAGACGATTTCGATGACGACGAAAGTTTCTAGTATTGCAATTATAATTACTGCTGCCGGTTCTTCTACAAGAATGGGCGGTAGTATTAAAAAAGAATACTTACCCCTAAAAGATGGCACAGTTCTTTCGAATTGTGCTAAAACTTTTTTAAAGCTCCCTTCTAATATTTATAATATAGTAGATTTTATAATTACTTGTCCTAAGGGCGGAATTGACGATTGTAAAAAAGCTTTAGCTTCTCTGAAATTTGAGTCCAAAATTAATTTTCAGATTGTGGAAGGATCTGCTACAAGACAGTCATCTGTTTTTAATGCAATTAAAGCTGTAAAACATAATCCTCAAATTATTGCAATTCATGATGGAGCCAGGCCTTTTGTAAGTCTTGAACTTATTGAAAAAACTTTGGATGCCGCCCTGGAGTATGGTGCTTCTGTTCCTGCTTGCCAGCCTGTTGATACCCAAAAAGAAATTGACGAAAAGGGCTTTATTGTAAGGCATTTACGAAGAAGTTCTTTGGCGGCTGTACAAACTCCCCAGTGTTTTGCTTATGAAAAAATGCTTGAGGCTCACCAGAAAGCGAGTCTGGATGGTAGGGAATACACCGATGATACAGAAATTTGGGGGACTTATTGCGGGCAGGTAAAAGTAGTAAACGGTCAGGCAGAAAATATTAAAATTACATATCCAGGTGATTTAGAAAGAGGGCAGAGGAAATAAATTTATGATTAGAGTTGGTCTTGGTTACGATTTACACAGACTTGTAGAAGGTCGAAAACTTATAATTGGTGGCGTTGACTTTCCTTTTGAAAAAGGTGAGGACGGTCATTCAGATGGTGATGTTTTATTGCATGCCGTAACCGATGCTCTTTTAGGTGCCTCTGGCCTTGGTGATATAGGTTCTTATTTTCCTCCAGAAGATCCTCAGTGGAAAAATGCTGATTCTGCAAAACTTTTGCAGGCAGTTTGGAAGGATGTTCTTGATGAGGGCTGGAAGCTTGAAAATCTTGATTGTGTTGTAAAACTTGAAAAACCAAAATTTCTTCCAAAGAGACAGGAAGTAATTTCTTCAATTGCAAAGATTCTTGGAGTAGAAAATGAAAGAGTCTTTGTTAAAGCAAAAACCGGAGAAAAACTTCCTCCGGTTGGTACAGGCGATGCTATTGAAGCCTATGTTGTTTGCCTTTTGAATAAAGCAGATTAATCTGCCTTTTAGGTTACTCTGGCAACTGCAAAATCAAATCTACTTCGTTTTCTGTAAGCTTTAATTTGTCTGCTATTTCTTGGATAGACCATCCCTGGCGTCTAAGTTGTCTTACGCTGTCATTAATCTGAGGATTAAGGGTTGAACCTTTTACAGAAGGTTTACCCTGTAAATCCTTTTGTGTCATCTGCTGTAAGGTCTTAAACTTGTTGTCTACATCGCGGGAAAGACCTTGTAAATCAAGTTCAGTCTTTTTAATACCGTTTTGTACAGAATTTACGGCTTCAATTCGATGCTCTGTTTCTTCAAGTAAGCTGTCTAGTGTTTCAAGTCGTCCGATTGCATCTGTAATCTTTGGTCCATTCTGTAAAATCTTATCAACATTTGACTGAACTTCCTTAATTTCCTGAGGAAGAGATACAGCCTGGCGGTTGCAGTTTACAAGTCTCTGTTCCAAATCTTTTAGCTTTTCGAATTGGCTGTCTACATCAAGCTTAATTCTGTTTACAACTTCATCTTTCTTTTCAAGGCGGTCATACTGGTCTGAAATGTACTGGAGACGATCGTTGTAATTACGAACTGTAACTTCCATAGCCTGCAAGTCGTCCTTTGTTGTATTCAAAGAAAGAATTCTGTCGTCAATTGTGTTTGAAAGGGCAATCATACGGTTGAACTGCTGTTCCAGGTTGATTACCTTTGTCTTTTGGTTTTCAAAATTTGTGAGCTGGCGTGTAATTTCTTCATTAATCTTTAAGATAGAATTGTATTCTTCATTCATCTTATCTGCAGATTCAGAGAAGGTATCAAGTTTGCTGAATGAATCGTTGATTGACTGAATATCATCATCAAGCTGGCGTTTCATTTTGTCTGCTTTTTCGTATATCTGGATGTTATTGCTGACTTCCTGTAATTCCTTCTGAATTTCCATAATCTGAGTCTGAATTGTGTTGGCGTCATCCTGCATCTTAAGAACAAGTCTAGACTGTTCTGTTTGATTTGCATTTGTGATGTTTTGAATTTCTTTCTTGAAGGAGTCAATCTTTGTTTCTGTTTCCTGATTCTGAGCTGCAATTTTATCTTCAGTTGCAGAAAGCATATCTTCGTACATCTTTTTGAGCTGGGCCAAAATCTGTTTTGAAGAATTTTCATAATCATTAACAGAATTTTGTGTTTGATTCTGGAGTTCTGCAATCTGTCTGTTAAGTTCTTCGTGCTTTTCTTTGATAGCGTTTTCGTAGGCATTCATGTTCTGGAAAAGCTTCTGTCCAACTTCATCAATCTTAGTCTGGCTATTGGTCTGGAAGGAATTAAGCTGGCCTTTGAAAAGTTCTGCAGAATCATTGAGCTGGGTCTGGAACTGGGCTTTCCATGTTTTAAATTCAGAGAGGGCAGCGTCGATTGTAGAAGTTCCTGTTTCCTGTTTACTCTGGATAGAGTCCTGGAAGGATTTTAAATCTTCCAGCATTTCGTTCTGAACCTTATTCAAATTTTGCTGAACCATTGTCATATTCTTTTCGATTTCGCGTTTGAGTTCTGTTTCAGAGTTTTTGGAAATAACATCAATAGATGAATTTGCATCGTTTTTGAACTTATTGATTACTTCCTGAATATCCTGAATTGCTCCCTGCATTTCTTCTTTTGTCTGATTTATAGAAGAATTTACTGCTGCGAATTGATCTGAAGCACGGCTCTGTAAACTTTCGATGTTTTGTCGGAGTTCGTCTGTGTATTTTGCTTCAACTTCTTTACGGGAATCTTCAAAATCATTAGTAAGATTTGTGAGTTTTGCATCAAGCTGGTGTTTCCATTCTGCAATGTCTGAATCAAATTCGTTGTTCTTTGTAGAAAGTGTCTGATTAAAGCTTGATTCAAATTCCTGTAGTTTCTGGCTCATGTTGCCGGTTGCTGTTTCTTTGAGGGAATCCAAAGAAGCGTTTATTTCCTTAATCTTATTTTCGATAGAGGCTGAATCTTCTTTGATTTCTTCTGCAAATTCTTCGTGCTTCTGGCGCTGGCTTGTAGTAAAGTTGTCAAATGTAGAAAGAACTCTGTTTTGAACTTCGTTCATAGCGGCTTTTAAGCTCTTTTCAAGTGTGTCGATATCTGTGTCCGAAATCTGAATTTGAGAAAGTTTGTATTCGATATCCTTTTTGTAGGCATTGAGCTGGGCATCTACATTTTCAAGAATATTAAGATGTTTAACTTCGCTTTCTGAAACGGCCTTGTGAACTGAATCTGTAATGATTTTTGAAAGGCTGTCTAAGCGGCTGTTTGTTTCCATCTGGAAATTATCAATTTGACTGTTTGTTGAAGACTGGAATTTATCCAGCTGCTGATTAGTTTCTGTTTGGAATTTATCTAACTGCTCATTTGTTTCTGTCTGGAAGCGGTTAAGATTCTGATTTGTTGTAGTCTGGTAGCTGTTAAGCTGTTGGTCTGTTTCTTTTTGGAAGCGTTCAAGTTCCTGTTTTGTAGAAGTCTGGAATGTGTTGAGTTCTTCTTTTGTATTTGTCTGGTAGTCTCCAATCTGCTGGCTTGTTTCGTTCTGGAAACGTTCAAGTTCCTTATTTGTATTAGACTGGAATTCTTCGAGTTTTCTTGCAGTTTCAGATTCGAGGGTTGCAAGTTTTTCGTTTACGCTGCGAATCTGGTTTTCAAGTTCTGGTTTAAGACTTGCGGCTCTCTGTTCTGCTTCATCACACTGATTCTGAATTGTACGTACAGACTGTTCGGCTGCCTCAACTGATGAAGAAGCATCTTCTGAAATCTGTTTAAGTGTCTGAGCAAGATTATCCTGCATTGTAGTAATATCTGTGCGGAGGTTGATTGAGCGTTCGTTTGCAAGGCGAAGATTGTTTTCTACCTCGTTCTTCATGTCTTCTATGCGTTTGTTGTAAGACTGTTCCAAATCGCCAAGTTCGTTTAAGCGGTTTCCAAAAACATTCTGGAGGGAATCAACACGGCTGGCATATTCAGCTTTTAGGCTGTCAAACTTGTTGATGTATTCTTCTTTAATGCTGTTGTATTCTTTTGCATAATTTGTATTCAAATCTGCAATAAGCTGATCATTAGAAGCTTTTGTTTCGTTGAATTTATTTTCGTAATTTTGAGTAAATTCAGAAAGTTTCTGGCTTGCATCGTTAGATATAGTTGAAATTTTCTGTTCACAATCTGTAATAAAGTTTGTAAATTTTTCTTCATTTGCACTTGTGATTGAATCTAGCTTAGTCTGATTTTCTTGCTGGAAGGCATCCAGTTTGTGGTTTGCATCATCAATTATAATTTCAAGTTTATTCTGATTTTCGGCAGTGAACTCTGAAATGCGGCGGTCGCTGTCTTCCTGGAAGCGTGCGATTGTATTATCAAAGTTTTCCTGAAGTGTTTTGTGTTCTTCTATAAACTTCTGATTAAACTCGTTGATTTTTTTGTTATTTGTGGCAGTGGCATTTTCAAAGGCTGTCTTGTAAGTTTCTGAGAACTTGGCAAAATCTGACTGGAATTTTTCTGTAAGGCTAGAGTAGTTATTATCATTTTTGCTGAGAACACTGTTAATCTGAGTTGAGTATTTTTCTTCCAGTTTTTTGTTGTCTTCTTCAAAGCGGGCTGTAATTTTTGCAAGAATTCCATTATTTTTGCCGCTAATTGTTTCGAGCTGCTGGTTGTATTTCTGCTGGAGGGAATCAACTTTTTCTGCAAAGGCACCTGAAACATTTGTAATTTTTTCGTTGAATTTATCATTGATTGTGGCAAGTCTGGCCTTTGTGTCTGTAATAAGTTTTGACTCTGCATCCTTGTAACCCTGAGTCGTGTCGTTAATTTTCTGATTAAAGAGGTTTTCAAGTTCGGCAGATTTGCTTTCCATATCGCTGGAAATTTCGTCGAAACGTTCTGAAATCTTGTTTGAAGCAATATTAAATTGATTTTGTAATTCGTTTTGCAGGCTTTCAGTCTGATTTTTAAGTTCGCCAAGATACTGATCAGAACGAGCCTGGGCCTGCTGGCTAAGGTGTTCAAAGGCTGTATTTTCGAGTTTTTCAGCTTTTTCTGCGGCCTGGTCATAAACTGCCTGAATGTTCTGTTTAATTTTTACAAGAGTATCTTCTGCGGCTGTTTGTGAATTTTTAATATCCTGAGAAAGATTTTTTGCATATTCTTCATATTGGTCTAAAAGTTTTGTACCAATTGCCTTAAGTTGTTCAGCATTGTGGGCAGAAAATTCCTTTGAAATTTGTGGGATTTTGTTTTCTATGCCATCTACAATTGAATCCTGCTTATCAAGACGCTTGATGATGGAGTCTACAATTGCACTTTCCTTGTGGATACGCTGAAGATTTTCTTCAACCTGGTCAGTCATCTGGTTTAAATCTTCAAGAACCTTGGCATAAGAGTCTATTTGGGCACGGATATTCTGTACAGATGAAATATCCTGACTGAAAGACTTCATCTTTTCTGCAAAGGCTTCGTTCTGCTGGTTTAAAAGTTTTATAGCGGCATTTGCCTGTGTTTGTCTTGCATCAAATTCAGAAGCTAAATGGGTAAAGTCATTTTTAATTGACTTGTATAAATTCTGCAAATCTTCCTGACGTTTATCTGCATATTTTTTGACCTTATTCATAGGGTCGCTGTTTTTTTGAAGGCTATGAAAGTAAATTGAAATTCCCAGTGAAATTACAACAGAAAAGAGAATTGCTAATGCGATACTCATATTTTTAAATCCCCACCCAAATTTTTTATATATTAGCCCGAACTTTTATTCGGAATCGTGTTTTACATCTCCAAAAATAGCTTCTTCAAGCTGGTAGAAATGACTAAAAGTAATATCTGCTATTTTAGACCTTCTCCACCACCAGAAAGGAAGTGGAAGGGCAATCCAAGCTGCCCTCATTCCAACATTTTTTGAACCAACAATATCATACTTATGGTTGTTACCAACGTATAAGATTTCTTCTGGCTTCAATTGAAGTTTGTCTGCAAGTTTTAAAAATGGAGTTGCATCAGGTTTTAAAGCACCTGCTTCTTCTGAGCCCAAAACTACATCGCAAAAATCACGTATTCCCCAAATATCGCCTTTTTGCTCTGGTGGAAAGTCAGAAAGAATTCCAATCTTGTATCCATTTTTTTTAAGTCTTTTTATAAAATCTAGAGCTCCCTTGCAAGGTTTTATGTGCAGGAACTTTTTTTCTAAGCCCTTGTAAATTACCTTATCAAGGCGTTCTTTAGCTTCTTGTGTAGAACAACGAAGTTTTTTAGCCATGTGTTCTGCCTGGACTTCAATAAAATTTTCTGTCGCAGGTGTTTTATGCATAATATTGCGTACTAAACCATACTTAAGGAAGAAAATAGAGCGTGGAAGAAAGTAAAAAGGCATACGGATATTAAACTTCCATGTGCGGTAGAGTGTTCCATCGATGTCGAAAGCAACTGCTTTTATTTTAGTAAAATCCAAAGTATTCACCCTACTATTATACACTAATAAAATAAATACGTCATTAGTAATTAGAGTGCTTATATAGATAAAAAAGATAAGAGGTTTGCTAAATCATGGATTCTTCGTGTAAGGCGTCTAGTCTTGCAAGCCTTTCTTTATCTGGCTGTATGCAAAGATTTTTTTCCTGGCTTGGAAGTACAAGACCTTTTGGACCATTTTTAGCCCTTCGCAGATATTTTACATGGGTGTAATACAGGTCTGTTTTACCGGCATTGCGGGCCTTGGAGTAATAAACGGCAAGGTTTGCGGCATCCAAAAGAATATCGAGGGGAACTGTTTTGCCTTTTTGAGCTTTTACAAAAACGTAACCGCCTGGAAAATCGCGAACATGTAGCCAAAGGTCTTCGCCCTTTACGTGATGGCGGAGGAGTTCGTCGTTTTCGTTGGCATCGCGGCCTACCAGAATGAGCCAGCCGTTTACGGTGTAATCGAGACCAGGTCGATTTTTCTTTTGCTGCTGCTTAGGTTTTGAGTCGCGGCGAAGTAATTGTTCTATTTTTACAGGATTTGTTTCGTTTAGAATTTCCTGATAAAGGTCGTCCAGTTTTTTTAGGCCTTTTTTTGCTATTTCAATGTCGTGTTCAAGTTCCTGAGAGCCTGTCTGGGCCTTTTTGTACTGTTTATAGTATTCGCTGGCATTTTCCTGGGCAGATTTTTTTGGATCTATTAAAAGTTTTACATTCTGACCAGTTTCGTAATCCTGACATTCAAGATATTTGGCTCCATCCTTTATCATATAAGCAAAAGAAAGAATTAAGTCTCCCTGGTGTTTGAGCTGCAGGGCGTTTTGGAAGGAGGCAACTTTATCTTCAAGGTTTTTAAGTGCGGCTTCCTTTTTGCTACGGCTGGAGTTGTACCATTTTTCGGCTTTTTCTAATAGGGCCTGGCGAGAAAGTGTGGAAGAATGTTCTGAGTACCAGTAATCAATAAACTGATTAAAGGAAGGGGCTTCTGGCAGTTTATTGTCTTCTATTTCGGCTAAAATGGCCTTGTAATCTCTTATTGGGAATCTTGTTATAGATTCCTCATATTTTTCTGGAATTGGGGCAGGGGCTATAAAAACTTCATCCTTTACTTCGTAACGTTCCGGGCGGCGGAACATTGTGTCTAAAACTAAATCATTTTGGTCGCATAAAATTACATTTGCGGCATTATTCCATAGGCGGATGTAGAGATTGAAGATTTCGTTTTCGCTGTGGGAAAGAACCATCTTAATCACACGTTCAAGGCCAATTTGTTCGCAGGAATTTATACGACAGCCCTTTATTCTGGAGCGTAAAAATTCCATAAAGCGTAAGGGCTTGTCGTTTTTGGTGATTTTTCTCCGAGTTTCATTTATGCGTACAGAATTTTGTGCCGTACAGATTAAGACAGTTTTGGCCTGGCCTTCTTTGTAGGTGTAAAGGGCAAGACTGTCAAAACCTGGCTGGATAATGTCTTGTATAAAGCTTCCTGTTAAATCTAATTCCTGGAGTATGAGGTTAATTTCGTTGCAATTTAGAGACAATTTTTATTCCTTTTCGAAATTACTTTTTTAATTTCAGTTGATGCTGTGCATTTCTAAAATATCTTCAATATCTTCATCCTGCTGACCAAGGGACTTCCATTTTGCAACTATTATTTTTCCGTCTTTCAGGCTGTCTAGAGAAATTGCCTGATCCTGGGATTTTATTTTTGCAGGTTTTTCTACAATTCCTGTAATTTCAATTTTGTATCCCTGGTTGTTTTGTAATTCTGAAAGCGTATTTTGGTCTGCCTGGATTTTAAACTCTCTTCCATCATCAGTCTTAAGTCCCAGAAATGTAACTGGTTCGTTTCCATAAACTTTTACCAAACCTATAAGTGTCATTTCGGCATTTTTGATTGGCTTTGAATAAGCAGAGAGAATTGCACTTGTTGTAATTAATATTAATGCTAACAGAATTTTTTTCATTTTTTCCTCATCAGTATCCTATATATAATCTGTATTTTACACCACTGTTTCCTGTTGCAAAACTTGAACTTAATGTGTATTTAGAAGGAAGTATATTTGAACCTATTTGACCACAGTAAGAAACTGACATTCCATGTGGATAAAGGTTTGAGTAGTAATACTGGGCATTTAAAATTACAGGTCCGTAATAAGCTGTGTTTTCTGCTCCGTTGTAATATTTTCTAGCTGTTGAACTGGTCATATTTTGGGCTGTGATAGCAGGATAATCGAATAAGTTTATAGGACTGCATTCAAAGGTTACGGTTTTGTTTCCAATATCATAGCTTTGACTGGCTGTTCTGAAAAGAGTGTAAGAAGTTCCGGTTGGGAATAAAACTGTGTTGTAAAAGTTTTCGTATGCCTGATCAAATGATGTTAAACTACAATTTTTTGCCTGTAAGGCCTTTGTAATTGCTTCCTGGTTTATATAGTCGTTTTGTGCAAGTTCTTTTATAAAGTCTATTCCAAAGTTTCTTACAAGGTAGGCTCCAAAGGCATATGCATTGGCGTAAGAAATTAATACATAATCATCTTTTAACCATGCTGTAAATCCATACATGTAACTATTGTTAAAGGTTGATAATCTTGATTTTGGAGATGCATCATCATCAATTCCAAGCTGGCTCTGCATAATATCTTCGCAAACCATAGACATCATTTCGTTGAACCAGTTATCTGAATATCTGAAGCTGTTCGAACCTGTTGAAGATGCATGTTTAACTGTTTTGTTTACAAAATGCAGAAGGTGCTGGAATTCATGGGCAACTGTTGAAACCATATAATCTTCTGCTACTTGGGTAAAGTAAGAGTCTAGGTGGAGACACTGGCATTCATTTGAATTGCTAGTTGTATTAGATCCGTATGTTCCGTTTTTAGTAAAATCATAAGACGAGAAGTATCCAAAGGTTCCGCTGTTCTGATTTTCTACATAATCGTTGTAAATGTCGTAAACAAACAGGTGAACTTTTTGTTCGGTTTTAATGTTGATAAGGTTTGAATAATTGCAGTTTGAGTCGTAATTGTTTCCAAAAAGATAAGTTTCTTTTTCGTAGATTGAATCAAAAGTGTCTGCAAGTTTTTTTAATTGGGCGTTTGTTACTGTTATTCCAGATTTTTCCAGGTACCAGACATAGCAGTGGTCTCCAATTACTTTTAAAGTTGCTTTATTTCCATATAGAACATATGATTTATTGTTGTTTACACCATAAATGCTTCTTTGATTGCCAATTTCGTATGTTACTGTAGATTCTGTTGCATTAAGGCTTCTTCCGTCTGATAGGGAATTATCAATTACAGGTTGTATATCAATTTGTGGAGCTTCAAAAGGAATGTTTGTAATTTTGTTTTTACCATTACTTGTAAAGTCCTTGCTAACTTTATCAAATTTTGTGTCTATGGTATTTATGTTAGATGAGTTACTGTTGAAAACTTTTGTAATTTCATCGTTGTTATTTGTTACAATAAGAAATGCATTTCTTCCAGCATAAGCCGATAAATCTACTTCTTTACCAACTTCTAAATCTATTGTTGTAGGATAAAGAATAAGGGGTGTCTGGGGTGTACAAGAAAAGAACAAGAGTGCAAGCATAATTGTAGCTGAAACTCTGCAAAAAAAAAATTTCATAAAATCACCTTTGTTATATTTTTTTGTTATATTTAAAGTGATTATATTTCTACAAAGGTGACTTTGCAAGTTTTAATCCATAAATACCAGTTTATAAGTTAGATTGCTGGATGAGCTGCTTATATTAGATGATAACTTGTATGTAGTTGGCAGGTCATCATCACCAACAGTACCCCAGTAAGAAACAAACATGCCGTATGGTGAAAGGCTGGAGTAGAAAACTTGAGTATTTAGGATTAAAGGCCCATTGTATGCAGAACCAAGACTTGCATTGTAGTAGTAAGAAACGCATCTACTGGTCATCAGGCTGGAAGAAAATGTCTGGTAATCGTTAAGATTTATTGCGGAACAGGTAAATGTTACGGGGCTGTCTCCAATATCTGTGTAAGTTTTTGAAACTGTTTTGTTCAAGGTGTATTCGCTTGATGTTGGTTTTAGTATTGCATTGTAGAATTTATCTAAGACTGCACTAAAACTTTGAAGTGCTGCACCTTTTGAAATAAGAGCCTGGGTAATAGCTTCTTCGTTTATGTAGTTGTTTGTTGCCAGTGTTTTTATAAAGTCTATTCCAAAGTTTCTTACAAGGAAGGCTCCAAAGGCATAGGCGTTGGCATAGGATATGTATACATCATCATTACTACGCCAGGTATAAAAGCCCTTGTTATGATATGCATTAAAGTAAGGTAATCTAGCTTTTGGAGAGGCGTCATCATCAAGTTCTATTTGAGTCTGCATAATATCTTCGCAAATCATAGACATCATTTCGTTGAACCAGGTATCAGAATATCTGAAGTTGCTCGAACCTGTTGAAGATGCATATTTTATGGTTTTGTTTACATAGTGAAGCAGATGCTGGAATTCATGGGCAATTGTAGAACGCATTGTATCTTCTGCGGCCTGCAGAAAGTAGGAATCAAGATGAAGGCACTGGCATTCGTTTGACATGTAGGATTCTGTTGCATCATCATCATTTATATTAAAATCCAGGGACCAGAAATATCCAAAAGTGCCGGAATTTTGTCCTGAAGTGTAATCATCAAAAATATCGTAAACAAGGAGGTGGACTTTTTGCTCGCTTTGAATGTTTATTATATTGCTGAAATTGCAGTTTTCATCATAATTTGTGCCAAAGAGATAGGTTTCTTTTTCGTAGATGGAATCGAATGTATTTGCAAGTGTTTGTAGCTGGTCGTCCGAAATGCTGATGCCACTTTTTGATTTGTACCAAACATAACAGTGGTTTCCAATAACTTTTAAAATAGAGTCCTGGCCATAAGCTGCTGTATTTGTTCCGGAACTTGTTGCTCCGTAGAAAGTTTTTGTGTCTCCAAGTGAATAAGTTATGCCTGTGCTAGAGGCATTTAAGCTTCTGTTATCACTTATTACTGGCGAGATGTTTGGATTTGGAGCATTAAAAGGAATGTTTGTGTATTGAGTCAGGTTTAAGAGTGAAGATGAAGTTTCTTCGTCATTTATGGAATTTACAGATGATGAAGAAGAGGCTCTGCTTAAGCTTGCAGATGAAGAACTTTTATTTGTTACAATTAAAAAGGCCTTTTTTCCCTCAAAGGCAGAAATGTCATATTGTTGATTAAGTTCTATACTCTGAACATATGCTGAGTTAATTAATTCTGCTGTTGAATCTGACAGTGTTATTACTGAATCCTCTTGGGATGAGGAGTCTTCGGTACTGCTTGAGCTTGTTTCGTAGGTGTAGGCTGTGCTTATAGGATTCTGGCAGGAAATAAAAAATATTCCAATAATTAAAACTTTTATAAATATAAAGAAGATAGAGTGTTTCATAGTTCAACCTCGTTATATTTAATCGAAATTCATTATATATAGAGATTTAGAAAAAGAATAATGAATTTTTTGTTAGTAAGAAGGAGGTTTATATTGTGAATCTTTTCTATTTAAATTGATGTAGGGCTGGAAAAAGGTCCAATATTGACAAGAAATGGCAAATATAGTAAAAAATTCCTAATGAAATTAACTTCTTTAGTCAAAGTTTTAACTGTCCTCGTCCCTGTGGTTGGAAAATAACCGAAGAGTGATTGTTATATCTTTGTGATTAAGGAAACAGATATAGAAAAGAAAAGCTCTCCGGTGCTGGTTTATGGTACGAGGAGAGCTTTTTTGTTTTATACATATATTTTTAGTGTTTTTATAGAGGTTTTTTATGAAACAAACAGGCGCACAGATTATTGTTAAATTGTTGGAAATGTATGGGATTAAAACCGTAGCTGGAATTCCAGGTGGTTCTATTCTTCCTCTTTATGATGAATTAAATCGTTCTTCAATCCGCCACGTCCTTGTGCGCCAGGAACAGGCAGCCGGATTTATAGCTCAGGGAATGACTCGTTCTACAGGTAAGGTTGCAGTTTGTATGGCAACCTCTGGTCCTGGAGCTATGAACCTTCTTACAGCTATTGCAGATGCCCGTGCCGACTCAATCCCAATTATTGCAATTACAGGTCAGGTAAATACTTCTTTAATTGGAACAGATGCTTTCCAGGAAGCCGATACTTTTGGACTTTCTTTCCCAATTACAAAACATTCTATGATGGTAAAAAGTCCTGCTGAACTTTTGAATGCAATTCCAGAAGCCTTTGAAATTGCACAGAATGGTCGTCCGGGGCCAGTTTTAATTGATGTTCCCCGCGATGTTCAGCTAGCTGAATGCGAGGTTGATTCATGGCCAGATATTGAAGCCGTTCGCGTACACGATATCCGTTTTCACACTCCAATTGCTGAGTACGGCGAAAAAATGACCAAAATTATTGAAGCACTTAAGGCTTCTAAACGTCCTGTACTTTACTGTGGAGGCGGTTGTAATACAGAAGAGGCTGCCAGTGGAATTAAGGCTTTTGTTCAGACTTACTCCCTGCCTCTTGTAACAAGTTTGATGGGGCTTGGTTGTTTGCCAGAAAGTATGCCAAACTTTATAGGAATGCTTGGAATGCATGGTAATCATGCGGCAAATGTTGCAATTCATGATTCAGATTTAGTTATTGCCGCTGGAGTTCGTTTTGATGACCGTGCAACTGGTCTTGTTCAGCAGTTCTGTCCTGATGCCAGAATTGTTCATATTGATATTGATGCGGCCGAAGTTAATAAGATTCTTCCTGCAAATATTTCGATTGTTGCTGATGTAGAATCTGTATTCCCAGTTCTGACCCAGTTGATTTCGGAACAGAAGGTAAGTGCTCCAGAAGCATGGCTTAAAAAGATTTGTAAGATAAAGGAAGAAAATACTTCTGTAGAATGTGGTCGCCCAAAGGGAGAAAAACTTGCTAATCCTCGCGAAATTATTTCTAAGATTCCTGAATATGCAGCTCAAGCTGGTGTAAGTGGAGATAAATTGATTGCTACTACAGATGTAGGACAACATCAGATGTGGGCAGCTCAGTATTATCCAGTTGAAAGACCTCGTTCTTTCCTTACTTCTGGTTCTTTGGGAACAATGGGTTTTGGTTTGCCTGCTGCAATTGGTGCCGCACTTGCTAATCCAGAGTCTAGAGTTGTTTGTTTTTCTGGAGACGGCTCAATCATGATGAATATTCAGGAAATGGCTACTCTTGCTGAACTTAATCTTCCTGTAACTGTAATAGTTTTCCAGAACGGTACTTTGGGTATGGTTTATCAGCAGCAGAAGTTCCTTTTTGAAAAAAATTATTCGGCTTCGGTTTTCTCTAAAGAACCAGATTTACTTTCTATTGCCAGAGGTTTTGGTATAGAAGCTATAGATGCAGATGAAGATCCTGAATGGTACAAGAAGGCCTTTGATCCTGCAAATCAGGCTAAGCCTCGCTTTGTAAGAATTTCTGTTGATTCTGAAGAAACTGTATTACCATTCGTTCCTGGTGGAAAGGCTAATATTGATTCTATAAGAGACTAGTTGTTTAAGTATTAGTTTTTACTTGGAAATTAAGAAGAAGGATATTTCCGTATTCCATTCAAAAATAGTTTTGTCGCAGGCGGCAAGGAGCAGGTTTACAATTTTTTGTATTTCCAGGCTACCTACCGCCTGACACATTTTTGCTCCATAAGCCGAAGTTTGTGGATTGAACCATTTTTCAATTTCTGCAGGAGTAATTCGTCTTTTTTCTTTTAAGTTTTGGGTAGCAATCTTTACGGTAAGCCCCTTTTTTCTGAAGGTGTTGGCAATAAAAATTCCATCCCAATTAAACAAAATATTGTCGCGGTCCCCAAAGAATTCTTGTTCTGCCGCTTCCATTTTATCCAAAGTTTCTAAAAATGGTTTTAGACTTTCTGGTGAAAGAATTTGATTTCTAACCAATTGGCTTATTTTTTGTCCGTGGCAAGGTATACGCTGGGAAATAATCATATTCCAGCCTTCTGCAAGTGGACATTCGTATGTAAATTCTTCATCATCTTGGGAATCTGGACGTTCATTATCATATTTTGTAAAGACTGCTTCTTCGCTAATAAAGAATTCTTTTTGTGGAGTAAGAATACCGGCTAAAGAATCTGCCAGGGCTATAATTGATGTTTCAGAGGCAAATGGGTCTGTAAAGAAAAGGCGGTCAAAAACTGCACCGTTATACTGGAACTGTACAAGCAGGTTGTAAAAATCTTTTGGAGTAAGAAAATCTGATGAAAGGGATTGTCCACGGCAGCGTAAAACCGGTCGGTCTAAAGAACCTAAAGTTCTTCCGTATTGTTCCAAAATCTCTTTTCCTTTTTCAGTTTTACAAACACCGCAAGTTACACCTTCTGGAGTTCTGCGGGCAATTTCCCAAAGAAGTAGTCCGGAATCTGCATTCCAAATTAAAGAACGGTGATGGCGGAGAAGGTTTGCCATGTTGGTCATTGTATCGCGGATGCCCAGAAGAACTTCTGCACGGTTTGAATCGAGTCTCTGACGCCAGAAGCGGTCGGCACGGTTTAGAATTACTTCTTTTGCAGGATCCTTTGGACTGAATGTAAGGTTTTCTTCTTTTTTGACATCTCCAGACTTGAAATGCTCATTTACCCACCATTCAGAAATTGGATTTTCACCAAATTCAGATTTTTCTGTTTCTTGTTTTTTTGCAAGATTTGAGTAGCGGTTTATAGAACCTGTAGTTTCTGGCGAAGTTGCCAGTTCATCGGAAGTATATTGTTCGCTAGACTGATTTTTTTCAAGAATTGCAGCAATTTGCAGTTCACGGCGGGAAAGTACACCATCTCTGATTGTTGCTTCGTAGCCCTGGGTGCTTGGATTGTAAAATACTCGACCCATAAGAGAGTCTGGCAGGTACTGTTGAGCAACCCAGTGATCGCGGTAGGCATGTGGATAAAGATAGCCTGCTCCATGACCAAATCCTTCTGCATCACGGCTGCTGTCTTTAAGATGGTTTGGAACTTCTGCATCTTCTTTTTCGATTGCGGCAAGGGCGTCAAAAAAGGCCATGCTGGAGTTAGATTTAGGGGCTGTAGAAAGATAAAGGGCTGCATGGGCCAAAAAGTAACGGCCTTCTGGCATTCCAACTCTGTCAAAGGCCTGGGCACAAGACTCAACAATCGAAATGGCATTTGGATCTGCAAGACCTGTGTCTTCGCAGGCAGAAATGAGCATTCGTCTAAAAATAAAATGAGGGTCTTCTCCAGCCGCTACCATTTTTGCAAGCCAGTAGCAGGCCGCATCTGGATCACGTCCACGTAAAGATTTTATGAAGGCAGAAATAATGTCGTAGTGGTAGTCGCCATCGCGGTCATAAAGTACAACTTTTTTCTGGATTGATTCTTCAGCACATTCCTTACTGATATAAATGGTTGTTCCGTAGGCTGGAATTGGAGGCTGCTGATAAGGGGCCCATTTTTCTGGAGTAGTTTCAATTGCAAGCTCCAGAGCGTTCAAAAGGGAACGGGCGTCTCCGTTGGCAGTTTCAATCAGGTGTTCTAAAGCACCGTCTTCGAATTCAATTTTCCAGTGGCCGTAGCCTCTTTCTTCATCTGTTATTGCCTGCATTGCGGCTTTGTGTAAATCCTGCTGGGTAAGAGCTTTTAACTGGAAAACTCTTGAACGGCTTACCAAGGCCTTGTTTACTTCAAAAAAAGGATTTTCAGTTGTGGCACCAATTAAAATAATTGTTCCGTTTTCAACCCAAGGAAGCAGGGCGTCTTGCTGGCTCTTGTTCCAGCGGTGTACTTCATCAACAAAAAGGATAGTTCTGCGGCTGTAAAGATTGTAGTAATCTTCTGCCTGTTTGATTGAGTCACGGATATTTTGAACACCTGTCAAAACGGCATTCAAGGTTATAAAGTTTGATTTTGTATGATTGGCGATTACACGGGCCAGGGTGGTCTTGCCACTTCCTGGAGGGCCGTAAAAAATTACTGAGGTTAACTGGTCGGCGGCGATGGCACGGCGAAGAAGTCTTCCTTTTCCTACAATATGATCCTGCCCGATATATTCATCGAGATTCCTTGGCCGCATTCTTGCAGCCAGAGGTTCCTGCATCATTTTAATTTGCTCAAAAAGTGAATCTTCTGCCATGCTCTCTCTGATATTTGCGAATAAAATTATTCGCGGTTCCAGTTTCCTCTTGAAGGGTAGTAAGACCAGAGCCCTACATCAGTATATGAAACTGATGATGAACTTGAGCCTGTTCCATAGAAATTTATACTTGCATACAAACTACTTTCAGCTTCTGTTTTATCTGGAGTTGCGTTAAGAGTTGCTAAAATATTATATGAAGAAGTAAGTTTAAATGAAGCATTGCTTGTAAAGTCAATTAAAGAAGAACCAGGAACTCCGTCTGTTAATGTTGTTCTGACCATTCCCCCTGTAGAAGTTGTTGAAGCACTTACTGATGGTATGTATCCACGGCCAATTAAAAGTGTATCGGCTGTAGTTGTTAGAGTTGTAATTGGGTTTCCTGCGTTCAAGCTTAATGTAAAGTTGCTGCCGTTTGTATCGCTGTAGTAGAGGAAATATCCTGAACCATAGTAAATACGTGTGGCAGGGCTTGTGTATGTTTCATTTGTTGTAGAAGCAATGCTGTTGAAGAATACTGGAGAACCATTGAACATTACAACGGAAGAAATTTGATTTGTGTCAGTTGAATCTACAGGGGTAAGGTTTCCTGCAGAAGTAATTTGTCCGTTAGACAGCTGGTAGTAAGTGATTGTAGGGTAAACGGTATTTAATACTCCCGAACGAATGTAAATTCTTCTGTTTGCTCTTTGTGGGGCATTTGTAGAGAAGATGGAGAATGCTGTGTACTGTACTTCAGAATAGTAGAATGTTGGGAATGTGTTGTCTGGAATGTTTACAACTTTTACTTCGCAGTCTGTTGTTGACCAGCTTCCATCGCTGTTTACACTTGGTTTAAGTGCCCAAAGGTAGAAATTGCTTACAGCTGTAGTTCCATAATCAGAATTTGTATAAGATGCACAGAACAAGTAGAGGTAATCTGTGTCGGTAAGAACTTTTGCAATCTGGTAGCCAGTGTGTGTTGAAGTTGTGTAATCGTAGGTATGATATGCAAAACCTGGAATTACAGTTCTTACATCAAATGTACACCAACTTCCATGAACCTGATTTGAAGCGAGTTTATAGCGTACTCCATAATCTGCTGCAAGAACAAGATATTCATTATCACTATTGTTTCCTACTGTATAGCGGCAAATGGAATTTATATTTCCACTTACAGTTGCCTTTTCAGGAGAAACATCATTCATAACTTCGTAATAAATTGGGCTAAAACAAGAGGTAAAAGATATTGTTGCAAAAATAGCTAGAATTATAAGTCCAAGTGTCTTTTTCATTTTAATTCCTTTTTGTATTAGAAGTGATAGCGGGCACCAAGTCCTGCAGTTGCAAATAAACCATTATAGTTCTTTGTAGAGTCTGTGAACCACTGTGGAATCCAGTAAGCGGATGCATTTAGACCAATGGACCAGCCTTCTGCAAATCTATAGAACACTCCTGCATTGGCTTTTGCGGAAAATGAAGGAAAGTAAGTCATGGTTTGGCATGTTGTTGTTGCAATTCCAATTCCTAATGACATTGGAAATTCAAATTTTCCTACGTAAGGCTGATAAAGAAGGCCTAAAGTAATTGGAACAGAAATTAAAGGTTTTTCACCAATTGTCATATTGTATCCAATCAAGAGGTCTCCACCTACAGCAATGTTTCCTGTAAGAAAACGGTAGTAAGAAACACTTGCTCCGGCACCAATATACAACTGATTTTTAAAACTTAATGGAAAATTGGCAAATAAATCTATTTCAAGGAACTGATCTCCAGCTCCATTTTGTTCATAAATATACCCATCATCATATTCATCACCGGTTTCGTCTGCAAATATTGCTGCAGTACAAAGGCAGATAATCATTAAAATAGAAATAAAGCGTTTCATATTGCGACCTTTTTTTATATCCAGTATATTTTTCGTACTAGAAATATACATTTTTTGAGTTTATTTATCAATAAAACCATATATGGAGATTAAGGTTACATGAGTGCAGTTGTAATTGACGGAAAACAGGTTGCTGCAGATGTTCGTGCAGAGGTTGCAAAAAAAGTTGCAGATTTGAAGACAAAGGGAATTACTCCTTGTCTGGCAGTTATTCTTGTAGGAGAAAATCCTGCATCTGTATCTTATGTAACAGGAAAACAGAAGGCTTTGGCCGAAGTTGGCATGTCTGACCGTTCTGTAAAATTGCCTGAATCAACTACAGAAGAAGAACTTCTTAAATTGATTGATCAGTTGAACAAGGACGATAGTGTTCATGGAATTTTGGTTCAACTTCCACTTCCTAAGCATATTAATGAAGATAAAGTGATTATGGCTATTGATCCTTCAAAGGATGTAGATGGTTTCCACCCTGTTAGCGTAGGAAATTTGATGATTGGTCGTCCGGGATTTTTACCATGTACACCTCATGGAATTATTGTAATGCTGCAGAAGGCTGGAATTGAAACTAGTGGTAAGCATGCCGTTGTAATTGGTCGTTCTAACATTGTTGGAAAGCCTGTTTCAATTCTTCTTGCCCGTAAAGATGTAAACTGTACTGTAACCATGTGTCATACCGGTACAAAAAATATGGCAGAAATAACACGTCAGGCTGATATTCTGGTAGTCGCTTCTGGTCATCCTCATACTCTTACTAAAGATATGGCAAAAGATGGAGCGGTAATTATTGATGTAGGTGTAAATCGTATTCCAGATTCAAGTAAAAAATCTGGATTCCGCCTTATTGGAGACTGTGATTTTGATGACCTTAAGGAAAAGGCATCCTTTATCACTCCTGTTCCTGGTGGGGTAGGGCCAATGACAATTGCTATGCTTATGCAGAATACTCTGGAATCGGCCCAAAACAGATTAAATAAATAAGGGGCATTTTATGCGAGATATACAAAACGAAGAAGATACAAGAGAAGTTCCACTTCAAAAAGTTGGAGTAAAAAATGTAAAGTATCCGGTTCAGGTTCTGGATAAGGCTAAGAAGATTCAGAATACCACTGCAACTGTAAATCTTTTTGTAAATCTCCCTCATAATTTCAAGGGCACTCACATGAGCCGCTTTATAGAAGTTTTCCACAAGTATCACGAGGATATTTCTATGAATAATTTTCTGGATATGCTGGAAGAAATACGTAATAAGCTTGATGCAGAACGTGCCTTTGGAAGAATTACCTTTCCATATTTTATAGAAAAGAATGCCCCTGTTACTAAGTCTCCTGGAATTATGCAGTATATCTGTACTTATGAAGGAGAAACTTCTGTAAACGAAGGTAAAAAATTCTTTGTTTCTATAAAAGTTCCAATTGCCACTCTTTGTCCTTGTTCAAAAGCTATTTCTGAATATGGTGCTCACAATCAGAGAGGTCTTGTAAAAATAAAGATTCAGTATAAGGACTTTTTCTGGATTGAAGATATTATAAAGATGATAGAGGATTGTGCTTCTACACCTTTGTACACCCTGCTCAAGCGTCAGGACGAAAAGTATGTTACTGAACATGCCTACGATAATCCACGTTTTGTAGAGGATGTTGTACGTGAAGTTTATTTGGGCTTAAAGGATATGGGATTTGACTGGTTTAGCGTAGAAGCCGAAACTGACGAAAGTATTCATAACCATAACGCTTACGCCTATACAGAATTTTCAAAATAAAAAAAACTCCCAGATTACCGGGAGTTTTTTAATAGTAAATAAGTATTTTTAAATAAATATTTTGAAATGTTTTTTAAATTGTTTTTAACTAGTTTTTTAAATTATTTTGAAATCTTTTTTAACTTTTTATAACTTTATTTACTAACTTTATAATATATCTGTGTAAGTATGATGTCAAGAACTTTTTTAAAAAAAATTAACCATAGTTAAAGTTTCTAAAAAAATTTAACTATGGTTAAAAATAACATTAATTTATAATTTTACTTGCAATATTAAGATTTATGTTTTTCTATTACAGATTCTCTTTCTATAACTTTGCCAAGAATAATTTTCTTTCCAAGACTAATTTTAGGATCCTGAATTTTTACAATTATACTTTCGGCAGCCATTCTAGCCATTTCATCATAATCAATACTGAAGGTTGTAAGTTTTGGAATACCAAAATCTGCATAAATACCATCATCAAAAGCGGCTACTGCAATAGAGTCTGGAATATCGTATTCCATTCCTTCTAACTGGTGAATAAGTTTGTATGCAACACGACAGTCATTGCAAATAAAGGCGTCTGGCATGTCTTCTGGAAGGAAAAGGCCCTGTTCTTCACCATCTTCAGTTATATCTTCAATAATATAGTCATTTCTATATGGAGAATTACTAAGGAAAACAGCCTTATGATAGCCTAAATAGCGGTCCATAACAGTTGCATCAAACTTTGGGTTACCTACAAAACCGATTTTTTTGTATCCCTTATCATAAAGATACTGGGTGAGGGTGTAACCAAAGTAGATATTATCGCAAACAATTCCACCGTCTGTTTCATCAGCAAACTCAAAGGTCATTAAAACTTTTGGAAGGTTAATTTTTTTGAGCAAATCAAGATATGATTTTTCCATTTGGCCAAGAATAATGAAGCCATCCACCTTTTTTTCCTTAATCAATTTTGGTTCAATAAGGAGGTGTTCAGTTTCTTCTGAAATAATTTCTGTAAGACCGTAGTAATCAACCTGAGACAACTGAAAAATTAACGATTGTTGGATAGACATGAAGGTAGCATTAGCATTAAGTGATCTTGCGGCTACTAAAATACCAATGTTTTTAGATGAAGTTTCTTTAGACGCTGAGGCTTTTTTATAACCAATTTCTTCTGCTTTGCTTATAATTTTTGCCCGTAATTCGTCACTAACTCCCTCTTTACCCGAAAGTGCCTTTGAAACTGACATAACGGTTATTTCGAGTTCATCGGCGATGTCTTTCATTGTTGGAACGCTTTTCATTAACTTTAATATAACATCTATATAAAGTTAATTCAAATGATAATGCATACAAATTGATATATATATTTATAAATAATGTTTTTTTTTGTACAATAAGGCTTATGACTTACTTTTTTGAAACATACGGATGTGAAATGAATATTGCCGAATCCGCTTCGGTTGAGCAGCTTTTAATTGCACGGGGGTGGACTAAGGCCGACTCCGCACAGGTAGCAGATCTTGCAATTATTAATACATGTTCCGTAAGAGAAACAGCTGAAAATAGAATTATGGGACGTTTGGGCTGGTATAATGGTTTAAAGGCTGTTCGTGAATGTAAGCTTGGTGCAAAAACCAGAATGCTTGAAGATGCTGTAGAATATGTAAAGAATGGACCAAAGCCTTTGACTCTGGTTGTAATGGGTTGTATGGCGGAAAGACTTTTGACAGAATTTCATAAGGATTTTCCTTTTGTTGATTATGTAGTTGGAACTTACGCCAAGCATTATTTTGGTCAGATTGTCGAGGCAATTGAAGAAGGTCGTAAGCCTTTTGAAGTAGATGATACAGAAAAATACAAGTTTGCTACAGTTTCGGCAGAGCCAGGGGCTTTTTCAACCTTTGTTCCAATTATGCACGGCTGTAATAATTTCTGTACCTTCTGTATTGTTCCATATGTAAGAGGTCGGGAGCTTAGTCGTCCTGTAGATGAAATTTTAAATGAACTGGATATTCTGGCAAAAATGAGGGTAAGGGAAGTTACCTTAATCGGGCAGAATGTAAACTCTTACCATGGGGCTTTGAGTCAAGGCCGTTTGGAAAAAGCCGTAGAGGGAATTACTGTTCCTAATCCTGATGATGTAAACTTTGCTCAGCTTTTGCAAATTGTTGCAGACCATCTTAGAGAGACAAAATCTCCTATTAAATGGGTTCGTTTTATGTCTTCTCATCCAAAAGATTTGTCTGATGATGTAATTGATGTAATTGCCAGGGAAGACGTACTTTGCCGCCACATCCATCTGCCAGTTCAGCATGGCTCTAGTGCTGTTTTGCAAAAAATGAACCGCCGCTATACCCGTGAACATTATCTGGACTTAGTAAAAAAGATAAAGGAAAGAATTCCAGATGTATCTCTTACCACTGATATTATGATGGGCTTCCCAGGTGAAACTGAAGAAGATGTTGAATTAACTCTGGATTTAATGCGTCAGGTTAAGTATGAATCGGCAATGATGTACTACTACAACCCAAGAAGTGGAACTCCTGCTGCCAAGATGGAACAGATTCCTGAAGAGGTTAGAAAGGAACGTTTGCAGAGGGTAATTGATTTGCAGCTGGAACATACCCACGAACAAATGTCTAAGAGAGTTGGAACAACAGTTATGGTTCTGGTAGAAAAAATCAGCCGTGATAATAAAGAAGAACTTCTGGGTCAGACTGAACAGCATGAAAAAATTGCCTTCCAGGCCCCAAGTTCTTATATTGGTAGTTTTGTAAAGGTAAAAATTACAGAGCTTAGTGGCAATACTTTCCGTGGACAGATGATTGGTTAGTATAATATTATAAAAGAATAGTTCTAGCAGAGATAATTTTTTTATAAGAGGCAAAATATGATAATTACATTGATAGTGTTTTTAATTCTTGTTGTTTTTATGGCTTTCTTTATTGGATTAAATGTTGAGCACAGCTGTAGTCTCTGGCTGTTTAAATCTTTTGAAAGCCTTCCTGTTTCTGTGCTGGTTTTATTATCGTTTGCGGCTGGAATTGTTTTTTCTCTGCTTCTTTTAATGATTTATAAATTAAGAAAGTCTAGTACCGAAAATGAAGTAGAAAAGCTTGCGGTAGAAAAGTCTAAAAATGACAAGAAGAATATCAAGCTTCGTGAAAAAACTGAAAGAAAAATCAGAAAACTTCAGAAAAAGAATTTTAGAGATAAAAAAGCCGTGCTTTCTGAGCAGAATGGAAATCAGACTGTTATTGCAGGTCAGGTAAGTCCGCTCTCAAGTACAGACTCTTCTTCTACCGATAAATAATATATGAAAAAAATAATTTCCTTTCTTATTCTTGTAAATTTATTTTTTTGCCTTTCTGCGGCTGAACTTACAGCAAGGTTTGTTACTGGTGAGGCTGTAAAAAAGGATAGTCTAGAAGAGTCTCTTTCATATTTAAAAGGTCAGGTTGCTAAAATGAATCTTCCTGCAGAAAAAAGGGCAACTTACGTTTTTATAGCAACTCTTGAAGAACAGATGGCTTTGTATGACCAGGCACAAAAGTCTTATGCTCAGGCCGCTTCGATTGCAGCGGGCGATGCAGAAGGAATGCCTAAAAAATCAAATGAAGAAATTGTTCTTGATGCAATTCGTTGTGCCCTTAGCAGTGGCGATTATATGACTGCGGATTCGTATTTAAACTCGGCAGTTAGAAATACCAGAAATGAAAAAATACAAGCTTATATAAAATTATACACTCAGTGGTCGGCACTTTGCAGGGCAGAAAAAGTTGACGATATTCAGGAACCTCTTGTAATGCTCCAGGCCTACTTAAAGCTTGATTCGATGGAATGCCTTCGTCCTGCCATTTATTTGACCCTCTGGTATCTTACCGGCGATAAATCTTACTCTCAGCAGATTGCATCTAAATATCCAAAATCTCCAGAAGCCGCAATTGTAAAAGGTGATGTTCAGCTTTTGCCAACTCCTTTCTGGTTCTTTGTTCCTAAATCTGGAGAGGCAGAGCAGGGTACAGGTAGTTATGCCGATACTTCATCATCTAGTGGCACTTCTTCATCTGCTGCAAATGAAACTTCTTCTAGCCAGGGACAAAGTGCAGCTTCAAGTAAAATTACAAAATGGCAGCTGGGACTTTTTAGAACTCAAAGTAATGCCAAACTCCTGGTTGATGAATTAAAATCTAAGGGGTTTGAAGCCTATACCACAAGTGAAACTAGGGCCAGCGGAACAACCTACTATATAGTTTTGGTTAATGAAGATAAGTCTGGCAATATGGCAGATAAACTTAGAAATGCCGGTTACGACTGTTACGCTGTTGATTGAGGGTTTATTACAAAACCCTCAAAACGGCGAAGTCAAGGCTTTAAGCGTGAGCGTGCCTTGACTCGACGTATTAAATCTGTTCTTCTAGAGTAAATCTTTCTATAAGTTCAATATCCAGTTGTAGAACGTTCATTTCGTTTGCAAGCTCTGCTTTAAGGTGTTTAACGCCCTGAGGCAGAGTTTCTTTCTTTAAAGAGAAGATTAAGAGCTGATTTATACTGTACCAGGCAAAAATTCCCGGATACTGGGCTTCTTTTATAAAGGTCGAAATCTTTTCGTTTAAAGAAATAATTTTTTTGCTGTCAGGATTTTCTCGGTTTCCTTTATCTACAATGTTTAAAAGACAGAGCTGGGCAGAAAGTACTGGTGAAGAATACTTTTTATAAGTTATGTAAACAATTCGGAATTCACCAAACTTAAGCCAGGTCTGAATTTCTTCGCCAACACGTTCCTTGAGCATAAGATCAATGTTTACATTGGTACATTCCTGGCGTCCTTTAAGAGCTTCTTCGCGGTCATCTCGTGGGGCGTGGAATTTAAAGCCGTTTTTACCATGATTTTTTACATATAAGAGGGCATGGTCTGCTTTTGAACTAAGATTTTCAAAGGTTCCGGCTACATCAGGATAAAGGGCAATTCCAATAGAAGTTGTAACAGGCCTTGAAAGATCTGGCAAAAGAACTTTAGATTGCAAGGTCTTTAAGAATAAGCTACAGCATGAGGCAATCTGGTCCTGACTTTCAAATGATTTTAGGAATACACAGAATTCATCACCAGAAATATGGGCAATATAGGAATCTTCGGGCATAATATCTTCAAGACATTTTCCAACACCCCGTATAATTTCATCTCCAACCAGGTGAGAGAAATTATCATTTATGTATTTAAGTCCGTCCAAATCACACATAATAAAGGCACCAGGTTTTTTAGACTTGAGTCTTTTTCTTACCTTTGTCTGGAATCCGTCTTTATTTAGAAGACCTGTCATTGGGTCTGTAATAAGCTTTTGTTCGTAAACAGCAACGTGTTTTTTAAGAGAGTGAATTGTAATTACATTCTGAATACGTTTTTTGGTAAGTAGGGAATCAAAAGGGGGATTAAAGATTTCGGCACAACCCATGTTGAAAACATCCAGTTCCTTTTGCAAATTGTTTGTTTCTAGAATTACTGTTACAGGCTGATTACTAATTTGCTTACTGTCTACAAGGTATTTTAGAATTGCATTACCATCCATTTTTGATGGTGATAAATCGATTACAATAAAACTATATAGATTTTCCTGAAGGGCATTGATAGCACTTACTTCATCAGAATAGCTGTCGATTGTGTAATTATCGCTTAAAAAAGATGAGAACGTTCTGAGCGTAGAAAAATTTTGAATTGCTAAAAAAACTCTTTCCATATTTTTTTACTTTTTCCTTTTATAAATTGTAATTTTGATATCTACAAGTTTTAATTATTTCTGTTTTATTTTACTTTAACATATAAAAGGTATTTTTTGTAGTTTTCTTTGTAAAATAGGTGTTATTTACCATCCTCTAGCTGGCTCTGTTGTTACATTTGCCTTTTTTAGGTAAAATTAACAGGAAAAAATAAAATAATACAAAGAGGGATATTAATGGCAAAAACTTTTGATGATAAAAAAATCATTTACACTATGGACCGTGTTGGACGTGCTTACGGAACAAAGGTTGTATTAAAAGACATCAGCATTTCTTATTATTATGGTGCCAAAATTGGTGTACTTGGTGCAAATGGTGCTGGTAAATCATCACTTTTTAAGATTCTTGCTGGAATTGATAAGGATTTTACAGGTGAAACTTCCCTGGCTCCTGGTTATACAATTGGATATTTGGAGCAGGAACCATATCTTGAGCCTGGTAAAACAGTTATGGAAGTTGTAAAGGAAGGCGTAAAGCCAATTACAGATCTTCTTGAAGAATTTGATAAGATTGGTGAAGCATATGGTGATCCAGATGCAGATTTTGATAAATTAGCAGCCCGCCAGGGCCAAGTTCAGGAAAAACTGGATGCTTTGGATGCATGGAATTTGGATGCTAACCTTGAACTTGCTATGGAAGCTCTTCGATGTCCTCCATCTGACCAGGTTGTTGATGTTTTGTCTGGAGGTGAACGCCGTCGTGTTGCTCTTTGTCGTCTTCTTTTACAGAAACCTGATATTTTGCTTTTGGACGAACCTACTAACCACTTGGATGCAGAAACTGTTGCCTGGCTTGAAAAACACTTGCATGATTATCCTGGAACTGTAATTGCCATTACACATGACCGTTACTTCTTGGACGAAGTTGCCGGCTGGATTTTGGAATTGGACCGTGGAGAAGGTTATCCTTTCAAGGGTAATTATAGCAGCTGGCTTGAACAGAAGAATCAGCGTCTTGCTCAGGAAAGCAAAAATGAATCTGCCCGTCAGAAGGAAATTCAGCGTGAGTTGGAATGGATTCACATGGGTGCCAAGGGACGTCAGGCTAAGCATAAGGAACACATTACCCGCTATAACGAACTTATGTCTCAGGAATCTAAAAAGCAGTTGAAGGATACTCAGATTTCAATTCCTGCTGGACCTAGACTTGGTGGTCAGGTAATTGATTTTGAAAATGTAACAAAATCTTTTGGAGATAAACTTTTATTTGAAAATTTAAATGTTCATATTCCTGCTGGAGCAATTGTTGGTATTGTTGGTCCAAACGGTGCCGGTAAAACAACTTTATTTAAAATGATTGTGGACGCAGCTGGAATGGAAGGTGGTGAAAAGCCTGATTCAGGATCAATTAAAATTGGTCAGACAGTTAAGCTTGTTTATGTTGACCAGATGAGAAGTGGACTTGATGAAAACAAGACTGTTTATGAAACTCTTGGAGGCGGCGGTGATCTGGTAAAGCTTGGTGCTGTTGACGAAAAGGGTAGAGCACTGGAAGGTGGTGTTCGCGAAGTTAATGCCCATGCTTACTGCGGTTGGTTTAATTTTGCTGGTCCTGATCAGAATAAAAAAGTTTCTGTTCTTTCTGGTGGTGAACGTAACCGCTTGAATTTGGGTATGATGCTTAAGGAAAGTGGAAACGTTCTGCTTTTTGATGAACCTACTAACGATTTAGACGTAGAAACTGTTCGTGCTCTGGAAGAGGCTTTGGAAGATTTTGCCGGCTGTGCTCTTGTAGTTAGCCATGACCGTTGGTTTTTGGACCGTATTTGTACTCATATTCTTGCATTTGAAAATAATTCAGAAGTTCGTTTCTTTGAAGGAAACTGGTCTGAATATGCAGAATGGAAGATGAAGGAATTTGGCGAAGATGCAGGAGTTCCAAAAAGAGTTGTATACCGTAAATTGAGCAGATAATTCTATTATGCAGGAATCTTATGTTAAATAATTTCTGATGAAGAGAGTAAAATCAGGGGGTATTTTATGAAGAAGTTGTTACTTAGTCTTGTAGTAACATTCGTTTTGGCAGGTGCACTTTTTGCTGCAAAACCTGTCTTTGAATCGAAGAATGCAGTAAAAGATACTGGAAAAAAGTCTTTTAATTCTGATTCTGCAATTGAAACTGTAAAAGACATGAAAACTGGTTGGAATCTTGGTAACACTTTGGATGCTACCAATGCACAAAATCTTTCGTCAGAAACTAGCTGGGGGCAGCCAAAGACTACAAAAAAAATGATTGATACTTTGGCTGCATCTGGAATAAAAACAATTCGTATTCCTGTATCTTGGCATAATCATCTTATTGATAAAGATTATACGATTGATCCAGCGTGGATGAAGCGTGTAAAAGAAGTAGTTGACTGGGCTATTGATGATGGCATGTACGTCATCATCAACTCTCATCATGACTGCTGGTCTAGCCCTTCAAAAATGCCTTATGGTAAGGGCTACTATCCTAACAGTGTAAACTATGAAGAATCTGAACGTTTTCTTACTAATGTTTGGGCTCAGATTTGTCTTGCTTTTAATAACGGCTATGATGAACACTTGGTTTTTGAAACAATGAATGAACCAAGACTTTGTGGTACCAGCCATGAATGGTGGTTCGATAAAAACGCAAAGGAATGTCTGGATGCCGCTGAAAATTTGAATAAACTGAATAAACTTGCTTTGGATGTAATTCGCTCCAGCAAGGGAAATAATTCTAAGCGTTTTGTTATGATTCCTGGTTTGCAGGCTTCTCCAGATTCTGCATTTGCTTCTGAGTTTAAAATGCCTGATGATGGAAAAAATGG
This sequence comes from Treponema sp. UBA4267, assembly GCA_002395155.1. GTDB lineage: Bacteria > Spirochaetota > Spirochaetia > Treponematales > Treponemataceae > Treponema_D. Next base: position 77,326 of record DGWD01000035.1, read on the forward strand.
AACAAGTCACTTAATCCTTTCAACTCATATGTATAGTCCATACACCTTTGCAATGGAATCGCCTGGTAAAAGGGAATTTACTCCACAGTTTCAGAGTGAACTTGCTTCTACTTTTAAGCGTTTGAACGATAATTTTGTAAAAAAAGGATATGCAGTTGTAATTGGCGAATATGGAGCTACAAATAAGGATAATTTAGAAGAACGTGTAAAATGGTTCCATGCTTTTATAAAATATTCTCGTCAGTATGGTATTACATCTTGTCTTTGGGATAATGGTGTCTGGGTGGTGAAGGGTAATGATTATAACGAACACTTTGGTTATTTTAACAGAAGTGCTTGTAAATGGTTCTTCCCAGAAATTCTTAAAGCAATCCAAGAAGAAGCAAAATAAAAAAAATCCTGAAGTATATTTTAATCTCTTTGTTTTACATAGTAGGAAGAGATTAATTCGGTTAGGAGTCCGAATATATACTTCAGGAAAAATATAATAAAAAGGGATTTCTGTCTTAGGAGGATTTAAGGCTTTTTTACTGGTTATGCCTTTTTTGAAATCCCTTTATATTCCAAACTTATTCTTTTACTCCTCCAACTGTCATACCAACTACAAAGTACTTTTGTACGAATGGATAAACAATCAAGATTGGAACAGAAGCAACAATTGTAATTGCGGCTCTGATTGAAACTGGAGTAATCTGGTTTACTGCAGAACCATTTGCTGCGGCAAGAGCTTTAGCACCTGCATCTGCGGCACCACCACTATTCTGGCTGGCGTTCAAATAACCCATCAATACATACTGTAAAGAGTGTAAGTTCTTATTTCTTGAACAGTAGAGGTAGGTATCAAACCAGCTGTTCCATGCACCTACTGCAACGAAAAGACAAATCATAGCAATTGAAGGAACAATAAGTGGCATAATAATCTGCAAGAAGATTTTCATTTCGTTTGCACCATCAATACGGGCAGATTCTACAAAGCTGTCTGGTAAACCATTGATGTAGGTTCTGATAAGAATGAAGTTGAATACATCGATAATACAAGGAACGATGTAAACTGCATAAGAACCAACCATGTGGAGTTTCTTAATCAACATATAACCAGGGATTAAACCTGCATTTACATACATTGAAATTACCAGAATTGTTGTAAGGAGCTTTTTAAGAACAAACTCTTTACGGCTTAAAGAATATGCCAGCATTGCTGTACAGAATACGCTCAAAACAGTCTGAAGGATTGTACGTGACAAAGAAACAAGACCTGCTCTAAAAATATAGTCTGTAGCAAAGAGGGTTTTGTAGTTTTCAAGTGTAAACTTTCTTGGCCAGAATCTGATTCCGCCCTTAATAGAGTCCAAACCATCATTAAATGAAACTGCAATTGTATTCCAGAAAGGGTATACAGTTACAATTACAACCAAAAATAAAGTTATATAAATAATTGCATCAAAAATGAAGTTTTCGATTGTAGATTTTCGTTTTGCAAATCTGTATGGATTATCATTAGTCATCATATTAAACGCTCCTCACCAGCTTTTTTAGCTATACTGTTAGCAATAAGAAGTAAAGCAATGTTTACAACATTCTTGAAAATACCTGCTGCAGTAGCAAGAGAGAAGTTACCCATTGTGATACCCCACTTCAATACGTAAATATCAATCTGAGTAGCAACGTCCTGAATAATTCCGTTCTTCAATAAGTAAGGCATTTCAAAGTTAGCATCAAGAATATGTCCGGCAGACATAATCATCATGATGATGATTGTTGGTTTAATTCCTGGCAAAGTAATGTGCCAGATTTTTCTAAGACGACCACATCCATCAATTTGAGCAGCTTCGTACAAACATGGGTCAATGGCAGTCATTGCTCCAAGGTATACGATTGTGTTCCAACCAACTTCCTTCCATACGTAGGTCCAACCTACAATGTTCCAGAAGTATTTTGGAATTGCGAGCCAGTGAATTGGCTTTTTGATAAAGTGTAATGCCTGTAATATATTATTTAAAATTCCGTCTTCAACGGAAAGAACATTCGCAACTAAACTTGTAACGATAATCCACGAAAGAAAGTGTGGAAGATATGATACAGTCTGAACGAAGCGTTTTATACCAATAAAACGTACTTCATTTAAGAATACGGCAAGAACAATAGCAGTAATATAACCAAGTGCAGTTGAGATAAAACTCATACAAATGGTATTTCTGAGTGATAATAAGAATTCTGTATTCCAGATTATTTTGCCAAGTTCATTTCTAGCAATGTTACCCTGTAAATCATAGGTAACAAAAAGTTCTTTAAACCATTTTAATCCTACAAATGTTTGTGATGTAAGAGGTTTACCAACTTTAAAGTTTTGGAAGGCCATTGACCATCCTAATAATGGAACATATCTAAAAAGAATGACATATAAAACAAATGGAACTGACATTAAAATAAGAGCTTTTTGTTTTTTTAATAAATGCCATTTATTTTGTTTTACCGTGAGTAATGTTTTGTCATTGGTTTTGTTTGTTTTTTTACTTTTCATTAAAAAGACTCCAGAGAGAGAATTGAAAAGTGCATAGAATTTATTTTCTATGCACTTTTGTGTTAACCTCCAGAGCCTTAAGACTTCTGAAGGTTCTGGTTAGCTATAGATCTAACCATTTAAGTCCTTATTTTCCACCGAAGTTCTTAACGCGAGCGTCAAGTTCTCCCTGCATAAACTTGTTGAATACATCTGTAAGTGGTTTCATCTGTGTTGCAAATTCATTCCAAGTTTTATCGAAATCATTTGGTGAGCCCATAATCATTTTTGGAAGATACTTGAACTGGAGTGTTTCAAATCCCTTCATAGCAACGGCTGCATCGTGTTCAAGACCGTCGTTCTCTGGAGCTGGGTTACACTGCCACATTGGGTACCAACCTGGGTTCTTTGGTGGGTTTTTGTCTACTAACTGAGCGTAAGAGTTAATTCCGTATGCTTCGAATACTTTCTTGTCGATTTCTTCCATACCATCCTGGAATTCATAAGCTGTATTAGCAAGTGATGTAGCATATCCGTCAGAGAATGTACCTTCCCATTTTGGAGCTTCATCTGTCCAAAGCTGAGCTTTGTTCTTAAGAATCCAAGTTGCATCCTGCTGCTGGTTTCTCTGTTCCTGTGTACGGTAAGGAGCACCTGCTGTACCTGTTACAGAACCATCTGTATCGATAAAGTAGTCAGTTCCTTCAAGACCCCAGTAAAGACGCTTCTGATATTTTTCTTCAAGAAGTGTATCCATGAGTTTCAAAATCTTTTTAGCTTTTGCTTCACCACATGCTGTTGTGAAACCATATCCTCTCTGGAGGTTTGGAAGAGAAAGATCACGGTACCATGGTTTAATAGATTCATCGAATGTTACAGGAAGTGGAGCATATGTCTTGTCCAATTTTCCTTCTGTTCTAAGAGTGTTTTCAGCATCGTACATGAACTGCCATCCCTGGATGAACATACCAAGTACACGACCCTGAGAAATCTTAGCTTTGTACTGATCCTGTGTATCTGTGAAAGATGCTGGATCAATTAAACCTCTCTGATAGTATCCGTTAGCTTTTTTGAACCATTTTTTAGCATTTTCATCAGCAAAGTTGTCCAAATATGTGTATGTACCGTCACCATTGTCAACAACGTGTCCGTTACCATCGTTTGGATAACCAGCCAAGAATGCAGGTGGGTTCCAAAGGTTGAATGCAGCATTTGGGTCTGTAAGAATTGAGAATGGAATTGTTGGCATTCCATCTGTTGTTGGGTGTTTTTTGTAGTAAGCTTCGATTACATCAAAGAACTGATCAACAGTTTTGATTTCTGGCCATCCAGATTCTTCAAGAACGCATTTCTGAATCCACCATGCTGTCTGGTTATATGTTGTATTCTGGTCTGCACCAGTGTAAGCACCGTAGTTTGGTAAAGAATATACATGTGCTTTTACAATGTTTCCGTTTTCATCTTTTTCTGAGTCAGCGTAAACAATCTGCTTCCAAACAGAAGAGTAGTTCTTCATGATGTTTGGACATTCTTTTTCTACGATATCTTTAATATCGATAAGACATCCAGCACCCTGGAATTTTTCTGAATCAACTTCTACCAAGTCAGGTAAGTCACCAGAAGCAATAAGAGTACCAATTTTCTGGTCTTTATCACCATTAAGAATATCCCATGTAAATGTTACACCGAATTCTTCTTCTAACCACTTATAATCGCGGTTGTCAGCTGGAGGCTGTTGTCTCTGCTGAATTGTAAATACAGAAATGTCAAGGTTTTTAGCATTTTTACCCTTACATCCTACCATTGTAAGTGCCATCATAGCACCAATGGCTACCACTGTTAGTTTTTTCATAAAGTCCTCCTTTCGACTTTTTTGAATCTTTAGTAAAACGTTTAACTCATGTTAAGTCTGGACTTGTAGAAAAAATACACATAAATTATCATAAAATTTGTCTAAAAGTCCTAATTTTGTGTATAATCTGATTTATGAGTCAAGAATATGAGTTTATTGAACGGGGGACCGAAAAATTCCCTGTAGGATTGTTTGCCCAGACTATTTATTTGGATAAGCCACATCATCATATTGAATATGAGCTTTTTTATTTGAAGAACGGACGTGCTATTTTTGGGATAGAGGATCAGGAATTTAAACTTTACCCTGGAGATTTCCTTTTTATTAATCCTGGAGTAACTCATTATGCAAAGAGTGCCGGGGAAGGGGAAGTTTATAATTACATTGCCATGGTTTTTGATATTTCTCTTTTGGGAAAGCCAGGGGACCCTTGCCGTCAGTTTTTTGAAAATATACGTATAAAACGCTTTGTAACTATGCCTAAAGAAATTTCTGAAAAGCTTGCACAGGCAACTGACCTGGTAGAAAAAAAATCTGAGGGGCACGAAATTGTAGTAAAGTCTGTTTTATATGATATTATTTCTTTTGTAATTACCAGTGGACAGTACGAGGTAGTTTCTCTTATTGAAAACAAAAAAACTTATAGTATTTCTGCAATTGATACAGCCTTAAATTTTATAAAAGAACACTTCCGCGAAAACATTTGTCTTGAGGATTTGTTGGGACTTACAAATTACAGTAAGAGTCACTTTATCAGGCTGTTTAAAGAACATACCGGATATAATTTTGTTGATTACATAAATAAATACAGAATTGAAAAAACTTGTCTTGATTTGATTTACACAGATAAGAATGTTACAGAAGTTGCCACGGAAAATGGCTTTAACAATGTTCAGTACTATTCCCGTACCTTTAAGAAGTATATGAAAACTACTCCAAAACAGTACAGAAAAAACGGAAAGAACCTTGTTGTTCCATCTTCCCTGGCAAACGTTTATGTTTACTTATAAAAGTTCAAAGCCTTTCAGGTGGTGCTTTCCTGAACCCTTATAAGTAAGATAAAGGGCAGAAACTCCATCTGGAATTTCTATATCTGCTGAGTGTTTTTCCCAGATGTTGGTAAAAGAAACTGGGATTGTGCCTAAAACAGGTCCATCCCACTTAGTTTTTACTTCATAGCAACCGGCAGAATAACCTCTGGTCCAGATAGTAATTTTCTTACAATCCTTAAACTTAAAGTACTTAAAACCAAAGGTTGCCTTATCACTAACATCAGCTATATAGCCTTCTTCTCTATCTCCGTCTCGGCCATCCTGGGTAACTTTTGGGAAAGGCTGGTCAGAAATATATTTGCTAGGCTTATCTGGAATGAACATATTGCAGACGATGTAGGCTGGATAGTACCCCTGCCCTTTAAGAGGGCCTCCATTTAAGCCGCAGGAAGTAATTTCAACCTGAGGAATGATTCCATCTTTAAGAACTTTAATTTTTTCTGCACACCCCTGGCGACTATACCAGGTTCCGTTTGTATGACGGTGGTAGAAAATATACCAGTCACCATTAATGTACTCAATTCCACCATGATTGTTTGCTCCATAAGCGGCTGGCATATCAGCTGGTTTGTAAGAGTCTATTCCTAAATCACAGTTGCTTACAATAACTCCTCCAAATTTAAACAAATCTGTTGGATTTTTACTTGTAGCATAACAAAGTTCGTGCATAACTTCTGAGGAATAAACAAAATAATAGGTGTCTCCAATTTTTCTGATTGATGAAGCTTCAAAAAAGGCATGATTTTTAAAGCCTTCCCAGTTTTCAGTAGAACTCAGAGCATAAGGATAAGCTCCTCCTGCAGCCTTCTGTTGTTTTAAGGCTGAGGCACATGCCTCTTTTTCTGGCAGGGTATAAGAGTCTCCCGGAACAATTACACTTGGTTCTTCGATTATGGTAAGCATGTCTGGTCCAAGAACAGTTGCCATTGCTCCAATGCGGTCCTTCATCTTATTTCCGCAAAAGCCTGTGTAGAGGTAAGTTTTTTCGCCTTCTGTAAGAACTGCAGGGTCAAACTGAGGCATATCTCCCGCTCTGTCTCCGTATTTTTCGCCAGATTGATAGTGTACGTAACCGTAGAAACTAAAAGGTCCTGTTGGTTTTTCGCTCACTGCAACAGAAACAATGCTTACTTTATCTAAAACATAATAAAGATAGTATTTTCCGTCAGGTCCTTTTGTAATATCAGGCGCGTAAAGTGCCATTTTTCCTTCGTTATTTAAAGGATCATCAGTTTTTTTGTAAATTACCCCTTCGTAGGTCCAGTCAGACAGGTCATTTACAGGGGCAGAGTAGCAGACATAGTCTCCAAGGCAGAATACCCAGCCGTTGAATAAATCGTGGGAGCCGTAAACGTAAACTCTGTCTCCAAAAACGTGTGGTTCTCCATCTGGCACATATTCCCAAGAAGGAAGATAAGGATTAAAGGCCTGTTTCTTCATCAGTTTTTTCCTCCGAAAATTTTTGCAAAGTTGTAAAAGCCAAGATTCCAGATTTTAAAATCGTGTCCACCATGGCATTCCTGCCAGCAGTAGTTTTGTCCATCAACCAGGCCTGGGGTAAGCCGAGGAAGAGTTCTTGCTGCGTTCAGGTGGGAATTGTAGGCTATAGAATCCTCGGTTCCACAGATATTGTAAAAATAGTCTATAGGATACTGAGGATTTTCATTTATATGTGCAGCAACTGTAGAAGCTCCGTATGATGTAGGTGCTGCAGAAAAAGCTCCAAAACTTGAAATTAAATCCAGACTCTGGCAGATTCCAATGTTTATAGTTTGCATGCCTCCCATTGAAAGACCTGCCATACCGCGTCCCTTTCTGTCGGTTATTGTAGAATAATGGGCGTCGATGTAAGGAATAAGGTCGTTTCTGAGTTCTTTACCAAACTCGTAGAAGGAATTATAGTCGGCATTTCTGTTTGCAAAATCTTTTCCAGAGCGTCCGTTTGCGGCTACAACTATAAAACCTTCAATTTCATTTTTGGCTGCAAGATTGTCCATAATCATTTTGATAAGGGAAGAGTCATTTGTCATGCCCCATTCCTTTTCATCTCCACCAATTCCATGCATAAGGTAGAGAACTTTGTATTTTTTGGAAGGATTTTTCTTGTATTCAGCTGGCAGGTAAACATTTGCAAATTTTGTAATTTCTGCCTGGTCGCCGTAATAATCTTTTGTAGGGTAACTTATGTGTTCTATTGTTCCACCATTTTCGACTTTTGTCTGATATTCGAGTGGAATTGAATCAAAGCGGTCAATTTTTTTTGTTTCCTGGGCAATTGCTTCCTGAATCGATTTTTCAGATGAGCTATCCTTTACGTTTAACTTTTCGTTCATAGAATAATCCCCTTTCTTAATTTGTCTGCATGAAGCTGATAAAGTCAGAAGCATGCTAAGCCCTAAAAGGCCTGTAAAATAGCGAAAGTTCTTTTTCATTTTCTATCTCTTTTTAGTTTTTCTCTAGGTGATTATACTTAATCTTTGCCTAAAATATGGTTAAACGTTTTACTAAAAGGATAATTCTAATTTATAATTAAATTATGAAAAAGGCAAGAAAAATATTTGGAGGAATTTTGCTAATGTGTATGTCTAATCTTGGGGCCCAAGTTTCTAAAATGCAGTCTTTAATGGCCGAAAAATCTATTAAAATGATTTCGGAAAATAATCCGATTATGGCTCATAAATTTTCTGCAGATCCTGCTGTTCTGGTTTATAAGGATACAGTTTATGTTTATTCCACAAATGATATGCAGCAGCTGGAATATTCAGAAGGCAAAGAAGAAAACCGTTACAATAAAATCAATACTTTGAATCTCTATTCATCAAAGGATTTGGTAAACTGGACCGATTTGGGAGAAATTGCTGTTGCAGGAAAAACAGGTTCTGCTGGCGATGCTAAATGGGCTACAAATTCCTGGGCTCCTGCAATTGCTTATAAAAATATTGGTGGAAAAGACAAGTTCTTCCTTTATTTTGCAGATAGTGGTAACGGAATTGGTGTTCTTACTGCGGATTCTCCAGAAGGACCTTTTACAGATCCAATTAAAAAGCCTTTGATTTCACGACAGACTCCAAACTGTGCAAATGTAAACTGGTTGTTTGACCCTGCTGTTTTTGTTGATAAGGATGGAAAAGGCTATCTTTACTTTGGTGGAGGTCATGATCCAGAAAAGTACGAACATCCAAAGACAGCCCGCTGTGTTGCTCTTGCAGATGATATGATTAGTATAGTTGGAACTCCAGAAACAATTGATGCACCTTTCCTTTTTGAAGATTCTGGAATTAACCGCATTGGTGATACTTATTACTACACCTACTGTACAAACTGGACCAGCCGCAATGATTCAAAAGATAAGGATAAAATGCCAATCGCTGTAATTGGATACATGACTTCTAAATCTCCACTTGGACCATTTGAATACAAGGGATACACACTGGAAAATCCTTCTACATATTTTGGTACATCCGGCAATAATCATCACTGGATTTTTGAGTTTAAAAATAAATGGTACATTGCTTATCATGCTCAGACTCTGGAAAAAATAGTAGGACTTGAAAAAGGCGGATACCGTTCTTTGTTTATAAATGATTTTAATATCAATGCAGATGGCAGCCTTCCAGTTCAGAGAGGAACAAAGGATGGTGTAAAACAAGTTACAGGCTTTAATCCATTTGAAAAGGTTCCTGCTGCAACTTTCCATTCAGGCCGTTATGCAGCTGTTACTTCTAAGCAGACTTTATTTGCCACAAAAGATAAATCTTACGTAATTGTAAAAGGTGTAGATTTTTCTAAGGATCTTTCTAAAATTGAGCTTGAATTTGCTGATACAGGAAAGAAGGGAAGTGTTTCTTTTTATGTTGATAGTTTTAGAGATGAAGCAAATTGTCTTGTTTCTGTTAAGGCTAAAAAGAATAAAACTGTAGAAGAAAAGATTAAGCTTGATTCCAAGTTTAAAGGCCAGCACGATCTTTATATAGTTCTTTCAGAAGGAACAGAACTTGTAAGCTGGCAGTTTTTACTTCAATAGTAGAATAGTTGATACTGTAAACCGGAATACAATAGAACATGATTGTTTCATCTGAACCACCTTCCATCATGAAACTCTTTGGAAGAGGTTTGATATAAAGAAGAAAAATCACTATACTAAGCGTATGAGTAACGAAAACAACGAAAAAAGAGACCCTTTACTTTGCCACTGGGCAGATCAGATGGCAGACAAAATTATTAAGGAAAAGGGCGATTTAGATTCTTACACCTGTGCATCAGGAATTACCCCATCGGGAACAGTTCATCTTGGAAACTTCCGCGAAATTATTACTGTAGATTTAGTAGTTCGTGCTTTGCGTGACCGCGGTAAGAATGTCCGCTTTATTTATTCCTGGGATGATTATGATGTATTCCGTAAGGTTCCAGCTAATATGCCAGATCCTGATATTCTTGAAAATTATCTCCGCTATCCAATTACAATGGTGCCTGATACAACAAAACGTAACGAAAACTATGCAAGACACCATGAAGTTGATATTGAACAGCAGCTTCCACGTGTTGGTATTGCACCAGAATTCCTTTATCAGGCTAGCCGTTATAGAGCTAATCGTTATGTAGAAGGAATGAAAAAAGCTCTTCAGGGTCGCGAAGAAATTAAAAAGTGTCTGAACGAATACCGCGATGACGCTCATAAAATGAAAGATTCAGATGTTTACTGGCCTGTAGCTATTTTCTGTGATAAGTGTAATAAAGATACAACAGAAATTGTTTCTTATGATGGAGAATACGGTCTTACTTACAGATGTGAATGTGGAAACGAAGAAACTGTAGATTTGCGTACATTTAAGGGGGCAAAACTTGGATGGCGTGTTGACTGGCCAATGAGATGGAACGAAGAAAAAGTAGTATTCGAACCAGGCGGAAAAGACCACATCAGTCCAGGTGGATCTTACGATACAGCAAAACTTGTTTCAAAACGTATTTATAACTGGGACGCTCCTGTAACTATGCGTTACGACTTTGTAAATCTTAAGGGAGTTCCTGGAAAAATGTCTTCTTCAAAAGGTAAGGTAATTGCTTTGCCAGATGCACTTGATGTTTACCAGGCAGAAGTTCTCCGTTATCTTTTTGCAGGCACTCGTCCAAATACAGAATTTGCTATCAGTTTTGATATGGATGTTCTTAAAGTTTACGAAGACTACGACAAGACAGAAAGAATTGTCTATGGAGTAGACAAGGCTAAGAACGAAGATCAGTTCTACAAAGAAAAGAGAATCTACATGCTTTCTCAGATTGACGGAAAGATTCCAGAAACAATGCCTTATCAGATTACCTTCCGTATGCTTACAACTTTGCTTCAGACTTATGACTTTGACTATGACAGAGTTATTGCATCTCTTGGTGATGTAAAACCTGAGCAGGAAGAAAGACTTCGCCGTCGTATGGCATGTGCAGATTTCTGGATTAAACATTCAGCTCCAGACTGTGCACCAGAGTTCTGTTTTTCTATCCGTAATGATGGAAGCAAGGCTGATTTGTCTGGCGATATGCTCAAGGCTGTTCAGCGTGTACGTGATGAAGTTGTTCCTAAGGTTGGTTCTTATGCAATGGATAAAGAATGTCAGCAGGCAATGTATGATATTGCAACAGAACTTGGACTTGATGCAAAGGCCTTGTTCACAGCACTTTATCAGGCTTTGATTGGAAAAGATCAGGGACCAAGACTTGCCAATTTTATGAAAATTATTGGTAAAGAAAAACTTGCGAAGATTCTGAGCGTATATTAAAATATAATATAGAAGTCTTTGGAGAGATGACGATTTACTTTTACGGTGGATCGTCATTTTTTTTAGCCCTTGGACTTTTTTCATCTGTAAGGGGTCATTTAATGAAGTTAAACACAAAATTCTCAATTATTGTAGCTGTAACGGTTATTCTGGTTTTACTGCTAACATTTTCTTCTCTGTATGGTTCTAGAAAAGTTATTAACATGAAACAGTACCAGAATGTTCAGTCTCAAGTAAGTGCAGAATTGGGTGAATTAATTATCTACCTTAATAATATGGACTACAGGGGCTTTCAGTCTACAATTGCTTATCGTGAGTGGGAATCTAAGGTTCAAGCTCTTGATAATGATTTTGACTATTTGATTAATGCTCCAATTTCCAAAAATTTTAACTCAGAACTAAAAGAAAATCTTGAATCGACACAAACTATTTGGGAAGTTTTAAAAACACGTTTTGAACCAATTGAAAACGTATTAAAACAGATGCAGGATGTAAAACTTGAAGTTGCCGAACAGTCTGAAATTCAAACACATGGTATTAGAGAAGCTTATGCAAAGTTTCCAGATGAAGACTGTTATTCACGTCTTTATGAATTACTTTTGCCTGCACACGATGAATTAGCTGGAGTTAATAGATCTAAAGAAACTTTATCACGCTTAAATAAACAGTCTGCTATGCTTATGGCAAATATTCTTGCAAGACAAGATTATCTTTTTAAGATTAGTTCTATTTTGCTTGCGGCTGGTGCAACTCTATTTCTGGCGATTCTTATTCTGCTTGTAACATCAAAAGTTGCAAAAAGAATTAAATCAATAGAAGGCGTAACCGAAATTTTGGCTAAAAAAGACTTTTCTGTAAAAATTAAACCAAACGGAAGTGCAGAAATGCAGTCTTTAATGCGTAATATGAATCAGATGATTGATCAGATAAATGATTTCTTTGTAATTGTAAAAACAACCGCTTCAAAGGCTATTTCATCTGGTTACATGATTACTGATTCTGCTAATTCAACTGCAGCCGCTTCATCACACATTTCTGAAAACCTTGATACCATTTCAACAGAATTTAACGAGATTACTGGAGCTGTTCAGAGAGCGGTAACTGTAATTTCTGAAATGAATATGCATATTGAAACCCTTGTAGAAAATAATCAAAAACAGACTGCAGCCATTGAAAATTCAAACAATGCAGTTAATCAGGTTGTTGAAACTTTGGAATATATGAATAATATGGCAACTCAGCGTACACAGAATGCTCAGGAAATGAATTCCCTTATTGATGATGGTGACAACAAAATTTCTGCAACAAAAAATCTTTTGAATGATATCAACTCAAAACTTGATGAAGTAAAAAATATTGTAACTATCATTAATAGTGTTGCTAATAAAACAAATCTTCTTTCAATGAATGCGGCAATTGAGTCTGCTCATGCTGGTGAGGCAGGAAAAGGTTTTGGTGTTGTTGCCGGTGAAATTCGTTCTTTGGCAGAGGAAACTCAGAAAAATGCCATAAGAATTAATGATGTTGTCCAGAATATTGTAAATTCAGTTTACGCTGCTAACGAGTCAAGTAAGGAAGCTTCGGTAGCATTTGGAAAGGTTAGTAATCAGGCCGAATCCATAATCACTTCTTTGCAGGAAATTACAAGTGGTATTGGTAAAATTGACCAGCAGATGCACCAGATAAAGGACCGTACTGAAGAAACTTCGGAAGCGGCAGATAAAATCAACTCTTACTGTGGTGAAATTTCGGAAAAACAGCTTTTGGTTTCTAAGGAAGTTGACTCAATGAATGATTTGTTCGTTGATACAACAATTTCAATTAGAAAAATGAGACAGGGAACTGAAGATATTACAAGACGAATGAAAGAAGTTTCTAGTTCAAGTAAAGATTCTTACAAGAATATGACTGATTTGGAAAATATTTTGGAAGAATTCAAGACAAAGATTGAAGTTGAAAAGGCTGTAGAAGAAGTTGATGAAGAAAACTTAATTGATAAGCCTGTATCAGCTGAACTTGCAAATTTTGAAGGCCTTGAGACTGTAGATCTTCCTCATCCAGAGGGAGCAGAAGAGATTGAATTTAATTTAGATGATGTCGAAGAGTATCAGGGCTAATACCAGCAGATAAGGGAAAGACATCAAAACTGATGTTGGAATAGCTGGTAGAAAATTTTGAATATTTGCTGCAAAAATATCGGCACACGAAAAAATTATTACACAAATCAATATTCTCAAAGGCTTTTTTTTGCCTAAAAAAACTGCCGCAAGAGCCATCCAACCACGTCCAGATGCTATATTTGGAACAAAGGAGGAAATTCTCATGGCCAGAAAAATTCCAGAAAAACTGGCGTAAAATGCTGCCAGACTCCAGGCCGCAATTCTACAATTGGCAGGGCTAACCCCCTTTGCCTGTAAAACCTGGGCATCGCTGCCGCTAATTCTTATGTAGAGGCCATAAGGACTTTTTAGCAAAAATAAAAGGGCTGCGACAATTAAAATTAGACTGGTTATTAGTGTAAAAGTTTTTGAGTAAATAGGGCTGAAACTGTATTCTGTTGAAGTAAGAACTCCACGGCTACCAAAAATCACAAAGGATAAAAAAGAGGGCAGGGCCGAAAAGAAAAGGTTTAGGGCAATTGCAGAAATGAATTTGTTTGTTTTAAAACGTTCTGTTAAAAACGAAAAGCCTAATACTAAGACAAGAGAAGTTACACAGGTCATCAGGCTTGCTAAAAGGTCGGAGTGAGTCCAAAGTGTAAAGAAATAATGTAAAAATGCTGAAAAAGAAATAAGTCCTTCTAAAAAAAGGGCCAGACAAGCTGCATATTCAGAGAAAAGTGCTCCAAAGGAAGCAAGAATTAAAGGGCATGCAAAGGAAAGCAAATTCAAAATCATTATCTAACCTTTTTTTTTGAAAATTGGGAAAGAAATTAAAAGTAAAATTAAGGCTTGGATTAAAGAATCCATATCGAAACCAAAATTATGGTAAAGTGCATATTTATTTGAAAAGGTTGTAATAAAGCCCATAAAGAGTGATGAAGGAATTATTAAAAGTGGATTTGAATTTGCAATTAGGGATGCAGAAAAGGCATTCCATCCCATGCCTGAATAAAAGCCCTGGTGGCATGTAAAGTAAGTTCCACAAATTGCCAGAGCTCCACAAAGACCATGCATTCCTCCAGAGATTATGGCTGCTGAAAAAGAAAGTCTTTTTATATTGTATGTAGAAAATTCTGCAAAGCGGGGAGAAATTCCGTAAATACATAGTTTTCTTCCCCAGGCTGTTCTGTAAAGCAAAAAGAAAAATCCACAACATAAAAGAAGGGCTAGAAAAAAACTTGGGTTTAAGCTTGAAGGCTTTAATATAGAAGGAAAACGAAATTTTTGTTCAATAAATGGAGTTGCCAAAAGGTTATTGCTGTGACTTCTAAAGGGACCAGAAATAAGTCCGTCTATAAAAGGAATTGTTGCAGCTGAGGCAATATAACTTGTAAATAGAAAGTATGCTTTACGATAGTGCTGGAGTAGGGCCGAAAGTAGGGCCAGAAAGCCTGACGCTAGAAATGCAGTTATAAGAGAAAGCGGTAGGGCAAGGGGGGCTGGAAGGGCTGCGAGTTTTACCAGAATCAGGACTGTTGTAAAGCCGCCAAGGTAAATTTGACCTTCACCACCCAGGTTTAAGGCTCCGGATTTAATGGAAACTGCTGCTCCTAATCCCGCTATCATATATAGAGAAGAAAGATTTAAGGCCATGCCAAAGTAGTAAGGGGTCATTTTTTTTCTCCATCACTTTGTTCTGCTTGTTCTGCAAAAATTACAGTGGTTCCATCTTTTGAAAGTTTTTCCAGTCGGTCGTAAAGTCTTTCTGTGGCTTCGACGTCCAGACCTTGGGTTGGATTAAAAAGATATAAAGTTTCTGGTCTTTGGGCAAGTGCACGTTCCAAAATCAACTTTTGCAGCATTCCTCCACTTAGGGCAGAAACTTTTTCTTTGAGTTTTATATTTACTCCAGCTTTTTTTAAAAGGTATTGAGAGTAGGCCTTAAGTTTTTTTTCTTTTCCTGCAGGGTTAAATGCAGTAAGCATTTGTTGAATTGTCAGTTGGGGATCAGAGGCCTTGAAAGTTTTATCTGAAGGAATAATTGCAATTTTTCCCAATTTCTGAGAAAGGCTTTCTTCATCAATCTTTTGAATTTTTATAGATGCTGGCAGTTGAACTTCCTTGGAAATGCCGTAGAGTTTTTTTGAAATAATTTCTTCGCTGTACTCACTGGCTGGTTTATGCTCTACAATCAGACCTTCCTGTAAAAGTATAATTTCATCACTTTTGGTAAGGGCCTGATTCAGATCGTGGGTAATCATGATGATGGTGAGCCCCTGGTTTGTAAGGCCTTTTAGTTTTTCAAGAGGAATTGTAGGCGGTTCGTCAATAATCAGTAGTCTTGGATTTTTTAATAGGGCACCAATCAAAGAAACATAGAAACATTCTTCCTGGTTTAGATTTTTTACCAGATATGTAAGTTTTAGATTTGGCAGATACTGGTTTGCAAGCTCCTGCATTCGGCTTAATTCATTTTTATGAATACCAATTCTTAGATTATCTTTGATAGAAATTGAAGGGGCCAAAAGAGGCCTCTGGTGGACACATACCAGGCCATGAGCAATAGCTTCTTTTGGTGAATGGCATTTAAGCTCCTGGCCATCAAGAAATATATGACCGGAGCTGGCCTTTATATCGGCACAGATTACATGTGCAAGGGTAGATTTACCGGCACCGTTTTCTCCCAGTAGGGAATAAATTTTCCCCGGCTGGAAGTCAATCGAAATACCTTTGAGAACCTTTTTATAAGAATAATTTACACATATATCTTTAAGCGAAAGCATTTAGTTTATAGTTAATTCTCCGCTTTTAATTTTTTCAACAAGATTTGTCATTTCTTGGCGGATAGAGGTAGGTACAACTGAAAGATAATTTGGGTCATCATCAACAAATGAAACAAAACCATCTTTTATACCAACCATGTGAGCCTGACCCCAGGCAGTTTTTCCTTCAAGAAATTCTTTTGTTACTTTTTCTGCCATTTTTACCTGTTCCATAATACAGCTGGAAATGATTGTTCCAGGTGCTTTATCAAAACCGTTGTTGTCAAACCATGTGATGTAGATTCCCTTGTTTACTGCAGAAGAAATAACGCCTTGTGAAGCACCTCCGCAAATTGGAAGAATAACATCTACATCTTTTTTAGAAAGTGCATCTGTAATTTCTGCCCCTTTTGTTGCATCATACCAGTTTCCAACTACGCGGAAGTCTACTGTTGTCTGTGGATTTGCAGCTTTTCCACCTTTTTCAAAATAAGGATAAAGAATATTGTTCATTACAGGATATTCCTGAGCAGCTATAAGTCCCATTTTGTGTGTCTTTGACATAAGAGCTCCAATATAACCTGTAAGATAAGCGGCTTCGTACTGATTGTAGCAAACTGTATAAATGTTCTGGTTGCCTTCTTTTGTGGCATCTAAAAGAATAAATTTTTGATTAGGGAATTGGCTAATAATTGGTTCAACTAAGTCTGGAAGGGAAGGGTTAGAAGAAATAATTACATCATATTTTTGTTCTGCGGCAAGAGCTGTGATTTTAGGCCCCCATTCTGCCTGGTTTGTACCGGCTTCCATTACAAAGAGTTCAATTTTATCTTCATCTGACTTTGTTTCGTTGCATTCATTTACAGCGTTTGTAATTCCTTCTACGAGCATGGCATAAGTTGGGCTATTGTCACAAATTCCAGGAACAAAAACTGCAATTGATTTATTTTGACTTTTCTTAGAACAGTCGAATGTAAAAAGAGCTGAAAGTGCTATTAAAGCTAATAATGATTTTTTCATTTAGATCTCCATTTGATGTATTGTGGCCTAATAATAGTTTTATATAAAACTATTGTCAATATAAATTGCCTGTTTTTTTTGCAGGATAGTTTTTTTCGTGGGATGTAGAGATTATGGGATTTTATTTAAAATTGCGACGTATTCTTTGTAAAAAATTAAAAAATTCTTCTTTTTCCTGCTCTGAAAAGCCCTTGTAAAAAGTTGATAATAAATCTTTTGAAATATCAGATGTAGCCTGATTAAATTCTTTTCCCTTTGCGGTCAGGCAGATGTTTTTGCTTCTTTTATCATTTATATCAGGTTCCGAAATAACAAGTCCTTCCTGTTCAAGCTTACGAACAAGAACTGTAGTTGTAGATTTGTCTCGGTTTATAAGTTTCGCGAGCTGGCCCATAGGCATTTTTTCTTTTAGGCTAAGCTGAAAAAGAATATTTCCATGGGAAGATGCAAAATCTTGAAAACCTTCCTTCTTAAGGTTTTGAATTACGAAGTCAGCGGTGATGGAATGTATATTTGATAGCAATGAAATTGAAGAATTAACGTCCATAAGCCTATTTTAGCACAATTTTTCCTTGTCATTAAGGGCAATCATTGTTAAATTTAATTTATGTTTGGATTTTTACTAAAAAAGAATTTTTGTGATGGTTGGGATAATCTTTTATCTGTAGTAATTGTAAATGTAGTATTCCTTTTTGCTGGATTTGGAGTTGTGTTCTTAAACATTTTTGCTCGTGCTACTGATGCAATTCTGATAAAGATTCTTGCTTTTACAATTTCAATTATTGTTCTTTCAATTTTAGCTTTTGCCTATGGTGATTCAGCAGCAAAAATTGCAAACTTTGAAGGAATTCATATTTTGGATTACTTTAAGGCAATTCCAGGTGTTTTAAAAGACGCAAGTCTTTTTGGTCTTTTGGTAAGTGTAATTATTCTTCTTACAACTTTTTCTATAAAATATTATTTTACACAGTCAGAATCAATGTTTGGATTTATGCTTGGGGCCGCTATTGTCTGGATTGATGTATTTATCTTCTTGTCTTTAATATGGTTTATTCCAATTCGTTCATTGATGCATAATAATTTTAAGAAGTGTCTTAAAAAATCCTTTATCATCTTTTTTGATAATACAGGTTTTACACTTGCAATTGCAGTTTATAATTTAGTTTTGCTAGCACTTTCGGTTCTTTTTGTAGGTTTTATTCCATCAGTAGCTGGAATTTTAATTGCCAACACAAATGCCTTAAGATTAAGACTTTACAAGTATGACTATCTTGAAGAACATCCAGAATTGACAACAAAAAAGGAACGCAAACATATTCCTTGGGAAGAACTTATTTATGATGATAGAGAAGCACTCGGTCCTAGAAAGTTCAAGAGTTTTATTTTTCCTTGGAAGAATGACTAGTAAGATATTTATATTTTAATTTAAAAGTAAAACGGGCTGACAATAAAAAGCTTTTATTGTCAGCCCATTTACTTTTAAAATCTGTTAAAAATCTTATTTAGTCATTAATAAAGTTTTTGCATCAAGATTAACCTTTCCATTACCATTTTTAAGAATAGAAAGTGCAAGAGCTTTATTTTCGGCTGCAAGATGAGCAACTGTTGTAAATGCTTCAAGTTTATCTGCATCCAAAGTTCCCTTGAGCTCTGCAGCTTCATTTGTGTAAGAGAACCAGGCTGTCATCTTTTCAGATTTAATAAACTTTGCAAATGTATCCAAATCATCTTTTGGAGTTTTTGCAAGATCAAGACCATCTACTACAAGCGAATTAATTTTAATTCCACCTTCTTTAAGTGCTTTCAAGGTTGAAACAACTTTTGGAAGTGTGAAAGTTTCTTGATTAAAGTTTAAGATAGTTCTGTTACGAACAATTTCTTCATTAATATCTTCAAGATTAAAATTCTTCTTCTTTGCAATTTCTGCAAGAATACTTGAATACCAGGCAATTACATTTGAAGACTGCTGATCAAAAGAAACGTGAACAAGGGCTTTGTCGTTCAAGAGGGAGTCAATTCCAAATTGAACAAGGATAGAAGTTTTTCCAAGTCCTTTTTTTGCTGTTACAAGACCCATTTCACCATCTTTTAAGCTGGCGTTTGTTACATCAAAATAACGAACAGGGCTGTGTGGGATTAAATCATTTTTATTCATAATTAGCGCCTCCTAGGTAAGCAAAAATAAAATTGAGATGTAGTAAAGGCAAATCGTTTACTATCTAACTATAATAAATATTAATTCGACAAATCCCAA
Source organism: Treponema sp. UBA4267 (assembly GCA_002395155.1). Lineage (GTDB taxonomy): Bacteria > Spirochaetota > Spirochaetia > Treponematales > Treponemataceae > Treponema_D. The sequence continues at coordinate 96,639 of DGWD01000035.1, forward strand.
AAAGCAAGTTTAAAAGAAAAAAGGCCGCCTCGTTTCCAAAGCGACCTTTCTAAGCCTTAAAAAATAAACATGCAGAATGCATGTGCGAGTTTCACAAAGTGAAACTCGGGGTAAAAAATAACGAAGTTATTTTTTACCAGCTTCCTTTTCAGCCTTGTGTTTAGCGATAAGTTCATCAGCAATAGCGTTAGGAACTTTACCGTATTTTAAGAATTCCATTGTGAATTCACCCTTA
>DGWD01000028.1 GCA_002395155.1 Treponema sp. UBA4267
TAATTCTTTATACTCTCTTATATTTCCCAGATTGATTATTTCTTTATAAAATTCCATTTTTTATTCCTAATAAAGCAGGCCAGTGTGCCTGTCGTCATAACAATTGCTTAAACCGCAAACCGGCTTGACCGGTTTGTCGGCTTTGAAGCTTTGTTATGCCTTGTTACTACAAAAATATATCTTTTAGCGGCAGCACCGACTGCCGCGTACAATAGATTTACTTCAAGAATTCATACTCAAATAAAATAGGAACAATTTCTGAATTATAATAATTTTTACACAATTCTTTCATTGCCTGTAAATCTGAATGTACCTGGATGTTATTATACACCGTTTTTCCAGTTATTTCATCGGTATATGATGTATCTATTTCTGCAAAGATTTGATAAATACCGTAAGTTAATTCTTTCCTATATTCTTTTGTTTCTTTTACATGATTTAACAAGGTCGAATATAATTCGAGAATTGTCTTTTCTGTTTCGTTTGCCTTTAAATTTTTTATATCTTTTGAAGCAACGGTTTCTCCGTTTGTCGTATCCAAACAGAGTTCATTTCTATAAAAACGACCATCTGAACCTGTAAAACTTCGGCAGTGATTCTGCATTTCAATGCATGTGAACAAAAGACATTTCAAAAAGAAATTGTTTAATTTCCCATTTTTTGCGTCAGCAAAAAATGTTTCCGCTTTATCGGCGCTTTTCATAATTCTTGCTCTTTCTGTCCATTCTCGGTTGTAAGTTATGTAACGGCTTGCAGCGAACATAGGCAAAGACTGCATATAATTTGTCGTCCTTACATAAAAACCATTTCCATCATATTCTCCAGTTCGGAGTAAATGCACGCTTGCATCAGGATTGTCAAAATTTGCCCCTTTTACGGCAAGATAACCAATTATGTTTTTATTAAAATACGGAGTTTGTCTTACAGAACTTCTATTTTTATCTATTTCAGTTCCATCAAAATCTAACAGAACTCCGTCCGCTGTATCTTCATATTTTCTTTTGTCGTAGTATTTTTCACTGAAAAGACTGAAACATTGCTTGATTGGCAGTTTCACTTCTGCCAAAAGACAATTATCTTTTTCGTTTATATCAAACCCTTTTATTTCAAATTCGCTGACATCTGAATTTTCATTGCTCCATAATGCACACATAATGCAGGCATCGATATTTGTGTGGAAATGCCTTCGATTAAAGGCATACCCATCTAAAAATTTTTTATTTATCAAATGCTGAGCTTTCCAATACTTTACAGGAGAAAATACAATATAACTGTCAGTTGGTTGTCTAAGATAAAATTTAAAGGCGGACCAGATAAAAGCGTTTCCCAAATCATTTGAAACTGTGCCTCTGACTTCCTTTTTCATTTCCGTAACAACATATGACTGTTTCCAAGCGGATGATTCTTTTCCTTTACCAGTCTTCTGGTGTTCAATGGATGTTGTTTCGGCATACGGTGGATTTTCAAAGAGGATAATTGTACATTTCGAATTATCAATGTATTGTTTAATTACTTCATTTTCCACGTATTCTTTTGAAAGTGCGTCTGCACCGTTTACAAGGCCAGCGTTGAAAGTTTCCTTTGTTTCTGTGGGCGGAATAATTGCCTTAACTTTTGAACCGATAAGTTCCTGTAATACTTTATATTCGTAATACTCGATTGTAGAAACTATGCAGTGTTTTAGCTCTTCATCTGTTAAAGCTGCTTCCAGGTTTCCTGTTCCAGCACAGCGGTCAAGAATAATGTAATCATTACCTTCTGGAACTCGTTCAATTGCTTTCCTTACAAGCTCGGCTGCTTTCTGGGCGTAAAGAGGGTGGGTATAAAAAGCACCGAGATTTTTCTTTAGGATTGTGTCGTTAAGTTTATCCATAAGATAATTGAACTTGACGTTTGTTTCACCTTCATATGCATAAATAAAATCTTTGAAAACAGTTGGATTTCTGATTTCTCCGATTGTTTTATGTTTGCCTTTTTCATCGCCAAGAAAATCTTCTTTTCTTGCGGTTGGCTTTACTTTATAAAAGGCAGAAGCCCAGCCGACAATACAGTTTTCATCAATGTGGATTTTTGTAAAATCATTTTCCTTCAAAACCGCGATTAAATTTTCTGTTTCTATTGATTTTGAATAGTCAAATATTTGTTCTGGTTCGCCACCGATAAAGCCTGAATTATTTTTTGAAGCACCACCGTTATATAATTTTTCTATGAATTCAAGATAGTTTTCTGATTTGTACAAATATGATTTTGTTGAGTTTAAATCTACAATTACAATATTTGCAGGAACAGGAGTTCCTTTTATTCTTAATGCAGAAAGATATTTTATACATTGAAACAGAACTTCATTTAAATCTTTTACGGAAAGTTTAAATTCAATTAAATTGCCATTTAATACTCCGTCATTATTATTTGCAATAATATCTTCAACTGTTAAATTAGGATTTATTCTTGGCAGAAACTGATTATAAAAATCTAACTGACCGTCTTTTTCAGATGTATATTTTTCAGACATACTTTTCTTCCTTTTGTTTTTAAGAAATTTGTATGTCCGAAAATTTTAAATACTAAAATTCATCCGGCTCAGTGAGCCGTGGGCATAACAATGAGTTAAACCGCAAACCGGCTTGACCGGTTTGTCGGCTTTGAACTTCTTGTTATACGAAATTATTTCTTATACAGAATTGGATTTCTAAAATCCTTTTTTTTATGAAAATTCTGTATGACCATTTGAAGCGTATGCTTCTATTATTGTTTTAAGCGGCGTAAAGCCGCGTTCTAATACTATCTTGCTTCGCCCTAAAGCTAAATCATTTATTTCAGAAAGCAAGCTTGACTTGCTTTCTGAAATAAACCTCTTTTTCTATAACCGCTTCTTTGTCTTAGCCCTAAAGTTCAATTTCATTTTTTCATCGGGCTTGAACCGATGAAAAAATATTCCTTATTTCTCAATTTCTTTTATATACTCGATAAACTTTTTTACAGTCCAAATATCATTCTGATATTTTTCGGGATATGTCTTTATATATTTTTCTGGAACAACCAAGACAACTTTTTCACTTTTCATTTCTTCCAATTGTGCAGAAGAAATACCTTGTTGAAGTGTACACAAGAATTTATTTTTAGAGCGTAATCTGTCAGCTTCATTCAATACCTGCCTCCAACGATCTTTGCAAGTTGTTTTTGCGGCAAGCGAAGCGAGTTTATCGACAGGAAATGAAGCATCATGATAAGATTCGACTGACGGAAAAATGAAATCTGGCTTTTTATTTCCCTCTGTTACAGCTTGAGGTGTAAAAGTTATAGAATTACCAGTAAACAATGAACTTAAATGATGTTCCAAACTTTTTCCTGCGCGGCTTTTTCTTCTGTTTAAGACTTGATTTGCAAGTTCTATAAATTTCTCTACATCTGAAAATCCATTTTTTATAAGAACTCCGTATCTTTCATGTTCTATAGCTCTGAAAAGACGATATTCTACTTCAGTCCAATCAAGCAATTTATCATCAGGTCGCAATTGAATATTTTCTTCATGGTCAAAAACTAAATTTTGAATTCTTTGTGCGGCAAGTGACATTTGCTCTGATGAAGGGAAATCTGTTGTTAAAGTTTTTATGAATTCTTGAATAGCTAGATTTTCTTTTTCATCGAGTGATGTTAAATCTGTATTAAGCAAGCAGTTTGTTTCTGTTGGTGTAATTCCAAAGTAATCAAGAAAATATTCTATTTCATCTTCTGTTTCAAGAACATAACCTTTATAAGATGAATCTTTTTGTTTTAGAATTACAACCAAGGAACCAGTATAGTCTGGTTTTAAAAATGGAAAATTTCTACCAAATCCTGTAATTCGATATTCATTTCTTGTCCCTTGCCCATAGTATTTAAAATGTGCATCGGTTTCAAAATCGTCCTGCCATTTTATTTTGTTGAATTCCTCTTTGTTTTGACCTTTTATACCGGGAGTATCAAATATAAGCGGAACAGAATTTTTAGGTATGTAAATTCCACTTTGATGCCCACCAGTTTCTCCTGTATCGTTTGCAGAAAGAAATTTACAAAATATTCTTTCACTATTTGCAGTGTCTGCAATAACTTTTGATGCGATGTTTTCCATAATTTAATCCCTAAATTGTCATTTTTCTTTCCGCATAAATGCGTTCTGTTTTTTTGTTTTCTTTTTCAATAATTTGCATAAGCATTGGTTTTATAAATTCTGCTACTGCATGAAATAAAGGAACGACTACAGAATTTCCAAACTGTTTATATGCCCTTGTATCTGAAACAGGAATTATGTAATCGTCTGGATACCCCATAAGTCTTGCACATTCTCGCGGAGTTAATCTGCGAGGATTTTTATTTTCACCCTGGTAAACTAAAATTTCAGAACCGTCTTTGTAGTATCTCGCAGAAAGAGTTCTTGCAATATCATCGGGCTTTACTAGACCGTATCCAAAACCATTTCCCATCGAACGATGTTTTTGCGCATAAGCCTGCAAGTAGGCCCACAGATTGTCAGTAAGAGTATATTTATCCAAGACTTTATTGTTTTCGAAATCAAAGTATTTATCTCCATCTTGGATTAATTTGGGTTCTGTTCCGTCTGTCTTATGAAGAATAGTTGAAAGCTTTATTTCACCTTTAGGTGGAAGCACCATGTCCTCTAGAGAGAATTTTATTTTATCTCGGAAACCAACTATAACAATTCTTTCTCTATGTTGAGGGACCCAGCTTTGTCCGTCAATAATTTTGTAATCACAAGTGTAGCCGAGGTCTTTTGTAAGAGTTTCCCAAATTACCTCGAAAGTATGTCCTTTATCATGCGATTTAAGGTTTTTTACATTTTCTAAAACAAAAACTTTTGGCTTTTTTTCTTGTATGATTCTCGCAACATCAAAGAAAAGCGTTCCTTGCGTTTTGTCTTCAAAACCTGTTGGTCTTCCCAATGACTTCTTTTTTGAAACTCCTGCAATAGAAAAAGGCTGACAAGGAAAACCTGCAAGAAGCACATCGTGGTCGGGAATATCCGTTGCATTTACTTTTGTTATGTCACCGTTAATCTGATGTTTTGAAGGGTAGTTGTTGCTGTAAGTTTTTTGTGCGTATTCATCCCATTCCGAAGTATAAAGGCATTTTCCGCCTGCCTGCTCAAAGCCCTTTCGGATTCCGCCGATTCCTGCAAACAAATCGATAAAAGTAAAATCGCCTTGTCGTTCATCATTGTCTTGTGCTGCGATTTTGCGGGAGAGCATATTTACAAGCCTGTCGGCAACAAAACTCTTTGGTGCAACGCTACCGTTCATCCATCGATGGATTGTGCTTTGGTTTACTTGAAATTCGGTTGCAATATCTGCAATGGAATAAAGTTGTGTAACTTGTGAAAGTAATTCTGATATAGAACCTTGAATGAATGTTTGTTGCATAATTTCCCCTTCTTATTTATTTGGGATATATAATTGCATTATGCAATATTTATTCCCCATTGTCAATTAGGGATTTACTACAAAAAAAAGCGGCTCAGTGAGCCGTCCGTATAACAAATATTATCCATATCCACCATAATACTTTTCTACTGCACGGAACTGTCAGTATAAGTTGAGGATTTGGATTCTTTATATCTCCAATATACAACAAGTTAGATGAAAAGGATAGAATTTTATGTGGATACATGTAAGACTTATAGTCCAAGTTCTTTAAGGAAATATTTTAATGTACAGAACTGAAAATCTTTATTTTCAGGGATATTTGGATTTTCTTTTCTTCGAGATATATACTTCTTAAATGCATTAAGAAATACTGTAAATTGGTACTTAATCTTACTCTCGTCAAACTTGATATAATTAAATTCGTATTCATTGATTATAGGATAGTCATTTTCTTTTAACCATTTATCAGTAATAATGGGAATTGATTTTTCAAAGTCTAGACCTGAATTTTTCTTTTTATCAGTTATATAACAATACTTTTTTGCTCTGTTCATTGAAGTTCTGAACGGTATTGCAAATTTCATGGTTTCAGTTTGAATGACCAGAATAACATAAGGTCTGTTATCCTTTTGCATTAATTCAGGATAATCCTTATGAGTTTTGAAAAATTCTTCTGATAAATAACGGAGCTCCATGTGTATTCCTTTAAAAAAAATAAGACCTTAACATAAAAATGTTAAGGTCTGAAAAGTCCTTCAATCAGTCTTTTTTAGTTTTACAAGGACACGACTTATGTCCTTACCTTCAATTAAGCCTTCTTTATTTTTACATGGACAAGCTTTATGTCCATAAACCTTCAGGACTATTTTAGAATATAATTTGAGTTAATTCAAAAGTCAAGCATTTTGATAAATCGCTATGAACTAACCAGACCTACATGTAATTTGTCACAACCTATCCAACGGACTAACCACACCTCCAGCTCCTCTGTTCAATACGTGGGTATAAATCATCGTTGTGCTAACATCACTATGCCCAAGAAGCTCTTGTATTGTCCTGATGTCATAGCCAATTTCTAGAAGATGTGTCGCAAAAGAATGTCTGAAAGTATGACAGCTCGCATTCTTGTTAATTTCTGCCTCCAAAATAGCCTGTTTTACAGCCCTCTGCATCAGGCTTTCGTCCAGGTGCCAGCGGCCTTCTAGTCCGGTGGTATGATTTTTCCAGCGGTTTTTCTGGGGGAAGAGCCATTGCCATTTGAATTCTTTGTTGCCGGTTGGATATTTTCGTTCCAGGGCTCCTGGCATTGCAACGGCTCCCCATCCATCTGCCAGATCTTTTGAATGAAGCTTACGTACCTTTTCTATATGTTCCTTCAGTTCGGGGACCAGTTTTTGTGGAATCATAACGTGGCGGTCTTTATCTCCTTTTCCGTGTCTTATTATGATTTCATTTTGATCAAAATCCAGATCAAGTATTCTCAATGAAAGTGCTTCGTTTAGTCTCATGCCTGTTCCATATAAGAGTTTGGCGATTAGTTTTTTTTGTCCTTTAAGATTCTCTATCACCTTGCTTACTTCTTCTCGACTAAAAACTACAGGAATTCGTTCAGATTTTTTTGCACGGATTACAGATCCCAGTTCGGTTACGGGTGTATTTTGGACGAATCTGAAGTAAAAGAGTAGGGCAGCCAATGCCTGATTTTGGGTTGAGGCACTTACTTTTTTTTTGAGGGCAAGAATTTTTAGATATTCATTAATTTCTTTCTCTCCAATACTTTGATTTCCCTGATTTATATTAAGAAAATCCTCTATCCATTTTATATAACTTGTTTTGGTATGTTCGCTGTAGTGCCTGGTAGTAAGGGTATCTTTTACTTTTCTAATTTGAGATGCTATGTATTTTTCTCCTGTCTGCACTGTTGTGTCTGAGCAGAAATGTCTTTCTTCTTTTTCTTCTGCATTAAATAGTCCTGTTGTGTAAAGGTTTTTCAAAAGCTGATTTACAACAGTTTGATTATGGGGAAGTAGCCACAGTTTTTCATCATTATTCCACCAGCGGCCGGGAATATTTCTTACAGCCTCCAGCATCTGTTTATTAAACTGTCCTGGAAAATCAACTTTAAAATATTCATTGTTATATGGTTCAATAAGAATATCAAAATCTTTAGTCCTCTTATTTATCATAAAAACCTCGTCTAAAATCTCATATATAATATTGTTCAAACTGTGTGATTTTAGGAAGTTTCTTTGTAAAAAAAATACTTATTTTTAAAAATAGTTAAAATCTATTGACACTTTTTTTTCATAACTGTATAACAAAAATATCTAAGGCAATGAGGTCGTAGGAATAATCCTGCGACCTTTTTTTTTGCGCACTTTTTGCTTAGCAAAAATGCGTTAATTAAACAATGGCGTTTACGGCATTGTTTAATTTGTTTTGGGAACAAAAACGTTGGATTTAGGGTTTATTACAAACCCTAAAAACGGCGAAGTCAAGGCCTTGAGCGAAGCGTGCCTTGACCGGTCGTATTTTTGATTGCAAAAAAAATGTCTGTCAAAATCACAATGTAAATTATAAAAATGGCAAGGGTGCCGTGATTTTTCTTTTTGAAGAATCACGGCATTTTTTTTTAGATTGTTAGACTTAGTCTGACAATGACAAAGTGGCAATGAGGTCTGATTTTTGCATTTGTGCACAATGTAAAAGATCAAAATCATTGCCAATTTTTTTTAACAATTAAGGTGGTAAACCTAAAAAATTGCTTTCGCAATTTTTTTTAACGGTTTGCTATTTATCACCGGCCGCCTACCGTGCGGCCTTACTCAGGAGGTATATATGAGTGAAGTTTGGGGTGTTTGGTTACTTATTGGTGCTGCACTGGTTTTCTTTATGCAGTGTGGATTTGCAATGGTAGAAACTGGTTTTACTCGTGCAAAAAATGCGGGTAATATCATTATGAAAAATCTTATGGATTTCTGTATTGGAACTCCATGTTTTATGTTACTTGGTTTTGGTCTGATGATGAGCGAAAACTATTTTTTTGGCCTCATTGGTAAACCAAACATGCAGCTGTTTACAAATTTTGCCGAGCTTGACTGGTCATCTTTTGTATTCAACTTAGTTTTCTGTGCTACTGCCGCAACTATTGTTTCTGGTGCAATGGCTGAAAGAACTAAATTCTCTGCTTACTGTATTTATTCCGCAATCATTTCTGCTGTTGTTTATCCAATTGAAGCAGGCTGGGTTTGGAATTCTCAGGGTTGGCTTGTAAATCTTGGTTTTGTTGATTTTGCTGGTTCGGCTGCAATTCACTCTGTTGGTGGAACTGCCGCTTTGATTGGTGCAATCTTCCTTGGTCCACGTATTGGTAAGTATGATTATGATAAATCTGGAAAAGTAACAAAAGTTCACGCTATTCCAGGTCATTCTTTAACTTTAGGTGCACTTGGTACTTTTATCCTCTGGTTCGGCTGGTATGGATTCAACGGTGCCGCTTGTACTCAGCTTCTTGGAGTTGGTGGTCTTGCGGCAGTTTTCACAACAACAACAATTGCTCCTGCTTTAGCTGCTGTTACAACAATGATTTTTACCTGGTTAAAAAATGGTAAGCCTGATGTTTCTATGACTTTGAACGCATCTCTTGCAGGTCTTGTAGCTATTACCGCTCCATGTGCAACCGTAGATGCCCTTGGTGCAAGCATTATTGGTATTGTTGCAGGTATTCTTGTTGTAGTTGTAGTTGAAGGTCTTGATCTTAAACTTCACATCGATGATCCAGTTGGTGCTGTTGGTGTTCACCTTGCAAACGGTATCTGGGGTACTATTGCAGATGGTCTTTTCAATGTTGAATCAGGTCTTTTCTATGGCGGTGGTTTTAAACACTTAGGAATTCAGTGTCTTGGTGAATTAGCAATTGTTGCATGGACAACAGTTTGTATGATTATTGCCTTTGCCTTAATTAAAAAATTCCATGGATTACGTGCAAGCCGCGAAGAAGAAGTTATCGGTCTTGATAAACTTGAACACGGAATTGATTCTGCTTATGGTGACTTTGTACTGGCTCCTCAGGTAATGACAGCTGGTCAGGCAGGTTCTTCAGATGTTGCAGGAAGTGTTCCAGTTGAAAAGGCTGTTCCAGTTACTAAAGCTACCAGTCGTCCTGATGCTAAGTTCCACATGGTTACAATTATCACTCGTCCAAGCAAATTCGATGAACTTAAGAGTGCAATGAACGACATCAACGTAACAGGTATGACATTGAGCAATGTACTTGGATGCGGTGTTCAGCATGGAAATGTTCAGAAGTACCGTGGTGTTGAAATGGATATGACTCTTCTTCCAAAGATTAAGGTTGATATTGTAGTAAGCGAAGTTCCAGTTGATCTTGTTATTACTGCAGCTAAGGAAGTTCTTTACACAGGTCACATCGGCGATGGAAAGATTTTTGTTTACGATGTTGAAAATGTTGTAAAAGTACGTACTGGTGAAGAAGGTTACGAAGCTTTACAGGATTAAGTTCGGCAAAAGAATGTTTTATGAGAGAGTTTATGAGAGCCGACTGTAATAGTAATTAAAATGTTGCAGGAGGCTTCTCGTAAGTCATCACAATTTCTTATCTTATATAAAAAACTGTAGAACAAAAGTTATAATCAAACCAAAAGACATAAATGGGATAAATGGAATAGGCTTTTTCCCAATCTTCTTATTTACAAAGCAAAAGGCTAAAATTACTTCTGCTCCCAGACAAAAAGGAATCACTTTTGGAAAAAGAAATAACCCCTGAAAAAATCCAAACCAAATATCAGCAGAACCAAGTTTATTTTTTGTAATTTTTCTGGTTATAAAGTAAAGGCTCCCAAAAATTAAACTTGAAATTAAATAAATCCACATATCACTTGGGGCAAAAATCAGCTGGCATATAAGAGCTGCAAGAATGGCTCCAATCAAAATGTAAAGACTTACAGTCATCTGTTTTATATCTTGTATAGAAAGAATTATTGAAAAAATTAAAATTATTGCCAGACTTACCAGGTGATAAAGTGTAATTTCCATACGCTAATTCTATTTGTCCCTAAATGCTTCGTCAAATTTTTTTGCCTCCTCAATAAATTATCTATATACTATATAGAAGGTATTTATGTTTATTAGGAGCATGTTATGAAAATTGTAATTATAAATGGGCAAAATCATAAAGGTTCTACCTACCAAATTGCCCGTCAAGTGGCAGATAAGGTTGGCGGGGAAATTAAAGAGTTTTTTCTTCCTAAAGATTTTGGAGAATTTTGCTGCGGTTGTTGTAACTGTTTTAATAAGAGCGAAGAATTGTGCCCTCATCACAATAAATTAGTACCAATTATTCAGGCTATTGATCAGGCTGACCTTATAATTCTGGCAAGTCCAGTTTATGTTTACCATGTAACTGGTTCAATGAAGGCCTTCCTTGATCACTTTGGCTACCGCTGGATGGTTCATTCTCCAGAAATTTCAATGTTCAAAAAGCAGGGTGTGGTTATTTCTACGGCTGCTGGTGCCGGAATGAAGTCTACCAATAAAGACATGGCAGACAGTCTTTTCTTCTGGGGTGTTGCAAAAACTTACAAGTACGGGCTTGCGGTTGCTGCTACAAGTTGGAATGGGGTTAGTGCTAAAAAGAAGGCCTCTGTAGAAAGGGCTACTAGTGCAATTGCCAAAAAGGTTTTGCGTAAGGCTGATAAAGTAAAACCTGGACTTAAGACAAAGGCTTTCTTCTTCATCATGCATTTGTTACAGAAAAAGGGACTTAATCCAAAGGATAAAGAATACTGGCACGCACAGGGCTGGACTGGAAAAGTTAGACCTTGGAAACAAAACTCATAGTTGGGATATAAAAGCTTATATAAAGTTTACAACTTCTTGACTTACAGTAAAAAAATTCAGTATTATAAAATAAATACGGCAAAGAGGTCGTAGATATAGACTCATTTTTTTGAGTTTTTATCTACGGCCTTTTTTGTTTTAAAATCATAGTCGACAAAGGGGTCGCATGTACACTAGGAATTTTGTGCATGTGACCCCTTTTGCTTTTTTGGAGTCAAGATGAAAGGAAAAACTCTTTATGAGCCAAGCTTTGAACACGATAACTGTGGAATTGGTGCAGTTGTAAACATTGATGGAAGTAAATCGAACAAAATTGTTGATAATGCTCTTAGCATTGTTGAAAAACTGGAGCATCGTGCTGGTAAAGATGCTTCTGGTCAGACTGGAGATGGAGTTGGAATTCTTCTTCAAATCAGCCATGACTTTTTTAAAAAGGAAGCTGGTAATCTTATTGGTAAACTTGAAGAGCGTGATTATGGTATTGGCCAGTTCTTCTTCCCAGCCCAGGGCCTTGAAGCAGAAAAAACTCGTTTTGAAAAAGCCTGCAAGGCCCAGAAACTGGAATTTTTGGGTTGGCGAAAGGTTCCTGTAAAAGAAGAAGTTCTTGGACAAAAAGCCCGCGGCTGTATGCCTCAAATCTGGCAGGCTTTTATTGCCCGTCCTTCTGACTGTAAAAAGGGCCTGGATTTTGACCGCCTGCTTTATATTTTACGCCGTTCTTTTGAAAAGGATTGCAATGCCACTTATGTTTGTTCTCTTTCTTCACGTACAATTGTTTATAAAGGAATGTTCCTTGTAAATCAGCTTAGAAGCTTCTACCTTGATCTTTCTTCCGGTTTATATACTTCATCACTGGCAATTGTTCATTCCCGCTTTTCTACAAATACTCAGCCAAGCTGGCAGCGTGCCCATCCAAACCGTTTTATTGCCCACAATGGCGAAATTAACACCATTCGTGGAAACGTTGACCGTATGCTGGCCCGCGAAGAAACTCTTCATTCGCCAGTTCTTAGTCCAAAACAAATGCAGACAGTTCTTCCTGCAGTTGATACAACTGGTTCCGACTCAGCCATGCTGGACAACACTTTGGAATTCCTTTTGATGAACGGAATGCCTCTTCCACTGGCTCTTATGACATGTATCCCAGAACCATGGAAGCACGACCAGAATATGGCTGGCGACAAAAAGGCCTTCTACCATTATTGGGCAACCATGATGGAAAGCTGGGATGGTCCTGCCGCTATTCTCTTTTCTGATGGAGATTTGCTTGGTGCAACACTGGATCGCAATGGCCTTCGTCCAAGTCGTTACTACATCACAAAAGATGGAATGCTCATTTTGTCTTCCGAAGTTGGCGTTCTTGATATTCCAGAAGAAAATATTCAAACAAAATCTCGTCTGCAGCCAGGAAAAATCCTTTTAGTAGATACCTTGCAGAAAAAAATTATAAGTGATCAGGAATGTAAAGCCTTCTATTCAAGTCAGTATCCTTATGGTGAATGGCTGGATATGAATCTAACTCACTTGTCAGACCTTAAAATTCCAAACAAAAAGATTCCAGTTCACACTTTGGAAGAACGTAACATTCTTTACCGTGCTTTTGGCTGGAACTATGAGGATGTAAATGAAATGGTTCTCCCTCTTGCAAGAAATGGGGTAGAGCCAACAGCAAGTATGGGAGTTGATACTCCACTTGCCGTTATGAGCGAAAAGCACCAGAGTCTTTTTTCTTATTTCAAACAGCTTTTTGCCCAGGTTACAAACCCTCCAATTGATAGTTTACGCGAAAAAATTGTAACAGATACTACTGTTTACGTTGGAAAGGATGGAAATCTTCTGGAGCCAGATGGTAAAAACTGCCAGGTTTTGGAAATTAATAATCCAATTCTTACGGGGACAGACCTCATTAAAATTGCGGCTCTTAATCAAAATGGTCTAAAAGCAAAAACTCTTTCTATTTTGTTTGAATTGGGTGGTCAGGGTCTTGCTTGTGCAATTGATAATCTTTTTGCCCAAATTGATCAGGCTTATTCGGAAGGTTATAACATTATCATTTTAAGTGATCGTGGTTTGGATAAAACTCATGCTGCAATTCCTGCAATTCTTGCAATTTCTGCAGTGGAGCAGCATTTGGTTCGTACTAAAAAACGTACTTCTATCTCTATCATTCTTGAATCTGCAGAAGTTCGCGATGTTCACCAGGCTGCAATGTGTTTAGGTTACGGAGCACGAGCTGTAAATCCTTATCTGGCTCATGAAGCAATTGCCGAACTTATTGACCAGAAGATTTTGGATAAGGATTATCACACTGCAATTGATGATTACAACAAGGGCATTATAAATGGCATTGTAAAAATTGCTGCTAAAATGGGTATTTCCACAATTCAGTCTTATCAGTCGGCACAGATTTTTGAAGCAGTTGGAATTGCAGGGGATGTAATAGAAAAATATTTTACAAATACTGTTAGCCGTGTAGGTGGAGTAGGACTTAAGGAAATTGAAGAAGATGTTCTTTATCACCATAATCAGGGCTTTGATCCAAACGGTCTTACTGTAAATCAGCATTTGGATTCTGTAGGAAATCATAAACTTAGAATGGGACCAACTGCCGAAAGTCATCTTTATAATCCACAGACTATTGTTGCTTTGCAGCAGGCAACCCGTAATGGAGACTACCAGCGTTTTAAGGAATATACAGCTTTGGTAGATTCAAACGAACATCCTCACACTTTGCGTGCAATGCTTGATTTTGCTTTTGATTCGACAAAAGAAATTCCTCTTGAGCAGGTAGAAAGTGTAGAAGAAATTGTAAAAAGATTTAAAACTGGGGCTATGTCTTATGGTTCAATCAGCGAAGAAGCTCACAAGTGTATGGCTGCCGCTATGAATCATTTACACGGTAAGTCTAATTCTGGCGAAGGTGGAGAAAAACCTGAACGTCTTGGAACTGAATATAATTCTGCAATTAAGCAGGTTGCCTCTGGTCGTTTTGGTGTAACCGAGGAATATCTTTTAAGTGCCCGCGAAATTCAGATTAAAATGGCCCAGGGAGCAAAACCTGGTGAAGGTGGTCATCTTCCTGGTAAAAAGGTTTATCCTTGGATTGCAAAAACTCGTTATGCAACTCCAGGTGTAGCTTTGATTTCGCCTCCACCTCATCACGATATCTATTCTATAGAAGATTTAGCACAATTAATTTACGACTTAAAAAATGCAAACCGAGATGCCCGTATTTCTGTAAAACTTGTTTCTGAAGCAGGGGTTGGAACAATTGCCGCTGGTGTTGCAAAAGCCGGTGCCCAGGTAATTTTAATTTCTGGTCATGATGGAGGAACCGGAGCTGCTCCAATTTCTTCTATTCATCATGCAGGTTTACCTTGGGAGCTTGGCCTTGCAGAAACTCACCAGACTCTTATTCAAAATGGCTTGCGTGGTCGTGTTGTAATTGAAACTGATGGAAAATTGATGAGTGGTCGCGATGTTGTAATTGCCGCTTTACTTGGAGCGGAAGAATTTGGTTTTGCAACAGCACCTCTTATTGCCATGGGTTGTTCAATGATGCGTGTATGTCAGCTGGATACCTGTCCATTTGGCGTTGCAACTCAGAACGAAAAACTTCGTGCAAAATTCCCAGGAAAACCTGAATATGTAGAAAACTTTATGAAGTTCATTGCTCAAGAAATGCGCGAAATTATGGCTAAACTTGGTGTTAAATCTGTAGAAGAACTTTGCGGTCGTACAGATTTACTTAAGCTCAAGGATAAACAGGGCTTTAAACGTGCCAGTCTTGTAGATATGAGCCGGGTATTAGGTGAGAGGTTAGAGGTTTCAGGTTCTAGGGGTGATGAATGGAAATCAGATAGATCCACATATGACTTTAAGCTTGAAAAAGGGATTGATTTATCTAAACTTGTTCCAGCTTTTACTCAAAATGATTATTCATCATTCTTAATTCATAATTCAAAAATAGAATCTCCTGATTCTGAATTGAAAATCCAGTCTATTGACCGTACAGTTGGAACAATCCTTGGTAGTGAGATTCAAAAAACTTATGGAAATAGTCTGGAAGATGATTCTTTCCGTGTAAATTTCAGGGGCGGTGCAGGTCAGTCTTTTGGTGCCTTTATCCCAAAAGGTCTTACTTTACGACTTACCGGCGATGCAAACGATGCTTTTGGAAAAGGTTTGAGCGGCGGAAAATTGATTATAAAAAAACCGGAAGAATTTGAAGGCCAAGCAGATAAAAATATTATTGTAGGAAACGTTGCTTTATTTGGTGCTACCAGCGGAAAGGCCTTTATAAATGGTCTCGCAGGTGAACGTTTTTGTGTTCGTAATTCTGGAGCAAGTGTTGTTGCAGAAGGATGTGGAGACCATGGTCTTGAATATATGACTGGTGGAACTGCTGTAATTCTTGGTTCTACTGGAAAAAATCTTTGTGCTGGAATGAGCGGCGGTCTTGCTTATGTTTTGGACGAAAATCATGATTTATACAAACGTCTTAATCATGAACTTGTAAAAATGTACGCTCTGGAAGATGCAACCACAACTTTACAGGGGATAAGTGATGAGGAGAGTCTTCATCAGCTTATTGAAGAACATGCAAAAGAAACTGGCAGCAAAAAGGCAAAAGAAATACTTGCTGACTGGGAAAACTACAAGTCTAAATTCAAAAAGATTATTCCAAACGATTATTTGAAGATTATGAAAGAAATTGCAGCCCAAAAGGAAGCTGGCTTAAAAGGTGATGCAGCTATTTTATCAGCTTTTAGAAAGTGTACTGCATAGAAGGAGGAAGGTATGGCAGATGCTAATGGATTTATGAAATTTGAGAGAATTGATAATGGAAATGTTCCTCCTTTAGTTCGTATAGGCAATTTTAAGGAATTTCATCCAAAACTTGATGAAGAAGCCCGTCGTCAACAGGCTGCTCGTTGTATGAATTGTGGAGTTCCTTTGTGTGGTTCGGCTCTTAAACTCAAGGGGATGGTTACTGGCTGTCCTTTGCATAATTTTATTCCGGAATGGAACGATGCCCTTTATAACGGTCAGTTTGATATGGCTGCCTGGAGACTTTTGAAAACTTCCAGCTTTCCTGAATTTACAGGCCGTGTTTGTCCTGCTCTTTGCGAGAAGGCCTGTAACTGTGGCAGTCCAACTGTTGATCAGGGGGCGGTTACAATTCATGATAATGAACTTTTTATTATTGAAAAGGCCTTTGCAACCGGCTATATGAAACCCCAGATTCCAACTGTTCGAAGCGGTAAAAAAGTTGCTGTAATTGGGGCTGGTCCTTCAGGTCTTGCTGTGGCCGATTATCTTAATCGTCGTGGTCATTCTGTTACTGTTTATGAGCGTGAAGATAAAGCAGGCGGACTTTTAATGTATGGCATTCCAAATATGAAGCTAGAAAAATGGGTAATAGACCGTCGTATTAAATTGATGAAGGATGAAGGCGTTGACTTTATCTTTAATGCAGATGTAGGGCACAACATTTCTGCTGACCACCTTATGAGTGAGTATGATGCCCTTGCCCTTTGTTGTGGTGCCAAAAAGGCCCGCTCTTTGAATGCAAAGGGAATTGAATTTCTTGCAGATTATTCAAAAAATGGCCTTACAAATAAGGGCGGAATGATTTTTGCGGTTGATTTTTTAACAGCTGTTACAAAGTGTGTTATTGCAACTTCTAAGGCTCTTGAAAAAATAGAAATTGAAGCTACGAATGGCCAAATTGCCCAAATGCTTGATCAGAATTTTGGTCTGGAAATTGCCGGAAAGAATGTTGTAATTGTTGGTGGTGGTGATACTGGAAACGACTGTTGTGGTTCTGTAATTCGTTTGGGGGCTGAAAGTGTAACTCAAATTGAAATGATGCCTTGTCCTCCACTTAAGCGGGCTGAAAATAATCCATGGCCAGAGTGGCCTAAGGTTCTTAAGGTTGATTATGGGGCCGAGGAATCTATAGAAAAATTTGGCCGCGATCCAAGAGTTTATGAAAGTACTATAAAAGAAGTAATTAGTCAGAATGGACGATTAACAAAAATTGTTACAGTTGAAGTTGAATTCCAAATGATTGATGGAAAACGTCAGTTGGTAGAAAGAAAGGGCACTGAAAAAACTTTACCATGTGATCTTCTTTTGGTAGCAGCAGGTTTTACAGGCTGCGAAGAATATACGGCAAAAGCTTTTGATGTGGAACTTTCTGAAAGAGGGTGTGTAAAATCTCTTGGCCAGGCTACTCCAGAATCTGCAAGTCCTAATGGTTATGCCAGCAGCAGAGAAAAGATTTTTACTGCAGGAGATATGCATAGGGGACAGTCCCTGGTTGTTTGGGCAATTACAGAAGGTCGTGAATGTGCCCAGGAAATTGATAACTTTTTGATGAAGGCGGCTGACTAAATGTATGACGATAAACTTCATGATGAATGTGGTGTAGTCGGAGTTTACGGAGCTCAAAATGCTGCGGCTCTGGTTTATTTTGGTTTGGTTTCTCTTCAACACAGGGGACAGGAATCGGCTGGAATTGCGGTAAGTGATGGTCAGAAAATCCATTTAAAAAAGGAAATGGGGCTGGTTGGCGATATTTTTAAGCAGTCGGATTTTGAATCTTTGACTGGAAATCTTGCTATTGGACATGTGCGTTATGCAACTGCTGGTGGAAGAAATCTTGAAAATGCCCAGCCTTTTTTGAACACTTTTAAAATGGGGTCAATTGCACTGGCACATAACGGTCAGCTGGTAAATCATGGAGAAATTAGAGCTTTACTGGAAGATCAGGGGGCAACTTTTTCTTCATCCAGCGATTCTGAAGTTATTTTAAAACTGATTGTCCGAAAGTATATAGAAAACGGTGGCAAGCTTGGAACTGGACTTGAAGAAATTTCTTACAGCCAGGAAAACCGCGAACGTTTTGTAAAAGCTGTTCAGGAATCTGCGGCTTTAATAAAGGGTTCTTTTGCTCTTTGTATTATGACCGAAGATATGATGATTGGGGTAAGGGATTCAAACGGAATTCGTCCGCTCTGCCTTGGAAAAATTGGAGAGACTTCCTTTATCCTTGCTTCTGAATCTTGTGCAATTGATTCTATGAATGGTTCTTTTATTTGTGATGTAGAACCGGGCCAGATGCTGGTCATTGATGAAAACGGTCTTAAAAAGTTCCAGTTCATGAAGGCGGAAAAAAAGACTTGTATTTTTGAATACGTTTATTTTGCCCGTCCTGACTCGGTGATTGATGGTATTTCGGTTCAAGAGGCACGCTACAGAATGGGCGAAATGCTTGCCCAGGAAAGCAAGGTTCAAGCTGATGTAGTAATTGGCGTTCCTGACTCTGGAATTGGGGCTGCTATGGGTTATGCCAGGGGATCAGGTCTTCCTTATGTAACAGGAATTATAAAGAACAAATATATTGGCCGTACCTTTATCGCTCCTACTCAAAAAGAAAGAGAAAATATGGTTTACGTAAAACTTAATGCCATAAAGAGTGATTTAGACGGAAAAAGGGTTGTTGTAATTGACGATTCCATTGTTCGTGGTACAACAAGTCGCCGGCTGGTAGAAGTTCTTAGAAGGGCAGGGGCTAGGGAGGTTCATTTTAGGGTTTCTTCGCCTCCTGTAAAATTCCCTTGTCATTTGGGAATTGATACTCCTAGCAAAAATGAATTAATTTCTAGCACACATAAACTGGAAGAAATCCGAAAGGAAATTGGAGCAGACTCTCTTGCCTTTATAAGTTTAGAAGGAATGCTCAAAGCCCTGGGCTGCAAAAGTTCTGACTTAAAAAATGCAGGCTTTTGCAAGGGCTGTTTCGAAGGCCAGTATCCGGTTTAGCTGGAAACTAGCCTTTTAGATAAAGTGTAATAATGGGCCGGTCTATTTTTATTCCAGTTCCGGTCCTTTTGAAACAGCAGCCTTTAATAAGATTGGTGTGATAAGGGCAGAACAAATTACACTTAGAATGATTGCAGGTAAAATTCTTGAATCAATCATTCCTGCATCAATACCCTTTTGGGCAACCATAAGAGCAACTTCACTTCTAGCAACCATTCCAATTCCAATTACAAGTGCCTCGTGATTTTTTGAACCACAAATTTTAGCTCCTAAACCACAGCCAATTATCTTTGATATAATAGTTAGAACAATAAGAATTAAGGCAAAAATCAGAATTTCTAGGTTCATTGTTTTTAAATCAGTTCTCATACCAACGCTGGCAAAGAAAACTGGTGTAAATACCATGTAAGAAGTTACAGTTACTTTTTTGGCAACATACTGACGGGCTTTTGTAACGTTACATAAAATAAGTCCTGCAAAAAAGGCACCTGTAATATCTGCAACACCAAAAAGAACTTCTGCACAGAAGGCCATGGCAAAACAGAAGGCAAGGGCCCAAATAGCAATTCGTCTTGACTGATAGTGTTTTTCAGAAATGCGTTCAAAAATCTTCTTTGTAATAAATCCTACAACAAAAACAAATACAAAGAAGAGAAGAATTTTTAGAACAACGATAAGTGGACTGGCTGTTTCTGCATCACCCTGTCCGCTCATACCTGTAAGAACAGAAAGAAGTACAATTCCAAGAATATCATCAATGATTGCGGCACTTAAAAGAGTAGTACCAGTTTTTGTTTTAAGTTTACCAAGCTCATTCAGTGTTTCAACTGTTATACCAACAGAAGTTGCGGCAAAAACCATACCAACAAAGCAGGCTTTGAGAATGCTCATAAAGTCAACCGTACGTTCGAAGAAAAAGAAGTAAAGGGCTCCACACATTAAAAGTGGAACAAGAACACCGAAGCAGGCAATAACAAAAGCCTTTCCACCAGTTTCCTTTAAGTCTTTCATATCAGTATCAATACCGGCTGTAAACATAAGCATAATAACGCCGATTTCTGCAGTCTTTTTAATAAAATCTGTTACTTCTATAAGGCCCAAACATGAAGGTCCAAGAATAATGCCGGCGATGAGTGCTCCAACAACCTGAGGTAAATGAATCTTCTTGGTGGCAATGCCAAGAACTTTTGTAGAAAGTAAAATTAATGCCAGAAATAATAAATAACCATATGTTTTCATAAAGCAAGATTATAGTGATATAGATTTTCTTTTTCTACGATTTTTAAATATTTCTTCTATATAAATAAGGGGATTTGTCTTACTTCCTAACTTGAAAAAAACATATAATTATTTATTATAAAAAGTATCAAAAAAAACTTAACAAAAGTTTTATAAATACTAAACTAATAAAATAAGGAGAAATAAAATGGCTAATAAAAATGTCAAAAATTCTATTATTGCAGGTGTGATTGCATTGCTGGTAATTGTTACAGTTATAAATTCTTGTACAGTTATTTCACCAAATGAACGAGGAGTAAAAGTTACTTTGGGTCAGGTAGAGGGTGATGTTCTTCAGCCTGGAATGAAGTTTCATGCTCCTTTTATCACCAGAATCCGCTGTTTCCGACTTGAACCAAAAACTTACGAGGTTTCTTTTTCTTGTGGTAGTGATGGTGCAATTACAAAAGATATGCAGACTGTAGGTAGTACTGTTGCAGTTCGTTATGTTTATGATGAAAGAAGAATTATGGATATTGTAACCCGTTATTTAAATGATTCAGTTATTCAGAGTGCAATGCGTGATAATGTAAAGGCTTCTTTGAAAGAAACTGTTGGACAGTATTCAATTTATGATTTAGTTGAAAAGCAGAATGAAGTAACTGGTAAGGTTGCAGAAGCCATGCTTACCCGTATGGCCGATTATCCAATTGATATTTCTCAGACAACAATTACAAACTGGGACTGGTCAGATGATTTTGACAAACAGATTAAGGAAACTGCAAACCGTGCTCAGGAAGTAAAAAAGGCTGAACAGGATCTTAAACTTGCAGAACAGCAGGCTCAGAAACAGGTAAAGGAAGCTGAAGCTAAAAAGGCTGCAATTGAACAGGAAGCAGAGGCTGCTTTGATTAAGGCTCAGAAAGAAGCTGAAGCAAAAAAAGTTGAAGCTGATGCTCTTGCTTATTACAACGCTAAGGTTGCTCAGAACTATCAGGTTGAAATTAAACTTAAGGAACTTGAAATAGAACTTGAACGTGCAAAAAAGTGGGATGGACGTCAGGTTCCTGAATACATACCTCTTACTGCTGCTGGAGGAATTATTAATCTACCAGAAGCTAAGAAATAAATTGAAAATTAGTGGAAGTATTCAAGAAATGCAAGTTGGTGTTCAGCAAAATCCTATGATCGAGCTTAAATCTTTCAACGAGAATAATCTTCCTCTGGTGGTTGATGTGGTCGTACCACTTTGGAGTCCGTCGGTGGGAGATTATTCTTTCAAGCGTTTTAATGTTGAATTTATAGTAAGAAATAATATTTCAGAAAACAAATATCATTTTGAATTGATAGATTCTAATTCTCAGGAATTTCTGGCTGCTGCTTTTTTTACTCGAAAAGGTGACCCTTGCAGGGTGGAAGAATGGTACGAAAAAGAATGCACCCGCTTTCCAGAAGAACTTAGGCGTGCAACAAATATGAGTCGTGTTTACTTGCAGCAGATGGACCAGAGAACTCTTTCGTTTATGAAGGATGATGATATAAAACTTTCTCTTTTTGTTAGCAGACATTCTGGTTCTGGAAGTCAGATCCTAAATCAGCTTTATCCAAAATTAAAAGAGGAAGGCTGGAAAAATCTTTTTTTATGGACTGATTGCGACTGTAACTGGTCATGGTATAACAAACACGGTTTTACTTTAGTTGAAGAAGCTTCTTATGAGCCTTTTAGTAACGAGCAAGAAGATTATAAAACTTATATTTTTAAGAAGGTCTTATGATACTTGCAATTATGCTACTATAATGTTAGGTAATTTTTTTAGTGGAGTATCTTAAATTGACAGATTTTACAAGAATCATCAGCATTACAGTTCTGGCTGTTTTATCTTTCTTTTGTTTTCAGACAGGCTTTTTTCTTTGCTCAGGACACAAATTAAAACAAAATGGTAGACGAACCTTAATCCTTGTTGAGCTGTTTACAGGTTTCCTTTTGTTTTTTGATGCACTTGCTTATTTATATCGTGGAAATACCAGTCTGATAGGTTATTACATGGTCCGCATCAGTAATTGTTGTGTTTTTATCTGTAATTATTTTGTTGCCTTTTTATTTTGTTTTTATGCTTGTGAATTTATAAAAAGAGCTCGCTTAAAGTTTTCGATTCTTTTTCATCCAGCAGACAGTATAAAAAATGGAATTCCTGCTCAGCTTTATGTTGTTTTGTTTTTATGCCTTGTAGGAATATGTCTTGTCATCATCAGTCAGTTTACAAATCTTTTCTATTATTTTGATAAAAATAATATTTACCACCGAAATACATTTTATTTTGTTAGTGTTGTTTTAGGCCTTCTGCCTGGACTCATTACTTTTACAATGCTCCTGCAGAATAAAGAAAAAATGCCATTGAATGTTTTTGTGACCCTCGTCATCTACTTTATACTTCCAATTATTGGTGCATTGATGATTCTTATGGCGTATGGTTTTTCTTGGATAAACGTATCATTGGGATTGGGCTCTTTGCATCTTTTTTATTCTTCAATTAAGTTGATGGAGTTAGAGTTCTATTCAGAAGAAAAAACTAACACAATCCTTAGTCCTATTTATAAAAAAGAAAATGCTGCTCCTGAATCAAAAAAACGAATTGTAAGAAATCATTTTTGGCAGGCACTTTCTATTAGTTTGGGTGGAATAATTGCGGTTCTTCTTATTATTTCGCTCACAGGTATTTCTTTACCAGATAAAACTTTGACTATTGAAAAACCATATACCGAAAATGATGCTTCAAAATCAGTTTGTGTAACTTTTATTCGTAATGCAGAAAAACACTGGGTTGATGAAGCTGATCCTGACAGAACAGGTGCTCAGTTTGACGGTATCATTTATAACAATATGAGCAGTAGTATTATTACAGACTGGAAGTTTTCTATTGAGATTCCAGATAACTGTTCAGTAGATCCAGGTCCATGGAATGGAAGTTTTACTCTTGCAGATGGTAAATTGATTGTTCAAAAGCCTCATAAGGAAGATAAAGAAAACATTCATGGTGAAGATTTCTACAAGATTACACCATTAAAAACTCTTGGTTTTGGATGTATCATGTATACTCCACATGACTATCAGACTCTTTCTCAAAAAATAACATTTACTTATTCAAGTGTTTTAAAACCTCTTTCAAATCCTTTGTTTGATGTAATTTTTGCTCTGCTTTTTATTGTTTTTATTATTTCAATAACAATTACTCTTTTTGAAGGAAAACTTATTCGTGTAGAAGAGGAAAACAAGAAACTTGAACGCACTGTTAAAGAACGTACACAAGAATTAGAAACCGAAAAAAATCGTTCTGAAAGTTTGCTTTTGAATATACTTCCAAAAGAAATAGCCAAGGAACTGTCTGCTAATCCAAACTGCACAATTGCTAAGGAATATCCAAATGTTACTGTTTTGTTTACAGATATTGTTGGATTTACAAAAATTAGTGGCGAGATGAGTGCGGAAGAAGTTGTTACCATGCTCAATAAAATGTTTTCTATGTTTGATGAACGTGCACAGCGGGAAGGAATTGAGAAAATCAAAACAATTGGAGATTCCTATATGGCAGCAGCAGGTCTTACTGCGGAAAGTGAGAATGATGGTGCTATCAGAATGATTCGGTTTGCTCTAGGCCTTCTGGAGGATGTAAATACTTTCAATGAAAATTCAAATATCAAACTTTTGATTAGACTTGGAATAAATTCTGGACCTCTTGTAGCGGGTGTTATTGGTAAAACAAAGTTCATCTACGATATTTGGGGTGATACAGTAAATGTTGCAAGTCGTATGGAAAGTACTGGCTTCCCTATGAAAATTCATGTAACAGAAACTACTAAAGTTCAAACTGCAAGCCTTTTCGAATACAGCGAAAATACAGATATTGATGTAAAAGGAAAGGGAATGATGAAGACTTTCTTTTTATAATAGTAAAAAAATTGAGGGAGTAAAAAAAACAGATGTTATACGCAATGACCCCAGCAGCAGTATTGATATTTAATTTCGTATTAAACTGGGAATTATTCAAGAATTATGGCCTTAAAGAAAAAAAACAGGACAAGAAGAACTTGATTCATGTTCGCTATAACTGGTTCTTGCTTACTGCGTGTTGCTATCTTATTGTGGATATGACATGGGGATTTTTGTACGACCACAAGGATGTAACGGCTTATTTCCCATATATATATTATTTAACTGTATTTTATTTTATCTTCATGCTCCTAACCATGTTGACCTGGACTCGATATATGGTTGCATATGTTGGTAAAAATGGACGTGTCAGTAAAGTTCTGATTTATATTGTATGGTCATTGATTTTAGTTGGGTTTGTATGTCTGATACTCAATCGTTCTAAACATTTAATGTTTTCTTATAATGATGCACATGAGTATATTGGAGAAGTCGGCAGAAACATTTCTTTTAATTTGCAAATTATTTTTTATATCGTAATCACTATTTATGCGATGATTATTGCTTATAAAAGTACAGGCCGTCAGAGAGGTAGATATAAGGCAGTTGCTTTTACAAGTATTGATTTGGGATTATTTCTTACATTCCAGATTAAATATGCCTTGTTTCCTTGTTATGCTATAGGACTTATGATTGGAATATGTCTGATTCATTCTTTTGTACAATCCAGTGAAAAAGAAGAGAAAAAGATACATGATAATATTGCATCTGCAATGGCGGAAGATTATGAAGCCATCTTTTACATTGATATAGAATCTGGCGAATATATGACTTTTTCTAAAACTCCAAAATATATGTCCATGAATGTGGAAAATTTAGGAAAAGACTTTTTTAAGGAAGCTCTGGAAGCTATTAAAAAATGTACTTATCCTGATGATTTGGAATATGCAAAGCAGTTTTATGATAGAGAAACAATGCTAAAAAATCTTGAAAACAGACTTTCCTTTTCATTTAAATACAGAGTAATTATTAATAACAAACCTCGCTTCTTCTTATTCACTGTAATGAAGTCTAAGAACGAACGATACATTATCTTCTATGAAAAAGATATAGAAGATGAACTTATAGCCGAGAAAAAACAGAAAGAAAAACAAAAGCAGACTATTACATTTGGTCAAATAGCTGAAAGTCTGGCATCTATTTATGACGTAATCTACTATATCAATATTGCTGATTCATCTTATATATGCTACCAGGTTAATGAAAGTTTTGGGCAGCTTGAAGTCAACAAGTCTGGAGATGATTTTTACGGTGAGTCCCAAAAAAATATTCAAAAGGTTATTCATGAGCAGGATCGGGAAAAACTTACTGAATTCGTTAATAAAGACAACATGATTTCCACAATGGATAATCACAAAGATTGCAGTATAACTTATAGAATGATTATTTCTGGAAATCCTCAGTATACCAAAATGACAGTTCGAAAAAGTAGTGATGGAACTCATTTTATAATTGGTGTTGAAAATGTTGATGACGAAATCAAAAAGGAAAAACAGCATCTTAAAGAACTTAAAACAGAAAAAGAATTGGCAAGACGAGATGAACTTACCGGTGTAAAAAATAAGACTGCCTACAAAGAGCTTGAAGAGTCGGTTCAGGGAAATATAGATAATGATTTGGATTATTTGAACTTTGCCCTTGTTGTATGCGATTTAAACAATTTGAAAAAGATTAACGATAGTCAGGGACATAATGCAGGAGATGAGTATATACGTGCTTCATCACATCTTTTGTGTCACATTTTTGTTCATAGTCCTGTATTCAGAGTAGGTGGTGACGAATTTGTTGTCTTTTTACGTGGAAATGATTATTCGGCAAGGAATGAACTTATGGACCAATTACGTAAACAGGTTCTTGAAAATACAAAGAATGGTTCTGGAGTAATTTTGGCTTCTGGAATGTCTGAGTACAATGCCGAAACCGACCGTTCTGTTTCGGAAATATTTGAAAGAGCAGACAAGGAAATGTACGAGGACAAAAAGAAGCTTAAATCCTTGAAATAGCAGATTACAACTCCAAGAACAATGGTGGCCTAGTTGGGGTGGGGAAGGTCTTTGTGGACAAGTAGTTATGGGGAAATAGAATGAATAAAAGTATATTACAAAACGGCGACCTGCTTTTTATGAGCGACCAATCAGATTTATCAAAAGCTATAATCGAAACAACCGAGAAATACAGTCACGTGGGAATCTACTTTGACGGCATGCTTTATCATGCTTCGCGAAAAAGGGGAGTAGCCAAACAGAAACTTGAAGAATATCTTGCAGAAGAAAAGGTTGAAGTTTTTGTTTATCGATATGCGGAGATAGAGGCGGAAACTGTAAAGGCGAGGGCAGAGCGGTATTTAGGCTGCCAATATAATCACAGCTTTTATCCTGACAACGGAAAATTTTACTGCTCTCAATACATTGCAGAAATCCTTCCGATTTTTGATGTTGTTCCAATGAAGTTTGGGGATGGTGAAAAAGGGATTTCTGATTATTGGAAGAAGTATTACGAGGAATTGGGTGTGCCAGTTCCTGTTGGTCAGCCGGGGACAAATCCGGGCCAGCTTGCAAAGTCGGAAAAACTTAAGTACATTGGGAAACTCTATTATTAAAGGAAATTAGAATGAACGAACTTACACCAATTAAATTTGTAGTAATAAAAGCTGGTTATGGGGGTAATATTTGTTAAAATGTAAAAATATACCCCGATAACTTGCGAATAACGTGTGTTTTGCATATAATTATGTTGAAAATGAGGTGAAAATGAAATATTACAAGCGCGAATCCTATTTGCAAAAGATACGTGGTTTTTACGATGAAGCAGAAATTATAAAGGTAATAACTGGAGTTCGTCGTTGCGGGAAGTCCAGTCTTATGCAAACTATTGCAGATGAAATTTCAGAAAAAGGAATCGCTGCAGAGAATATCATCTATCTTAATCTGGATAAACGTGGATATAGAAGTGTAAAAACTCCAGAACAACTTGAAAAACTTATTGATGAAAACTCAAAGGCTTCAGGTTTAAAATATCTTTTTATTGATGAAGTTCAGAATGTTAAAGATTTTGAGGAAGTTCTAAACGAATTCCGTGATGACGGTGAGTTTTCAATTTTTA
>DGWD01000018.1:0-63710 GCA_002395155.1 Treponema sp. UBA4267
AGATATTCCTGAGCTTTTTCAAGACAAGGTTTTTCTACAAAGCGTTCCAAAGTAAAAGCACCATCAGTTTCTGCGCCGGCAGCCTTAACATAACCATAACCAGTTGCAGGAAAAGTCGGTACAATACCAAAGGTAACGAGATAACCATTTTCTGCATTGAGGGCAGCAGCCTTCAATGCATTTTGGAAAGCTGAAACATCTGCAATAACGTGGTCACTTGGAAGAACTACAACTACGGCATCTTTATCCTGCTTCATAGCGGCACAACAAGCAGCGGCAATTGCAGGAGCTGTATTTTTTGCCATAGGCTCAAGGAGAATTACAGGCTTTGTGTCACTCACCTCACCTATCTGCTGGGCAACCATAAAGCGGTGGCCTTCGCCGCAGGAAATAATAGGACTACCAAGCTCAAGTCCTTTAAGGCGAAGCAAAGTTTCCTGAATCATTGTTTTATCACTGATTAATGGAAGAAACTGTTTTGGATGGTCACCCCAGGAAAGAGGCCATAAGCGGGTTCCTGCCCCGCCACTAAGAATAATTGGAATGATTGTCATAATATCCCCTTAAAAAAATAAACGAGCATCTTTTATTCAATGCTCGTTTTATTATAATTATTTATTTTTTATATATTCCCCTATCTTCTCGGCGATATATTTCAATTCTTCTTCCGTCATACCGTGATGGCAACCAACATAGAATCCATTATTGTCTATATATTTTGCTACAGGGTAGTTATCTTCAAAATTCTCCCCGAATATCTTTTTATAAATCGGCTGATTAAGAAGCGGAAGCATTGGCCTTGTTTCTATATTTGCCTTTTCAAGAAACTGGATGAAATCTTTTCGTTCAATTCCGGAATCTTTTTTTATAAGAATAGGATACATCATATAAGTATGACGAATTCCTTCTGGCTCTTTTGGAAGCTGCAACCACTTTTCATAAGGTTCAAGAAGCCCATTGAGAATTTCAGCATTCTTATGTCTTGCATCCATAATTTCATCTTTACGTTCAATCTGGGCAAGACCTAATGCACCTTCAATTTCACCTACACGATAACTAAAACCAAGTCTTTCAAATGTAAATCGTCTGTCCAAATCTGTCTTCATACGCTTAGGACAAACATTTTTTCCATCAGAAGCAATACAAACTTCACAGGTACAAGCACGTCCATGAGCTACAAGAGAACGCATAATTTCAGCAAGATGAACATCATTTGTGCAGGAAATACCACCAACTCCAGTTGTAATTGTGTGGGCAACATAGGTAGAGAAAGCAGAAATATCACTGAAGCTACCTACAGTCTTATCTCCAATCTTTGCAAAATGAGATTCTGCACAATCTTCAACAATTCTAAGTTTGTGCTTTTTAGCAATCTCTGTAATACGCTTCATATCACAAGGCATACCGAATGTGTGTACAGGCACTACACATTTTGTATTTGCTGTAATATGTTTTTCAATCTCATCAGGATTCATATTGTAAGTAATTGGGTCTACATCCACAAAGACAACTTTTAATCCTGAATGAATTACGGCATTTGAAGTAGCAATAAAAGTTATTGCGGGAACCAGAACCTCAGTATTCTCATTCCAGCCATCAACTTCTTTCAAAGCTTCAAATGCAATGTGCAAGGCATTAGTACCGCTATTATTCATAACACCATATTTATTGCCATGCATTGCAGCAAATTTCTTTTCAAACTGTGCTACATATTTTCCCTGTGAAAGTCTTTGAGATTCAAGAGCATCCATTACATATTTTTTTTCAAGGTCTGTAACAGAAGCGTAGCCAACACCTATTTTATTCATTTAATGTCTCCAAAAAGTATTCATAAGTCTGCTTTACACCATCTTCAAGAGAAGTCTTAGCAGTCCAGCCGATATCCTTAGCACGAGTAACATCCAGAAGTTTCTGCATCATTCCTACAGGCTTTGAAAGGTCATGTTCAAAAGTTCCTTCATAACCAAGAATCTTTTTAATAGTATCGTAGTATTCATTGACCGTATAATCATACCCAAGACCTACATTCATAAGCACAGGAACTTTTTCCCAGTTCTTAATGCAATAAGCAATGCAGTCTGCAAGGTCTCCAGCATACATAAACTCGCGACGAGCTTCTCCGCTTCCCCATATTTCAACAGAAGAGTCTTTATTTTCTTTAGCAAAATGAATCTTTCTGATAATAGAAGGAATCATGTGTGCATTCTTTTCGCCAAACTTATCATAACGGCCATACAAGTTGCATGGGATTAAGTTCTTATACTCAAAGCCTGGACATTCTTTAGATATATATTCACACATTTTCAATACAGAAAGTTTAGCAAGTGCATAGCCTTCATTTGTTGGTTCAAGTTCAGCCTGTAAAGTATATTCTTCTTTTAATGGTTGTTTATAATCTCTTGGGTAAGTACAGGAACTAGAAAGATTTATGAACTTTTCTACACCACACTCTTTAGCAGCTCTTACAAGATTAATACCCATAACAGCATTTTCAGTGTAAAAACCGTACATATCTTTCATATTAGCTTGAATTCCACCAACTTTACCAGCACAGTGAATGATTAAGTCAGGCTGATTCTTTTTTACGTATGTAACAACTGCCTCATAATCCATTAAATTCAATTCTGTAGAACGAGGTGTTAACAAAATATTCTTTGAAATTTCAGGATTATCAATTACATTATGACCTACTAAGCCACCAGAACCAGTTATAAAAATCTTCATTTACCTAGCCTCTTTGATGTAATGTACTTTCTGCTTTTACATATTCCATATCATGTTTCATCATGATTTTTACAAGTTCTGGGAATGTTGTTTTAGTTGGATTCCATCCTAAAACAGATTTTGCTTTAGTAGGATCACCTAGAAGAGTTTCAA
The DNA here is from genome assembly GCA_002395155.1 of Treponema sp. UBA4267. Lineage (GTDB taxonomy): Bacteria > Spirochaetota > Spirochaetia > Treponematales > Treponemataceae > Treponema_D. The sequence continues at coordinate 2,878 of DGWD01000018.1, forward strand.
CTTCTGCTGGGCGGAAGTATTTAGGATCAACCTCAATAAGAACTTCTCCAGTAGCTTTATTATATCCCTTTTCGTTTACACCTTCACCCTTGAACTCAATTTCTATACCAGCTTCGCGGAATGCATACTGACAGAATTCACGAACAGAATGCTGCTCACCTGTAGCAACTACGAAATCATCAGGTTTGTCTTGCTGGAGGATAAGCCACATACATTCAACGTAGTCTTTTGCATATCCCCAGTCACGCAGTGCATTTAGATTACCAAGATAAAGTTTTTTCTGTAAGCCCTGAGCAATTCTGCTTGCTGCAAGGGTAATTTTACGAGTAACAAAAGTTTCTCCACGACGTTCTGATTCATGATTAAAAAGAATACCATTAGAACAGAACATACCGTAAGATTCACGGTAGTTTTTCATAATCCAGAAACCATATAATTTTGCTACACCATATGGAGAACGTGGATAAAATGGTGTCGTTTCTTTCTGAGGAACTTCCTGAACAAGACCAAAAAGTTCAGAAGTAGATGCCTGATAAATACGGCAAGTCTTTTCCATACCCAAAAAGTGCACCGCTTCAAGAATACGAAGTACACCAGTTGCATCACAGTCAGCAGTGTATTCAGGAACATCAAAACTGACCTTTACATGACTCTGAGCAGCAAGGTTATAGATTTCAGTTGGTTTGATTTCACGAATAATACGAATCATACTTTCAGAATCGGTCATATCACCATAATGAAGAATTACTTTTCTATTTTTGTGCATATCTTCAATTAAATCATCGATATACAAATGTTCAATACGACCTGTATTGAAAGATGATGAACGTCGGATAATTCCGTGAACTTCGTAGCCTTTTTCAAGCAAAAATTCTGCAAGAAAAGAACCATCCTGCCCTGTGATTCCTGTAATTAGTGCAATTTTGTTTGACATTATTGCGTCTCCTTCTCATTTTCTAGATTAAACCATTCATCATAAACTCTTTTTATTGCTGTATATGTTGATGAAAAGCTATCAAAAGTAGATTTAAATGGTTCCTTTGTAACTATATTTTGAATTTCGATATAATATGTTTTTTTAAAACGTTTTGTATCAACCTTTTTATCAATATATTTGGCGCAAGCTTCCTCGTATGAATTTAAATAATCTTGCTTTGCGCTTTCATATTGCTGATTTATTGTATTATTTAATTCTTCATTTTGCGATTTGGTAGTATCAGTCTCGATTAAAACTAATTCATGGATTGCGTTAGTCAAATATCGTCTTGACTCGCTAATCATTTCCCGTATTTGTAATTCTAAAGAACCATTAGCAATACGTGTATTTTCTTTTGCTGTTTCATTTGATTTTCTATTTGCATTTATAGAAATGATAATTGCAAAAATAGAAATAACAATTGAAATACAGGTCAAAATAAATTTTGCAATTTCCATTTATTTTCTCCTTAATTTATTTTCAATATCACCTAGCATCTTTATTATTTCAGAATTATCTGTAGCTTCACATATTCGTACAGAATCAGTACTTCTTGCAGAATCTAGATTACTGAAGCTTTTATGAAATGCTTTTAAATTCTTCTCTATCCCTTCCCAAATAGCAAGTTTGTAAGTATCAGGAACTGGAGTATGATCTTTTGTATAACACAAACTTTCAATAATTTTTTTAATTTCATTGAGTTTTTTTTCTTTGTTAGTTGCGTTATTTAATTCTTCTGTAAATTTTTTAATCCACTCTTCTTGTGTCATTCTCATCACCTATAAAGATTTTATCAATTCTTCATAAATAATAGCCATATTATTTATTGCAATATCAACAGAATATTTCTTTGATTCTTCAATATTTCTTTCCGCCATTTGCTCTCTTAAAACGGGATTCTCTTTCAATTTTCTAATTGCCTCTATCATTTCTTTATCGGATTTAGAATTAAAAATAAATCCTGTTTCTCCATCTTTTATAAGAGAACGGTGCCCACGATTATTACTACAAACAACAGGTATTCCACACGCCATTGCTTCAATAATATTCACAGGCAATCCCTCTCTCAAACTGGCAGAAAAAGCTATATCACTAATCATTGTAAGTTTTTCAACATCATTACGATATCCCAAAAATTGTACCGTATCAAAAAGTAGATTTTCAGTTACATATTTTCTTACAATTGGCAAAGTCTCTTTTCCAATCAATAAAACTTTAAGGTTTGGTATAAAAGTATTTAACTTATCTATATTTCTAACTAGCATAATTTGATTTTTATTTTTATTGCATTCAGCAACAACTGTTATAATAAAATCATTAGCAGAAAATCCTAATTCTTTTCGAAAAATAATTTTTTCTTCCTTAGAACATGAATGAAACCTTGAGAGATTTACTCCCACTCCATCAATTTTGTATGTCCGCCCCCATTTTTTAGTACGCTCAAAATCCTCATTATTTATTGTAACAAGCGTATCCTCATAATGACAAAGCCATTTTTCCATAGAATAATACAAAATCCAATTAAGCAATGGTGCTCCTTTGTAAAAATGAAAACCATGAGCTGTATAAATAACCTTTATTTTTCCCTCTCTCCAAAGCTTCTTTGCAGCAAGTCGTCCAATAACACCTCCCATAGGAGTATGACAATGAAGAATCTCATAATGATTTTCTTCGAGTATTTTCTTTAGTTCTTTGTAAGCTTTGATATTTTTTAAGCTAAAAGGGCTACGTGCAATAGAAATTGAATATTGATTGACGCAGTCATAAACTTTTTCTTCACCTGCTGAACAATAATCCACTTGCCATCCTTGTTCTGTAAACCAGCGCATAAATGGTCGGTTAAATTTTGAAAAATTCGCTGTATTAGATAAAAACAAAATTTTTTTCATGATTCTTAAATCCTCTTCCATGTTTCTGGAATGATATCATTAAAAGAGTAATTATAATAATCTTTCTTTCTATTCATCCATACTTTTGGTGCTATGACAATTTTAGAGTCACCTAAATACGCTCCCCACCAAGAAAAAGTACTGTTTGCAATAATATTATACTGGCATTTTGACATCAGCCATAAATCTTGCCAGGAGTTTTCTCTTTGATTCCAATCTACAAAGATTGCATTTGGAATATGAAAACTTTTTCTGCACCATTCAATGTCATTTGAGAAGAAAACAAAAATAACATCAGGTATACTTTCTTTAATATAGTTAATTGCCTGATTGTAATAATCTACCCCTATAACGTCATATCCCTTAATGGTTGTATAATCTCCACGTCTTATATGAATACTGCAATATTTCTTTTTATTCTCAACTAGCTCTAAATTTTTCTTATTTACTGCAGCCTTAAATTCAAATACATTATTTATGTCTGATTGAAAGTGTGGAAAATATTTTTCTGTTTGCCAGTATCCATCGTAATATACATTACCAGTTATTTTTTGAAATGCATCGTTATATGAATAATTTCTTTCGAGGATATGCGTATTCTTTCTAAAGTAATGACGTTTTATTTTCCCAAAAAGAGTTTCCTCTATATCGCCTAACTTCATTACATCTTTAGTATTCGCAAAAGGTAAATCAATATCAAAAATTTTTTCAACTTCTTTATTGCTACCAAATAAAAGAATTTCGTCATCTGGGTATAAATATTTTAATTCTTTTGCAAATGCGTATTGGAACATTTGATTTCCAAGCCCACCATTTAATCTAACTATTTTCATGGTTCATATTCCTTATATGTACAATTTTTCGTATTATGGCTGGTGTAAGTTTTACAAATAAAGGTTTATATTGATAAAATAAACCTCGTGGATATAAATTGAGCATTAAAAAAATTCTCTTTCTAACGTGAACTTCTTGTAAGGCAGCTTTCAAAGTTCGTTTTTTCCATGAGTTTTCTCCTTCGTAGTATTTAAGAAGAAATTGCTGAATGTTATACCCTTTAATTCCTTTTGCATACATTTTGGCAAATAATTCATAGTCTTCGGCCCTTCCAATTGAATCCGTTGTATATAAATTCACAGCTGAAAGTGTGGACTTTCTAAACATTGTAGCAGGGTGTACAAACGGACTTGTTTTTAAAAAATCATTTTTCTCGGGCCTCTCAATACAAATACGCTTTCCATAAACGCCTTGTTCATTAAATATTTCTATATTTGAACTGCAAAATCCATACTGCTTATTTTCATCTAAAAATTGCTTTTGAAACAATAATCGATTTGGACTAGATATATCATCTGCATCCATTCTTGCAATATATATACCTTTTGAACTTTCTATACACTTATTAAGGGAAGCACTCAAACGTAGGTTTTTTTCATTGTTAATTATTTTTATTCTTGAATCTTTTTTTTCATATTCCTTTAATATTTCTAAAGTTCCATCTGTTGAACCGTCATTACATATAATAAATTCAAAATCAGAAAAAGTTTGACCTAGAATCGACTCTATGGCATTAGAAACATTCTTTTCCTCATTATAACAAGCCATTATTATACTAATCATATTAAACTCCATGTGTTGTTGGTATAATTGCAGAAGCAATAAAAATTAAGAATAAAGAAGTAAAAGCAAGAGGCTCTCCAAATAAACAAATCCCTAGTATGACTAAAACTTTTATTTTATTTTCTTTTATTATTTTTTGATTAATTAGTAATATAAAATACAGAAGTCCAAAAATAATACCACCTTTAGCAAATAAAACTAAAGCTCCATTACTTGACCCTCTATCATAAAGCATTGTTACAAAAGTTTTCATAGTTTCAGGAGCATCAATTGTTTTAAAAGCTTGAATATAATTATCTTCTGAAAACCCTACTCCAATTAACCAATTATTAAAAAAAACTTTTATACAAAAATAAACATCAGCAATTCTTTGAATTCCACTATAAGTCTTTTCTATATCCATTTTATTTGCAAATGAATAAATAAAAAGAAAAGTAGATATCGGTACTATGATAAATAAATAATATAATTTTTTCTTATCATATATTATAAATATGATAAATACAAAAATAACTAATAAACCTGTTGTAGAAAATGTTGAAAGAAGCGTAAATAAGAATATAAATTTATTTTTATTATCTCTATACGACATTAATAAACCAATGGAAGCATAAACAGATAGAATTCCAGGCTCTGTAAATAAGCCCATATTTCTATAAACCTGTATACCAAGAACATTTTCACGTGCACCATAATTAAATACTCCATAAAATGTTTTTATTGCAGGAGCCCATGTGCAAAAAGGTAAATTCTCTGGTGAAAATAGAAATTGTAAAAAAAATGCAAAAATAGCATGAATACAAACTATTTTAATAATGTTAAAAAAACATCGTGCAAATTGTTTATATCCTACAAAGGAGATAAAAGAATATGTAAAAAACAATCGCAACAAAAACATAAAAACAGTCAAATCTTTTCTAATAATATTTGCAAAAACACCATAAAATGAAAAAATAAAGATAAAAAAAACAAAAAATTTGTCTAACTCTATTTTATAAAATATTTTTTCTTTATAAAAAACAACATATAAAAAAATTAATGAAATAATATATAGTGCAAATATTAACATTCGGTTAATTCCCTCTAGAACAGACCCTGAGGTTAGACACAAAAATAAAAGAGAAATATAAATTAATAATTTTTTTAATTTGAAGTTATAATATTTCGACACCATGTTTCTATTGAAAAATTGTTTATATATGATTCATCGATCATTTTCTCATTAATTGAAAAATCCCAACTTTCTTGATCTATTAAATCAATAACTCGATACTTATCATTAGGTATTCTTATTTCATTTTTTATATTTTTATTAGTTGTAAATAAAAATTTTTTCAAATAAAGAACTTCAAAAGTTCTCATAGTTAGACCACATTGTTTTGCGGTATTAATATCTAAGACACTTCTTGATTGTAAACACTTTTTGTAAAAGGCTTTATGAGACAATTTTATAAAATGCAAATATTTTAAAGGTAACTTTTTTTTATGATTTAACAATAAATTAATAAATGTCGTTATTGGTGTATATAAATATATTGATAAATTAAGGTTATTTTTTTTACAATGATTTAAAATTTTTAAAAGTATTTCCTGTCTATCTGCATTCATACTTCCGCAAAACAAAATATCATATTTCAATTTATATGTTTTTTTTATATTTTCTTTAGTCCAAAATAGAGGCAAATAATTCAAGCCTAAAAGTTTACAGTCTTCCATATCAAATGAATAGACTACATCAAAGTAAGGAATTAACCTTCTATAATTTATGTATATTAAAGAATCCCATTGATAGAGTATTCTTTTTTTAAAAGAAACTTTTTTATATAATTTGTCATAAAAATTTTTTGATAAATATCCAGAACGTATAACTATTAAAAAATCAAAATTATGTGTAATTTTACTTAAAACATAATCTTCATTTTTCGAATAATAATCTTCTAGTTTTGTTTTTTTTAAAATTCTATAGTATCTATCGATTAATGAATTTGGTTTTTCATCAATATACGTGACATCAAATCCTAAAGTTATATATGTTTCATTGATTAATTTCTCATATCCAAAAAAAGATGGGCATATAAATAAAATAGATTGTTTCATTTATAAAGCCCCTTATTTTTCATTTCTTCAAGTGATTTTTTGTAGTTGTCTTCTTCCAAAGGCTGAGTCAAAACCCATGTACAGAATTTCTTTAATCCTTCTTCAAAACTGTACTTTGGTACATATCCAAGGATATTTTGTGCAAGAGAAATATCTGCATAGTTATGACGAATATCTCCCAGTCGGAAATTTCCAGTAATTTTAATTTTACTTTCAGATTTGTAAAACTCTTTTAAGTATTTAGCAACTGTCATAACATCAACCGCCTTACCTGTTCCTACATTAAAAGCTTTGTATGCACACTTATCATTTTCAATTGCAAGAATGGTTGCATCAGCAACATCATCAATGTAAACAAAGTCACGACTCTCAGTTCCATCTTCAAAAATATTTATGTCATGATTCTGACGTAAACTGTTACTGAAAATGGAAAGAATACCTGTATACGGATTCTTTAGACTCTGGCCTGGTCCGTAAACATTCTGATAACGGAAACTTACAGAAGGAATATTAAGTGACTTACAAACGGTGTGAACAAGTTCTCCCTGTACCTGTTTTGTAATTCCATAAACAGAAGTTGGATGAATCAAACAATCTTCACTTGTCTTTACAAGTTCAGCATTTGCTCCGCATTTAGGGCATTTAACATTAAAGTCCCCAGAAAGCATATCTTTTTCTTCACGAACAACAGGATAAACGGTTCCACAATGAGGACAATTGTAGGTACCTTCGCCATAAATAGCACGGCTTTCTGCAACAATTACTTTTTTAATACTATGTTTTTCATTCGCAAGAATATCAAGAAGGATAGCAGTTCCACCTATATTTGTGTTGCAATATTTATAAATCTCATACATCGACTGGCCGGTTCCGGTTTCTGCAGCTAAATGAATAACAACATCTTGTCCATCAAGTGCTTTCTGCCAGTCTTCACGGCTTATTACTGTCCCACGAATAAAAGTTACTTTTCCTTTTATTCTATTATATAACTCAGACTCATTAGGATTTTTTCCATGAATTTGTTCAGAAAGACAATCAAGAACAGTTACGTTATAACCTTGGTTCGCAAGCTTTAACCCAATGGTGCTACCTATAAATCCAGCACCACCAGTTATAAGTATATTTTTCATTTATTGACCTTCATTTAGTTCAAGAATTTTTTTAATTTTAGAATCATCTCCCCAAACAGCCAGAGAATCATAAGGTCTATCAGGAAATGCACCATATTCAAGTTTTATATCAAGAGAGTTATCTTTAATGAATCTTTCTACACGTGAAGCTAGTTTTTCAGGTTTTCCAGAGCAAGCATTAATAATTCCAAACTCACTATTATTCAATGTAATCGCAGCAACTTGTTTACAAAACTCATCAAAGTCTAAAAAATCATATTGATTTATACCAGAAGTAAAAGGAAATGTTTTTTTACCATCAAATGAAGCCTGTATAATTTTTGAAAAAATTGAACATCCTTTTACTGTATTATCTACGATATAAAAACCACGAATCCATTGAAGTTTTGTTTTTGTTTCTTTTACCATTAATTCTGTCATTTGTCGTAATGCATTCTTTGCAATTCCATATAAAGAAAGAGGTTTGCAAGGAGTATTTTCATTGATACTTCCTTCATGAAATCCTACCTCGTGCATACTGCCAAGAACAACAAGTTTTTCAACTCCTGAATCTACCATCTTTTTAAGAAAATCATAATGCTTAGGCAAGTCATGTATATGATTTTCAGAAGAATGCTTAAATCCATCTCTCCAAGCAAGATGGAGTACAACATCAGGTTTTTCAAAATACTCATATGGCTTTTCTAAATCAAAAAGATTACCAGCTTTAGAAATTACATTTTTATAATCATACGTAAAATCAGAAAAATCGGAAGCAATTATTTCAACATTACTTACAGAAAGCTCTCGAATAATACCATGTCCCATAAAACCATTGGCACCAGTTACAAGTATTTTCATTTTTTCCCTTCTAAATTGTTATAATAGTTCATTATAATAACAAATCATATTATTTCAGTAAATCACCCAATTTACAACACGGTCTGATTTAATTTCTTATTAATGAAGTACGGAAGAAGCATAGAAAAATAAAATTTATGTCCATAATCAGTCGGGTGATGCATCCAGTCTACAGTCATATCTTCTATCAAATCCTTTTTTTGTGAAATTTTTTGAAATTCAGTGAAAATATCAACAAAAGGAACATTACAATTTTTGGCAACTGTTTCTATAATTTTATTGTATTTGTTCGTAGCATCAGGATAAATTGTTTTTTCTAAATCCCACTCGGAATTTTGTTGAAAAAATCCTACCAATATTATATAGATTCCATTATCTAAAAAATAATTACAAAGTTCCTGAAGTTTTGTTTCAAATATAGCTCCTGCTTCAACACCAGATAAATGGTCATTCATTCCGTATTCTATAACAACAGTATTATAGCCACCACTTATAACTTTTTCCTTACCTGCAAGAAGTAAATCTATTGACGAATCTGTTTGAGAGAAATTATTTACGATTATTTGATCTTCGCCGTATTCTGTTTTTAGAAAATCACGTAAAAGTCCTGCAAATCCATCTGTATCAGTTCCCTTAAAATACTGTGAAGTTGTTTGTGCAGCATTTGCTATAGAATCACCAAATATGGCTATTTTTGGTAATTCCAATGCCTTATTTTCAAAAAAAGAGTTTTCAGATGGACTTATATTTATAATGTTTTCACTTGTAATGTAATCTACATATATTTGCATTTGTCTGCATAACGGTGGATTTCTTGGCTCAGAATTGAATGAAAATGATCCATTTTCGTTAAAGTTTACCACATAATCCGCAAAATCTGGAATAGAAGAATTTATAGTTCTAGAGATTGTATTTAATTGAAGATTTATTTCATAATCATTTTTAGAAAAATAAACCTTGTTCCCCTGATTATTATAACTATACACTGAAAGAATGTCTTTTACAGGATATAAAAAAACTTTTGATTCTGTTCTCCGTAGGCCAAAAGTTTCACCTATAATTATTGCGTTTTTTGCATCTATTATTGAATTATCACATTTACACGCCCCATAAAAAAAACATAAACATATTATTATAACCACGACTATTTTGTTAGATCTCATATTTTTTCCCAGCATTTATTATCTGAATTATATTGCTTTATCACTTTTGCTGGATTTCCAACAGCTACGGAATAGTCAGGGATATCCTTTGTAACAACTGCATTAGCACCTACAATACAATGTTTACCAATAGAAGCTCCAATTATACAAACATTCTCTCCAATCCATGAGTCATCACCAATACTTACAGACTTTTTTTGAACAATTGGTTGTTTCATTATTGCAATATTTATATCATTATAACCGTGTAAATTATCAGAAATATAAACACGGTCAGCAATAAGAACATTCTTTCCTATAGTAATACTCTTTGTTGCATAAATGTGTGCGAAATTACCAATAATCGTATAATCATTAATCATTAATTGTACAGTTTTTCCTGTTAATGGTAATGCTGCAAGCCAGGCTTTATAACTAATTGATACATGTTTTCCAATATATATATTTTTTTTCCCATCAATTCGTAAAGGTAAAAATATTATTGACCTTTTAACTATCGCATTTTTAAAACAAAAAAACAAATCTAAAATTGGTTGAGTTACTAACTTTAATAATGTAATAATCATTTTCTTAAATTACCTAAAATTTTTTTTTCAGATATTAATATATATATTGCATAAATTATTGTAATTCCAGTAAAAATATAAATGTTATTTGACATGAATATCCCTACAAAAAAAAATATAAACACTAAAATTAACCTTTTAAGATTCCATGCAAAATACCCAAATTTTATTGCACACAAAAAAGAAAGAAACATTTGTATACTCATAGTTACGGCTACAGAAATTGCTGCACCCATTGACTGTAGCTTACTTATAAAGAAATAATTAAATAAAATTGAAATTGGACCTGTTATTGCAGTTATTAATAAAGTTATTTTTGTATTATATGAATATGCTAAGTGTGAATTATTCATAGTTGAAATAGCAGAAAATAAAGTTGCAATTAAAAAATATGGTATAAATACAAGACCTGTTGCATATTTTTCAAACAAATAAATATATTTAAAAAATATAAAAATAAAAATAATAAATACCATAAGAACAAATGCATATAATTCAATAAATAAAGTTTGTATACTTTTTATTTTCTTATGATTCTCATATTCAGAATAAAAAATTGGCGTATAAGCAGTATTGAAACCTTGTTGAATAATTGTTGGCAATTGAGCTAAAGAAAAACAAAAACTGTATATTCCAACATCGCTCATTGTTCCAAGTTTTGACATTACAATTTTATCACTTGTTGTTAGTAACCAAGACATAATTGGAAGACACATACAAGGAAGTGCAAATTTTAGAACCTCAATAAATTTTAAAGGAAAAAGAACTTTGGGCTTTTTGATATAGTTTTTAATATAAAAAATTATTAGTATTGAAGATATAAAATTACAAATTAACAATGAAATAAATCTAAATTCAACAGAAAGATGAATAACTACAACAAATAATATTACAAGTATTACATCAGAAATAACACTTATTAATGATACAGTCACATATTTTGAACTTTTTTGTTCCATTTGTAGAAATGAAAGACCTATATTCTGTAACGATTTTAAATAACCAATAAACAAAATCATTAAAAATATACTTTTGGGTAATTCATCGAAAAATGTACTTACAAAATAAAGAATCGTAAAAAGTATTGAAAAACAACAAACTAAAAAGAAATCGAACAAGATAATATTACCAAATATTTCTCTTTGATCTGTATCTCTTAATTCATAGTAAAATCTTTGAACACTTTCGCAGAAGCCAAATGCGTAAAACATTGAAAAAAAATTTAAGTAAGCATAACCAAGTGATATAACACCGTATTCTTCCTGTGTATAATAATATGCTAAAACAAATGGAATTATAAAACCAGTTGCACGAACAAGAATATTGCTCATCGTATATTTTGAAAATTCTTTTAACATTTTATTCTCTCAATATCAGAAAAATATAAATCAAATGATTTTATTACTGTTCTAAGATTCTGTTCATCATGATAATTCTCAGAATAAAAGATAGCAGTATTTCCTTCATATGTATTTGAAAATAACTCCATAAAATTTTCAAAATTTGATTTTATTTCCATGTTTTTATTTAAAACATTTTTTAAATCTCTAATATTTTCTATTTTAAAAGTATTATAAAAATGCTCATAATATGGATGCCCAAAATAAAATACAGGTTTATTTAAAAGTAAAGCCTCAAATCCTGCACTACCATTTATTGTTATTACACCTTTTGAATTCTTGATTATATTATAGCCAGATTCGTTTGCATTTATGAGTTTTATATTATTTATTTTTTTTAATTGAAAATAATCATTTGGATTTCTATATCCAATATCATGAGGATGATCTTTTACATATAAGTATGTATTTGGTGGTAAACTTGCAGCAATATTTTCAATAAGTTTAATCTGATTAGAGTAAATACCATCACCCCAAAAGAAAACAGCAGCTTCAGGTTCCAAATGAAAAGGATAAAAATAATAATTTTTACTTTTATCAAACGAGTCCCATTTAATTTTTGAATATAACTTAAGATTTTTATACTTATTAATACAAGATTTATCATTAACAATAAAATTATCAATATAATCTTCAAGGTTTGGATATTTATTTTTATTCATTTTTATTGAAATAAATCTCTTTATTGCAGGTAATAAATATTTTATTGCAGATTTATTCTTAAACAATCCCCCAAAAAATACTTCTTGATTTTTTTTATTAAAGTCATCAATGAATTTTTCCGTTTCTTTTTTTAAGGTTATATTACATTCATTAGTAAAAAGTACACTCCCCCCCCAATAATTTGCAAAAAGAAGGTTTGTCTTATGTAACCCAGGAATTTGAATTTCACTTACATATAATATTTTTTTTTCTTTTGCTGCTACGGCACATAAATGATTAATCGATAATGAAACCATTTCATGTACAACAATATTTGGTTTTATCTTATCAAAGTAATCATTCCAAAAATTATATATAGCAGTAATAAGTCTTTCAGAATCTTCGTAAGACTTATATTGTAATGCTCTATCAACCTGAATAGAAAGATTTAAATTGAATCTATTATCAGTTGCTTTTTGAATTATTTTATCTAAATCATAATAATCATTTTCGGAATAATCATATTTTAAGTAATTACATAAATTTTTCTTAAAATGTATAATTCGATCTTTTGAAATATTAAAATGATTAACTAAAATATTATATTCTTTATCACTATATACAACATGAACAAATTCATATTTTGACTTTAATGCATTATCTATAGCACCGTACAGATAAACCAGATTACATCTAGAAAAAAAACATATTTTCATAATTTACTTTCACTTAATTTTTATAAAAACCTATATTAGATAATTCAAAATCTAATGTAGAACTAAATTTATTTGAACCATTTATATTTAAATGAGTGTCATCCATAAAATCATAAATATTAAAAAACTTATGTTTTGAAAAGTTTAGATATTTTGCATTCAATTGAGAAGCAAATAAATTATCTATATTCTCTTTTTGTTCTGTTTTATAGCAATTTATTTCAATATCACGTAATGGAAGCATTATTTGAATAATCTTAATATTTTTTTCATTAGCAAATTTTATAATTTTTTGATATGCGGTTTTTTGTTCAATCAGAATATCTGAACTTCTTGTTAGAAAATCTCCTAATCCAGCCTTAGGTTGAGGATAAATCTTATATTGACCACTTTCTGAAACATAAGATACTCTACTATCTTTTAAAATATATTTATAATATAAATATGAAATTGCATTATAATAATTGTAAATAAATAAAGTATTTAATCGTTTATTTATTTTTAAATCAAAACTTAATTTTTCGTTATCGAATGATAAGTAATTACAATTGTTTAAAACTTCATCATATTCATTATCAAAATATAAATCGTAAGTATTTTTCATTCCTGCAGAAATAAAAGAAAACTCAAAATAATCTACACCAAGAATAATTCGCTTTGGCAATTTATCAATTTTTTCTAAATATTTTAATTTATAATAACATTCAAGAAAACTGTCATTATCAAAAGCAAAATTATAACAATTTCCCGTTAATAACTCAGGATTAATTCCTCTATACAATCTTGAATTACCTAAAATTATAGTGTCATAATTATTTTTGTTTATATAATCAAATTGTTGTTTAATTTGATTATCCATCGTAATTCCATATTCTTTTTTTGATAGAGCTGAATTACAAACTAACATCAAAAATAAAATACTACCTATTGGAAAGATAAAAGTAAAGATTTTGTGAAAATATATATATAAAATAGGTAATTGTTTTATTTTCCATATAAAAAACAGTACAATATTAATAAAACAAAGTACTAAAATTAATATTAAAAATATCATTTTAGAATGCGGCATAAATAAACCTCGTTGAATCAAATACGCCTATTGTAAAAATACAAAAGATCAATAAATAATCAAAGAAATATCTAATTATTTTATTTTGACATATAATAATTTCAGAAATATGTTTATTTTTTTGAACTTCTATTCTTGAAACAATGAAAAGAATTAATAAAGATACATAGACATTTATATTAAGCATGATTGAAGGAGTCATGTTATTATAAGTTGAAAATGTTATTTCATACAAAGATTTTTTTATACTACTAATGGACATATAATTTTTAGAAAACAAATTTAAAAAGTATATATATATATCTGAAAAATGATTTAAGCGAAAGAAAATCCATGCAAATAAAACTAAAAAAATTGTAATAAGATTTCTAATCTTAAGATTTATTTTAGAAATTTGTCTACAAAAAATATTTTCGATAATTTGGAATATTGCATGTAGCCCTCCCCAAATTAAAAAATTCATAGTATTACCATGCCACATGCCGGAAATAAGAAATGTTATTAATATATTAATATACTTTTTAATTTTACCTTTTCTATTACCACCAAGAGGTATATAAATATAATCTTTTAACCATGATGATAATGAAATATGCCATTTATGCCAAAAATCACCTATTGAAACCGAGGAATAAGGATTCTTAAAATTTTGAGTAAGTTTAAATCCAAATATTCTAGCAACACCTATTGCAATATCCGTATAACCTGAAAAATCGCAATATAACTGAATTGAATAAAAAATTGCAGCAATCATTAGTGATAATCCACCAAAATGTAAAAGATTATCAAAAACTTTATCTACATAAATTTGAAGTCTATTTGCAATACAAAGTTTTTTAAATACTCCAAATAAAACGTAATGAAAACCTATTTGTAAGTTTTCAAAAGTCACATTTTTTTCCTCTAAATTAGTTACTTGTGGTAAAAAATTACCACCACGTTCAACAGGCCCCGAAATTAATTTTGGAAAAAATAAAATATAATTACTAAAATTAACTATATTTTTTTCATGGTTACAAGTTTTGGATGTTACATCACTTAAATATGCAATACAGGTAAAAGTATAGAAAGAAATTCCAACTGGATAAAATGAAGAAAAATATTTAAAGAAAATTAATATAAATACATTTATGCAAATTCCTATATAGCATCCTATCTTATTAAAATAAGATAAAAAATAAGTTACTAAAACAACTGTTATAGCAACAATGAAACTTTGCCATCCTGCATAAAAGCAAAAAAACAAATTTCCAATTAGTAAAATGTACTTCTTAAACTCTTTATTTATAAAAGAATAAGAACAGAGAAAAATTATAAAGAAAAGAAAAAAAGAAAAATTTGTGAAAATCATTTTGAACTTATCACTTCCACGATTTTCCAATCCAACAAAGTATCAATATCAACAGAATTCTCTTCTGCCATTACACATTTCTTAATCTTTGAAAATCCACCAAGACCTTTTTCTTTTACAGCTTTTGCATTAATAACATACACGGCACCGTTATATTCATAAAATTTCTCTGCATCCTGGCGACGCACATTGTTTCCACCTATAACCTGTTCCAAATATCCTCGCGAATTTTCTTTGCACAATACAGCACTAACACTTGATTCTTTTACTGTAGTTACCATGTCATATTCGTCTGTATATATGGCAAGACAGTCTTTTACATTCTGTACGGTTCTAAGCGGGGATGTTGGCTGCAAAAGAACAACAACATCATATTCTTTTCCAAGTTGAGAATAAAAATCGAGGGCATGAACAATTACGTCACTTGTTCCAGCAGTATCGCTAGCAAGATAATCTGGTCGCAAAAACGGAACTTTTAATCCAAGACCTTCTGCAACAGCTTTAATCTGTGGATCATCAGTTGAAAGGCAGATATCAGCATCATCTGCAAGTTCTCTTGCAACTTCAATTGAATATTGTATAAGAGGCTTTCCATTCAAAAGTTTTATATTCTTATGAGGAATTCCCTTACTACCACCCCGTGCGGGGATTAAATATAATATTTTCATTTATGATTTCCTTATATTACGTGCAAATTCCTGTACACTCTTAAAATCTTCCGGCTTCCCAATGTCAATCCAATATCCAGCAATAGGAAAACGTATAACTTTTTTATTATTCTTTATAAGTTTATCCATAAAATCTGTTGCATCAAAGAACTCATCATCTGGAATTAAATCTAGCAAACTTCTTTTTATTAAATAAATTCCAGCATTAGCATAATAATGAAAACTAGGTTTCTCCGTTATTCCTTTAATTTCACGAGTATTTTCAAGTTTAAAAATTCCATAAGGAATATTAACATTATATGGAACACCGGCAACACTCATATCTGCACCGTGTTTTAAGAAATGCAGATAAAAAGCTTCTATATCTATGTTGGTAAATAAATCGGAATTCATTAATAGAATTGTGTCATTCTGCCATTCTTTTACAAACTTTATAGATCCTATTGTTCCTAAAAATTTTGGTTCACGAACAGTCTTTACCTGAACATCCAATACAGGATTTTTAAAATGTTTTTCTATCTGCTCTCCTAAATAATTTACAGTAACATTAATATTCTTAATTCCACAATTTAAAAGATTATCAATGTTGTAATCTATGATTGGTTTATCTGCTACTTTCAAAAGAGGTTTAGGTGTTTCTAAAGTTAAAGGTCTAAGCCGTTCTCCTTTTCCACCAGCCATAAGAACGGCATCTACAGGTACATATGATTTATTATTTGTAAAATCACGGATTTCATATAGGGAACCATCTTCGTTTAATTCTGGTACGTATTTCAATCCAAGAGTTCTAATCTTCTTTATTGTATCTACATCATAAATACCTTTTGCAAGTGATGTAAATTTTTTATTCATTATTTCAGTAATAGGAGATGCTAGGTTCTTACCATTAATCAATCCTCTACGACAGTCTCCATCCGAAACAGAGCCACATATCTTTCCATCTTTACTTTCAACAAATAGTATTCTAGTTCCAAATGAAGAATGTTCATCTATTTTTTTTAATGCATCCAGGACTGTCTCATTATCCTTAATTATAAAATCTTTTATATTCATAATTCCACAGCCTCATCTATCTCATAATCTTTTGTAGCTATTTTTCCAATAATTAAATCCCAATATTTTGAAGGAAGTCCTTTATCATTTCTCTTCACAGTTAAGTTTTTTTCATTGAATATTTCACCAGCTTTTATTTGCTGAGAAGCAACACATCTTTTTAATACTACCTTTGAAATATCAATTTCACTTTTTGTTGGAAGTTTTTCCCCTGTTCCAAGAGCTTTCTCAATATTTCTTATTGAATCAACCATTTTTTTGAATTCTACAGGTTCTGTACTTGCAAGATGGTCCGGGCCTTCCATATTTCTATCCAATGTAAAATGCTTTTCTATTACTTTTGCCCCCATTGCAACTGCAGCTACAGGAACTTCTATTCCTTCTGTATGATCTGAATATCCAACCGGAATTTTAAATGCTTCTTTCAAAGTAAGCATTGCTTTCAGATTTACATCTTGCATAGGGCATGGATAATTTGTAGTACAATGAAGTAATATAATATCTGTGGCTCCAGCATTTCTAAGTTCTGCAAGAGCCACATCAATTTCTGCAAGTGTAGACATTCCAGAACTAATAATTATTGGTAATTTTTTACTTCCCATTATTCTTAAATATGGGATATTTGTAATTTCTCCGGAACCAATCTTTATAAAAGGAATACCAAGTGAAATCAAAAAATCAAGACTTTCTTCTTCATCTGCTGTAGAAGCAAATTGAATTCCTATTTTGTCACAATGTGCTTTTATTTTTCTAAAATCTTCATAAGAAAACTCAAGTTTTTTTAGCATATCAAACTGACTTTCTGTTTTACCGGTATTCTCAGTTTGATAGTCAGCTTGAGCAACTGTCCGTGTTATTATTTTCTCTGTTTTCCAAGTCTGGAATTTTACGACGTCCGCACCAGCTTCTTTTGCTGCATCACAAAGTTTCAAGGCTAAATCAAGCTTTCCGTTGTGATTCACTCCAGCTTCTGCAATTATTAATGTATGTGACATATTTTAATACCTGTATTTAAGTAAATGATGTTTATATTTCTCTGCTTTTTCTGGATTATTTTTTGCCCATTCTGAACAAATATCTTCATAGGCATCTTTATTAAATACAATCTTTCCTATAGAAAACTGTTTCTCATTTGAACTAAAAGAATGTTTAAACTTAAACAAGCTATTCTCTTCATCACCATTTGTTCCGCCACCAAGATGAAATTCTTTTACACCCTCTTTATGCATTTCGCAGGCAACTTTCCACAAAAGTAAATTATTAGCACCAAGAGATGAATATTCTCTGTTACTACCCGCAAGATGATAGTGTCCCCATGTATTTTCATACATAAATAAAGCAGCACTTATAATTTCATTATCTTTTTTGATACATCCTAAAAAACCTTTACCCGTAAAGGTTTCAATAAATTTTTTATAATATTCATCATCAAAAAAATAAAAGTCATCTGCATCCAAACGACTCATGGTAGAATTGTATAGGTTCTTAAATTCATCTATATATCTGAATTCATTATCTCTTTCAAATGTAAGTCCGTTCTTTTCCGCTTTACGAATCATATTACGATTCTTTGATGAAATCTGATTCATCCATATTTCTTCTTCAGTAACAGATGTATCAATAGCAATAGTTTTTCTGTCATCAATTACTGTAAAAGTGTTTCTACAAAGTTCAGAATTATTTAGTAGCGGATGAAAGCGCAAAAAACCAGCAAGATAATTTTGCGAAGTAAAATAATTAACAATTTCTTTTAATGCCTTTTCATTCCATTCTTTGTCAGAACTATTTGAAATAGGTCCACCATATCCATATGGAGTTTCAAAGTCAAAGAAATCCTTAAATTCACTCCTTAAAAAAGGTAAAAGCATTATGTTTCCGCCTTCAGTACAAACGATACAAAGCGGAGTCTCATTTTTTCCTGTTGCAAGTTTTACATATGATTCAGAAAAATATATATCTTTCTGAGGTTCTGAAAACTGCAAAAGTTTATCATTCCATTTATCTGTAATTTCTATAAACATCTTTTCAAAACTTCTATCTGTCTTTTCATATCTTCAAGAGAATATCGCTGATCACAGATAAGCGATAATTCTGTTTCATAAAGCTGATTTTCTATATTTCCATTCAGTTTATCTGTTTCATACGGCCAATGAACTGGTGTAAAAATGTTATTCTTAAACATTTCCTTTCTTATTTCTGATTTATTGTTCAGGAAAATAGGAATAAAAAGTGGTACACACTTAGAATTATAGATATGTTGAATTCCTAATTTTTCTAATTCGGTATGAAGAAATGCTGCATTTTCCTGTCTTCTTACCTTTATTTCCTCAAACGGAATTTGAGTAATCAAGGAGTTACTGATTTTGGAACATTCGCAGTTATAATCCTTATCAAGGATTTCTTCACCTTTTCCAATTAAATCTAGGCATACATTATCTTCCACCCAATCAGAAAAGTTTTTAAGAACATTACCCGAAAATTTATACTGCGCAAATGTATTTTTCTCTTTTGGAAAATCTATATCTCCAGAGTTACAAAAAACTTCAGCACCATCCGGTACAGCAAACCATTTTCTAAATGAATTAAAGCGATAGTCCCAGAAAGTACTCTCAGAATATTGTGAATAATAATTTTGAACATCATCCACAATTATAATTACATTTGGATTCTGTTTTTTTATTTTTTCTGCTACATCCTTAATATCAATCATTCCAAAATAAGAAATTAAAAGAACAACAGAGTTATCTTCTAATTTCGAAAACAAATCTTTTTCATCTGGGACTAAATTTTCTTTTATATGATAAAATTGATACGGTATTTTCTCATCAATGCAAACTTGTGTTATTGATGAACATAAGTAGTCAGGCAATATCACCCCCCCCTCCACTTATGTATAGTATTAATTTGAGGTATAATTTTTCTCAAGATTGCAGCCAACGCACCTCTTCCAGAAGCAAAAAACTTTCCATTTTCTACTTCTGTTGTTTCTATACCTGGAAGAGAAATCTTGAATTCACCACCAATTACATTTGCCATAAGTTAGTTATTGAAAATATTATTCTTAAGTATCTTTAGAATATTTTCAGAAGCATGTCCATTACCCCAGAAATTACAGTCACTATTATCAAGTTCTTTTTCAAAACTAGAATTTACAGCTGTAGCAATCGCAACAGAATCATTCTTACACTGAATAATATTCTTACATTGGTAACGGCCTTTCTGTCTCTCACCGATATTTACTACAGGCACACCAAGAGAAGGTGCCTCAACAATACCACTGCTTGAATTACCAATAACAAGAGCAACTTGTTTCATGAAACTTAGATATCTTAATTGTCCAAGAGATGGAACAACCTTAAATTGGGAAGGCTTTTTCTTAGCCATTTCCTCCAGTTGTTCATTTATCTTTTCTCCACCAAAATCTGCATTTGCATAAGTCATTACAACCTGTAAATCTTTATGTGAAGATAAAGCATCAAAACAACTCTGGACTGCAGAAAGATTATATTCAAGACTTTCTCGTGTCTCGGAATGGTAAGTCATAAGACACCATTTTTTATTTACATCAAGTCCTAGATTATCTGCAAGCTCAACACGGGGCATCAGTTCTATGCGATTAAAAGCATCAAGTCCTGGTTCACCAACAGCCCAGATATTTCTAGAATTACCTCGCATTCTTTCTATATTTTTTGCAGAATCTACTGGTCCAGGGAAATGGTAATCCGCAAGCATTGTAACAGTATTACGAACACCATCATCTATAGCACCTTCTGTTACGTCTCCACCAGAAAGATGAGCAATAGGAATTCTCATTACAAAAGCTGTGTTACATATTGGCAATAGTTCATAACGATCGCCCAACACAAAAAGCAAATCAGGTTTTAATTCTGCAAAAACAGGAGCAAATTTTTCTGCCATTCGTCCCATAGATGAAGCAATACTTTCTGTTGAGGAAGTATCAAGATTAGCATCTACAGTAGCATCAATTTTAAAACCATCAGCAATTATTGCATCAATAGTATGTCCTTGTTCTTTTAACAAATGACCGCCAGTTACAATTAATTGCAGCTCAAAATCAGGATCAGCATTAATATCATGCATGAGCCATTTTAGAAGTCCATATTCAGAACGTGCCGCAGTTACAAAACAGATTTTTTTCATTTATCTGTTTACTCCATATCCACTAGGAATATTCACAACTCTGTCTGCAAACATTTCAGCATTTGTCAAATCACCATGCTGGCAGGGTTTGAACATTTCAAGTCTGTTCATAAGTTCCCAAATAGGACGTGTCTGAACTCCAGCATCATTTGTTTCTTCAAGGAACTTTAACTGAGCTTCTTTGTCTGGGAGAAGGACAGCATTCAACCAGAAGTTTGATTTACAGGCTTTTGGCTCATCAAAGAATTTAATATCTGAACCAGCAAAGAACTCTTTATAAGCCATTGCTGTTTTGCGTTTATTTTCCAATACCTTTTCGATATTTTCCAACTGGGCACAACCGAGGGCCGCATTGATATTTGGCATACGGTAGTTATAACCAATTGCATCATGCTTAAATTCCCAGCGATGTGGAATTTTTGCCTGTGTTGTAAGGTGCTTTGCTTTTTCACCAAGTTCTTTATCTGTGAAAAGCAACATTCCGCCACCACCGGTTGTAATTGTCTTGTTACCATTAAAACTGAGAGCAGCTACTTTTCCGAAAAGTCCAGTATGTTTTCCTTTATAAAAACTTCCAATACTTTCAGCAGCATCTTCAACAAGAGCAAGTTTCCACTCTTCACAAAGTTTTACAAATTCATCCAAGTGTACTGGATGACCAAAAGTGTGCATAGGAACAACAGCAGATATCTTGTGTCCAGTAGACTTATTATAGCAGGCACCATTCTTAATTTCTGTATTTTCTTCAAGCCATTTGCGAACAGCAACAGGAGAAAGTCCCATTGTATCTTCATCAACATCACAAAAAACAGGAATTGCATTTAAGTAACTTATTGCATTTGCAGTTGCAATGAATGTAAGTGGCTGAGTGATTACTTCATCACCTTGTTCTACACCAGAAAGCAAAAGGCTCATATAAAGAGCATTTGTTCCGTTTACACAAACTACTGCACGAGCTGCACCGGTATATTCAGCAACCATCTTCTCCATACGGTCTACATACTGACCAACACTTGAAACAAAAGTTGTGTCTATGCAGTCATTAAGATATTTCTTTTCATTTCCAAGAAATACTGGAGCATGCAATGGAATATGTTCACCATACTCGGGATAAAGTGATTTGATAAACTGAATTGCATCATTATTATTCATTTCAATACTTCCTACATTTTGCTATCAAGCGATTTCCCTTTTTCTTCGTGTTCAAAGTTAGGTAAGAAATCTTTCAAAATTGTTACTACTTCTGCCTTAGTTGTATTTGGCTTTGCAAAAGCATTTTCTAGTTTTGTAAACAAATCCTGAATCTCACTTACTGGGCGAGCAGTTCTGTTTGTTACAACACCTAATGATTCAAACTGATTCATATCTGTCTGTTCTGTATCAGTGAAGAATTCTTCATAAGCTTTTTCACCAGTTGTATCAGAACCAGAATAATGAACAGGATATTTTTTTGAACCTTTCTTAAGATCTTCTGCTTTATCAATTGCTTCCTGGTCAGAATTACATTCCAAAACTTCATATCCATTTTCATGTAAGAAGTCTGTAGCAATAGAAGAAAAAGTCTTCATTTTCTTTTCTTCAAGTTTAGGGAAGTAGATTTCACGATTCTTTCCAAGCATACAAGCTAACATACAAATCTGGCCACTTTCCTGAGGACTAACAAAATAACGTTTCACATCACTTGGAGCGGAAATTGGCTGAAGCTTAGACATACGGTCAATAAAACCAGCTGGTAACGAACCATTTGAAAATGCAACATTTGCAAAGCGGGCTGTTTTTACGGGGAACTTATCAGAATAAGAGAAGATTACGTCTTCCATAATTCTCTTGCTTGCTCCCATAATATTTACAGGGTTAGCAGCTTTATCTGTTGAAACACAGAAATATTCCTCTGGAGGAAATTCTGCAAGCAAGTCCAGAAGCTTCTTTGCATTTAAAACATTATTCTGCAGAAGAGCTTCCACAGAATAAATATCTTTTTCACTTCGTACATGTTTATGTGCAGAAAAGTTTGCAACTATATCAAAACCGCCACGTGCACGGAACATCTTTTCAAAAACTGGCTGGGCATAATTAATTGGATATGGTACATAGTCTTCTGGTACATACATTCCTTTTGTACTTCGCAAGTCGCGGGTAAGTTCTGCAAGGCCATTCTCATTTACGTCAACAACAACAAGAACCTTTGGTTTGAACTGTAAACAGGCTTTTATAAACGAACTTCCAATACTACCCGCTCCACCAATTACAAGCATAGACTTATCTTTAATTGCTTTTGTCAGTGCTGCAGAATTATTTTGAATGTCTTTTGCAAAAAGACTTGAGTCACGCTCTGTGACATACTTTGAAATAAATTGTTCGAGATTAATCATATTGACACTTATAATATAGAAAAGTATTTACCCACAGCTTCGCCACGACGGCCACCAACGCACCCGCCTTAAGAACTTCATCTTCTAACCATCCGGTTACGTGCTTGAACCAAGCTCCATTCCTGCGATAGCTGTATTTTTTTTACATATGTACAAGAAGGGAACTTAAATGTAAGCCCTCCCTATAACATTTCTATTGTAGTTAAACTTGGAAGTCAAGTCAATTAAAAACCAAGCTAAAAAACTTAATTCCACCTCTTCTGCCCCGTAACAAGATTCTTGGTTCCTCGCAAAATCTTTCTGAACCAATTATTTCTTGGGAAGAGGTTTACAAGTACGCTGATATTTCTAAAACCAGGGAAGAACTGGTAGTCGTTTACCACAAAAAAGAGCTGGCGTCCAACAGAACCTTTGTCTTTTAAGGTCAAAAATTTATTTACAATCCTTTTTCTTTTTGCTTCTACTGGCAGCTGGATTTTTAAAACTTCTTTTACCTGCAGGTGTGTTTCGTCTACATTGGCCATTTCTGGGGTGCGGTTGTCTAAAATTTCTTTGTAGCCTGTAATGCCTACTGAATTGTTTCCGTGCTGGCGGTAGAGCATAAGGGGCTTGTCTACAAAGTAAACTTGGCCGTAAACTGCGGCAATTTGTACAAAAAAGTAGTCGTGCATCATTATGGCTTTTTCGTCTATTTGGTCTGCAACTTTTTGGTAGGCTTCTATTAATTTGGAATTACAAAGCATGGTACAACCGGCTACATCGTTACGAAGCAGGCGGAATTTTAAATTCTTTTTATTTGCCTTAAAGCCCATGTATTTTATAAAGGATTCATACAATACGTTCAAATTTGAATCGACTACTTTTGAGTCTGAATATACAACAACCGGTACATCTGTAGTTTTTTCCTGGTCATAGCGGTTTACTAATTCTTCGAACTTATTTGGCAGCCATACATCATCCTGGTCGCAAAAAATATATAATTCTGACTCTACGCTTTTTGCAAGGTTCAAAAAATTGCCTTTAGCAGAGCCAAACTTTTTTGTATTTTCTATATTGATGATGGTTTCGGGGTAGTTTTTCTGGTACTCTTCTACAATTTCTAAGGTATTGTCTTTTGATGAGTCATCTGAAATATAAATTGCAAAATCTTTGTAGCTTTGGGCAAGAAGGCTGTCTAATTGTTCTTTTAAGTATTGGCCGCCGTTATAGGTTGCCAGTAAAATTGCCAGTCGTTTTTTATTTTTCATTTATGAGCTCCAATTTTTAATTTTAGATTATTTAAGCTGCTTTGTAAAAATTCATTTTTCATTATCACTAATATTACAAAATAGATTAAGGCTCCGGAAACTGCACCTAGTAGTATTTGTAATATTGGACTTAATGGCAGGTATTTTATTTCCATGTAAACTACAAGTGCCATAATCACACTGCCTATAATGTACTGTACAAGTGCTTTTTTGATTTTTACTCCACTTATCTCATTTTTTACGCTTATGTGGAATACTATAAACATAACAAATTCTGTAATAAGTGTTGCTATTCCCGCTCCAAGTGCTCCGTATTTTGGTATAAACGCAAAATTCAATACTATATCTAGCAAGGCGGCTCCTACTTCTACATACATGTAGATTTTTTCGCGGCCAAAGGAAATTAAAAGTGCTCCGCTAAGATATCCCGAAATTGAACTGAGTATTACTAGTGGTGCCAGAACCTGTCCTACGGCTACAGCTGGTAAAAATTCGCTTCCGCACATTAATAATAAAATTGGCTTCATAAGAAGGATAAAGCCCATACAGATTGGGATTGAAAGTGCATAAAAAAGATTGAAGATTTGGCCGGTGACTTCCTTTATCTTTTGTGTTTCTTTGGTGCCTACATAATATGAAACACGGGCAAACATTACTGTTGAAATTGCAGGGAAGAGGTCTCTTATCATTCTTATTATTTTTGATGCAGATGTGTAATAGCCTACTTCTACATCATCTTTTATAAAGCCCACCATTGAGGTGTCTAAAATTGAAAATACTGTAATTGCTATGCTTGAAAAAAACAGCAAAAATATTGGTTTTAAGTGTTTTTTTATTTCTAGTTTTACTTTTGTTTTTAGGTCTAAATATCTTCTGGCGTGGATTAAATTACATACGTTTGAGCCTACATTTGAAATTACCGAAACCAGAGCATAGTTTACTACATCATCACTATTGCGTACTAAAATAAAGGTTAAGGCCAGGCTTATTATTTGAAAGATGATGGAGCGCAGTGTTATGTAACCGTACTCTTCCAGGGCGGAATAAAGCCATTCAAAACCTATGGTATTTAAGATTATGCTGCTAGAATTTACTATGATTAAGATTCTGTAGCTTTCGAACTTTTTTACAAACACCAGGGATGCCGCTAAAAGTATGTATGATACCAGGGTCGAAACCATGTTGATCGAAAGCATTTCTTTTGTGAACTTGGCAAGGGCCAGGCGGTCGTTACGAATTTTTGCAGCTTCTCTTATGCCGTAGGAGCCAATTCCCAGCGAAGCGATTGTGTAAAAGTACATTACTATGGAGTTTGCAAAATTTACTTTTCCAATTCCTTCTGGCATTAATACGCGGGATACGTAAGGAAAGGTGATGAGGGGGAATACTAACCTTAAAACGTTTCTTACTACGTTAAAAAATGCATTTAGTTTTAGAGATTTTGACATTTATTTTTTCTCCACTAATTCGTAGGACAGGCTTACCTGACGCAGGCTGCCCATAAAATCTATTTCTATGTTTACTCTTTTGTTGCGGCGGTTTACTGCTACTACTTTTCCGGTAAAATCTTTGAATGGACCATCTACAATCTGTATGCGGTCGCCGGAGTCGAATGTAACTGGAACCAGGTCTATTGTCGAGCCGAATTTTAAAATTGAAGCAACTATGTTCAGGTCGCTGTTTGATAAGGGGCTTATTTCTTGATTTGAGGGTAAAAAGCGGAGGAAGTGTTTTCCTTTTGAAAGGCTTCTTAGTTTTATGGAGTCTCTTTCTTCTGTTTCTAAAAAAACATAGCCTGGAAAAAATGGATCGTAA
The DNA here is from genome assembly GCA_002395155.1 of Treponema sp. UBA4267. Taxonomy (GTDB): domain Bacteria; phylum Spirochaetota; class Spirochaetia; order Treponematales; family Treponemataceae; genus Treponema_D. The sequence goes on from DGWD01000018.1 coordinate 29,650, forward strand.
TATTCTTTTCCATTTTTTAGTCGCATCTGCTTTTTTAGAAAGTGTATTTTACCTTCTAAGGGGCCGTTTGGGCTTAGCAGGTCTTTTACACTTTCTTTAAAGTTTTCTTCCATTCCAGTACGCACAGAAATGCAGTAGAAGTTCAAATTTTCCTCCAGAGTGGCATATTTTAATATAGCCTTTCTGGATAATAGCCTTTTTCTACCTTCTTTGCAATTTCGTTGCGAACTATCTGGCGGTCTTCTGTATAGGTCATGCCAAACCAGTTTTCGCTTGATGAGAAGAATTTTACTTTGCCGTAATTATGTTCCAGCATGTGGCCTACTGCGATTGGAAGGAGGCATTCTTCTTTTTCTGTATCTGCCTTTGTAGCAATAAAGTTTTCCCAGTATGGCTGGAAGTCGTCTAAAACTCTCTGGCTAAAGCCAAAAAGGTTCATACTTACCCACTCTTTTCCGGTAAACTCTTTTTTGCTGCCATCTGGAGCTTCGGTAATTATTTTTTCACCCTGATAATAGATATTTTTATTTTCGTTTATGCTTTTTAAGTAGCCGTTTTCTACTGTACATACTCCGCGGCTTACTGAACCGGAATGACTCATGGTATTTCCAAGTACATAGCCTACCATGGCGTGTTCTGTTGAGTCTGGGCTTAAGTCTTTTAAGTAGTCTCCCAGAGTTTTAATGGCCTGTCTGCCGTAAAAGTCATCGGAATTGATTACTGCAAATGGGGCCTTAATTGCATCTTTTGCACAAAGGATGGCGTGTAAGGTTCCCCAAGGCTTGCTTCTGTTTTTTGATGCATTTAAGGCTTCTGCATTTAAAAGGCTTTCGTGTTCCTGAAATACGTATTCTGCATCATATTTTTTTGCAACCTGGTCAAAAAGGCGGTCTCTAAAATCTTTTTCTATATCTTTTCTGATTATATATACAACTTTGCCGTAACCTGACTTCATTGCATCATAAGTTGCATAGTCTAAAAGGCATTCGTTATTTTTTCCAACAGCTTCTATTTGTTTAATTCCACCGTAGCGGCTGCCAAGTCCTGCTGCAAGAACTAATAAGGTTGGTTTCATTTTTTCCTCCCGAATATTTTTGTTATACTAGCCCATATAAATAATTAAATCTATAAGGAAGTTTGACTAATATTTACAGTTTTTTTTATTCTAAATCGAAGGTTAGGTACTGATAAAAGGGCTGGAAGGGGTCCTCTATCATTCCTCTTGTTTCGCCCAACTCCATCAGCTTGCCGCAGCTTGCTTCCTGCCATTGTGGAAGGCCTGGTCCATTTGGATTTCCGGTCTTTGCAAAGTTTACCCAGTAGTTTTGCATAATTTCTGAAAGCTCGTAGTCGGCCTGGGTGTAGATTTTTTTGCCGTTGTAGTCCAGGTTTCCGTAGGCATAAACCATTTCGCCTGAATGCATGGTGCTTACACCCGGATTTGTTTTGGTAAAGCAGTATTCGTAAACTGGGCGTCCCTGGGCAACAAGGGTGCGGGTCCAGCTTTGATGTGGATAATTGAAACATACGGCACTAAAAAGGTCTGTATAAAGGCGGTGGGCATCTTTATTGGTTTTTACTTCTTTTAGGCTTAGTATGCCTTCCAAATCGGTTACATTTGGAGAAGTTTTGATTAATTCTATGTAATTCTTTTTGGTTATAGATCTAAGGATTGTAAAGGCCATTCCTTCATCCATGTTAAATCCGTTTAAAAGTGCTTCTTCGTGGTTCTGTCCTTTCTGGTAGATTTTCCATGGAGTTTCTGGCAGGGCGTAACCGTCTACCGTCATTGAATTGTGTATATTTTTTGTTTTTAGTAATTTTTTTGCAGGAATTTGGCGTAATTCTTCTATATTTGAAACCTTGTATTCCTCCATCACTTTTTGGCCCATTTCTAAGGCTGCTTTGTAGGTGCGGAAGGTGTGTGGCGGTGTTGGAACTACCAGGCTTGAACTTTCTGCTATTGCACGGCGGAAAAGGCCTTTTGTTAATGGCGAGGCACATAATGCGTTTACTGATGAAGATCCTGCCGATTCCCCCGCTATGGTTATGTTGTTGGAGTCGCCCCCAAAGGCCGAAATATTTTCTTTTACCCATTTCAAGGCTTGAATTTGGTCTAAAAGTCCGTAATTTCCTGTACTTCCATGGGGACTTTCTTTTGCAAGTTCTTCTGTAGCAAGATAGCCGAAAATTCCTACTCGGTAGGCTACGGTTACTACAATCAGGCCTTTTTTTGCAAGGTTTTCTCCATCATACGCTTCAAAATATGATGAGCCGGAAGTCAGGCTGCCACCGTGGATGTAGACTAGGACCGGAAAAGGCTTTTTTGAGTTGGCAATTCCTTCTCCACTATCCATTTCTTCTCCACTATCCATTCCTTCTAAGGCAGGGCGCCAGATATTCAGATAAAGGCAGTCTTCCGACATTGGAGCATAGTCACTTCGGTCTCCATTTGATTTTATAATTGTGTGATAAAGAAAATTGTAAAAGCGGCCGTTTCTGTTTTGCATGGCAACTGGTGCAAAGTGGCTTGCCTCTAAAACTCCATCCCAATTTTCTACCGGCTGAGTTTCTTTCCAGCGCAAGTCTCCTACTGGTGGTTTTGCATAAGGAATACCGGCAAAAAGTTCGACATTTCCTTCATCATTTATAAGGCCACGAACCAGACCATTTTTAGTCTGGACTATTTGAGTTTGGCCAGTTCCTTTTTGATATGGCGATGCAATTTTGTTACTTGCACAGGCAGTAAGTAAAAGTGTGATGATGGCTGGGAATAAAAGTTTCTTCATTTGGACCTCCGCTAATCTTTTTTATAATATATCCCATTTTACCTCTTGACACAAATGTCGTATTTTTATAAATTATTCCAACGTAGCAGACAAATTGCTAAGTCTTGCGAGAGTGGTGGAATTGGCAGACACGCTAGACTTAGGATCTAGTGCTTCGGCGTGAGGGTTCAAGTCCCTCCCCTCGCATCAGTTTTTTACTACAGTTTTTGCGGAAATAGCTCAGTGGTAGAGCGCCACCTTGCCAAGGTGGATGTCGCGGGTCCGACTCCCGTTTTCCGCTCTAAGGCGTTTGCCTATAAATTATTAATGCGGAAATAGCTCAGTGGTAGAGCGCCACCTTGCCAAGGTGGATGTCGCGGGTCCGACTCCCGTTTTCCGCTTAAACTTACAATAGAGACGCAAATGCTTGTGTCTCTATTTTTTTATAAGGCTAATAAAATAAGCCTAAACAGGAGTTCCAATTGAAATTTACCAAAGAATTCAAAAACCTTGAAAAATCAGCAGTAGAATTGACTGTAACAATCGCTAAAAAAGACGTAGCTGAAGCATACGAAAACACTTTGAAAAACTACGTTAAAAACGCACAGATCCCAGGTTTCCGTAAGGGACATGTACCAGCTAACGTTCTTGAACGCAAATACGGAGACTCAATTAAAGCTGATACTCTTGGAACATTAATCGATCAGTCATTTGACGAAATCTTTAAGGAAGAAACTGAAAACCGCCCTCTTCCATACGCTCAGCCAACAATGGAAAAAGCTCCAGAATTGGATATGACTAAAGATCTTACTTACACTGTAAAATATGATGTTTTCCCTAAAGTTGAAGTAAAAGACTTTGCTGGTGTAAACGTTAAAGAACCACAGGTTACAATCACTGATGATGACTTGAGCAATGAACTTAAGACTATTCAGGAACGTAACGCAATGGTTACAGACAAGAAAGACGGAGTAGTTGAAAAGGACAACATTGTAACAATCAACTATGTGGAAGTTGGCGAAGACGGTAAAGAAATTGCAGATACAAAACGAGAAGACTATGTATTCACAGTTGGATCTGGCGAAAACCTCTACAAGATTGATGACGAAGTAGTAGGAATGAAGAAGGACGAGACTAAAGAAATCACAAAGAAATATAAGAAAGATTTCGAAAACTCTGACTTGGCAGGTAAAACTGTAAAATTAAACGTTACTGTTAAGGCTGTAAAGATTCGTGATATTCCAGCTTTGGATGACGACTTTGCTCAGGACGTAAACGACAAATATAAGACTCTTCAGGACATGAAAGATGACCTTAAGAAGAACATGGAATTGGCTGTAAGCCGCCGTGTAAAGGAATTGAAGAACAACTCTTTGCTTGAACAGCTTGTAGAAAAAAACAAGTTCGATATTCCTGCTTCTATGCTCGCTGCAGAATTGGACGGACGCTGGAGAATGATGGCTCAGCAGTTCCAGACAACTCCAGAACAGTTGGATAAAATGATTACCGCTTCTGGACAGTCAAAGGAAGCTATGCTCAACGAATGGACTGGAGACAGCGAAAAAATGCTTAAGTCTCGCATCATCGTTGATTCTTTAATTCGTGCTCGTAACATTAGCGTTACTCCAGAAGAAATTGAAGAACAGTACAAGAGAATTGCCGATGAAGGTGGAATGACTGTAGAAGAAGTTAAAAAGCACTACGAAGATCCACGTTCTAAGGAATATCTTATTGACGATACTAAAGAAAACAAGCTCTACGACCAGCTTTACAAAGAAGTTAAGGTTTCTAAGGGCGACAAGATTTCTTTCAAAGACTTGTTCAACAACCCACAGATTACTAAATAAGTAATTAAGTAATTAAACTTATAAAAAAAGCCTTTCCAAAATCAATTGGAAAGGCTTTTTTTATGTCCTGTAATTTTTCAGTTATCACGCTGACCTGCATTTTATTCTGCCTGTCAGCTGTTTTTTTTATTTTATAAGTCTGATGTTATCAACATAGATATGAGAATCTTTTAAGAGAACTTCCCAACTGTTGTTGTAAACAGAAATTCGTCTTACATCAAAAAGTTTCTCATCATATTTAGATAAATCCCATACAAAGGTATGATGACCTTTTGGAAGTTCGTAAGCATCTAATGCACACCAGTTCCAGGAACTTGTAGCCTGAATAACAGCCTGAATTCTGTAGGTATAGTCTTCCGGATTGTAAAAATCCATTACAAGATATTTTGAACCTGAAAGATCATTTGTACCATCATAAAACCATACAGCAGATTTTGTAGAGTCTGCAGTTAATGGTTCCATTGTTAATTCAAGAGAATGTTTACCTTCTGAAGCCCAGTCACGAGAAATGTTAGCTCCGGAAGAAATTTTATGGTCACCGTACTGGTCCCAGTCAAAACCTGCCCAAATCCAGAAGTTTCCATTTTCGAAACCGTCAAAAAGTTCAACTTTTCCTTTTGGAAGTTCCTGATCTACCTGAGCAAAAATTGCTGAACATGAAATTAAAAATACAGAAAGAAATACTAAAATCTTTTTCATAAAATTACCTCCTCTTTCCTATTCAACTTTGAACTTATTCATTGCATCACGAAGCTTTGTGATTGAGTCTACGTTCTTTTCTACACAAGACAAAGCTCGTTTTGAGAAGTTAGAAATTGAATCTGTTTTTTCTGTCATGTTCTTAACATTGTTATTTACAGAAGTTGTCATGTTTGCAATCTGATCCATTTCGAGAGAAACCTGTTTACTTCCCTCCATCATTTCATCAGAGTCATTTTTAACCTGAACTGTAATTTCGTTAATTTCCTTCATCAGTGCGAGTACCTGCTGGCTACCCTGGTTCTGCTGACGCATTTGTTCATCAATTACAAGTTCCTGTTCACTTACAGTTTTTGTAAGATTAAAGATGGAGTTGAACTGGTTCTGTACCTGCTTAGTTGAATTTGTAACTGTAGAGATAAGGTCCTGAACATCTTTAAGTTCATTCTGAATCTTTGTACCCTGCATTGCAGACTCTTCGGCAAGCTTACGAATTTCTCCGGCAACAACAGAGAATCCCTGGCCACTTTCTCCGGCATGTGCAGCTTCGATTGCGGCGTTCATTGCAAGAAGGTTTGTCTGGCTGGCAATGTTTCTAATAACCGCAGAGGCTTCCTGGAGGTTCTTTGAACGGTCTTGAATTCTAATAGAAAGATTTGCAGTATCGTTGATTAAGTTCTGACCCATTTCAGAGGCCTGTTCAAGCATGTTCATTGCAGCACGGTTATTTTCAAGAATGTTTGTTACATTACCAATATTTACTGTCATCTGTTCTACAGAGGCAGCAGATTCTGTAACTGACTGAGCCTGTGCATCAATGTTTTCATTAAGTTTATGAATGTTCTTTACAATCTGTTCTACAACAGAAAGGGCTTCTTCTACACCAGCGGCATGTTCCTGCATCTGCTCCTGAATTGACTGGATAGAGTTTGTAATATCATCTACAGCAGAAGATGTCTGACTCATTGAATCATTAAGTTCATGTCCAATTGCGTCCATTTCTTCGCTGGAATTCTTAACATCCTTAATTGAAACTGAAAGCTTATCCATTGTTTTGTTAAAGCTTTCGCACATTGCGCCAATTTCGTTATTCTGATTTGCGTGCAGGCGAACGGTCATATCTCCATCACCTTCACTAATATTCTGAAGGGCACTAACTGTATTCTTTAATGGCTTAGTAATTTGTGTAACAACACCGAATACAATCAAAATTACAATAATAATCTGTACAATAAAAGCAATAATGATAATCCAGATTGTTGTCCATGTTGTTTTATTGATATTGCTTTCTGGAGTCATTGATACAAAGAACCAGGCATTTCCGGAACGGTCTACCTGACTTTTTACAACAGTAACAAACTGTTTAATGCCGTTTACCATTGCTGTAAATGTTACTGTTGAATAATCAACGTAAGAACCAATTTCCTCGCCAGTTTCTGGGTCTAAAATTGGAACATTTACAGTTTCAAAATATTCTTTTAATACTGTATTTGAAATGAATACAGATGTCTTTCCTACTTCTGAAGGATTACTTGAAGCAAGAACTGAACCTGATGATGTAAAGAACTGACACTGGGTATCTTTGAAGATAGCAGAACCATCCATCATATTTTCAAGTCCAGAAAGAACAATATCAATTCCTGCTACACCAGAACGCTGGCCAATTGAGTTTGTTATTGGAGAGAAAACCTGGGCTGTAAGAACCTGTTCTCCATCAAGAGTAGTAATACTTGGTTCACTAATAATAGTTCCTGCATAATTTGCGGCTGCTTGAATTTCATCTGCAGAAAATTCTGTTACTATATCATTTTTAATACGACCATTTTTGTCACGGATATAGTGAATTTTCATCTGACCGAGCGGGTTGTCTACACTATCTGCACGAAGAGGGTCTTTATGGTCGAACATATTTGGCAACCAATATGCCCAGGCAGAATCCATTTTAGAAGATTTAACCATGGCACGAACGGTCTGTTCTGCTGCTGAACTTCTCTGTTTTTCTGGAATTGCCCAAGTTCCACCTAATGCACCTGCCAAAGCTTCTGCTGAATAAAGACTTTCTGACAACTTGTACTGAAGTGAATTACCCTTAGCTTCTGTTAAAGTAATAATACTCTTTGTTATTTGTGATTTATTATTTTTTAGAACTGTCTGACCAATTATAAAAGTCATTATAATTGATACGACAACCATTCCTAATCCAAGAGAAAGCACAAGGCTAGTTCTAATGGAAGACTTCGAAGGTGATTTGCTACTCATTCACAACCCCAAATAAATTAATTAGATAAACTCGCCCAATTTCTACTTTTTAGATTTCTCTATTTTTCGATTCGTATTTTAGTATTTATATATATTAAAAAATATAACAATTCTCTAAAAAATTCATCAGTTATTTTACCTAATAAGAGAGTTTTACTATCAAAAGGATAAAATATTTTTCACTTCTACCAAGTATTGAAAAAATATAAATTTTACTACCCACTTTACTAAAAATTCACTATATTAATATAGATAAACTAATTTTTTTATTTAGGATTTTATATGAACGAACAGATGAACACTTTGGTACCTTCAGTTATTGAAAAAACTGGAAATGGTGAACGATCTTACGATATTTTTTCTCGTCTTTTGAAAGACAGAATTGTTTTTATTGACGGCGAAATTAATGATGTGATGGCAGATTTGGTTGTTGCCCAGATTTTGTTCCTTGAGTCAGAAAATCCAGAAAAGGATATTAGTATCTACATCAACTCTCCTGGTGGTTCAGTTACTGCAGGACTTGCAATTTATGATACAATGAAATATGTAAAATGCGATATTCAGACAATCTGTATGGGACAGGCCGCTTCAATGGCTGCAATTCTTCTTGCGGCAGGAACAAAAGGAAAACGTTACGCCCTTCCATCTTGCCGTGTAATGATTCACCAGCCACGCGGTGGTGTTGAAGGACAGGAAAGTGATATCAGCATTCTTGCAAAAGAAATTATTCGCCTTAAAAAGCTTTCTATTGAATATCTTGCAAATGATACTGGCAAAAAGCAGGATAAAGTTGCCGAAGACATTGAACGCGATTTCTTTATGTCGGCAAAGGAAGCTATGGACTACGGAATTGTAGACCACGTAATGCCAAACAGAAAATAAAACGACATTTTTTAATGTCTTAAAGGACTTTTTTATGAAACGATTCGGCGCAACTAATGAACCTTACTGCTTCTTTTGTGGAAGCACTGCCGGCAAAGACCGAAAACTAATTACCGGACCAAGCGGAAACTCTTTTATTTGTGATAAATGTGTTGCAATCTGTCAGGGCATTCTTGAACAGGAAGAAGCAAATATTTTACCAATTGAATTAAAAGATGTTCCTACTCCACGTGAATTTAAGGAATATCTGGACTCTTATGTTATTGGTCAAGATGATGCAAAGAAAACTTTATCTGTAGCTGTTTATAACCACTACAAAAGAATGTCTCTTTCTGCTGCCCAGAAGGCTGATGAAAATGCTGTTACAATTGAAAAATCTAACGTACTTTTAATTGGTCCTACAGGTTCAGGAAAAACTTTACTTGCAAAAACACTGGCTCAGAGACTTAAGGTTCCATTTGCAATTGCAGATGCCACCACTTTGACAGAAGCAGGTTACGTTGGTGAAGATGTAGAAAACGTTCTTTTAAAATTGATTAATGCCGCCGACGGAAATGTTGAAGCTGCAGAACGTGGTATTATTTTTATTGATGAAATTGATAAAATTGCCCGCAAGGGAGAAAACACTTCTATTACACGTGATGTTTCTGGCGAAGGTGTCCAGCAAGCCCTCTTAAAAATTATTGAAGGTACTGTTGCTTCTGTTCCTCCTCAGGGTGGACGTAAGCATCCTAATCAGGAAATGATTCAGATTGATACAACAAATATCCTCTTCATTTTGGGAGGAGCTTTTGTTGGGCTTGATAAAATTATTGAGCAGCGTGTTTCTGAACATTCAATGGGATTTGGCTCAGAAGTTGGACAGATGGACGAAAAGAAGAAACAGATGCTTTTAAGTCAGGTTTCTCCAGACGACCTTGTAAAATTTGGTCTTATTCCAGAACTTATTGGTCGTATGCCAATTACATGTGCCCTTAAGGAACTTACTCGTGATGACTTGGTAAATGTTTTGACAGAACCAAAAAATGCCATTACAAAACAGTTCCAGTCTTCATTTAAGATTGATGATGTAGATCTTGAATTTGAAAAGGCCGCTATTGAAGAAATTGCAGATGAAGCTATCCGCCAGAAAACTGGTGCCAGAGGACTTCGTACAATTGTAGAAAAAATGCTTATGGATGTTATGTACCAGATTCCTGATATTAAGGGTAAAAAGCACTTTACAGTTACAAAAGACCTTGTAAAGGGTAAGGTAAAGAATCTTATGGATCACATAACAGTGATGGAACTTCCTCAATCATCGGAATCTAGCAGCGAAGCATCTTAAGATTTTTGCAAGTACTGAATATAAGTTTTAATTTTTAAGATGAACGTTTTTGAACAGCTTTCTAAAGATTTACAAGATTCTCTTGCAGGGCTTGGAATTACAAGCCCTACTCCAGTTCAGGAGCAGGTTATTCCCCGACTTTTAGCTGGCGAAAACCTTCTTTTTCAGTCGGAAACAGGAACTGGCAAAACTTTTGCATATCTTCTTCCTTTAATCAACAAGCTAGAAACTCTTTCTGACAACCAGAGGGTAAGAATTATTGTTGTAGCACCAACTTTTGAGCTGGCTTCTCAGATTAATTCTGCCTGTAAAGCAATTACAAAGCATAAATCGGCACTTTTAATTGGTGGTGCTCCTATAAAACGTCAGATTGAAGTACTTAAAGAAAAGCCCGAAATTATAATTGGAACAGCAGCCCGTCTGGTGGAACTTATCCGTCTTAAAAAACTAAAAACCGACGGACTTTTTGCCATTGTTTTTGATGAAACTGACAGACTTGTAAAAAAAGAAGCCCTGGAAGACACTTCTGCATTGCGAGAATTACTTCCTGCAGGCTGTCAGATTATTGCATGTACTGCCACAATCAACAAGCAGACTAAGATTTTCTTTGCCGATGCAAAAAACTTAGTAATGCCGGCAGAAGATGTTCTAAAAAAGAGAATTACCCACTGGGCTATTTACGCAGAAACACGAGACAAAATTGACACTTTGCGTAAGTTTTTACATGCAGAAAAGCCTTCTAAAGCCCTGATTTTTACTTCAAGAGCTGACCAAGTTGAAAATATATATCAGAAACTTCGTTATAAAAAAATTGAATGCGAATGTATTCATGCAAAAACTGACAAGCAGAAACGTAAATCGACTATGGACCGTTTTAGAAGCGGAAAAGTTTCTATTTTGGTAACAAGTGACCTGGGTGCACGAGGCCTTGATATTCCAGATATAAGTCACATTATTCAGATGGATCTTCCAAGCGATGATGACTTCTTTATTCACCGCAGCGGTCGTACTGCACGTGCCGGAAAAACAGGAATTAATCTTGTAATTGGCGATGAATGGGAAATGAGACATTATGCTCAACTGGAAAAGAAGCTTGGCATTACCGTTTATCCAAAAGAAATTCGCGATGGTAAAGTGTGCCAGCCTTTAATGGAGCAGGAATAACTAGCTGGAAAAAATGCCCTCTATCCTAAGCCCATTTTTTAAACTATAATACTATCATTATGAAAATTGGAATTGATACCTTTGGCTGTGACCATGGAAAATCTGGCCTGGGTTCTTATATATCTTATTTTGTTTCAAATCTTCCATCTGACTTAGTTCAGTTTAACAAGGAAGCAACCACAATTAATGCTGATACTGAACCTACTGTAGAAGATGCCTTAGACAAGAAACTAAAAATTAAAGTTGAACTTTTTGGGATTGAAGAAGACCGTTATGTTTATAATTCTGGTCAGGCTATAAATTACACTTCAACTCCAATGATTGAAAATTTAAAAGCTGAACGTTTATGGCACAACACAAAAATTACTAAGTTTATAAAAAAGAATAATTATGATGTAGTAATTTATCCGGCTGCCAGCAGAGTTCTTCCAGTAAAGTTTAAAAATCATCTTGGGGTTGCAATCATTAACTCTATACTTTCTAATGATTTGGAAAACGAATCTTCCAGCTTTAGAAAAAAGATTTTAAAGGGCTTAAAAAATATTCAAATTATAATTGCGTCTTCAAACTTTGTTCGTAACGACCTAATTAAACTTGGTCTTGAAGAAAAGAAGATAAAGGTTATTCACTCTGGAATTGACCATAAATTATTTTACCAGAGACTTGATTTAGACAGTGATATTGTAGATGTAAAACCTTTTGCCATAAAACGCCCCTACTTTGTTTATGGTTCAAGTCTTTCAAGTCCAGAAAAAAAGCATATTGAACTTATTCATGCCTTTGAACGTTTTAAGAAAAATACAGGTCTTCCACATCGTCTGGTTCTTGCTGGAAACGACGGTCCTTACGCAGAAGAAATTCACAAGGTTGCCTTTAATTCAGAATATGCCAGCGATATTTTCTTAATTGGATTTTTCCCTCACGAAAGTTTTGCAAAACTTTACGCCGGTGCAGAAGCCTGCCTCTTCCCTTCTGTAAATGAAGGGGTTGGCCTTCCAATTCTTGAAGCAATGGCTTGCGGTATACCAGTTTTGTGTTCAGATAAGGGAGCCCTCAAAGAAATTGGAGGAAATGCCCCTATCTATTTTGATTCAGACAATCCAGATCAAATTGCCTCTTGTATGCAAAAAATTGTAGAGGATAAAGATATGCGTGATTCCTGCATCAGTGACAGTGTTATTTGGGCAAACGAATTTAACTGGGAAACTACAGTCCGCCAGACTCTAAATCTTATTATTAACGCTCATAAATAACTAAGCGTATATAGAAAAAACTCTTCCTACTTAGTCAAAAATTCACTATAATAAAAAGACTATCTTTAGGAGAAAAAAGTGTTCTTAAAAAGTCTGGACATATACGGATTCAAATCTTTTGCTGACAAAACTCACATTGATTTTTCAGAGGGTATTACTGCCCTTTTAGGCCCAAATGGTTGTGGTAAATCTAATGTTGTAGATGCTATTAAGTGGGTTTTAGCCGAACGAAATTCAAAAAATCTTCGTGCAGAAAAAATGGAAGACGTTATTTTTAACGGTACAGAACGTCGCCCAGCTTTAAATACAGCCGAAGTAACTCTTACAATTGCAAATGACAAGGGACTGCTCCCTTTAGATGATGAAGAAATTGCCATTACCCGTCGTCTTTATCGTTCTGGGGATGCTGAATATTTTATTAACCAGAGACCTGCAGGTCCTACCGAAATCCGCCGTCTTTTTATGGATACTGGTGTTGGAAAAGCAGCCTACTCGGTTATGGAACAGGGAAAAATCGACCAGATTCTTTCGAGCAAACCAGAAGACCGTCGTTATCTTTTTGAAGAAGCTGCAGGTATTAGCCGTTCAAAGGCGGAAGTTGCAGAGGCTGAACGAGAACTTGAAAGAACCCGTCAGAACATGACTCAGATTGAAATTGCCATGGGCGAAATTAAACGCCAGTATGACTCATTAAAAACTCAATCTGAAAAAACTATAAAATATCGTAAATTAAAAGAAGAAATATACGAAACAGAAAGAGACCTGGCACTTTTACGTCTTAAAAACTTTGTTCAGGACAAGGCCCGCCACGAAGAAGAACTGAAAAAGGTTTTGGAAAAACGTGACACCATCCGTAAGGAAATTGAAGAAATTAACAATACAATTTCTGAAAATATGGATAAAGTTAAGGCTATGCAGGAAGACTTGTATAACAAACAGGCAACTCTCCTTGCTATTGGCCAGGAAAAGAACGGCAAACTGGAACTGATTAAACAGCAGAACCAGCAGGCCTTAATCATGAAGGAAAAGCTTAACGCTTTGGAAGGCCGAAAAAATGCCATTCAGGAAAGAGTTGACAACCTTCAGGATGAAATTGATGAGCAGAATGCAGGCTTACATTCAAAAACAAAACAGCTCAACGATATTAAAACAAATATTCAATCTTTTGAAAAAAACATTGAAACTTCTAGTTCTCAAATTACAGACAATGACCGCAAGGCCGAAGCTTTAAGAACTCAAATTGGAGGCCTTGAAGACGAACGTGCCAACTTACAAAAGGAACTGGCCGCTATTACAGAAGATATTGTTTCTACCCTTGATGAAAAGCTTAAAGGGACTGGTTTTAGCGAAGCTGCAATGCGTCTTGCAAAAGAAGAACTTGAAACTCATCTTGGAAAACTTAAGATTTTCCTTGAAGGTCGAAAAAATGTATTTGCGGACTTTGCAAAACAGAATCATTCAGCTGATGATTGCAAAAAAACTGTTGAAGAAGCAAGTCAGGCCTTTGAAGAAGCCGGTTTACAGCTTTCTGATATAGAAGATGCTTTGATTAAGTACCAGGATGCATCTCCGGCCTTTATCACTGAGTTTTTGTCACCTCAAGGTATTATGACTAAAAAGCGCGAGATTGATGAAAAAATTAGTGCTAATCATAAAAAGGTTGACCAGCTTGATGATGAAATTGCAGGCCTCCAGTCACAAAACAAAGATCTTTCTGTTAAAATTGAAGAATACAAGGAAACTTGTAATAAGCTTAAATTAAATGAAATTCAGATGCAGGAACAAATTACTGCTTCTCAGAATCAAATTAATATGCTCAATCGTCAGCTTGCAAGCGAAAAGGCTTCTTTACAAGAAACTCAAGAAGAACTTTTTACTGAACAGAAGCGTGCAGATGAAATTCAGGAGCAGATCAATACTTACCAGGACGAATTGGCCGAAATTGAGTACCGTGGTAAAAAGCTGGCAGATGAAATGAATAAGCTTGATGAAGAAATTGCCAAGGCCAATAAGTCTGTTTCAGGTAAATCTTCATCACTCGATAAAAAACGCGAAGAACAGAATCGTTGTCAGGAACAGTACGAAAAACTTTCTTTATCTTTGAACTCTTCAGATAACGATATTCGAAATATAAAGCAGAACTTCCAGGATCAGTATTCCCGCGATTTGATGGAATTTGAAGAGCGAATGTACAAGATTACAACTCCATCAGCAGATTTGCGAGAACAGCTTTCAAATACAAAAAAAGAATTCCAGTCTTTGGGTACAGTAAACCTTATGGCTCCAGAGGAATTTGGCGAAGTTAAGGACCGTTATGAACGTCAGCGTTCTAACTATGAAGATACTCAAAAATCTTTGGAAAATCTTACCCGCGTTAGTGAAGAAATTAAGTCTAAATCTGCAGAAATGTTCCTTGAAACATACAATCAGATTAAGAAGAATTTCCACAATATGTTCCGCCGCCTCTTTAATGGTGGTCGTGCCGAACTTAAACTGGAAGATCCTACAAACATTTTAACCTCAGGTATTGATATTTATGCTCAGCCACCTGGAAAAAAACTTGAAAACATTGCCCTGCTTTCTGGTGGTGAAAAGACTATGACTGCGGTTGCCCTGCTCTTTGCTACATATCAGGTTAGACCTAGTCCTTTCTGTCTTTTGGACGAAATAGATGCCGCATTGGATGACAAGAACGTTTCAAGCTTTGTTACTGCCCTTGAAAGTTTTGCTAGCGTAAGCCAGTACATTGTTATTACTCACAACAAGAAAACTGTAATGGGTGCTTCTACAATGCTTGGAATTACAATGGAAGAATCGGGTGTAAGTAAGATTATTGCCCTTCGTCTTGATGAAGATATTAAAAGGGGTCCAGCTGTTGAAAATAAAACAGAAGACTTTATAGAAGAAGATGTGCCAGATGAAGAAGGAGTGGTTCTGCCACCACGACCACCTCGGAGACAGTAGGTTCTAGGTTCTAGGTTCTAGGTTCTAGGTTTTAGGTTCTAGGTGTTAGGTATTAGGTTTTTATAAATGAAAGAATTTTTGGAAAAGATTAAGGACATTTTTATTGACCTCAAAGACAAGCTTCTTGAATTTTATGAAGAAAACAAAAAGCTTTCCATCATCATTCTTTCATCTATTATTGTTATTTTAATATGTCTAATTCTTTTAATTGCCTTAGTCAGCAAAAAGGATAAAGAACCTAAAAAAGTTCCTGGGCAGGAATTAGTCCTTACCGAAAAACTGGTAGTTCCAAACGGTCCTGAATTACCAAGGGATTATAACCCATCTCGGCAAACAAAAGATAAATGGACTGACCAGGAGGCTCAACAATGGTTCACTATTCCAGGTGATAAAGAAATTGAGGCTCTTTCTAAGTCTAATGATAATTTAATAAACGAAATAATAGGAGCGGCTCCATGAAAAAGACATTGTTAGTATTTTCTTGTATATGTTCTCTTTTCTTAGTTTCCTGTGCTTCAAAAAATATTGCTCAAGATGAAAATATTCTACAGGCACCAGAAACAATTACGGAAGCCCAAGCAGATATAAGTACAGAAACAGATCAAGATTCTCCAGAAACTTCTGATACAAATACAGAAACAGATTCAGAACAAGAAGTTTTATTTATAGAAGAAAATGTTGAATTTCAAGAACCGGAGGATTTTGAAGAGCCTGTCGTTATCACTCTATTTCCAGAAAATCTTGTAGAAACAGAAAGCCAGGCCGAAACTCCAACTGAAGAAAAAGAAGACCCCTTACCAGAAGAAAAAGTTGAAGTTGAACTTATTCCTGAACTTGAAAATACCTCTGATTCTGAAGTAGCTGAAGCTGACACAGAGGATTCTCTTTCTCCTCTTGCTAATGAAAACGCTGACCAAGAAACACAAAAAGACAGTGATATTGAAGTAATTGATGATATTTCTGATAGTTCAGAAAGTTCTGATAATACTGAGGATGATGTAATTTCTGTTGGTGATGGCGAAGAAGGTGCTGTTACAGGCGAAGAAGAAGAAACAAATAATGCAGAAGAAATTACACCATCACGTAAAGTTACTTTGAAAAAAATGGAATACCTGGATATTACCTACCCTGGTCAAGGCTGGATTTACATGGGTATTACAGATGGTTCAAAGGATTTAACTTATTTTGGTCGTAAACTAGGAACAGAAAATACAAAATTCACTTTGCAGGCAAGAAATGCCGGAAAAAAAATTGTTCATTTCTACAAAAACGATGCATTAACCGGCCAATATATTGATGATTATATTGAAGTTGAAATTCTTAATCAGAAGGGATCTAACAAAACTCATATTGATGCACCTGAATATAAGCAGCCAGTTCCAAAGAAGGCAAAGGAAAAGATAAACAAGAACCAGGCTAAAAATGATGAAGAAATCAGTATGGAAACTTCTGAAAGCAGTCTGGTTCAAACTACTTCAAACTCAAGTAATGTTAGTGATTCAAATTCTGTAAGTTCAGTAGAAAATGACTCGCAAGTTGAAAAACAGACTTCTGCTCCAAAAGAAACTAAAAATATAGAAGACGTTTTAGAGCAGGAGGAGGAAGATAGAGGTGGAGAAAGAACATCATCATCTTCTAGTGAAAAAACTGAGGACAAGAATTCTCTTACAGATTCAAATACACTGTTACAAGAAGCTCAAGTTCTTTATAATGAAAAAGAATATAAGCTGGCTCTTGAAAAGATTAATTCTTTTCTTGAAAGTGCAACTTCTAAGAGAGATTTAGGACTTTATCTCCAGGGACAAATTCTTGAAGCTAAATCTGAAGTGCAAAACATAAAGGCAGCAATTGAAGCGTACACAACTCTTACAAAAAATTATCCTGCAAGTAAACGCTGGGACGATGCAAATAAGAGAATGATATATTTAAAAAGATTTTATCTGGAGGTTAGATAGATTATGAATAAATTTAGCAAATCTATTTTACTTATTTCTATTGGCATGGGACTTTTTTCTTCCTGTGTAATTAAACAGCCTGGCGATAAAGCAGAAATGCCAAGAACTATTACAGTTTCTGGTAGAGGTTCTGTTTCCGTAAAGCCTGATCTTGTTCATTTGAAGTTTCTTGTTAGAACTACTGACTGGAACGTATCAAAGGCTGTAGAAAAAAATGCTACTAACACAAACAATGTTCTTAATGCATTAAAAGAAGCAGGTGTAGCTTCATCAGATATATCTACTTTTGATTATTCTATTACTCAGGACAATTCCAACAATTATCCTGGTCAGTACACTGTTAGAAATACAATTGCCGTTGTGGTTAGAAATATTGAAACAGCAGGTTCTGTAATTGATGCCGCTGTAAAACAAAACGTTGGTGCAAATGGAATTACAGAATTCCGCTATGCAGTTTCAGACGATGCATCTTACCTGCGTCAGGCAAGAACCCTTGCAATTCAGGATGCACAGGATGCAGCTTCGCTTTTAGCAGGAGCCAGCGGATGTAAAATTTCTTCAGTTCAATCAATTTCTGAATACACACCTGATACTTATGCCCTTAGAGCTACAAGCAGCTTTGATTCTACTATGATTCAAGAAGGGACAATATCAATTGCATCAGAAGTTACTATAACTTACAATTTGGAAAACTAAGGAGACTTAAATGTTAGATTATAAATTTATTAAGGACAATCTTGAAGCTGTAAAACAGAATATTGTAAACCGCAATATGACTGCAGATGCTGACTTGGTTGTAAAACTTTACGATGAGCACACTGCCCTTGTAACAAAACTTCAGGACCTTCAGCAGAAACGTAACGAAAATGCAAAGGCTATGAAGCAGAAGCTTGACGATGCACAGCGTCAGGAATTAATTGCTGCTGGTAAACAGATTAAAGACGAAATTTCTAAAGTTGAAGCAGAAGAAAAAGACACTGCTAATAAACTTGAAGAAGCTGCACGCCAGATTCCAAACATGGTTCATCCAGACGCACCTGTTGGAAAACTCGATACAGAAAACCTTGAAGTTAAAAAGGTTGGAACACCACGTAAGTTTGACTTTGAACCAAAAGATCATGTTGAACTTGGTGAATCACTTGATATCATCGATTTCGACCGTGGAACAAAAGTTTCTGGACCTAAATTCTACTATCTTAAAAATGAAGCTGTTTTCCTCGAACAGGCTTTGATTATGTATGCTTTGAACACACTTCGTAAGCACAACTTCCAGATGTTTATCACACCTGATGTTGCTAAAGAAGAGGTTCTTAAAGGAATTGGTTTTAATCCTCGTGGAAACGAATCAAATGTTTACTCAATCGAAGATGAAGGAACTTGTCTTGTAGCTACTGCAGAAATTACTCTTGGCGGATACCATCAAAATGAAATTCTTGATAAGGCAAGTTTACCACGTTTCTATGGTGGACTTTCTCACTGTTTCCGCCGCGAAGCAGGTGCCGCTGGTCAGTTCTCTAAAGGACTTTACCGCGTTCACCAGTTTGATAAAGTAGAAATGTTTGCATATTCAACTCCAGAACAGTCTGACGAAATTCACGAAAAGCTCCGATTGATTGAAGAGGAAATTTTTGAAGGCCTTGGACTTCCATTCCACGTAGTAGATACTTGTACTGGTGACCTTGGTGCTCCTGCTTATCGTAAGTGGGACCTTGAAGCTTGGATGCCAGGACGTAATGGTGGTGAATATGGCGAAGTAACTTCTACATCAAACTGTACAGACTATCAGGCTCGCCGCCTCAACATCAAATATAAGGATGATGATGGAAAGAACAAATACGTTCACACATTGAACGGTACTGCAATTGCTGTAGGTCGTGCAATGCTGGCAATTTTGGAAAACTATCAGAATGCAGATGGATCTGTAACAATTCCACCAGTATTAGTTCCATACTGTGGATTTGACAAAATCCTTCCAAAAAATAAATAATAAATTTTAATATTTGCCGGTCTTAGAATATAATTAAGGCCGGTTTTATTATTTTAAATACTTTAGGACTTCATATGGAAGAAAAAACAACTAACAGCAAGAATATTTTTTATATACTCATGTTCTTTGTTATAATTTTAGCAGGTTTTATTTTGAAATCTTTATCTTCGGTTATACTGCCTGTAATTTTTGCAGTTATGCTGGCCTTTGTACTTTTTCCTATTATCAAAAAAATTAATAATAAAACTAAAATTCCATGGATTGTATCTACCCTTTTAGTATTCTTTCTCTTTCTTGTAGTATTCATTGGAATTTCTTCTTTAATCATTAACAGTCTAACTACAATTTTTGACCAATATCCAAAATACGAAAAAAAGTTCATGTCAATTTATACAATTCTTGCAGAAAACTTTAACCTTGAAATTGATTCTACAAAAAGTTTTATTGATAACGTTTGGAAAAACTTAAAGGTAAGAGAATATATTCAAAAAGCTGCAGTCTCACTTTCTTCTGGAGCGGTTTCTTTTGCAAAAAATCTTTTGACAATTGTTTTACTTTCGGTTTTTCTTGTTCTTGAAATGCGGGTTACAAAAGTAAAAATCCAGGTTGCTTTTAAGAATGATAAAGAAAAGGTAAACAAAATTACCCACCAAATTGCAGGTGATACAGTTCACTATATCTCTATCAAGTTTTTTATAAGCCTTGCAACTGGTGTTTTGTGTTATCTTGCTACAAAAATAATTGGTATGGACTTTCCTCTGGTATGGGCCTTCATTTCTTTCCTCATGAACTTTATTCCAATTTTTGGTTCTATAATTGCAGTAGGAATTACTACTCTTTTTTCAATTCTTCAGTTTTATCCTGAATCTATTGCAAAGCCTATCTTTATCCTGCTTTTTATGATTTTGATAAATTTTACTCTTGGAAATATTATAGAACCAAGGATTGAAGGTAAAAATCTAAATCTTTCACCATTTATAATTCTTGTTTGTTTGCCTCTGTGGGGTTACATTTGGGGATTTATAGGAATGCTTCTTGCAGTGCCAATGACAGTAATCATTAAAATTATTTGCGAAAATATTGATGATTTAAAAGGCATAGCTGTTATTCTTGGTAATAAACCGGAAGAGTAAGTTTTAGTTGAAGAGTGTACTTGTTGCTTTTTCGTAGAGGAAGCGCAAATCCTCTTCCTGCATAGTTGTATACCTAAAATCTACACAAGATAAAAGACCGTCTTTACTTCTGTAAATTTTATTTACTATACAAGTTACAAAAATATCTCTTGTTGTTATTGGTCCAACTTTTATTGAAAAGGAAAGTTTTACACCATATTCTTCTGTTGGGAAAAATGTACAAGCCTTCGATTCCATTCCAAGAACCAAACGTTCATGATCTATAAAAAGAATACTTAAAGGCTTTACCCTATCCTGTAAAGCTTCAACTTGATTTTGTACAGGGCTGGTAAGATATTTACATATTGGAATAAGTTGAATCCCGTTTCCTGCATTTCTTTCGGTTTTAGCCTGTTCTACAAAATTTTCCAGCAGCTCTTTTGCTTCTTTTTGATGTTCTAGTGGAATAATTTTCCAGGCAGGCCTTGTAAAAAGTTCGATACTTTCATCTGGAATACATTTTAAGTTTAACTCTTTACGGGTTTTACATTCAAAGTACATTTTTGCAGAAAAATCGTATTCTTTATCATCTTCTACATCTAAAATTCTTTGAATTGTATCTGGAATTGTAAGAGATAAACCTTGTGGTGTTTCTTTTACAGGGGAAGTAAAATAAAGTCCAACTCTGTTAAAATAGAATTCAACACGTACAGTTTTATTCGCAAAATTAGCTACAGATTGAGGAGCGTTTTCCAGTAAGATTTGACCATTTTTTTTAACAGTCATGTGTTCGCCTTTAATAGCTACAGGAAAAATTTGAGATGTAAGGGATTTGATTAATTCGTCTGAATTGGATTCGTTTTCATCTTCAATTGGTGTAAGTGTTACAGGAACATTACCATCAATTAAATACTGTAAAACTAATTCCCTTTCAATTCCTGTTAAAGACTTTTCAGCCATCATACTTTTTTACCCCACCTGTCTATAGTAATCTGGTAAATCATATTTTTGCTTTTATTACTTATATATAATGTAACATCAATTGTTCCCTCTTGGCAATAAAAACGCAGAGGAAGACTTGTAACATCAGGACCTATGAAAGGCTGTCCAATAATCCAATTTGTAAAAAGTTCAATTTCTTTATCATTTTTTTCTGAGTATGGAAAATCCTGATTAAAATATTTTTTCCATTGACTTATAAAATCATTTTTGAAGAAAATATAATTAAATCGATATTTTGTATCAAAAAAAGTTTCTGGACCAGAATAAATATTTGAAGAAAGTGATTTTGAAAAGTTGTCGACAGTTTCTTTTAATGATTGTTTTAAGTTTCTAATATCCAGGCTGCCAAAATTTTCCAGTTCAGGATAAACAGGCATGTTATTGTTTTTGTTTAATTTCAATAAATCTGGAGTAGGATTTGTGTTTGCTATTAAAAACTTTGGATCTGTAATAAGAGGATTTTCAAGAATTTCCTTTTCAATTTCATTTGTCCAGGAAGTTTGTGTTTCTAAATCTTTTACTTCCTCTTTTATAGTTTCTTGGTTACTGTATTCTAATTTAGGTATTGTAGAATTTTTACATGAAAAGGAAGTTAGTATTATTAATAATAATGATGATAGAGTTGGGACTTTTTGTAAAACTTTTTTCATGAACTTACCCCCTCTATACCTTCGTAACTTATTATTATTTTTTAATAATAACACATTATAAGATTTGGGTCATTAGAAGGAATGTGATTTTTTTATTTTTTTTGAATTTTATGCCCCATATGTGTTGACACTAATTTATAGAAATGGTATAAATAATCATATGTAAGGGCGGTTAGCTCAGCTGGTACGAGCGTCTGGTTTACACCCAGAATGTCGGGAGTTCGATCCTCTCATCGCCCATAAAAAGCACTTCAAAATGAAGTGCTTTTTTTTTGTTCTTTTGAACTTTTTACTTCGATGTTAGGGAGTTTGAAGATATTTCATATTTGGAACCACAATAGTCTGATAAAACATGGAAATAAATGATGAACACTAGCGGTATTGTACTTTTTGCTAAAAAACCAGGACCTACATCCTTTACATCTTTACACTCTATTAAAAAGGCTTTGGGAACAACAAAAGTCGGACATACCGGCACCCTGGATTCTTTTGCTCAGGGCCTTCTTGTTGTATGTACAGGCTCTTTAACACGCCTTGCCGGAAACATTATTGAGTTTGATAAAGAATATCAGGCTGTTTTTGAGTTTGGAAAAGAAACTGACACACTGGAATATACAGGCCAGATTATAAAAGAAGCACCTCTACCCTATGAAGAAAGTCTTATAGCAGCTATAAAAAAATATACTGGAAACTTTATGCAAAAGCCTCCCCTCTTTTCTTCAATTCATATTGATGGACAGAGAGCAAGTAATATTGCAAGAAGTGGACTTGACGCGGAAATTCCTGCAAGACCTGTTTGTGTTTATAAAGCAGAAATCAAAGAGCTCAGGAAAAATGATGAAAACAAAATCACCCATGTTCTTATAAATTTTTCAGTTTCAAAAGGAACCTATATTCGAAGTCTAGCCAGAGATATTGGTCAGGCTTGTGGAAGTTCTGCATACCTTATAGGACTTTATCGTACAAGAGTTGGACATTTTAAGATTGAAGATGCAGCAGGATTTAATAGGCTTCCTGAGTTTACAATTGACTGGGCTCTAAAAGAAATGGAAGAGCAAAAAATCCTTATTAAAAAAGCTAATGAACAAAGAGTGCTTAAAAAAGAAAAGCAAAAATACGTTCCAGACCAGGCCGAACTAGATTTGCAGGAAGAAATTCGCCAGAAGATTTGTCAAGTTGATAAAGACACAGCCAGCTTGTGCGGTTTTGAAATTATCAATCTTATATCTAATGTGGGAAAATCTGATTTTGAAAACGGACGACCTTTGAAGTCAAAACTTTTTGATAAAGATTTGCATACTCTTCCAAATAATTCTATTACAGCAGTATTTACTAAAGATGATGATTTTGCAGGCTTAATCGATAAGGATGAAAACGGTCGGGTGCATTACAGATTTGTAAAAAAGGATTAAGCCCAATTCCACAACACAAAAAAAGACCAGAACTTTTTAGATTTAATCAGTTCTGGTCTTTTTCATTTTAATCTATTTTATATGAATAGATTTTATTCTTTATCTTCAGTGTCTTCAGAAGCCTGTTTTGCAGCATTTTCTTTGGATTCCTTCTCCAACTGATTCAATTTCTGAACCATTGTAAAGCCTTCCTTCATACCGCTATCTACCAGGAATTGTAATTTTGGAAACTGGCGTATTCTAAGTTTTTTTGCAATTTCACGCTGAATAAAACCTGCAGCCGCATTTAAACCATTTACACCCTTTTCCACCTGATTGTCAGGTAAGAAAGATGAAACATAAACCTTTGCATAACCAAGATCAGTTGTTACTTCAACACGGTTAATGCTCAGGAAATTTGATACACGAGGGTCTTTAACTTCCCCTTTCAATATCAAATTTGATATTTCATCTCTGAGCTGATCGTTCAATCTTTGAATACGATACTGGCCCATTACTCAGCTCCTTCTGAACCTGCAGCAGTAACATTACGTTTTGCAGCTTCGGCTTCTTCTTCAGCAATTGTTTTTCCAAGTTTCTTAGCAACTTCAACAACTTCGAATACTTCGAGTTTATCGCCAACCTGGATATCCTGCCAGTTTTCAAGTCCAATACCACATTCGTAACCTACGCTAACTTCACGGGCATCATCCTTAAAGCGCTTGAGGGAAGAAATCTTTCCTGTGAATTTTACAATTCCATCGCGAATAAGGTTTACGCTAGAAGTACGTCTTACGATACCTTCGCTAACCATACATCCGGCAATAAGACCAACTTTTGGTACTTTGAATGTATTGCGAACTTCGACCTGTCCAACAACTTCTTCTTTTGTATCTGGCTGCAACATACCTTCCATAGCCTGCTGAATTTCTTCAACACACTTGTAGATAATGTTGTATTTTCTGATTTCAACCTGTTCCTGTTCTGCAAGGGCTTTTGCCTTTGGAGTTGGACGAACATTGAAACCAATGATGATTGCATTTGAGTCTGCAGCAGCAAGTGTAACATCCGATTCGTTGATTGCACCAGCACTTGAATGAATAACAGAAAGTCTGATTTCGCGTGTTGAAAGTTTTTCCAAAGAAGATTTAAGAGCTTCTGCAGAACCCTGCAAGTCAGCCTTAATAATAACCTTAAGTTCTTTAACTTCGCTATCAGCAATATCGCTATAGAGTGATTCGAGAGTTGTTTTCTTAACAGCCTTTGCAGCTTCAAAGCGCTTGAGTTCCTGACGTTTAGCAGAAATTGCTCTTGCATCTTTTTCGCTTTCAGTTACCTGGAATGGATCACCTGCATTTGGCATTTCTTCCATACCAAGAACTTCAACTGGTGTAGAAGGACCTGCTTCCTGGATACGTTTACCACGATCATCAAACATAGCACGAACACGACCAGAATAAATACCTGCAACAAAAGGATCTCCCTGATGTAAAGTACCTCTCTGAATAACAACAGAAGATACAACACCACGTCCCTGATCTACACGAGATTCAAGAATCTTACCTTCGGCACGGCATTCATCATTTGCCTTGAGTTCAAGCATTTCTGCCTGAAGCAATATAGCATCCAAAAGATCATCAATACCCTGTTTTTGTTTAGCAGAAATATGTACATACTGAGTGTCTCCACCCCATTCTTCTGGAGTAAGGCCTTGTTCAGACAACTGTGTCTTTACACGGTCTGGATTTGCTTCTGGTTTATCAATTTTGTTTACTGCAACAATAATTGGAACCTTTGCGTCTTTTGCATGAGCAATAGCTTCCAAAGTTTGAGGCATTACACCATCATCTGCAGCTACGACAAGAACTACAATATCTGTTACCTGAGCACCACGGGCACGCATCATTGTAAATGCTTCATGTCCTGGAGTATCAAGGAAAGTAATTTTTCCTTTAGGAGTTGTTACAGAATAAGCACCAATTGACTGAGTAATACCACCAGCTTCGCCTTCTGCAACATGAGCATTACGAATGGCATCAAGAGTTTTAGTCTTACCATGGTCAACGTGTCCCATTACAGTTACGATAGGAGGACGAGGTTTAAGTTCAACTCCATCATCATTTTCGCTTTCAATTACAGTTTCATCATAAAGAGAAACAAGATGTACTTCACAACCATATTCTGCAGCAAGTAATGTAGCGGTATCTGAGTCGATGGATTCTGTAATTCTAACCATCATACCCATACCCATAAGCTTAGCAATTACTTCGTTTGCCTTGAGGTTCATTTTACGAGCCAAATCTGATACAGAAATTGATTCCATAATATCGATTGACTTTGGTACTACAGAAGCTGGAGTTTCAACCTTTTTCTTGGTTTCAAAAAGATTATCATCGTATTGTTCTGCATCTTTACGATTGTAAATCTGCTTTTTACCTTTGAAGGCAGCCTTTTTAGAAGATTGCTGTCTTGACTGGTCAAGAGGCATTGCAGTCTGTCCAGAAACCATACCAGGTCTTGGACCACGGTTAAAGCCTCCGCCCTGGCCATTACGATTAAAGCCACCGCCCTGACCATTGCGATTAAGACCACCCTGTCCATTACGATTAAAGCCGCCCTGACCATTATTGCGATTGAATCCACCGCCCTGGCCATTACGATTTGCTCCACCCTGATTATTTTCGCGGTTCTGGTAACTCTGACGAGCCTGAGCTCCATTAAATCCGCCACCTTCACGATTGAATGAACGACCACCCTGGCCATTGTTACGGTTATATCCACCGCCCTGACCATTACGATTAAAGCCGCCATTACGTGGTTTATCGGAAAGGTTTCCTGCTTTTACATTTGGTCTTGCAGAATTAATTTCAAAAGTTCTATTACCCTGACGGTTATTGTTATAACCATTAGAATTATTTGAATCAGAATGATTCTGAGCAGGTTTATCTTTTTTCTGTACATTTTCTGTACTAGCTACAGGAGCTGGATTTTCAGCCTTTTTAACAACAACATGTTTCTGTGTATTTGCAGAATTTGAAGTTTGTGCCTGTGGCTGTGGTTGGCTAGGATTATTCTTCTTTTTTACTACAACAACACGTTTTTTTTCAGGTGTTGATGATGTCGAATTATTATCCTGCTGTCTTTTGTGAACTACAAATCCGGGCTTTTTTTCTATTTCATCAGCCATAAATTATCCTATACCTTCCTTACTCTTCACCATCTGTAAATTCAAACTCAACTCCACAATTAGGACAATGAGTCATATCAAGAGTGATTTTAGCGCCACATTCAGGACAGAAATATTCCTCTTCATTTCCAGCTTCGTCATTTTCTTCTTTTGCTGGTTGAGCGTTTGTAGCAGGAGTTTCTGAAGTTTCTTCAGCTTTTTCTTCTTCATCTTCTTCTACAAACTCAACATTTTCTGTGATAAGGGCATTAACCTTATCAAGAGCTTCCTGCGATACGCCTTCAATATTAATTGATTTGTTATCGTAAGCTTCAACGAAGTCCTGAATCTCTTCAATTCCATTATTTTTAAGAAGTTTTGCAACTTCTGCATCAACTCCAGGGAGTTCTGCAACTGTTGTAATTTCATCGTAAGATTCTTCATTATCGCTAAAGAGATTTCTAGCATTCTGAACTGTTGATACAGCAGAAAGATCCATTTCTTCAGCCTGTTCGATAGTTTTTACATCAATATTCCAGTCACAAAGTCTATTTGCAAGTCTTACGTTCTGGCCCTGGCGTCCAATTGCCAATGAGAACTGACTGTCTTCTACAATTGCGAGTGCCTGTCGTTTGTCATTATCCATGATAATTACACGTTCAACCTGAGCTGGTGAAAGTGCATTTTTGATAAATACAACTGGATCTGGATCGTACTTAAGTACATCGATTTTTTCGTTCAAGAGTTCGCGGATTACGTTCTGAATACGAACACCCTTAAGACCAACACAAGCACCAACTGGATCAACTTCTTCGCGTTTTGAAGAAACTGCAATCTTTGTACGATAACCTGCATCACGAACGATTTTTTCAATTTCAACTGTTCCGTCAGCAATTTCTGGAACTTCTTTTTCAAGAATAGAGCTTACCAATTTTGGATCACTTCTAGAAAGTACTAACTGAACACCAGAATTTGTTGGTTTAACTTCTACGATAAGAGCCTTAATACGATCACCCTTTTCGTATACTTCAAGTTTTGACTGATATTTTACAGGAAGAACACCTTCAAGGCGGCCTGCATTTCCAAGATCAAGGTAAATGTTTCCATTTCTTTCGCGCTGGTGATAACCAATAATAATTTCGCCAACCTTGTCTTTATATTCATTCATTAAAGAATTTTTATATGTTTCGTTTAAGCCCTGGTGTGCAGTCTGTTTACCTGTAGAAACTGCAGAGCGATTGAATGATTTTGGATCTTCAAGAATATCAATTTCATCACCTTCTTCTACATCATCACCAGCAAGCTTTTTTGCATCTTCAAGTTCAATTTCTTTTACTGGATCCCAAACTCCATCAAGAACAACCTTACGAGAATAAATTGCAACATCTGACATATCTTCGTTGAATTTTACAATTGCATTCTCATCTGTTCCGTATGTTCTTTTGTAAGCAGCCTTAAGTGCTTTTTCAATTGTCTGTCTAACTGAATCTTCAGAATAACCTTTTTCCTGAATCAGTTGACGGATAGCTTCTGCCATTTCTGACATATGAGCCTCCTATGCCTTATAAATAAATTTTGCTTTAGCTATATTTTCATAAAGAACTGTGAATACTTCACCGTCTTCTTTTTCAAATGTAACTTGTTTATCATCAGCAGATTTAATTTTTCCGCCAATCCAATCTGTTGAGATTTTATCCCAAACCCTAACATCTCTACCTGTGAATACTTCAAATTCAGCTGCATTTTTAATGTTGTGTTCAATACCTGGAGATGTAAGTTCCATTGTTGTATCTTCTGTTCCAAGCAGGGCTTCAAGTCTTGTAAGCAATACACGATGTACTTTTGCACAATCATTTACGCCAATATTTACTGATGGATCAGCAGATGCAATCATAGCTGAAATTTTAGTGGTAGTTTTAGAAGGAACGATTTTGAGCTCTACTAATTTGAAGCCCATTCCTTCTACAAGAGTTGCACACTCTTTGTAATACTTAATGTCTTTATATGATGTATATTCCATGCCTATTTCATGTCAGATAACAAAAAAGACCCGAGTTTTTGCTCGAGTCTTTTTAACATAAATATTAAACTGACATTGATAATATAGAAAAAAGTATCAAATTAGTCAATAGCCAGTAAGATGATGAATTGTTTATTTTACAAGTAACTGTCCGTCTTTTATCTGAGCAAACTTTGTATACCCCTGTTTTTCAAGCATATCAAATTGTGGTCCCATTTTTTTTGCTTTTTTCAAAACCGATACATTGTAGGTTTCGCGAAGTTTTTGGGCTTCCTTCATAACATTTTCAAATGGCATTGCATCATCATACAAGAAGGCACATTTTTCTTTTGCACCAGGAATCTGATATTTCTGATCAAGAAGAATACTGCAAATTCTTTCAAAACCAATTGAAAAACCTACGGCAGGAACCTGCTGGCCAATAAACTTACCAATCAGATTATCGTAACGTCCACCACCGCCAATTGCTCCAGAAAATAAAGGACTTGCAATTTCAAAAACTGCACCTGTGTAATATCCCTGGCCCCGCACTAAATTAGGACAGTATTTTACATCATATTTTCCATCTGCAACCAGTTTAGAAGTTTTAATGATGTATTTAAGGTCATCAGCAATTGAAGGATCTGCACATTTTGAGGCAACATCATCAAGGCTAATCTGTCCGGCAGAAATAAATTCTACAAGAGCCTTTATTGCATTTTCAGGCAAAGCTTTTTCCTTTAATTCAGCCTCAATTCCCTCTGCCCCAATTTTATCAAGCTTATCAAAAGTGATACAAACAGAATCCAAAGTTTCAGTAGCAAAGCCCATATTCTCCAGCATATTTCGCAAAATACGACGGTCATTTACATTTATATAAAAATCCTTAAAACCGATTGAAAGCATGGCTCTGGCTGTAATATCAATAAGTTCTACTTCTGCGTTTGGTGAAGCATCTCCCAAAACATCAATATCACACTGTACAAATTCACGCATACGGCCTTTCTGAGGTCTTTCTGCACGATAAACACGGTCTGTCTGAATTACCTTAAAAGGAAACTGAAGTTCATTACGATTGGCAGCAAAAAATCTGGTCAAAGGCAGGGTCAAATCATAACGTAAACCCATGTCTGAAAGTTCTTTTTCTGTAGGATGTTCTGCAGACAATGCTGATTCAAGTTTGTCGCCACGTTTTAATACCTTGAAAATTAAGTTTAAGTTGTCTCCGCCATCTGACTTATCAAGATTTTCAGAATCTTCGAGAATTGGAGTTGAAATACGTTCAAAACCAGCGGCACGGTAGGTTTCAAGAATCTTTCCCTGTACATAATCACGCATTCTCTGTTCTGCGGGTAAAATATCTTTCATTCCTTTTAAAGCATTTGTCTTCATTTTAGAATCCTCTTATAAATTGATAGTTGATAATAGTAAAATTTATATTTATTTACAATAAAGTATTTCTTTAAGCTTTTGGAAAACTACTGTTCCATAAAATCGGCAAGATTTACTCCAGAACCATTTTCTACATCTCTTGTAAGTCTTTTTCCCAGTAATAAATCGTAAAACTCTGGACCACACCCTGGTGTTAAAACCTTTTCAGTTCTTAAG
Source organism: Treponema sp. UBA4267 (assembly GCA_002395155.1). Taxonomy (GTDB): domain Bacteria; phylum Spirochaetota; class Spirochaetia; order Treponematales; family Treponemataceae; genus Treponema_D. The sequence goes on from DGWD01000018.1 coordinate 59,683, forward strand.
ATTCCAACATCATCTTCTGTAATTTTTTGACCTGCTTTTAATGCTTTCATATAATGCAGACTACGATTTGTTCTTTCATAATTTGCAAGTTCAGCAGGAGCAAGCTCTTTTACTCCATTTCCAAGGCAGGCAAGAACTTTTTCTTTTCCAAACTGCTGACTTAACTGGTCAATTGCTCGTTCAAATGCAAGCTGACTACCATAATGCCTTAGGCTGGCCTCGGTTTGTCCAACTGTATGACACATAAGAGCAAACTGTTCTGGTTCCAGGGCAACAGGATCATCTAATCCATCTGTCTGACGGCTTAAAGTTATATGTTTTTCTATTATTGTTCCACCACACAAAACCGAAAGACAAGGAACAAGAATTGGATCCAAACTATGATCGCTTACTCCAGAGTGTACTCCAAAAATTGCCATAAGATTTGTAATTACTTTCAAATTATATTCTTCTTCGGGGGCTGGATAAGACGTAATACAATGTAATAGACTTACCCCTTCTCTACCAAGAATTTCTATAGCTTTTTCTATATCAGCAAGTTTTGAAACTCCACTTGAAATTACTACGGGAACTTTTTCTCCATCAGCCTGCTTAGCTCTGTAATCTGCAAGCAGGTGCAGCATTTTATAGTGATTAAGTTCAGGACTAGCAATTTTTACTATATCTGGTTTTATACTCAAGAGTTCCTGCATAGAACGTAAGCCAAAAGGAGAACAACAGAACTTACAACCTTTTGAACGCACGTAATCCTGCATCTGAATATAAAATGATTTGTCACATTCCAACTGACGGAAACGTTCATACAAGGGGATATTGCCTGTAGGTAATTTTACAAAGCCTGTATCTGGGTGGAGTATTTCATCTGCATATACCCATTGAAACTTAATTGTATTAGCCCCGGACTCTGCGGCAGCATCTACTAAAAGTTTTGCTTTTTCTAAAGAACCTTCGTGTGAGGTTCCAATTTCTGCAATTATATTCACCATAAATTTTTAATTATTTCCTAATAATTTATCGGAAACTGACTGAGCCTTATAACGATTACTGTACACACCCAGACAATTTTCGGGAAGCCAGCCATTTTCAAACAAATACCAGACTTCATTATTTGAATCTACAGATTTTCCAATGACCTGTAAAATATCACCCTTTCGGCAATGCCCTTTTACTGTAGATTGCCAGCCACAGTTTTCTTTGTAGGCAGCGTAAGGGTCTGTAACAACAGCCCAGGAAACATCTGGTGCAAGGGCAAGAGGCTGTGAATTATCAAAAATAATTGTTTCTTCATCCTTTTTATGGCAGGAAAGAAGAAAGATGGGTAAAAGACAAAGCAAGAATACTATGATTTTTTTCATTATTTTTTTAATGTTTCACTCCATTTTTTTATATCGGGATAAAGCTGTAAATCGGAATCAACAAAATCCAGGGAAGGAATTTCGTCTATATTAGCCCAGCGATAATCTGTATGTTCTGTAAGTTTAAAAGGTCTTGAAAGTCCGTCTTCCAAAAAATGAACTTCAAAGGCATCTACAAAGCATTCTTTATTTTTATGCATAAAAGAAGTTTGTGTAATGTGGGAAGCAACCTGAACCTGAACTCCAAATTCTTCCTGCATCTCCCTTTTTATGGCAGTTTCAAAATCTTCTCCTTCTTCAATCTTTCCACCAGGAAATTCCCAGCGATTTGCCATATCACCCTTATTTTGGCGTTTGGCAATGAAGATTTTACCATCTCTATAATCTATACAGGCAACTGAACGACTCATTAACTACCTCTTGACCTCTGCAGAAAGTTCTTTTTCTTCCCCATCAACAGTAAGAATTACATCAACTCTAATTATATCAAAATCAGTAAACTTTACACGAATATAATCTTCCCCTTCTGCATAAACCAGGGATTGAGTTTGCTTATCTCCAACATTATTATTTGGGTCTATTACAAAAAACTCTGCTCTTATATTTACAGGATTTGTATCCTTTGATTTTTTACTTCGCTTTACAAGAATAGAAGTATATATTTCTTCTTCATAGGAAAAAGCCGAAAGTTCAAAGTTTATACCTTTTACATTTGCGTAGGCTCTTGTTTTATTAAAGCCTGTATAAACCCATGTAGCTCCAACAAAAAAAACGAGGGCAAAAAAGATCCAGCGATTTTGTGGCAAAAAGAAAACCTTAAAGCCCCGTACAGGTTTCATTTCTCCACGGTAATAGGCCTTTACATTTTCTGGAGCCTTTGCAATTCGTTCTTCGCGATTGTAGAAGAAATGAAGGGGTTTTTCATTTGGATCATCAGGTTCTATTTCATTAACATCTTCAAACATATTTTAGTTTTTAATAATTGCCTCTATCAAGTTATCAGTTCTATACCAGACTATTCTGGCAGATTCCTTTTCCAAATAAAGGGCGGTAATGATTCCATCTAAAGAAAGTGACATAGTATCAAAAAGCATATTATTATGGTCTACATTAAATTGACGACGCAGAATTCTTTGGGTTTCACTCTGAATCATTTCAATATTAAAGCCTTTTTCTGTTTTTACTATAAAGAATTTCCAGCCATTTTTAGTTACACCTAAAAAGTCATAAGGAATACGGTAGGTTAGACGGCTGTAGTCAGAAACAACTGATTCTTCGTAAGGGGGAATTGTTACAGGTGCTTCGTAATTTCCAGTTTCCACATTTAACGGATAAAGAAGAGACTGAACAAAGTTTACACCTGACTGAACTTTTGAATCTTCATCAAGATATGTTGTGTAATAATCAATCTGTACATAAAGTTTGTATGATGCAGGATCTGGAATTACATTTGAAATGGTCCAGAATTGATTTGAAGTATCATCAACATTTGAAAGCGTTGGAACACTTTTTGTTTCAACAGGAACCATGTACTTTAAAAAGCCGTCGCTGGCAAACCAATAAATAATGGTTCCTTCGGTAGAAACTGAAGTTACTACAAGTTCATCCCTCGAAGTTGTATAAATGTTTTTGATAAAAGGAAATGGAGTTCCTCCTGGCCCCTGCTGGCCTATGTATTCTACAGAGGAACCGTCTCGGGCAAAGCGGAGGACTGTCTGACTGTAAAGAGTCTTTCCATCATCACTTAATTCCTGGCGGTCACGGGGAATTGAACAAACTGTGTAAATATTTTTATTTGAATCTACAGCAAGCATTCCTGGGTAATCAAAGGGGTAAGAAACTTCGTGGTGAATACTTTCGTCGGCTCTGTTTGATTTTTTCAAAAGACTGGCAATTTCGGAATCTTCGTTATAAAAAAGTGTAAGCAAATCTCCATAGGAATTCAGTTCCATTATCTTTTTTGCTTCACCATTAATGATATAGAAAAAGCCATCCCTCATGTTTATTCCATAACGAACATTTCCTACATTATTTAAATCTGAAACACTAAGCTGTTCTTCAAACTTTCCATAAGGAATTTTAAACAGTTCTGTTTCACTTATAGACTGAACGGTTTCGTTGCCTAAACAAGAGGTAAAAAGAATTGAAATACTAAGTCCAAGAAAAGCTGCAAAGCCGATTTTTTTATTCATAAAAAATATTATATAAGTTACTGATTTTTTATTAAAGGGTTTTAGGCCTTGTCTTAATCCTATTTTTTTCTTGTCTTTTATTCACGTTATATAGTAAATTTAATAAAAATAGATTATAATTTTCTATCTATATTTATACTTGCAAGGAATAGAATAATGTTTATTGATAAAGTTCTTACCGCAATTTTCGGTACTCAGAATGACCGTGATGTAAAAGCTCTTCGCCCAATTTTAGCTAAGGTCAACGAAAAAGAAGAATGGGCAAAATCCTTAAAAGCAGAAGAATTCCCAGAACAGACTAAAAGATTTAAGCAGGAACTGGCAAATGGTAAAACTCTTGATGATATTTTACCAGAAGCATTTGCACTTGTTCGTGAAGCTGCATTCCGTGTACGTGGAGAAAGAGCTTTTGATGTTCAGGTAATGGGTTCCATTAACCTGCATATGGGAAGAATCACCGAAATGAAAACTGGTGAAGGTA
>DGWD01000018.1:63745-74268 GCA_002395155.1 Treponema sp. UBA4267
CTGGTGAAGGTAAAACTTTGGTTGCAGTTGCTCCATCTTACCTCAACTCTCTTACAGGAAAAGGTGTTCACGTTGTAACTGTAAACGATTATCTTGCAGAACGAGATGCAAACACTATGCGTCCTGTATTTACATACCTTGGTTGTACAGTTGGTTCTATTCTTTCAAATATGGATAACGAAGCACGTAAAGCTGCTTACAATTGTGATATTACTTATGGTACCAACAATGAATTTGGTTTTGATTATCTTCGCGATAACATGAAGATTGATCTTAAAGATAAAGTTCAGCGCGGTTTTAATTATTGTATTGTCGACGAAATTGACTCTATTTTGATTGATGAAGCCCGTACTCCACTTATCATTTCTGGTGCCGGTGAAGATGATACTTACAAGTACCACGAAGTTGATAAATATGTAGGTGAACTTAAAGAAGTTGCCAAGGACGAAAAAACTGGAGAGTATCCTGATGAAACAATGATGACTCCAGAGGAACGTGCAAAAATTGAAGGTGACTATACAGTTGATGAAAAGTCAAAGAGAATTTCCTTTACAGACAAGGGTATGCTCCACATCAACCAGATTCTTCATCAGCATAATCTTATTACTGGTAACCTTGAAGATGAAGAAAACTTTGAATATACACACTATTTTACTCAGGCTTTAAGAGCCCATATTCTTTTCCATAATGATGTAGATTACTTAGTTCGTGACGGTAAAGTTGAAATTATTGATGAATTTACTGGTCGTGTTCTTGAAGGTCGCCGTTATTCTGATGGTCTGCACCAGGCTATTGAGGCAAAGGAACACATTAGAATTGCTCAGCGTAACCGTACAATGGCTACAATCACTTTCCAGAATTTCTTCCGTATGTATAACAAGCTTTCCGGAATGACTGGTACAGCCGCAACAGAAGCAGTTGAATTTAATAAGATTTATGGTCTGGACGTTGTAGCTATTCCTACAAACCTGCCTGTAGCCCGTAAAGATGAAAATGATGAGGTTTACCTGAACGAACAGGACAAGTGGGAAGCAATTGCAAATGAAATTAAAGAAGCTCATGATAAGGGACAGCCAGTTTTGGTTGGTACAGTTTCTGTAGAAAAATCTGAACATTTGTCTGCCCTTCTTACTCGTAAGGGAATTCGCCATGAAGTTTTGAATGCTAAAAACCATGCCCGTGAAGCTATGATTATTGCAGAAGCCGGTGCAAAAGGTGCAGTTACAATCGCAACAAACATGGCTGGCCGTGGTACTGATATTAAACTTGGTGGAAACCCTGAGTTCCGTGCCCGTAAGCGTGCTGGAACAAATGCTACAGAAGAACAGTACAAGGCAGCTCTTGAAATTGAAAAGGAACAGTGGAAAAAAGATTACGAAGAAGTTCGTGCACTTGGCGGATTATATGTAATTGGTACAGAACGTCATGAAAGCCGTCGTATTGATAATCAGTTGCGTGGTCGTTCTGGTCGTCAGGGTGACCCTGGCCGTTCTAAATTCTACATCTCTATGGATGATGATTTGATGCGTCTTTTCGGTGGCGAAAGAATGAAAGTCATGATGACTAGAATTGGCATGAAACCTGGTGAACCTATTGATCACCCATGGTTGAACAAGGGTATTGAAAAGGCCCAGCAGAAGGTAGAAGACCGCAACTTTGAAATTCGTAAACACCTGCTTGATTACGATGATGTATTGAACGAACAGCGTACTGTAATTTACGAACAAAGAGATGCAATTCTTGCAGATAATGATCTTTCTACTCGTGTTATGAACAATGCTAAAGAAGAAGTTGAAGCCCTCTTTGATGAATACGAAGAGGCTTGCAAGCATGACAAAAAATCTAATGCTCCATTAAATGAATTAAACGAAAGAATTAGAAATACATTTGGTCTTCAGTTGCCTGCAGAAAACACAACTCGCGAAGGTTTGATTGCCGCTCTCCAAAATGATATTACAGAAAAGGAAACTCTTGCTGGTAAGGAAAACCTTAACATGTTTATTCGTTATCAGTACGTTCAGATTATTGACCGTAAATGGCTTGATCAGCTTGAAACTCTTGAAGGTTTAAGAGAAGCAGTTTCTTTACGTGCTTATGGTTCTAAAAACCCTCTTACAGAATACAAAATTGAAGGTTTCAATATTTTTGATGAAATGCTTTCAACAATCCGCGATACAGTTATGTCTCGTGTATTCAAGGTAAGAATCCAGCTTACTCCAGAGGCAGCAGAAGCTCGTCGTCGTCAGATTGAAGCTCAAAAACAGCAAATGGATAAAGTTAATGCCCAGCATAATGAAGCAGGAAATACAGCTGCTCAGATGGCACAGAACACAGCCCAGAGAAGTGCTCAGTCTTCTTTTAATGGAGACCAGGCAAGACGACAGGCTGCAGGCAGTTCAATGAACCAACGTTCACAAGGTGATAATATAACAGTTCGCCGCACAATGCCAAAAGTTGGCCGCAACGATCCATGTCCTTGTGGAAGTGGTAAAAAATATAAGAATTGTTGTGGTAGATAAAATAGAATAAAAAAAATAGAAAATTAAAATCCTTTTTAATCTGATTAAAATTTAAAAAAAGCCGTTTGATTAGAACAATTAAATCAAACGGCTTTTTTTATAAGGTTAAATGCAAGGATTTCTCCTGCAATAAAAAACTGAATTAAACTTTTCCTAATCTTCTAAGAGGCCAGAAACGGAAGATTGGTTTACCTACGATATACTTTTTATTAATATACTGAGGCTGCATCATAGATTCGTATTTTACAGAAATTGGATCGTCAGAAGTTAATTCTTTTGTAAAATAATCCATTGTGTGGCGTAAATCTAAAGAATTAAAACGATTATCCCCCATCATAAAGTAGCAGTTTTTTGGAATGTACTGAGGATTTCCATTTGAATCGTTTGCAGGAAACAAAGGCATATTTCTTTCGTCCAAAAGGCCCTGAATATACCAGTTTAAGGTGTTAGCCTTATCAAAATATGAAATAAGTTCATAATCATTTGTCCATGCAGTTGCAGAAACATTGTCGTTCAAAAGTTGAGCATAACGAACAATAATCTTACCAAGAGTAATTTTGGTCATTACATTAAGTCTAAAGTTTGATTCCGCATAATAGTCACGAACATTATCTTTAGCAGGAATCCATGAAGTCATAAAACTTTCGAACCATTCTGCTCCACCTTCCTGACACATTATATTTTTTGTAATTTTCTGCACATTATTAAATAAATCATATTCAGACAAATCTGGTTCCTGGAAATGCCCGATTAAATTATCCTTATAAGAAAGAGATTTCATCTTACGGCTTAATTCAGAAGCCTGGAAAGCAGCTACATCTAAATCATAATTTCTGCGTTCTTCTTCAAAATCCAACATATTCTGATATTCTTCAGATGATAAAGGAAAACGCTGAATATTACTTTTTATGTTTTTATCTGATATAGAATTAAGATTCCAGTTTGCATATTTAGCATCAATTTCGCTTGCAATAAATTCATCTGAATCTTTTGTACGAACATAAAGAACACCGTCCTGCATTACAAGCTGTTCCCCTGGAAGTCCGGTAATTCTTTTTACAAGAGGATCAGCCTTTTGCTCTCCATTTTCATCCTTATTAATATCTACAGTAAGAAAAGTAAGCATATGAATTAATTGAGCTGTTACAGACTTAACTTCAGACTTACGGTCTAAACTATAATGAGGATTACGAAGAACGATAGTATCTCCTCGTTTATATTTCCTAAAATTTGGAAGGCCTACATCAGTTAAAGGAAATTTTGGACCACAATCAATTTTAGAAACAAAAACTCTATCTTTAATTAAGAAAGTTGGAACCATAGATTCAGAAGGAATCTGATAAAGCTGTATAACAAAAATCTGGAAAATTAAAACGGTAAAAATGGACCAAACAAAAGAATCGATCCAATCTACAGTTTCGAAAATAACTTTTCCCCAGCCTTTGAAATGCATCTTTTTAGGAAGAATTTTCCACCCCTGAGTAATTTTTTCGTTTTTCTTTTCATATAAACATGCGGAAGTTAAATATGAAAGTACAAACATTATAAACCAAAGAATTACTGTAATTGTATCACAAACAAAACTTGTTCCAGTTTTTCCGGCACGTCTAATTATAAAAGTAATAAACATATAATAAGGCAAATATTCGGTAAACTTAATTACCTTGTAGTAATGAGTACCGTCTGTCTTAAAAATCATATTAAGAGTAAAATAAGTTGTTACTCCCGTATATATAAGGGCTAATGGAAAAGCCAGTAAAGAAATATCAGCGTGAAAACTTAAAGATAGAACTGTAAAAAGAGCGGCGGCTCCTAGATTAATAAATGCTTTTATTTTGTAATTTCTAAAATGTTTATTTGTTGTCATAACTTAAATATAACGAAAAAAGATTGCAAGGAAAAGACAATTATTCTAAACAGTAAAAAACTTCCTTCTGCTTCCTTCTGCTATTTACACTGCAATTTTCTAATTTCTTCCACCACTTTTAAAATTTCATCTGGCCTGGTAAACTTTTCTCCTTTTAAAAATTGATAAGGGGCATCGGTTTCGGCAAGAATTCTTTCATGTGGCAATTCCTTTATACAACTTATAACCTTTTTATTATTATTAAAAACTTGTTTTCCAAAGCTGAAATATGCATTTATTCCTTTGTTCAAAAGGCTTTTTCCTTCAATTGGAGTTCCCATAAAAGAGTGAAAAAGCACTTCTCTTATTTTTGAAAGCTTTTTAGAATATTCAAAAAGTTTTTCGTTAGCTTTACGACAATGAACTACAAGCGGCAATTCATATTTTAAAGCCAAATCTAATTGAATATTCCAAATTTCTTCCTGTTCCTTTTTATAAGTCCTAAACTCCTCTGAAAAATAGTCAAAACCTGCCTCGCCAATAGCAATAATTTCTTTATTTTTTGCTAAATCTTCTAAAAAATCAGCAGATTCATTTATATTTTCATAACCGGCATTTTGTGGGTGCATTCCATAAGCCTGTAAGACTGATGATGGAGCTGCTTTTTGCACCTCCCACTCTTCCCTTGAATGTGCACAAGAAATTCCTCTCCAACCAGTAGGAAAATCGAAAATTCCAAGCTTTTTACAGTGAAAATAGTGAAAATGTGCATCAAAAATCATATTTTTTTCAATTTTTTCTAACATTTTTTTAATTATAACCGATTATAAGATTAATGTGGCAGTTTTAAGTAACACAAAAAAATCATTTTTTATTATGGGAGTAAACAAAAATGAAAACATACACACTTAAAAGTATTGGAAAAAACACAGATTACATGACAATTCTTCGCGAAATGGAAGATGGCTTTGTTGTAAAAATTGTTCGTGATATGGACGGTTACGAAGACGTAAAGACTGACTATATTTCAAAAGAGCTTTTCGACAGCTGTATTCGCACAGGATACCTTACAGAAATAACAGAAACTGTAAAAATGGCTGCAAATGCATAAGATATTGGAGATTGCTTTTTTCCTGCATTGACAAGGTAATTAAGCAATCTCCTAAAATCTTTCTTCAACAAATTTAATAGCCTGAGTAATTCTTTCTTCTTTAGAACCAGCATCAAGCCAATTAATCGAAACACCTTTTTTTTCCATCATTCTAAACCAGGTTTCCTGCCTTTTTGCAAACTGACGGATTGCAATAAAAAGTTTTTCAAATAATTCTTCTTTTGAAGATATTTTTCCTTGCAAATACAAAGAACAGAATCTATATTCCAAACCTAATTTTTCAAGTCTTTCCCATTCAATTCCAGAATCATGAATACCTTGAACTTCATCAAGCATTCCACCATCAAGTCTTTCCTTCAAACGAATAGAAATATTTTCCCACATTTTAGGACGAGGTAAAGTTGTTCCTAGAATCAAAGGATTAATATAAGGCCTATGATCAGATGTAGTATCATATCCCATTTTTTTTGCTTCAATAATTTCCAGGGCCTTTATCACTCTGTCTTTTTCCTGCAAATCAGCTTTTACATGTAAATCAGGCTGTTCTTTCAAAAGTCTTTCTGCAAGAATTTCAAGAGGAGTTGCTTCCAGTTCTTCCCTAAGTTTTTTATTTTCAGGAAGATTTACAAGCTGATAGTCACGCACAATTGCATCAAGATACATGCCGGTTCCACCAACCACAAAAGGAATTTTTCCCCTATCTTCAATTTCTCTAAAAGCCTTATAAAAATCCTTCTGGTAGTCGTAAACTGTGTATTCTGCAGGCAATTCAATAATATCAATAAGATGATAAGGGACACACTCTCCATCAACAATATACTCGTCCAAATCTTTTCCAGAACCAATGTCCAAATATCGGTATGTCTGACGAGAATCTGCAGAAATAATTTCCCCTTTAAAATGATGAGCCAGAGCCACTCCAATAGCAGTTTTACCAACAGCAGTTGGCCCTAAAAGAATTACACAGTTATATTTTTCCATACTAATCAATCTTACAAATAATACATTTTAAATATTCAGATTTAGGATAGCCGACCAAAACAGGATGATCAGGACCAGCTCCCCTCTTTTCTAAAATCTGAACTCGTTTATGACTATCCATAGCGGCATGCATAAGCATATCACAGAACATATGAACTTCCATAAAGTATGAACATGAACAAGTGATTAAGATACCGCCTTTATTTAAAAGTCTCATAGCTCTAAGGTTGATTTCTTTATATCCGCCGTAAGCCTTCTCTATCATTTTTGCAGATTTTGTAAACGCAGGAGGATCCAGAATGATAACATCAAATTTTTCGCCATCAGCTTCATATTTTTTAAGAAGATCAAATACATCGGCACAAACTCCCTTCATCTTCTTTTCTGCATGATTAAGCTTAATATTTTTATTTACCATTTCAACTGCTTCTGGAGAAATATCAACAGAAATAACTTCTTTAGCACCAGATTTAAATGCATTTAAGCCAAAAGCACCTGTATGAGTAAAGGTATCAAGAACTTTCTTATTCTGGCAGAATTTTGCAGCGGCGGCACGATTAAACTTCTGATCAAGGAAATAACCCGTCTTTTGACCATTGGCAATATCAACCCCAAGTTTAATATCATTTTCAATAATGGTGATATTGGTGTCAAATTCCTGTCCAATCCAACCAGAAACCTGAGGAAGACCTTCCTTATCGCGAACAGAAGTATCACTTCTTTCATAAATTCCATCTGGCTGGCAGACTTTTTTCAAAGCAGCAAGAATTTCTTCCCTAAATATTTCACATGATAAAGAAAGAAATTGAACCACAAGGAATATTCTGTTTTCTTCATCACAAAAACGTTCACAAATAAAACCAGGGATAAAGTCAGCTTCTCCAAAAATTAATCGATAAGAATCCAATTCGGAATAATAAAGTTTACGTAAATCAACTGCAGACTGGACTTTTTCCTGGTAGAAGGCATAAGTATCTGCCAAAACCTGATCTGCATGTTCAGAGGAAATCAAACGGATTGTAATTTTGGATTTACGATTTATAACACCAGTGCCTAAAAATCCACCAGCCTTTGTATAAACTTCAACAACAGAACCATCGCTTACTGTACAAGAAGCCAAATCTTCATTTTTCCATTCAGATTTTTCATCCTTACGATGTTTTAAGTGGGAAATTTCATTATCAAATACCCAGGGAAATCCCTGCTGAACCTCTTTTTCTTCTTTATTCTTTAAAAAAACTCTAGGAAAATTATTGCTACTCATAAAACACGATTATAACGAAAATCGTATAGAAGCAAAATACTTTTTAATTTATACTTTAGATATGCTTTTTATTTTTGATATGGGAGGAGTCGTAACCTCCACTTTTAAGATTGACTCAATTTTTGAAAAATTACATCTTAGCCGTCAGGATTTTTATCAAATCTGTAAATTAAATGATAAAGATATCTGGCATAAATTGGAAATCGGCCAGATTGATATTAACGCCTTTTGGAAGGAATTTAACTTGAGAGTTGAAGTTCTTCAAAGAGAAAATTACGATAATATTCTAGCCTTAGGCGACACCTTATCTGACGAAAATGATATTTCAAATATTCCTCAAGTAAAAAATGACTTATTCAGACTTTATTTTCACCCACAATTGAATACAAAAACAGTTGAACTTATAAATGCCTTACGAAAAAAACATAGAGTTGTTTGCGGAACAAATACAATACAAAGCCATTGGGAAAACCATCTGGAGCGTGGAGACTATGCTTTTTTTGACCAGACCTACGCTTCTAATAAAATAGGTCTTGCAAAACCAGACCCAGATTTTTTCAAAACTATTCTGGAAGCAGAAGGATATAAGGCTCAGGATTCTTTTTTTGTAGATGATAAAGAAGAAAACTGCAGTGCTGCTGCATCAGTTGGAATAAATACAAAACTGATGAAAAGCCCTGATGATTTGTATAAGGAATGGATTAAATTTGCAGAATAAATTAATTACCGGTCTGAGCACGCAATCTTTCAGCAAGTTTTATTTCATTCTGAATATCTTTTAATCCGGTAAGAATTCTTTCATCCTGATAAATACTATATAGTTCCTTCATCATTTTTTCAGCCATAGAAAGATTACCTCTAGCCATATCTAGCATTGCAGCATTGTAACCAGCCTCCATCATTCCTGTCGAAAAATACAAGTCGTAAAAGGCCTGATAACTTTCTTCAATTTCACCTTTTTTGGCAAGATTGTTTGCATTCTTAAAGGCTTCATTCTTCGTCTTATCTTCCATCAACTCAATTGATTTTGTAACAACATAAGGCTGAAGCAAGCATAAAATATCCTGCCCCTTATGGTAGACTTGTTTTTTGAGCATACTATATGGATCTGGTAAATCAGATTTGGAATGACATGTAGAAGAACTTGTCTCAAGGGAAAAATTTCTATAAGAAATAACTTTATTTGTAACAGCATCAACCAACTGGTAATTACAACTTAAATGTACAGTTCGTTTATATTCATCTTTATAGTCGTATTTTGCCTTAACAAATCTACCGTCTTCTGTGTAATATTCATCCGAAATCTTAGTCTTTTCAACATTATGTTCATCATTTACATGAAAATCAGTGCTACTACCCAACAAATAAACATCAACAGGTGGAGTACGACTGTTTTTTAAAGCATTTTGAACAGACTCAGACGAAACCAAATCAATATATTTTGATGAAGCAAGCCCTCCCTCAATCGTTGTTTTTAATAAATTCAAAAGGTTTTCTTCATAAGGATTTTTATTGTCAAATATTTGAAAAAAAGTACCAATTGCAGAAACCACAGCATATTCGGAATCTACCATCGTTGAATATGAACTTGAAGGCTTAAAAGGTAAAACAGCTATCGACTTAGCCCCCTGTAAATCTAATTTAGCAGGCCGAAGCATTTTTACATTTACAGTAGTAGCACACGAAAGTAGAAGGAATGTAAAAACCGCGATAAATAAAATACCAATAAATTTTTTATTAAACATATAAACTCCCCAAAATCACATTCTACTTAATGTAATTAATTTAAATAAGATCCAAGAATATACTTTTTTATATAACTTTTAATAAATCTGAAAAATTTTCAATTTTTGCTAAATACTTTTCATCATCAGGTTTACCAAATCCATACGAAGCCCAAACAAAAGGAATAGAAGCCTTTTTACAAGCATCATAATCACCTTGCGTATCACCAACATAGACAGCATTCTTAAGATTATTTCTTTTTATTACCAGTGCTATATTCTGATCCTTATTTAAGCCCGTATTACCATAACATTCAAAATCAGTTATGAAGCTAGTAATTTTATTTTTCTCCATCACAACTTCAATATAACCTTTCTGACAGTTAGATACGATAAATATAGGTATTTTTTTTGAAAGATTTTCAATAGTTTCAACAACACCCTTGTATGTAATGTTTTTGGTGTTGGAATGCAAGGCTTTTTGTTCTTCCTGACAGCATTTTTCCATTAAAATATATTTTTCATCCTCACTCAAAGACGAAAAAAGATTATCAGCAATAGTTTTCATTGTTTTCCCAAACTGCCCTTTTAGAATCTGAGCAGTAACATGTTCCAGCTTAGGAAAATTATTATCAATTGCAATATTCCATGCTTCAGCCACAATAGAAGTTGTATCCCAGATAGTCCCATCTACATCCAAAATAATACCGTCAAATATCATACAAAAAAATATACCATAATTTTCAAAAAAAATCTGACGTAATAAAATCCCAATCCAATCATTTTCACTTATAATAAAAATATTGCGAGCCCCCAACATCCAAGCGGACTTCCGGCATTCGCTAACGCTCACAGTCCTCGCTACGCTGCGGTCTGCAAGTGCCTCCAGCCCTGGAGCGTAGATCGAATCACAACTACCCGTCAAACGGGTGGTTTGCTCTTAGCCTATAAGGCTAAGGGTCTCAAGCCGAGACTTAAGTTCCACGCTTTCACATACGTTCAAGCCTATTGCAGCTTGTCACCCGCTGGCTCTTAAAGAACCTTTTGTACTACTATTTCAGGTTCGCATGTTTATCAA
>DGWD01000039.1 GCA_002395155.1 Treponema sp. UBA4267
GCAAACTTTTCTGGTGTGTTGTATTTTTCAATCATTGCAAGGGCTTTTTCCTTGTTGATTGTTTTTCCGTCAGCTTCGAATTTCTTTTCAACTGGCATTTCAACATAACCAAGTACGAATACTAAAGTTTTTGATTCGCCTGCTTTTAAAGTAATTTCTTTGTAATGAGAAGCGATTGGAGACCATCCGTCAGCAAGAGAGTTTCCGCATTTTCCGTCCAAAACCTGCTGTGGGTTGTGGAAACCATTGTACAAGCCAATGAATGTGTCGCGGTCTGTGTCGTATCCATCAATCTTATCGTTTACAGAATAGAAAGCAAAATGATTACGACGGTCACGATATTCTGTTTTGTGGTAGATAACTGAATCTTTTATTTCTACACGACCAGTAGAGAAGTTTCTCTGGAAGTTTGTGCAGTCATCCTGAGCATCCCAAAGACACCATTCTGCAAAAGACCAGAATTTGAATGTTTTTGTAGATTTGCTTTCGTTTGTAAGAACAACCTGCTGAACTTCTCCATCATAATCCTGTGGAACGAAGAAAGTAACTTCAGCTTTCAAATCATTTTTCTTACCAGTAATGATTGTGTAGCCCATACCGTGACGACATTCGTATGAATCAAGTTCAGTCTTTACTGGAGACCAGCCTGGATTCCAGATTGTTCCGTTATCATTGATGTAGAAATAACGTCCACCCATATCGATAGGTACATTGTTGTAGCGGTAACGTGTAATACGACGGAGACGTGCATCTTTATAGAAAGAGTATCCTCCGGCTGTGTTAGAAATTAAAGAAAAGAACCCCTGTGTTCCCAGGTAGTTAATCCATGGATATGGAGTTTTTGGAGTAGTAATTACGTACTCGCGTTTGGAATCATCAAAATGTCCGAACTTCATTAAAGTCTCCTGTATAAGGCCTTTTTTAGGCCGGCTTTCTTAGAAAAACGTTTTACGAAAACGTTGTAGTAAAAGTATACAATAAAGACAATGTTATAACAAGGTAAAATTACTTAAATTTACTATTATCTAGCTAAAAAATGGTTAGATTTTTTTTACGCTTCCACCTTTAAGAAGTCGTCCCGTAATCATTATTTGTTGGCTTTTGAAATTATCTCCATCTTCAATATTTTTGATTAAGGCTTCTCCCATTGTTTTTCCAATTTCAAAACCGTTCTGTTCGTAGGTGGTAAGAGGGGGAATCATAAGGGAAGTAAGCATAATTCCATCATATCCAACAATGCTGATATCTTTTCCAAGTTCCAGTTTATGACCGTTGATAATTCTGATTCCTCCAAGACTTGAATAGTCGTCAGGGTAAAAAATACAGGTTGGAGGATCTGGTAAATCCAGGAAAATATTAGTTGCTTCTGAGCTTGTAATTGGGTCGTGGTAGAGGCCCTGAGCAAAATATTCATTTGGGATTTGTACTCCGTGTTTTGCACAAACTTCCTTAAAGATTTGAATTCGTTCTTTTGTTACAAGAGTATCTTCTCCGTGAATCATGGCTATTTTTTTGTGACCCATTGAAAGAACGTACTCGGTCAGCTCTGTCATTCCTTTTTTATTATCACTCATAATCGCTGTGTGATTATTGTCGTAGAAGTAGTCCAATGTGACTGTTGGAATTTCGCTTTGAACCAGTCTTGTTATTCCAGGGTCATTAAAGTTTGCGGCTAGAATTGCTACTCCATCAAAGTTGCGGCCTTTTACATGATTGTAGTAATCATAATTTGAAGATTCATCTTTGCTGGTGAAAGTAATATCATAGCCTTTTTCCTGGGCTGTCGTTTGTAATCCGCTTATGATTTTGGCAAAATACTGATGTTGAAAACCGGCTTTAGTTTTATCTTCAAAAATAACACCAATATTGTTTGTACGGTTTGTTCTTAATGTTCTTGCAGCAAGATTAGGATGATAGCCCATTTCTGCTGCCTTTTTTTGAATAAATTGAATTGTTTCTTCACTTATCTCTCTACTGCCTTTTAATGCTTTACTGACTGTAGAAAATGAAACTTTACACTCTTTCGCGATGTCTTTTAACGTAACCATTTAAAAAATTTACCTAAAAAAATCTTTGTATTAGTAATACTTTACTTTTAAAAACTGTTTTTCGCAAACGTTTTCGTAAAAAAAATTGAATAATCTTATATGTCAATATATAATTGCTTCATTGTATTGAGAGGATTAGATATGGAAAAAAAAGAAAAAAGATCTAGTTTAGTTACAAAAGTTGCTTTATTTATTGGCTTTGTAGTTTTGGTATGTAATGTAGGCCAATTTTTAGTTATTTCTAATGATGTGAAAAAAGATTCGGTTCAAACTGAGATTGCAGATCTGCAAATTTTGTCTGAAGCTTACGTAATGTCAATTGAAAATAAACTCGAATGTTATAATGAAGCTTTGGATTATTATACTAATGCTGATATTGTTCAGACTGGGGATATTGAAGCAATTGGTGCCTGGCTTGTAGAACATGAACATGTAAGAGATAACGATTTTGACTACATTATGATTGCGGGTCCAGATGGTTATACTTACAATGATATTGGTACAAGAACTCAGATTTCGGAACGCCCATATTTTAAGGCAATTATGAAAGATGGAAAGGATGAATACATTGATGATCCAGTTCTTTCTAAGACTACAGGACAGTCTGTAATTCATATTACAAAAGCACTTAAAGCTAACGGTAAAACAATTGGTATGGTTGCCGGTGTAGTTAATCTTAATAAGATTGGCGAAATTATGAGTGGTGTTAAAGTTGGTGAAAAAGGATATGGATGGCTTTTAGCTAGTGATGGAACTTGTATAGCACATCCTCAGGCTGACTTTGTAATGCAGAAAAACTTTATCTCAGGCCTTTCTGCAGGCTTTGAAGATATGATGGACCTTGCTGTTGAAATTTCTGCAGGAAAAGATGGATGGAGATGGGTAAATGGTTATCCAAAAGGAAAAGACCTTATTCTTTATCATGGATTTACTTTGACCCCATGGGGATTCGCAATTACTGTTCCTGATTCTCAGATTTATGCTCTTTCAACTAGACTTCAGAATCAGATGGGTGGATTTACAATCTTAATCCTTGCAGTTCTTTTGCTTCTTGCTTCTTTAATCCTTTTTGCTTCTTTTAAACCATTAAAATCAATTGAAAAGGCTATTACAGATATTGCTTCTGGAGATGCAGATCTTACAAAAAGAATTTCAATCAATTCTAATAATGAAATTGGTTATGTTGTAAAAGGATTTAATAATTTTACAGAAAAGCTTCAGAAAATTATTGGAGATA
Source organism: Treponema sp. UBA4267 (assembly GCA_002395155.1). Classification (GTDB taxonomy): domain Bacteria; phylum Spirochaetota; class Spirochaetia; order Treponematales; family Treponemataceae; genus Treponema_D. The sequence continues at coordinate 3,286 of DGWD01000039.1, forward strand.
TAAAGTCGTCTAAGAATAATCTTTCTGTTGCAGGTGAAGATATGATTGCTACATCTCAAGATACAGCCAGTGCAATCACTCAGATTATTGCAAATATTGAAAGTGTACGTAGTCAGATTGTGAATCAAAGTGCCAGCGTAGAAGAGACTGCCGGAGCTGTAAATCAAATTGCTTCAAATATAGAATCTCTTGAACGTATGATTGAAACTCAGTCTGCCGGAATTACACAGGCCTCTGCCGCAGTAGAAGAAATGATTGGAAACATTGATAGTGTTAATCATTCTGTTGATAAAATGGCTATATCATTTGGTGAATTACAACAGGATGCACGTTCAGGATTTGAAAAGCAGCAGGATGTAAACGAAAGAATTCACCAGATTGAAGAACAGTCTGCAATGCTTCAGGAAGCAAACGCTGCAATTTCTGCTGTTGCTGAACAGACAAATCTTCTTGCTATGAATGCGGCAATCGAAGCTGCTCATGCGGGTGAAGCAGGTAAGGGATTCTCTGTTGTTGCTGATGAAATTCGTAAGCTTTCGGAAACTTCTACTGCACAGTCAAAGACAATTGGTACTCAGCTTACAAATATTACAGAATCAATTTTAAGTGTTGCAAATGTTTCTCAGGATTCAAGTGCGGCATTTGAAGCTGTATCAAATAAGATTAAGGAAACAGATCAGCTGGTTAGTCAGATTAAGGCTGCAATGGAAGAACAGAATGAAGGTTCTAAACAGATTACAGAAGCTTTGCATTCAATGAATGATAACTCAATTGAAGTTCGTAATGCTTCTGCCGAAATGACTGAAGGAAATAAAGCTATTCTTGAAGAAATTCGTCGTTTGCAGGAAGCAACTTCTGTAATGAAGGGTAGTGTAGATGAAATGTCTGTTGGTGCAACTAAGATTAATGAAACTGGTTCTACATTGAGCAACATTTCTAACGATGTAAAGGATGCAATCAATAAGATTGGTTCTCAGATTGATTTGTTTAAGGTTTAAGATTTTTCTTGTGCGTTAAACGAAAAGACCTGATTTTGAGAAAATCAAAATCAGGTCTTTTTTTATATCCACAAGCGAGTTTTTGTGGTTTTTGCGAAAGCAAAAATCGGTGCGACTTTACGCACCGAAGCAAAACACTCGTTACTAATTTAATCCGAAGGATTAAATTAGTGGCTTCATTGCGGTCATGTAGGCTCTTAACCTTCTTCCAACAACTTCGATTGGGTGGTTGCGGATTTCTGCGTTTACTTCTACCAATTCTGCGTTGCTTACGGAAGTGTCTTTTGAATCAAGGCCTTTTCCAATAACATCAGTGTGAAGTTTTGGCATAAGATCTTTTGCCATCATTGGTGCTGCAACATTTGCGAAGAGGTAACATCCGTATTCTGCTGTATCAGAAATTACACGATTCATTTCATACAAACGTTTGCGGTCAATGAGATTTGCAATAAGAGGAACTTCGTGGAGTGATTCGTAGTATGCTGATTCAGGTTTAATTCCTGCATCAACCATAGTTTCGAATGCAAGTTCACATCCAGCTTTAACCATGGCAACCATAAGAATGCCCTTGTCAAAATATTCCTGTTCAGTAATTTCTTCTGAGCTTTCTTTTGTAGATTCGAATGGAAGTTTTCCAGTTTCTTCACGCCATGTAAGAAGATCGTGGTCTTTGTTAGCCCAGTCCTTCATCATTGTTGAAGAGAATTTTCCAGAAATAATATCATCCATATGTTTCTGATAAAGTGGAGCGAGCAGAGTTTTAATTTCTTTTGAAAGCTGATTAGCCTTGATTTTTGCAGGGTTAGAAAGACGGTCCATCATATTTGTAATTCCACCCCATTTCAAAGCTTCAGAAACTACATTCCATCCGTGCATCAAAAGTTTTGTTGCATATTCTGGAGCAATTCCCTCTGAAACCATCTTGTCATAACATACGATAGTACCAGCCTGGAGCATACCACAAAGAATTGTCTGTTCACCCATAAGATCAGATTTAACTTCTGCAATGAATGATGATTCAAGAACACCTGCTTTAGATCCGCCCATTCCTACTGCCAGAGCTTTAGCAATTGCCCATCCTTTTCCTTCTGGGTCGTTTGCCGGGTGTACGGCGATAAGATCTGGAACACCAAATCCACGTTCAAATTCGTGGTAAACTTCTGTACCAGGACCTTTTGGAGCACACATTACAACTGTAATATCGTCACGGATAATCATTCCTTCTTCAATCATATTGAATCCGTGTGAATACCAGAGAGCAGAACCTTTTTTCATAAGTTTCTGAACTTCATTGATAACTGGTGTATGCTGTTTATCTGGAGTTAAGTTTCCTACTAAATCTGCTGTAGGAATCATTTCTGCGTAAGTACCAACCTTGAATCCGTTTTCTGTTGCGTTTTTCCAAGACTGACGTTTTTCTGTAATAGCTGATTCGCGGAGTGCGTATGAAACATCAAGTCCTGAATCGCGAAGACACATACCCTGGTTCAAACCCTGAGCACCACATCCTACAATTACAATTTTTTTGCCTTTAAGAACATTTACTCCATCTGCAAATTCTTCTTTAGCCATAGAACGGCAATGTCCTAGCTGTAAGCGTGCTTCACGCCAAGGGATTTTGTTGAAATAATTTTCACCCATTTTTTGTCTCCTGAAAAATAAATAATTTATGAGTCTATTCTAAAATAAATGGTGTATTGCGTAAAGTGAATTAATTGGAATGTAATATTGCTAAAAAGTAAATGATACCATTTAAGCGATTAACCTTATCTCAACTTGTGAAAATACTCTTTTCCTATTATAGTTTTATTCATATGAAGCCTAAAACCATACCTCTATTATTTTTAATTATAGCAATCATTCTTGGTGGTACTTTTTTTGTATCTAGAAAATTTTTTGTGCAAAATGAAAAAACTCTTACAAGAGCAAAAATCGTAACTCCAGTATCATCTGAAAATACAGAATCTGGAACTGAACGACAATCTGCTTCCCTTGAAATAGAAAAGTATGAAACTTTTGTACCTTTGTATACTGGCGAAACTTTAATTTCTACATTAACTCTTGATATTAATAATGATGGTTATGATGATGAAGTTATCTTAATCAGAAAAATGAATTCTCAGAATCTTTGGCTGGTACCTTCTTTAATTGATCAGGAAACTGGAATTTATAAACGTCTTGATCCTATACCAACAGAATTTACCCGAACTAGAACTTTTTCTTATTCAGGAATGGACCTTACTGGTGACCATAAAACTTCTCTTATTTATCAGGGAGTTAAAGATGATGGAAACTATGTGATGGAAATTTTTATGTATAAAAAGGAAGGTTCTCTTAATGGTATGGTAAATATTGGTGATTTTACCTGCGATGGAACTATTTTTATTCAGCAGACTGAACGTTCAGAATCTTATGAGCTTTCTATGTCTAAAGGGGAATCTTTTTCTGTTTGGGTTTATAAGTCAGAAGGTCAGGATGATTCAAAAACTTCTAACGGTCAAAATCAGATTCAGGAAGAGTATAAGTGGAATTCTTCTACACAAAAATACGAACTGGCCCAAACTATCAAGGTTACAGCAGGTCGTCTTGCCGCCAAGGAATTGTCTCGTATTCAGGATGGAACTGTAGAAACTTTTGCATCATTTTTGAATGGTCTTTGGTATAAAACTTCAAATACAGATGGCAATATTCGTTATCTTTATTTTAACTACGAAAATAAGGAAATTGTTCAGCTGCTTTCTGATACACAGGAAGTGTATGAATGGGAAGATAGTAAATTACGCCATAATGGAATTTATCTTACTGGTGTAAATGCTGATATTATGAACCTTCATCGTCGTTTTGATATTGCCCTTACTAATATTGATGAAATTCGTGTAACAATTCGTGATGATATTAATCTTGTAATTAAAGAGGCTCCTTTGTGGGATGGTCAGTATAAGAAAATGAGTCAGCAGAGTGATTTTGGAACAAAAAAGATTTCACAGCTTGCAAGTTTTCAGTCTGAACTTACAAAATCTGGGGCCTGGTCTTCATCAGATTTGATGACAGGGATTACTTTTAAGGATTCCACATATAGTTTACAGCTGGATGAATTGACTGAATCTGGTGTTTACGCAATGGAAGAAATTGGAAACTATGTTGTTATTCAGTTCCGTTCAGATTCATTAACTTCTGTTTTGAATGAGGCTTACAGTCTTGAGTTTGGGACAAAAACTATTACAGAAACTGTTAGAAAAAAGACTGTTGAAAAGGTTGTTACGGATTACGATTCTATTACCTTTACGCCGGTTAGGGTAACGCCTACGGATTGTTTCTCTGCGGAAGGTCGAATTTTTACTCTTTCTAGAGAATAAAATTCTACTAAAGAACTGTCGCAGAGAACCGCTTTTATGCTTCGCCGAGAAGGCTCGACGTGCTCTTCGAGCACTCTGTATTTTTTCTACGAAGACAGTTTTACGATCGCCTTCTATGCTACGCAAAAAGCGAACCTCTGCTACGTTTTTTTTGTTTCTTTTTCCCAGGAAAGAGTAAAATTCTACTAAAGAACTGTTGCAGAGAACCGCTTTTATGCTTCGCCGAGAAGGCTCGCCGTGCTCTTCGAGCACTCTGTATTTTTTCTACGAAGACAGTTTTACGATCGCCTTCTATGCTACGCAAAAAGCGAACCTCTGCTACGTTTTTTTTATTTCTTTTTCCCGGGAAAGAATAAAATTCTACTAAAGAACTGTCGCAGAGAACCGCTTTTGTGCTTCGCCGAGAAGAGAGGAATACAGAGCAAGTTCACTTGCGGCGAGCGTTCTCGGTAGAGCAACCTCCGGTTCTATGCGTAGTATTTTTTTTGATGAGACTCCCTGAATTATAGAAAATAACTGCTTATGGCGTAGAAGAAAAATACGCAGCATAGGTTCGGGGCGTTGCGACACATAGAACGCGATCGAAAGACTGCAACGCGGAGATAGGAATACAGAGCAAGTTCACTTGCGGCGAGCGTTCTCGGTAGAGCAACCTCCGGTTCTATGCGTAGTATTTTTCTCTAATGACATAAACGCTTATTTTCTATATAATAAAAGATTATGAACGCTAATGAACTTCGCTCAAAATATATTGAGTTTTTTAAAAGTAAAAATCATGTTGAAATTTCAGGTCAGTCTTTAATTCCTGAAAATGACCCTTCAGTTTTGTTTACAACAGCCGGAATGCATCCACTTGTTCCTTATCTTCTTGGTGAACCTCATCCTGCAGGAACTCGTCTTACAGATTATCAGAAATGTATCCGTACTGGTGATATTGATGAAGTAGGTGACCCATCTCATCTTACTTGTTTTGAAA
>DGWD01000036.1:0-37303 GCA_002395155.1 Treponema sp. UBA4267
ATCTCTTAAGTCTGATTTTGACCATCTATATCCTCCATAGCACTGTTTCCAGCACCAAATTTTCAAATTTAAACGTATTTATTCTAGTATGAATATTGAAATACAATAATATAAGAAATTACATATTTATTCAAGGCTAGTTACTGGCAAAACGCGAAAGGAATGCCTGCATTCTTTCAGTTTTTGGATGATTGATTATCTCCACAGGATCCCCCTGCTCTACAATCACACCACCATCCATAAAAATAATTTTACTTGAAATATCGCGGGCAAAGGCCATTTCGTGGGTTACAACAACCATTGTCATTTTTTCTGCAGCCAGTTCTTTTATAACAGCAAGAATTTCTCCTGTTAATTCAGGATCCAAGGCTGATGTAGGTTCATCAAATAAAAGGACTTCAGGTTTTAAAGCAAGGGCTCTGGCAATAGAAACTCTCTGTTGCTGACCACCACTTAATTCACAAGGATAATTTTTGATTTTTTCTCCAAGACCCATTCTTTTTAGAAGTTCTATTGCAGTTTCTTCAGCATCTTCTTTTGATTTTTTCAAAACCTGAACCTGAGGATCTACTACGTTCTTTAAAACAGAATAATGAGGAAAAAGATTAAAATTCTGAAATACCAAACCACTTTTCAGAATAATATCATGTCTTTCTTTTTTATCTGCATAAATGCCATTTTTTACAAGTGTCTTACCACAAATTGAAATAGTACCATCACTTACAGTTTCAAGCTGAGAAATACAACGAAGCATTGTTGACTTTCCAGAACCGCTTGGCCCAATGATAGAAAGAACTTCACCTTTTTCTACAGAAAAGGAAATTCCCTTTAAAATTTCAACATTATCGTTAAAAGTTTTTCTAATATTTTCAACCTTGATAATTTCTTCCATAAGATTCCAAAACTCCTAGTTATAATAACCCAGTTTCTTTTCCAATTTCTGGAATCCAATAGAAACTATCCAGTTCATAACAAAATAGAAAACCCCGGCAATAAATAAAGGAACAAAGGAGAATAAAGCCCCCTGTCTTTCTTTAGCAACCATCAGTAATTCAGAAACTCCAATTACAGATACTAACGCTGTATCTTTTACAAGAGTAATTACTTCATTACCCATAGCAGGAACTATCCGTTTTATTACCTGTGGTAAAATAATTCTAAAAAATGTCTGACCAGAAGTGTAGCCTAAAACCTTAGAAGCCTCATACTGCCCCTTTGGTATTGATTCAATACCTCCACGATAAATTTCAGCAAAATACGCTGCATAATTTATTGCAAGGGCAACAATTGCGGCTACAAATCTGTTCCATTTAAATGATACATCAAAACCCTGTGAAACAAGCCATCTTACAAATAAACCTGGTCCAAAATAAACAACCAAAAGCTGCAGCATCAATGGAGTACCACGGATTATTAAAAGAAAAACATTTGTAATAACAGATAAAACTTTATTTTTAGACATTCTTCCCATTGCAATAGGTAAAGCCAAAGGAATAGAAAATAATAAAGTTAGTAAAAATACCTGTAGCGATGTTACTGAACCGTTTAGCATCGCATGCAACATTTTGATGTATCTATCACTCATATTTATTTAATTACAGAAATATCTTTACCGAACCACTTCTGACCAATTGCAGCAAGTGTACCATCAGCCTTCATTTCCAAAAGAATCTTCCAAACTTCATCACGAAGAGCTGGTTCAGACTTTCTAAATCCAATTCCATAAGCTTCTGCTGCAAGTGCTTCATCAATTACAACGAATGGCTTTTTTGTCTGTGCGATAGAGTAATTAGCAACAATGCTATCCATTACTACAGCATCAACACCACCAATATCCAAATCATTCAATGCAGTAACATTATCTTTAAAATTGATTGTTTTACCAATTGATGAAGAAAATGCCTGATTATCATCAACAGCTTCCTGAGCACTTGAACCAGACTGAATACCAATAGTTTTACCCTTCATATCAGACAAAGATTTAATTCCACTATCAGCACGAACAACTAAAACCTGATCATTATTCAAATAAGCTTCTGTAAAAGATAAAGCAGCTTTTCTTTCTTCTGTAATGGTAAAACCATTCCAAATACAGTCAATTTTACCAGTTTCCAATTCCATTTCTTTGGCATCCCAGTCAATTGGCTGAGCCTTAAATTCTACACCAAGACGTTTTGCAACTTCTTTAGCCAAATCAATATCATAACCAACAATTTCATTATCATCACTACGGAATCCTAATGGTGGAAATGAATCATCCAAACCTAGAACAAATACACCTCTAGATTTAAGATCTTCTACGGCGTTAGCATTAACACTCTGTGATTTCGAACAAGAAACCAAAGCTAATACACTTGCTGCAAAAATAATTGCACAAATAATCTTTTTCATATTTTTCTCCTAAAAAATAATACACAAATTAATTATTTATAAAAATTTTCGAAAATAAGATCCCATTGGCTTTCTTCTGCATCTTTTCCAGGATTTTTAGTATTCTCTTCTACAAATGCAGATAACTTCTCAATCTGTTTTTGAACCATTTCCGAAGCAGGACCACCAATTGTCTTTCGAATTTCAACACACTTTTCAGGTGTAATTAAATCGTAAATATCTTTTTCAAATAATTCAGATTCCTTCTGATAACAGCTAAAATCCAAATCTTCAAGTTTACAATCTTTTTCTATGGCAGTTCTTACCAAACGAGCAGATACACCGTGTGCAGTTCTAAATGGCATTCCCTTACGAACCAAGTAATCTGCAACATCTGTTGCATTTAAGAAACCACCCTGACAGCCCTCAGCCATCTTTTTTGTATTCCATTTTGCAGTTCTTACCATTTCTGTAAAAATCTTCACGCTGGAAATTACTGTATCATAAGCTTCGAAGAAACTTGCCTTATCTTCCTGTAAGTCACGATCATATGATAATGGAAGTCCCTTCATCATTGTAAAAAGAGCAAGCATATCGCCATAAACACGACCAGTTTTTCCACGAATCAATTCAGCAAAGTCAGGATTTTTCTTTTGTGGCATAATTGAAGATCCTGTAGACCACTTTTCACTCAAATCTACAAAACCAAACTCAACAGTTGCCCAATAAACAATTTCTTCACATGCACGAGAAAGGTGCATTTGAATTAATGATAAATCAGATGCAACTTCAAGATAATAATCTCTATCAGAAACTGTATCCAAAGAATTATCTGTAGCAAATGGAAAATCATTTAATTCAGCTTCAAATGCACGATCCAAAGGAAGTCCAGAACCTGCTAAGGCACAAGCTCCAATTGGAGAAACATTTACTCTTTTATAGGCATCTGTAAGTCTGTCATAGTCACGGTAGAACATCCATGCCCAGGCCAAAACATGATGTGCCAAAGTTACAGGTTGAGCATGCTGCATGTGAGTATAACCAGAAATAAGATTATCTTTATTTTCAGAAGCGATTTTTACTAGAACCGAAATCATTTTATTGATTTCATTTTTAAGCATATTTATTTGATGACGAAGGAAAAGTCTTTCATCAAGAGCTATCTGGTCATTTCGACTACGTCCAGTATGAACCTTTTTTCCAGCTTCCCCTATTCTATCAGTCAAAGTTGCTTCAATAAATGAATGAATATCTTCAGCTGACATATCAACATTAAAAGGATTTCCATTTTTATCCTTTCTAGCAATTAAATCTTCTTTTATAGAATTAAGACCATCTATTATCTGCTTTTCTTCATCTTTTGAGATTAAGCCAACTTTAGAAAGCATTTTTGCATGATTTATAGAACCTTCTATATCCACCATAGCCATGCGCATGTCATCTTGGATAGAAGTTTCAAAAGTTACAGCAGCTGCATCAGGACCTTCCAAAAATCGTCCATGCCATAATGCTGCGTGATTATCTGTAGTTATAGTACCGTGTTCTGACATAAAAAGAATTATAATAAAAAAAAGGCTGTTGGTAAATTACCAGCAGCCTTTATAAAACTAAGCTAATTTATGATAACTTATTTATTGATGTTATCCAAACAAGCCTGAATCTGTCCTTTTTCTGCTTCATATGTTTCAGCAGGTGTTTTACCCCATGAGTGGAAGATTGAATTGTACATCCACTCTCCTGACCAGTCTGGGATAAGTGTATCAATACGTTCTGTTGTATTCTGGAGCATGTAGTAAGAAGTTTCTTCCAAAGCTCTTTCATCACGGAATCCCTGATAGTAAGACATCTGTTTCCATGAATCTGGTCCATCATATCCAGGAACTGGAGTTGTATAAAGATCGATAATCTTAGCAATCTTTCCAGCTGTTGCATCATCATAGATAGAAGGAATAACCATCATCTGTGTATCACCAATACCGAAGTTCTTTCCGTTAGATTTTGGTCCGAGTGGGAAACAAGCCCATCCCCAGTCATCTTTCATAGAAGAAAGTGTTCCGTTTGGCTGTGCTGCATACTCCTGGTGACACATAAATGCTGTTTCACCATTCATGAATGCTGTTAACCAGTAGTCCCACTGTCCGTCGCCCTGTGGCAACTGATACTTGCTGTATACATTGTAAGCCCAGTTCAAAGCTTCCATTGATTTGTCTGTTCCGAAGTGTTCAACATATTTTCCGTTTTCTACTACAACTGGAGCATCACCGTTAGAAACGATAGCTGCAACACCGAATGAAGAATAGAAAGAAGACATAGCATACTGATCGATAACACCATCGTTATCTGTATCTTTTGTCATCTTAGCACACATCTTTTCGAATGCATCCCATGTCCACTTACCTTTCTTCTGAAGATCATAGATATAGTCTGGATCATATCCGTTTTCTTCCAAAATTCTCTTGTTGAAGTAGATACCTTCACGTGGTTCAGAAGGAATATCACGGAATCCGTACTGAGATTTTCCAACTGTAAGACGAGCACCTACAGCCTGATTCCATTTAGATGATTTGAAATCTACAGTCTTAATTTTTGATACATCGTACCAGAAATTATTTTTAACACCAGAAATAGCTGAACGTCCGTCTACTAAGTAAGCTACTTTCTTAGATGTATCTCCAGCCATGATAAAGTTTGTAATCTCTTTTGGATGATCTGCCCAACCAGCGAGGTCTCTCTGAACACACTTATAGTTGTATGTCTGTTCCAACCAAGCACGGAATGCTCTCTGATCTTCTTCAGTCTTTGAGTTTGCTGGTGCATCTGGATTTGACCAATAGTCATAAATTGTTACTTCCATTCCACCGAAGTCCCAAACTTTTCCTGTAGAAGGATCGATTTCTGCTACGTAATCCTGGTATGTAGCAGCTCCCTTAGCAGCTTTTTTAGCTTTCTTAGCTTTCTTTGGTTTTGCAAATACTGATGAGCAAACAACAGCTAACATCATTACGACAATTGCAATCTTTTTCATAATTACTCCTTTTTTTCTTGTCAGCCTACCAACTGACTTTAGTTTTTTATCAATTAAACTTATTATATCACACTTTTTTTAAAAGCAAATTTTATTTTTAAATAAAGCGTAATTTAAGTAAATTTAAGTTACATCTTAACACCAGTTGAAGCTAAGCTTTCAACAAACATTCTCTGACAGAACAAATAGAGAATAATTAATGGAATAACGATGAGTAATACAGATGTTGAGTTCATAGCACCTGCTAAAGCTGGAGGAACAGATACGTTACCACCTCCACGAGCACGGCTAAGATAAATACTCAATTTATCTGTAAGACCAATTACCTGTCTTGCCAGCAACTGAATCTTTCCAAGGAAAAGGTTTGAATAGAAGCTGTCTGTCCACTGCCATACGAAAGAGAAGAGGAAACAAGAAGTAATAATTGGTTTTGCACCTGGAACCATAATTCTAAAGAATGTTGCAAATGGTCCACATCCATCAACATATGCAGCCTCTTCCAGTTCAAATGGAAAACCTAGATAGTACTGTCGAATCATAAAGATATAGAGTCCATTCTTTAATCCCATACAAGTAAAACACATCATTATATAAGGTAACATAGTACCTTTAAGATTGAATGTTGCTCCAAAGAACTTGAAATATCGGAAATGCAAATACAGAGATGTAGACAAAGTCTGAGGAGGAATGACAATGAGGAGGATTACACAGAAGAACCAGAATCTCTTTAATGGGAACTGGAATCTTGAGAAACCATAACCTACGAATGTACACATTACAACTTCGATTGCAGAAACCAAAAGAGAAACCCAGATTGTATTTATTAAAGATTTTGTATAATCCAACAAATACATAGAAATTTTCCAGTTATTTACAGAAAAGTTCTTTGGAATAATTACGATTGAAGTATCATAAAGATCTTTTTCAGCCATAAAACTTAATGAAATTTTATTTAAGATTGGCTGAAGAATCATAAAGCACATTCCAAAAAGAAGTATTGCTCTAAAAATTGAGATTGCATACTTCTTCATTGTTACATTAAGAAGCATACCACCTGAAGCTTCATTTCTTTCCCAGAAGGATCTTGTATCTTTTTTAGTCATAGTTATACACCACCTTTGAAATTAAAAGAGAACTTAGTCCGATTAAGGCCATACATACAGCAAAATAAACCCAAGACATAGCCGAACTGAATCCAAAATTCAACTGAATTGTGAGCTGATCATCAATCTTTTTCATAATTTCATTATCTGTACGCATAAAGAAATCAACAACTGTATATACCCAACATACAAGCATTAAAGGACTTACCATTGGAACTGTAATTTTCCACAAGCTTTCCCATGCTGTACAACCTTCCATTTCTGCAGCTTCATACATACTTGGAGAAATATTCTGCAAACCAGAAAGGAAGATAATAATCTGAATACCAGATGCCATGGCAACATCATAAATAGAATCGATAATTTCAAAAAGGATTTTGAAAACTCTTTCGCTTGGGCTGTTCATACCACCTGTATTTGAAACCAAAATTTCTTCAAGAACAGTTGTAACGCTATTTGCATTACCAGCTTCTTCAATAGCATCTTTTAACTGTGCCATCATAGTATTGTTATATTCAAGTCCTACAAGAACACCGGATGAAAGAATTACAGTAAGGAAGAAGATTGAACGAGCAAGAGCACGTCCCTTAAACTTCTGGTTCAAAAGTAAAGCAACGAAGAAACTGAAAACGATTGTTGCAAGAGATCTGTAAATCATCTGTGTTACATTTTCTACAAGCAATCTATTAAATTCAGGATCAACTAAAAATGCTCTTTTGTAATTAGCAAAATTATTCCAATCCTGAGTAAATCCCTCTGTTCCAATTGTAATTTGAGACAAACTCATTTGGAAAGACTGGAATAAAGGCTTAATCATGAAGAACACAAGTCCAATTATAAAAGGCAAAATAAAGATATATCCATACAATGCCCTACGTTTTGTAAGTCCGACATTTTTCTTTTTCATATTATTTTACCACCTTGACTACTTTGTAATCACGAGCAGGAACTTTTACCCCATCTGGAGTTTCGTAATCTGCATAAGAGAAGTTTACAACTATATCATAACCATTGTCGAAGCTTGTTTTAGAAACTTCTTCTGTAAGATGTTCATAAGCTGTAATCTGACTGTTAGAAACTTTAGAGATTTCCTTATTATATTTTGAGTACACTGCGGCTAAATTATCTTTCCAATTATCAAAGTTGGCTGCATAGTATTCAGAAAAATTAGTTTCCTGGATTGCAATTTCAGAAGCTTTCATGAAAGTGAAGAATAAGCCTGCACCAGTTTCAGCAGATTCGAGAACAACCTGATCCTTTTCTGAACCAAGATTGATAGCTGAACCTGCATAATTTTTATGACCGTGAAGTGCAATCTGATAGAAAGGAACCTGTTCATCAAGTATGGCGTATTTATTTCCACGAAGATTCATATTAGTGATGAAGTCGGCCTGTCTAACGGCGTAATCATTACCAGCATTAATCATTAAACCAAGATTCTTTTCCTTTACAGAGTCTAAAGCTTTTATCTGGATATTCTTAGCAGCCTCTCTACTAACAAGTCTATCTTCATTGTAATCTGCTGAAAGTTGATATCCAAAGTCTCTGAAAGAAGCTCCAAGATTATACTTTTCTACAGAAGAAATATATTTATTCGATACACTTTCGATTGCCGAAGGTTTTAATAAGAAATAAGTATCTTTTGTATCATCCTTTCCATACCAAATTGCAGAGTATTCATACAATTCACAAATCTTATCACTAACAAATCTAGCTGGTGTAGAATAATAGAAGAATCCATCGCTAATTCCTGAGTGATATGCAAACTGCATTACACCATCAAGATAAAGTTTTGCAGATGTACCTTCTACATCTTTAAGGAACTTTTTAAACTTACCTTTTCCTCCAAGCTGATTAATAAACTTTAATTTATTAAAATAAGACTGACGTACACCATCATTAATAAAGCCTGTTAATTTAATATTTGCATTCTTGATTCCCATATCATCAATTTCTTTGATAATACCAGCGGCTTCAGAATAACTTGTAACTTTATAAGGCTTTGTTTTTGGCATACCAGCAATCTGCTGAACCTTATCAATTGCTCCAACAATTTCGATAGCTACAGGAACTTCTTTATTATCAGTTTTTGTATTTTTACCAAACAGATAATCTCCATAAGTCTTAGCCATATCAACTATAGAACCAGAGTCAACAAACTTGTAAACCTGTCTAATTTTTTCTCCCTCTGGAAGTCTTTCTTCAAACATATACAAGGCATTTGTTGTTCTTGCAGCAATATCATAACGTTCACTATGGAGCATTTTATAAGCAGCATTTACATAATTGTATGAACCAAGTTTTCCTGCAACTTCGGCATTTATTCCTGCATAAGAAGCACCGTTTTCGATAATTGAAATAAAACTTGAATCTTCATATTTAATACCAAAAACTGGAATTGCAGCTCTTGTTTCAGTAATTGTAGCCTTACGATCTGATGCATAATCCCAACCATAAACATCGGAATAGTAAATGTTTTGGCGAGTTTTTCCATTATTGAAGTTAATTAAAGCTCCACCACCCTCAGGAACAAAAAGTGAACCTTTATCTGTAGTAGAACCAGCTCCAAAATAAGGCAAAACTGTAAGTTCTGTAATAGGATAAATAGTCTTATAAGAAATTTCATCAAACGGAATTTCTACAACTAAATCATCACCTTCAAGCGAATAGAAAACTGTTGTATTAAAAGCAGGCACTTCCTGTTCTGTAGATTCCTTATACTGTTCTTTTAATTCTTCGTAGTCTTCATAAGTAAAACCAACTTTTGAGAAAATACCCTCAAGTTTTTCCTTCATGAATTTCTGAGTATTATCGAACAAGAGATACAAGTCTTCTGACTTAAACTTTGGATATTTTGCAATCATTTCTGATTTATTTTCAGTAGCACTTAAAGTATCCAAAGAATAATGATGATAAGCACGCGTAATGGTATTTAAATCAGACTTCTGCATTTCAGCTGTCCACTTATCATAATCAGACTGATACATCATTAAAGGAATGATATATTCACGATTCATCTGACCGATTGTATATTCAACCTTAATTTTGTTTCCTTCTTTTGAAACATTATAGAAACCTCGTTTTACACTATTAGAAAAATAGTCATAAACTTCAGTCGTACCATTTTCATTTGCAAATTTAAGAAGAATAGGAGATTTCATATTGTTCTTTTCTTTTGCAAGTGCCAATGGATCTGAATCTGCACCTACAGGATTAGAATACCAAATCTTACCAGTATTTTTCTGAAGCACAGTAAATTGGGTTGTTTCAGGATTAAGCTCAAATTTTATTCCCTTTGATTCCAAAACAAACTCTTTTGAAGAGTTAGCTGAATTATATTCAAAGAATTCAAAATCTGGCTGATGATATGAAGAAACACTAATAAGGCGTAAAACAATATAGACAATGAATGCAATAATAACAGCAGCTATTCCTAATTTTACATAGAAAGAAGTTGTTGGTTTATGAAATTCAAATGTCTTAGTTTTCATTGGTTTTGGTCTTCCAATGTATCCTTCTGGCATTTTTGATTTTTTTTGTTTATTTTTCATTTCTTTTTCCATACTTATTTCCCCCGCCTCATCAGTTCAATCTGAAAATTACTTCTCTTACGAGAGAAACGAAATATGCAACACCCTGTGAAATCAAACTAAAGAAGAGCATCATGATGAAGATAAATACAAGCATTGCAAATAATGTAATAAATGTGAACAAAAGTGTTTTACCAAAGCTATATTGATGAATCATCATCATTGCCATAAAGAGCAGAATGATAACCCATACAAAACTAATGGTATTTAACACTTCGTAAAAAGCACCTTCATCTTTTGTAATGAAGTTACTCATAATAATCATTGGAATCTGGAGTAAACAATATGGAGTCAAAGCATAACCCGTTCCCATGTAAATATCACCTAAATGACCTTTACCATCGAAAAGAGTTGTAGAAGCCCAGTTACAAATTACAAAAATTACCAATGGAAGAAGAATTGTTGCAAATTCCATAATTACGTTTACTTCTTCCCAGTTTACATTGATAAAAAGGAAGCTTGTAAAACGCAACTTCCAAACATGTGTAAGCATAGCAAGAATTATCATAAAATTTGCAGCAGCATAAGATCCACGTTTTGCATGAATCAAATCCCAATATCCATCTGCAGGATGTCCAATTACATATAAAGAATAACGAAGAGTCTTTAAAAAATGGGCATATGTTTCTTTCTTTGTGAAAGCACTTAATTTCTTAGTTATATAACTCATAATGATTTCAACTCCCGTACAAATTTTTTAATAAACTTAACAATAAATGGAGTAAATACAAGAATACACAATATTACCATTACAGCACCAAGATGAGCTTCAATCCATTCCTTTCTGTAGTACATAAAGGCTTTTGAATAGCTCTTCTTAAATCTCTTGGTTTTGAAATATTCCATTGCTTCCTTATACTTATTCTGTCTAAGGTAAGATTTTCCAAGACCTTCATAAGCAAGATCGTAGTTACCATTTAACTTAAGAACCTGCTCCCATTCGTCAGCTGATTTATCGTATTCACCCTTTGCATAATAGTCAGTGGCGTCATAAATCATATTTCCGAAGTTTGTTGGTGTAAAAATTGTTACAGAACCATTTGTCTGATCCAAAACAAAAAGATCTCTATTTATATGATCAATAGCAACTGGCAATCTGAAGAATCCTTCAATATTTCCAGAATTACTAAATGCATACAAAAGATAACCCTGATTGTTGTAGCCAAATATACGACCACGGTTTTCATCAACAACTACGTAAATATCGTTTTCAAGAACAGTTATATCATTAAAATGTGAAGGGCTGTCCAAACCAACTGAAGTACCCCACTGAAGATCCCCTACTGGAGGAAGGTCATCTTTAATGAGAATATCATTTCCCAAAGCATTCAAACGACGAATTGGTTTAGCCTGATCTGTAAGAAGTTCATAAGGCTTAAAGTTTTTTACAGTTGCATAAATAAATCCTTCTGGATCTATATAAGCACCTGAATATTCTGTTGGAACAAAAGATTCCATCTGGTCTCTCTGAGCTCTTGTTGCAAACTTTTTCCAGATATAATCTGTCCAATCATAAGTTACTTCACCAGCTCCAAAAAATCCTGTAAAGGTTCCATCATCTTCATACTTAATAAAACCTTTGTTTACGTTACGAGCCAGAACATAGGCACGTCCCTTTGCATCGGCTACAACTTTTTCTGGCAAGAAAGTCTTACCTTTTTCATAAGTTGCATCATTTGGTTCGATGAAGCTTAGAAGATAATTTAAATCTTTATCAAGTTTAACAACACGACCGTTATCTCTATCTGCAATAAAGAATGAACCATCTTTATTTACAAAAACGTCAGTTGGATTTGCAAAAGTATTTACAATACCTTCTGGAGCCTTAAAACTGTCGATTGTTCTCAAATATTTAATCTTTTTTGAATCTGTATATTGAGCTTCAATAATTCGATTATTACCAGAGTCAACAATATAAAGCATATCTTTAGTACAGAAAACATTAGATGGCGCTGAAAATTTCTTGTCCAAACCAAAATCTTCTGAATATACAACATCGACTACACGGTATACATCTGGAGATTTTTGAATATTGCTCCAGACATCATAAATATAGGTATCACCTACAGCAAAAAGTCCTGCACAGAGAGTGAAAAGACTTGCAATTGTAATTAATAATCTTCGTCTATTCATAGTGTTAGTCCTTAAGTCCAGATGTGGCCATTGTTTCCAAAATCTGACTCTGTGAGAAAACAAAGAAGAGGATAGGTACTGCCATTGTAAATACGATTACTGCCTGATACTGACCTGTACGAGCAATACCAGATGCCTGAATCTGACTTAAGGCATATGACATCATCTTCTTACTTTCTGTATAAATAACTGTAGTTTGTGGGTTATTCCACAATCCATTAATAGTAAAGATTGAAATAGTAAGCCAAGCTGGTTTTACATTTGGCATTACGAGTTTCCAGAAAATAAGAAATTCGTTTGCACCATCAATCTTAGCAGCTTCAATAATTGACATTGGGAAGCCTTCCATAAACTGTTTCATTAAGAACAAACCTAATGAAGCACCAATTGCAGGAAGAATAGGAGCCCAATAAGTATCAACAATATGAAGACGGCTCATAATCATAAAGTTTGGAATACCAGTTACATAACCTGAGAACATCAAGGCAACTACTGCAATTCTGAAGAATAAGTTTCCACCAGGGAAATTGTATTTAGAAAGAACATAAGCAGCCATTGAAGCAATGATTACGTGACCTACAGTACCTACCAAAGTAACCCAAAGAGTATTAAATACATATCTTGAGAATGGAACCCAAGACTGACTTAATGTTACAAACAAATCAGAATAGTTCCTGAATGTTGGGTTTCTTGGGAAGAATGTTGGAGGGTTACGCAACAATTCATCCAAAGGTTTTAAAGAACTTGAAATACTGAATACCAATGGGAAAACCATGATAACCGAGAAGATGGCGAGGAAGATATAAACTCCAATATCACCACCGATTGAACGGTTTGGCTTTCGTCTATGTTTATAGTGATGAATTACCTGTTCATCCTGTAAGTATTTATTTTTTTTGCTCATTTTCAGTACCTCCCCTATTAGTGTCCAACTCTATTCAAGAGAGCCTGAATTAATTTGTTACAAATAATCATTGTAAGGAACAAAACTGTTGCAATTGCAGATGCATAACCCATTTCATAACGTGTGAAACCATAGTCAAACAAGTGTGTTACGATTGTACGTGCACAATAGTCAGTTGATGGATAACCTGCAAGATTCATAGGAACATCACAAACGTTGAATGCAGTTGTAATAGACATTACAGCTCCGAACAAAAGCATTGGCTTCATGTTAGGAAGTGTGATGTACCACAATTCCTGCCAGCGGTTCTGGATACCATCAATATAACCGGCTTCATACTGAGCCTTATCAATACCTTTCAAACCTGCAACAAAAGAAAGGAATCCTGTACCCAATGACATCCACAAAATAATAGGAATAACAACCTTCATTACATATTGCGGATTTGTAAGGAAGGTAATTGGCTGGTCTATAAAGCCTAATCTAATTAACCAGGCATTTGCCCAACCGTAACGGTCATCATTGAACACAGTCTTAAAAATCATATAGCCCTGACCAGCAATAGATGGAACATAAAAGAACAATACTACTATAGTACGAATCTTATTTGGAAGTTCATTAATAAGCCAGGCAAAAAGGAAGGCCATAATATATCCAACAGGACCAGTAATAACTGCTACAAGGAAAGTATTCTTTACAGCAGTCTGGAATACTTCATCCTGAAGAAAGAGATTTATATAGTTTCTTGCACCAATGAAATCTGGTTTCTCCAAAATATTAAAGTTTGTAAAACTGTAATAAATTGAAGTGATCATTGGCAAAACATTAAATGTAATAAACAAAATTGCATATGGTAACAAGAACAAGTAGCAAAATTTCATTGTTTTTGCTCTATGCGCTGTATCAGAAAGTGCAAGTTTCTTTTTATCAATATATTTAGTCCACATTTCACTCATAATTTACTCCTCAACAGGAAGATTGAATTCCTGACGTTTACGAGTCAACTCTTCATTAACTTTGCGAGTATAGTCGATAAGTGTTTCTCTTGGTTCTTCTTTTTCGTTACAAACTTTACGGATTCCGTTTACAACGTGACGAGCTGTATAGTAACTTCCTGGAACTTCAGGAACACCAATACTTTCATCAAGAGATTTTTCAAGGATTTCAATCTGGCGAGAATTCCATGCCAGTTGTTTTAATGCTTCAACATTGGCTGTAGCATAACGTCCTGATGAACCCAAGATAGCTTCAAGTTCACGACCAAAACGAACCTGAGTATCTGTAGAAGCCCACCATTTCATAAATTCCCAAGAATCGCTCATTCGCTCTTCATTTTTCATAATCTTGGCAAATGTTTTTTCATCAACTTTTGGAGCAATTTCATCGGCAATTTTCTGAGCATATACAGAATCATAAGAAAGATTTGCAAATTCATCTGAATCTGCAAGGTCAGATAAATCCATACCCTTCTTAATCATCATTGTACAAACTGTACTAGCAACATTTGAACGATTTATACTTCCATCTTCCTGAATAGTTCCTGGGAGATATGTAAAGTCCCAAAGACCGCGAATTTCAGGAGCAGATACAGACAAGGTGTTATATGCTGTATAATTCTGAATTCCAATAGGCATTTCTCCAGTACGGAAACGGCTTAAGAAGTCGAAAATCTGAGGTAATCCATAACTATTGTAGAAGCTTGTATAGAGCTTAAATGCTCCAATTCCTTCTTCACTATCAATAACTGTTTTAGTACCCTTTTCGTTATAAACAGAACCACCACGCTGATAAACCATTGAATAATAATTCAAGATATCAGTTTCTGCAGTAAGAAGTGTTGGATAAGGAATACCAACATCAAGGTTATTACCCTGGAGAGTTGGAAGAATATTTACTAAATCTTCCCAAGTTTGAGGAACTTCAAGACCTAACTGTTCAAGAATATCCTTTCTATAGAAAAGAAGATTGAAAGTTTCTGTTTCTGGGAGTGCATAAAGACCATTATTATATTCATATGGTTCATAAGCACTTGGTTTGAAATTCTTAAGAACTTCATCACAGTCAGCAAAACGATGTAAATCTACAACCGCATTACGGAGAGCATAATCTACAGGTGCACGAGAATAAGCGGAAATTACAATATCAGGACCATTTCCTGCAACAACAGCAGTAAGCAAGGCATTAATATTGATAAGTTTTACGTTTACGTTAATTCCTGTCTGTGGGGAGAAAGAATCATCAACCATATTCTTCAAAATCTGGCTCTGATCTCGACCTGTTACAATCCATACTTCAATTACATGATCTGCATCTTCTTCATAGACGTTACCAAGATTTGTAGAGTCTACAAAGAATGATGATGTAAATGATGCAAGTTCGTGTCCAGCATTCTTAAAGAAGTTTGGTTTAATAGACTTAATTTTGTCATTTGCACTCTGAACAAGGATATAATCAATATCAAGTTTTGATTCTGTCATTGAAAGTAATGAAGAACCAAGAGATGTAATATTATCCTTAAAGTTCTGGAAAGCCTTTGTAATTTTATCTGGGCGTTTGTAGAACTGTTCAAGCTGAATAGCAAGTGTTTCTGCTGGAGCAATTTTATCTGATTTTTCACCAGTAAGAGCTACAAAGTTATCTACCTGTTGGTAAAGTCGACGACTTTCAAGCATCATTGCTTCTACTTCATTTGGATAAACTTTATCAATCTTGTAATCACGGAACTGATCTGGATTTGTACCAGTCAAAACAAGAATTGTACGATAAATAATATTCAAACGGAAAATACTGTCCTGTAAATCGTTAATTACAGCACCAATATCACCAAGTGTTACTTCAAGACGGATTGTATGTTTACCTTTTGTAAAATGGAACTTGTATGGCACCTTATTTTCATCTTTAAGAGTTACAAGTGACCAGTCTGAACTGTAATCAAAACCAACAGATTTAAGAGTATCTACTGGAATTTCTCCATCAATATATACAGAACGACAAGCTATATATCCACGCTGATAGAACTGACGACCTTTTATAGAAATTGTATACCAGCCATCTTCAGGAACTTCCATTTCCCATTCAATCCACTGTCCTGGAGACTTCCAAGAATCGCCGCCAGTATAGTTCAAGATTGTTTTAGTAACGCTATGAGGTTCAGTTGTTGCTGAAGAGCGGTCATAACGAGCAAACAAAGAAGGATCAGAACGTCTAACAGAGTCTTCTCCCTGAATCTTTATTGAAACGCCTGTTGATTTATCATTTTCAGGCTTAGATTTCTGTTTAGCCAAATATTGTTCATAAGTATCGTATTTTTTTACAGGAACAAGTGATAAAGCAGAAATTGCCATTGGTTCATTTGTTGATTCCAATGTAATTTTGTTCTGTCCCTTTTTAAAATAGAAACGATATGGTTCTACTTCATATCCAAGGTCACTCTTAAAGAGGACATTCTGATACTCAAAGAATTCAACCTGAGAAGGACGAATGCTATTTCCCTGGTTATCAAATTTTACAGGGCCACCATCTTTCCATAAACGGAAGAAAGAAAGGATATCTGCTCCATTAAAAGGCATTTCATCATTGATGTAAAGAATTCTTTCCATATTTACATTTCTTGATGGAATAGCAATATATTCCATTGAAATGTTGTAGAATCCAGCCTGTGGAACATCAACATACCAAGTTACAGAAGAACGATCTTCGGTAACAACCACATCTTTTCCATAATAATCACTTTTTGCTTCTGTGCCATACGAATTAGCTTTGTCAAAAGCAGCTACATCAACTGAAACTGATACAGCAGGTGTTTTAGCATTTTTATGCTCCTGCATGTATTCAGAATAAGTTTTTGTAGAAGAAGTAGCTCCTATGGATGTGACTAAATCATATCCTTCATACTTCTCACTAAAGTTTTTTTCTGGAATAAGACTTGAAACGACAAAAATTAGAACAATAACAAGAATTGTAATAATTACGTTTCGAACAGTTTTATTAATTTTTATTCCTACCATAGTATTCCTATTTTACCATAGGTTCTTTTATAAGACATAGGAAAAACTACTTAAAAAATTACTTTTATTTACTTAATTTATTTTTGAAAATAATCATTAAACTCCTGATCGCTATGCATACCTTCTTTTTTAGAAGAATTCTGCTCTTTGTTTTTTGATGAAGATTTTTTGTCCTCATCATTAATATTTGCACTCTTAAGATTTTCTACATCATCATCTTCATACATATCTTCGTTTTCGTTGTATGGCATAATAATCCACAATACAAGATATATAAGGAGACCTGTACCTTTTAAACAGCCAAGCAGGACAGAAATAACTCTTACAATAGTTGGATCTACATTAAAATAGTCTGCAAGACCTGCACAAACTCCACCAATTATTCTGTTTTTTCTAGATTTGTATAATTTCTTTTTCATGTTCATATGCTCTCCTTTTCGTTTTTAGTTAATCTGAATATTTACACTACCCATTCCGCAATTTACAGAAAGATGATTTTCTTTTACTTGATTATTAAAAATCTTACAAACGCCACTTTTCTTTTCGTTATTAAACTTAAAATCTCCTAGACCAAGTTTAATATCGTAAGAGTAATCTGCAGGATTGCCTTTTAGATTAAGTTTTACACTTCCCATTCCACAGTCAATATTTGAATTACCTTTTAAGATTCCTTCAAATGTAAGATTTCCCATTCCACATCTAAAGTCTATTTTGCCACCTTCAACCGATCCTATGACTAAATTACCGGCACCAACTTCAATATTTCCTTTTGAGCAAGTGAAATTAATATTTTTAGTTATACAATTACCGGCACCAATCATAATCTGAAATTTTTCAAGTTTTGCCTTATTTGGAATGGTAACAAGGATTCTAGGAACAACTCTTCTACTTCTGTCATGACTCCAGAAATTAAAATTCAGGCGTTTTGAATTATTTATTGTAAGAGTTCCATCATTAGAAAGATGACAATTCAAAGCCTGACTTTCAATACCACGACTTTCTACGGCATATTTACTTCCAGAAATAATAACAACTTCGGCAGTAGAAAAACTCAGGTAAAGATTTTTTACAGAATCCTGATCAAAATCATAATACAAAGCCTGTGCAGATGATTGAGAAAATTTCTTTTCATCATCATCCTTTTCTTCGGATTTATTTTTATTTGCACCAACAAGGGCATTTGCAAACTTTTCTGTAATTGTCTTGGCAAGCTCTTCTGGACTCCCAAGTTCTTCAATCACTTTTTGATCATCATTTGCTTCATCAAAATAGTCTGAGTAATATTGTACAGCTTCAGCTTTTTCATTTTCTGTGAGTGACAAAAGATTGTTTTCCAATTGTTTTATGTATTCATCCCTATTCATTACTTACTTTCTCCCATTAATATTTCATTTACCCCTTTTCTGAAGGTAACCCATTCACTTCTATATTTATCCAGTAAAATCATTCCGTTTGAAGTAATTTTATAATAACGACGATTTCTACCCTGGAACTCGACATCATATGTTTCCAAACAATTATCCTTCTGAAGCCTTCGTAAAACTGGATACAAAGTACTTTCAGAAACATCCATTATTTTCCGGACATCCTGCGTTATTTTGTAGCCATAAGTTCCTTCCTGACTAACTACAGACAGAACCACAGCATCCAAAAGTGCAGAGCCCGCTGTAAAAACCATGCACACCTCCTAAAAAATCATGAACAAATCTTCAGATTTGAGAATGATTTTTTATGCACATTCGTAACGTAGTGAGAATGTGCAGTATATAAACAAGTATCAAAATAACATTTTGAAACTTGCAACAAACATTGGCTGCACCAACTTGCAGACAATGTTTGTACCCCCTCCTAAGTTATAATATTGTTTATATCTATATATTATATATTATATAGTATTACGTCAAGTAAAATATTATAAATAAAATGAAATAGAGTAAAAAAAAGGCAGACCTTAAAAAAGTCTGCCTGATATCTTTTAGATACGGATTAATTTATTTGCCCTGATTGCTGACCGTTACATACCATAAGTTGCAATAAATACACCAGCAGCAATTGCAGTTCCAATTACACCAGAAACGTTTGGTCCCATAGCGTGCATCAAAAGGAAGTTTGTAGGGTCTTCTGACATTCCAACCTTGTTTGCTACACGGGCTGCCATTGGAACTGCTGATACACCAGCCGAACCGATAAGCGGATTAATCTTTTCTTTAAGGAAGAGGTTCATCAATTTTGCCATCAAAAGTCCACCAGCAGTAGCAATTGCAAAAGCAAGCAAACCAAGGAGAATAATTCCCAATGAATTCAAGTTCATAATCTTTTCTGGAGTCATCTGAGAACCTACTCCAAGAGAAAGAAGAATTGAAACGATATTCATCAGTTCATTTTCCATTGTCTTGGAAAGCCTTTCTACAACGCCACACTGTTTTACAAAGTTACCGAATGCAAGCATACCAATAAGAGGAGCTGCAGTTGGAAGAAGTAATGCAGTAACAATAAGAAGCATCATAGGGAAAAGGATTTTTTCTGTTTTTGATACAGGACGAAGCTGTTTCATCTTAATCTGACGTTCTTTCTTACTTGTAAGAAGCTTCATAATTGGAGGCTGAATCATTGGTACTAAAGCCATGTAAGAATAAGCAGCTACGGCAATTACAGCCATCATTTCTGGAGCAAGTTTTGCAGAAACGTAAATTGATGTAGGACCATCTGCACCACCAATAATAGCAATTGCAGCAGCCTGCTTCATTGTATAATCAATTCCTGGAATATAATTCAAAAGTGCAACACCAAAGAGTGTAGCAAATACACCAAGCTGAGCAGCACCACCAAGCAAAGCCATTTTAGGGTTAGCAATAAGAGGACCAAAGTCTGTCATAGCACCAATACCCATAAAAATAAGCATTGGGAAGAATTCGTTTCCAACACCTGCTTTATAGATAATGTGCAACATTCCGTCAGGTCCTGTACCCATTCCAGCTCCTGGAATATTTACAAGAATTGTACCAAATCCAATTGGAATAAGAAGAAGAGGTTCAAAACCTTTTGCAGCTCCAAGGTAAACAATTAAGAAACCTATTGCCATCATAAGGAATGACTGCCAGCCAGGAGCTTTTTTACCTGCAAAAGGATCTACTGCAGCGGCAGCTTCTTTTACAGCTTCTTCTGCTTTTTCTTCAGCAATTTCTTCTGCTGTTTCTGTATGGAAAATCTTATAAATACCAGTATTTTTACCAATATTTTCAAAGAACTGTCCTACAGAAATTTTAGGAATATTTTCAGAACCTTTTACAATTGTCTGTCCATGACTAGTTGATGAAGATGATTTAGAATCACCAATACCACAACCAGCAAATGAAAGAACAAGAGCTATCAAACAAATGATTGAACATGTTCTGAATGTCTTATATTTATCATTCTTTTTATTTAATTCTGTTTCCATTACTGAATCTCCGCAAGAGTTGCACCCTGTGCAATCTGAGAACCAGCAGCTGCTACAAAATGAACTTTACCAGCAGCACCAGCTTTAATTTCCAATTCCATTTTCATAGATTCAACAATAATTACTGTTGTATCAGCTTTTACAGATGTACCTTCTGCTACAGCATAACGAAGAAGTGTACCAGCTACAGGAGCGGTTACGGGTGTTCCTGAACCACTAGCTACTGGAGCAGCACTTGGTGCAGGAGCGGCAGGAGCTGGTTTTGGAGCTGGAGCAACAGAAGCAGGAGCTGCAACTGGAGCACCACCCAAAGTAGCAAGAGTCTGTCCTGCCTGAACCTGAGTTCCTGGCTGAACTGTAAAATTAATAGTTCCTGCTTCTGGAGCTTTTACTTCAAGTTCCATCTTCATAGATTCAATAATAATTACTGTATCACCTTTTTTAACCTGTGAACCAGGAGCAACAGCATGGCGGAGTAAAGTACCTGCAACAGGTGAAGGAACTGGCTTTCCACCACTAACAGCTACTGGAGCACTAGCAGGGGCTGTAGTGTTGCTTGCAGAAACTGCAGGAGCACCGAATGTAACATTATAAGCAGTTCCATTTACATTTACTGACATAGAATCGCCAGCAGGTCCTGTTGTAACATTATAAGCAGTACCGTTTACATTGATTGTATATGAACCGCCCTTATTTTCTTTAGCAGGAGCAACTGCAACTTCTTTCTTAGCAAATGTAGAAGCGGCATCAACTGGTCCCTTAGAACGTTCAGCAAAGAATTTTGGAGCAACATTAGGGAACATTGCATAAGTGAGAACATCTTCATCTGAACCGTCACCACCAGCCTTCTTTGCTTCTTCAACCATTTTGTCCCATTCAGGTTCAATAAGATCTGCAGGACGGCATGTAACAACTGCATCCATATGATTCTGTTCAAGAGCTTTCTTAACAAGTTCTGGATCTGCATCTGTAGGAAGTTTACCAAACTTACCAGTGATAAGGTTACGGAAGTCCTGAGTCATTACTTTGTAAGGTCCCATAAGAACGTTCATAACAGCCTGTGTACCAACAATCTGAGAAGTTGGAGTTACAAGAGGAACGTAACCTGCAGCCTTGTGAACTTTTGGAAGTTCTTCAAGAACTGCATCCATCTTATCGCCTGCATTCTGCTGTTTAAGCTGGCTTTCAAGGTTAGAGAGCATTCCACCTGGAACCTGAGAAAGAAGGATACGTGTATCAGCACCAAGGAAAGCTGATTCAAGTGAAGAGTAATGTTTACGAACTTCACGGAAGTAAGCTGCAATTTCAAGAAGAAGCTTTGTATCAAGGCCAGTATCCATATCTGTACCTTTGAGCATTTCTACTACAGTTTCTGTTGGCGAATGAGAAGTACCCATAGACATAGAAGAAATTGCAGTATCAAGCCAGTCAGCCCCTGCTTCAGCAGCTTTCAAAAGTGTTGCAACAGAAAGACCTGTTGTAGCGTGTGAGTGGATTTCTATAGGAAGATCTACCTTAGCCTTGATTTTCTGTACGAGGTCATAAGCATCGTATGGTTTTAAAAGACCAGACATATCTTTAATACAGATAGAATCTGCACCAAAGTCTGCATAAGTCTTAGCAAGTTCTGCATATTTTTCGTTTGTGTGGAATGGAGTTACGGCATAAGAAATAGCCATCTGAACATCAACTCCAGATTTTTTAGCAGCCTTTGTAGCACATTCCATATTACGCGGATCGTTACATGCATCGAAGATACGGAAACATCCGATACCATTTTTTGCAGCTGTAGCAACAAATTTTTCTACTACATCATCAGCATAGTGCTTGTAACCAAGAAGGTTCTGAGCACGAAGAAGCATCATGATTTTGTTATTTGGAAGTGCTGCATGAAGCTTGCGAAGACGATCCCAAGGATCTTCATTAAGGAAGCGGATACAAGAGTCATAAGTAGCTCCTCCCCATCCTTCGATATATTTATAACCAACTTTATCAAGTTTGTCGCAGATTGGAAGCATATCTGCTGTAGTCATACGTGTTGCGTGAAGACTCTGATGAGCATCACGAATTGCCAGTTCTGTAATTCCAACTTTAGCCATCTTTTATATTCTCCTAAATTACGATTTTAATGTCTTGTCATGAACGGCAGCAGCGATTGCCGCAATGATTGCACCATCATTTCCAGTCTGCTGAACTGGAGTTGAAGCCACTGGAGTTGTTGTTTTAGCAGGTTCTTCCTTATCCAACTTAAAAGCATGAAGAATTACGTGAAGCAACTTCATGCACAAAATAAGAATAATGATAAAGCTGAAAACAACACTCATACCAAGCAAAGTCAGTAGTCCGCTCTGACCAAGCATTTCAGTAATTGTCATATATCAATCCTTATAAAAAGTATCTTTAAAAAAATCGAAAATTTTATCCCGATTCTAATTGTGGGAATTATAGATTATACCTATCAAAAATTCAATTCCACTTTTTCTTATGTTTTACAATATAGAGTGTCTTTTAATAATGTTTTTACTATGTTAATATGAATTAAGGATTTTATATGACTATTTCAAACTGGATTTTTCTTTCTTTTTCTATAATTTCAATTGCAATTTACATAGTTTCTTCCATAAAAAAATGGACCATCATAAAAAAAATCTCTGCAGCATGTATGATGCCTTTTATTGCAGCTCTAAGCATTAGTTTTTTATATAATGAACTTCCTGATTCACGTCATACAATTTTAACAACTATTACAACAACAACCCTTGCAACTCTTACAGAAATTCTTTTTATATACGAACACAAAAGATCTTTACGCATTTTTTTTAGAATATCCTTCCTTGTTACTCTTTTAGGCTGGATGGAACTCTATAAATCAACCTTTTACATTTATTCTTTTTCAAAATGGATTTCTATTCTTGCAAGCATAATTTACATAGCAGGAAGCATTTATATTTTAATATTAACAGGCAAACAAAAACTTTATGAATACCTCATGTTCCTGCTTACTCTTGCAATTGGAATAATTTTACACTTTAGTTCCTTAATCAGGCTTTGTTACAATTTTGGACTTCCCTCATGTCTCTTATTTATTGGTACAAGCATGACTTTAGCCCACATAATCTTTTATATTCTTGATTATTCGAAGTACCACTTTAAGTACAGCAAGACCATTAATTTGATAATGATTACACTTGCTCAAGCCCTAATCACATTCTCTAACGTAATACTGATGAAATAATTAATGCTCAAAAAAAGGACTGATAAGGAAAAATAAACTTTCCTAAATCAGTCCTTCTCCAAAAAACAAGACTTTACTTTAAAATTAAAACAAATCGTCCCAGCCGTATAAATTACCCTTTGCCAGTTTTCCAGACTTAAGAGCAGAATCAAGCTTTGCAAGTGATTTTACAGCACCAACAGCAAAACCTTCGCGGCTTCTAGCAGTATGTGTAAGTTCAATTGTATCTGCAGTTCCATCAAAGAACACTTTATGAGTTCCAGGAATATTTCCACAGCGGGTAGAACTTACATGCAACTGATTAGCCTTTGGTCTTTCGTGGAAGGCATCAAAAACCATCTCTGTTTTATTTTTATTACCAAGCATTACTCTACGGGCAATTTCCAAGGCTGTGCCAGATGGAGAATCGGCCTTTTGATTATGGTGAGCTTCCCAAGTAGCAACATCGTATTCTGAATAGTCAGACATAATTTTTGCAGCTTCTTCTACAATTTTATAGAACATATTTACGCCGATAGAAAAATTACCGGCAGTCATAATTGTACCGCCAACTTCATTTGCATACTTGGCAATTTCTTCGTGCTTATCGTTCCAACCAGTTGTTCCTACTACAAGAGGAAGTCCTAGTGGAAGCAAGGCCTTAATATTTTCTATAACTGCAGATGGATGAGTGAACTCAATAATTCCTTCTGCACCGGAAGATTTAACCGCACGAGCTACAGCCGCACCATCACCAGCAGCAACTTTTACTTTTGCATCATCTGCCATTGTATCAATTGTAACAACTACTTCATGGCCATCACGAAGAGCACACTGCTCAATCATATGACCCATTTTTCCATATCCAACTAATGCGATTTTCATAACGGGTTTATCCTCCACACTCATTTTTATAATAAAAAATTAACTAAAATATGCACTGTGTAAAATCTGAACAGTTCTTTCTGCCTCTTCATCATCTACAATCATACTGATGTTTACTTTACTTGCACCCTGAGAAATCATCTGAACGTTTATTCCTTCATCAGCGAGTGAGTCAAAACCAGAAGCAAGAATTGCAGATGAATGAGCGGCATCACAAATGATTGTAACAATTGCTTTATCCTTACGAACTGTAACCTGACTAGCCTGTTCCAAATCTGCAATAAGACCAGAAAGATCTGCCTTAGTATTAACTGTAAGAGAAACTGAAACTTCTGAAGTGGCAATAACATCAATACTGATATTCCACTTAAGGAAGTTATTAAAAATATGAGCAAGGAAACCAGCGGCACCAAGCATTCTGGAAGAAACGATATCAATAACTGTGATGTGTTTTACAGTAGTAATTGCACAAACTGGAGGTACTTTTCCTGTATGTTTTTCAACAATGATAGAACCAGGACTTGTAATATTGTAAGAGTTCTTTACACGAACTGGAGTACCTGTCTTTCTAACTGGAAGCATTGAACGAGGATGAAGAACCTGTGCCCCGAACATAGCAAGTTCCTGAGCTTCTTCGTAAGTTACTTCTGGAACTGGTTTAGCCTCTTTTACGACACGTGGATCAGTAGTAAGAATACCATCTACATCCTTCCAGGTCTGAACTTCTTCAGCACGCATTGCAGCACCAATCATAGTTGCAGTAAGGTCGGAACCGCCGCGTCCTAAAGTTGTAATATTTCCTTTTTTATCTTTTGCAATAAAGCCTGTAACGATTGGAATTTCATCATTTTCGGCATTTTTATAGGCACTCAGATGCTGTGGAATGTTATCCCAAACTTCTTCAAGAAGTTCTGCTGACATATAATTTGAATCTGAAACAATTCCAATATCCCAGGCATCGTAAAATTTAGCAGGAATTCCCTGTGATTCAAGGAAGGCAGCCATCATTCTGACTGACATTCTTTCACCAAAAGAAACAAGATAATCTCTTGAACGTTTACTAATTTCTTTAAGCATTGAAATACCGGTTAATAACTGTTTTAACTCAGTCAAAAGAGCCTGGATTGTTTCAATTTTAATTCCAAGTTCTGCCGCAGTATCTTCATGGAGTTTTGCAACCCCAGCTACATCAACTTCACCAAGCACAGCCTTATCAGCAGCCTCTAAAAGATGGTCAGTTGTGTCTCCCATTGCAGATAAAACAACAACCGGACGTTTATCCTGATAAGCCTTTATAATAGAAGCTACATGCTTAATTCTTTCTGCGTTTGCGACTGACGAGCCGCCGAATTTCATTACTATCATAGAACGTTCCTTTTAGAAATAATTAATTAAGAGAAATTATAGTGATTTTCAAACTTATGGGGAAGAACTATTTTTTTTGCCCTATTCTTCTTAATTTTCTTCTAAAAAGCCTAGTTACTAACAACTAAGAACTGAACATTTTGATTTGGAATATCTACTCTATCCATTTTTAAAGTAACTTCCTGATTTAATTCAGCAGAAGAAAAACCCTTCATGGTTGTCTGCATATCCAGTTCAGGAATTAAGAAGAGAGCATCGTTTCCTCGGCGGTCAATACAAAAACCCTGATATGTTTTTTCTGGATTTTGCAAAAGATAAACAAGTTTCCAGTGTGTATCACTCAAGCGGGATGCTTTTTTAGCGGCAATAGAAGCGGCATCTCCGGCAGCAACTCTTTCCAGCATTTCATCTTTACCAAGCACATGCCCACCAGCAATAAAAGCTCTGAGCTGCTGGTGAGCAATTAAATCGCTGTAACGACGAAGTGGTGATGTTACCTGACTGTAGAAAGAAACTCCAAGGCCCGCATGAGGAGCAGGAGTAATTCCTACAGAACGTTTTCGCATGCACTTAATTTTGGCAAAAGAACCTGCCCAGCCGTCTGGAATTGATTCAGGAAATTCAGGTCTTTCCTGACTAACAAAAGGAAATGGTATCTGATTTTTAAAGGCAAAACGAGCAGCACCTTCTCCAGCCAGAATCATACATTCCGCAATCATATCATTACTTTCGTATTTTACATCCGGTTCTACAGTAACTTTTTTACTTTCCTTATCAACCGAAATATCAACTTCCGGCATCTGAATAGTTACAGCTCCATTTGCTTCACGACGAGCCTTGTTTTTTCTGGCAAGTTCAAACAAAGGTTTTAATTCTGCAGATTCTTTCTGTTCTTCTGCCTGCTTGTAAGTCAAACGCTTTACATTTACATGAGTTTTAAAAACCGAACAATCTTCAATCTGACTGTTTTCATCAAGTTTAATTCTAAATGATAAAGCCGAAGATTTTTCTTTAAGTCCAAGGGCATAATCTTCCAGACAAGATTCTGCCAGCATTCGGGAAGCTCCTTCTGGAATATAAAGGGTTGTTCCCCTTCCCCTTGCTGCAATATCAATAGAAGAATCAGGCAAAACTGAACTTGCAGGATCTGCAATATGAACCCAAAGATATTCTCCATCAAACGCAACTGCATCATCAGGGTCGGTGGAATGTTCGCTATCAATTGCATAGGCAAAACCTGGAATATCCATTCTTTCTTCTTCCGGCATGGCCCCCAACTGTTCTCTGGCAGATTCAAAACTAAAACCAAAGCGTGTAGGATAAGGATTTTTTGTAATATCCCAAATGCCGGTATCAATCAAAAGCTGATGAGCCTTTTCGGGAGTCTGACTAAAGCCTGCTTCTGCCATAGTTTTACATTTATCAGTTTTATTAAGGGCATAAGCTTCAACTTCTCCCATATATTTTGCATCCGCAGGTAAATCAAGTTTTTTATTTTTAAGACGGGTGATAAAGGCAGTTCGAATTTCAGCCTCATGTTCCTTCTCATAATTTTTCTGATTTATAGAGTCAATTTCTTCTTGGGTACGCAGAGTAAAAAACAATTTTCCGTTTTTATATTCTTCAGTAGAAAGTTCAAAATGAACATCTTTACTAAGAGCTGAATAAAAAGCCCATGCGTGATCCGCATTCCATTCACCTCTGGCATATTCAGCAAGATCTGAAATACTAATAGCTTCAGAAGCAGTTCCTTCATCAGACATCAAAAGTTCATAAGTTTCATTAAGTTGATCGGGTATTTTTTCATCGCAAAAAGAAAGGACGTTTTCCAAAGAAGAAACAGGACCTTCATGCAAAAGAACTACATCCTTTTCGCGAACTTTCTGTTCCCCATAAACAGCCTTTTTTCCGCCAGGGCTTGCCGGTTGTGAACAAAATTTTATCTGATATTTATCGCCATCCTGATTAAGGACAATAGCTACAGTACTTTTATATAAAACGAGAGAATTCTTTGTCATGATGATTAAATATACAAAAAAAGCCCACCTTCTTACAAGAAGCTTTTCTCTAAGAAAGTGAGCTTTTGCTAAATTACTTGAATAATTCAGTAAAGAATAATTAGGTTAGAGTTTGTAAGTCCAGTATAAACCAGAAGCCCAAACATCGTAAATTGTATTGTTGTAAAGTTTTCTATTCTGATAATCAAAGAAGACTGTAAAAGAATGATGTTTATCTAAAATAAATGTAATATCTGGACGAATATCAAAAATACTACCACCATTCCAATTGCAAGTTGCCTTATAAACTGGAGAATCAACATTATGCCAGTTTATGTTTTCTGCACCAAATGCAATTGATGACCAGGCACCAAATACAAACTGTTTTCCAACAGCCCAATCAAGTCTACCACCAAGATACCATGCATTTGAATAATCTGCATAATTATAGAATGTAAAACCAACTTCTGGACGTAAAGTAAGTCCAATTTGTGAAATAGACAAAGTAATTGCAGCACCTGTACCCCAACGGCCGGCATTTTGAGTATTTGGGAAAAGTGTGTTTCCATCACCACGCATATTCAAACCAAGCCATGCATCAAGAATGATTACATCAAAATCAAAATTAAGTCCTGTATAAAGGTTTACTGTATTCTGAACAATTCCGTCACAAGCAATAGCAATTGTAAACATATCAAGAGGATGAAGTTTAAAACCTGCATTAAAAGCTGGTGTAGAAACTGTAACACCACTTGGAAGCGCAAGACCAATTTCGAGGATATCTTTATAGCAGTAGCGGGCAGCTAAAGAAGCACGTGTATTACCTGCATACCATGAAGTATAATTATTTGCATAGTAAGTATAACCTACAACGTCCGCATCACCAGGAGCAGCATCTTTTAATCCACCTTGTACAATATGAGCATAAGGTTCCCAGTAATGACCGTATGATGATGGAGCAGGTCCAACTACCCAATCCAAACGTGTTCCCATACCTAAATCAACGCCTTTAAATGGGTGCATCAAAAAATTAACATAATAGCTGGCAGTATTTCCACTAGTCCACCATCCTCCTTGTGACCAATGGTTTGTATACCAGTAAGGTGTAATTTCTGTGTTAGTAATCTTAAAAGTATTAAACTTTGCATCTACAGGGTTCCAGCATAAAGCTCCCCAGTTTAACATTCCTTCTACTGTAAAAACAGAAATGTCAAAACGAGCCTGCAAAGTGTCCAAAAGGCCATAAAAACGAACACCTTCACGATTTGCGTTATTTACATTATCCAAAGGAAGACCAAAAGAAGCAGAAACAGTATTTTGAATACCAGAAGCAGGAAGAACCTGAGCAAATGTTGTTGCTGAACAAAGCAATAGTGCAGTAGCAATACCTAAAATTTTTTTCATAGAATATCCCCTATTTTTTTTACTCTCTGCGATTTTTTTAAACAAAAAAAAAGGTGCACCTTTTTTAAGATGCACCTTTATTCTAATAATTTACCGTTATTAGGTCAAATTACCATTTCTTTTCGATTGTATCACAGATATTAACTTCGCCTTCGTCGAGAGAGAAGAACTTAGCTTTTTCCATGTTAGGAACAACGTTTACTGAATCTCCTAAGCGGAAATCAGCAGAAGCTGTTGTCTTAGCGATGATTGACTGTCCCTTGTTAGAAACGAGGTACAAGTGTGTTTCAGCACCAAGTGGTTCCTTGTTAGTAATCTTCATCTGCATATCATCTTTAGCAGCTGGCTTGTCTACGTATGTCAAGTCTTCTGGACGGATACCGAAAGAAACTTCTTTTCCTACGTATGCTTTCAAAGATTTAGCCTGTTCGTCTGTTGGTGTGATTTCGAAAGAACCTTCATCACAAACAATTTTTCCGTTCTTTTCAAGAACTTTTACAGTCAAGAAGTTCATTGGAGGTGTTCCGATGAATCCTGCTACGAACTTGTTGATTGGGTTATTGTAGAGGTAAAGTGGTGCACCAATCTGCTGGATAACACCGTCTTTCATTACAACGATTTTTGTACCAAGGGTCATAGCTTCGATCTGGTCGTGTGTTACATAAATCATTGTAGCCTGAAGTCTGTTATGAAGAGATGCCAATTCAGAACGCATTGTTACACGAAGTTTAGCATCCAAGTTTGAAAGAGGTTCATCGAACAAGAATACTTTTGGATTACGTACGATAGCACGACCTACAGCAACACGCTGTCTCTGTCCACCAGAGAGGGCCTTTGGCTTACGATCCAAGTACTGTGTAAGGTCAAGCTGTTTAGCAGCATCGCGAACACGGCGGTCAATTTCTGCCTTGTCCATTTTACGAATCTTCAATCCGAATGCCATGTTATCATAAACAGTCATATGTGGATAAAGAGCGTAGTTCTGGAATACCATGGCGATATCACGATCCTTTGGAGGAACATCGTTCATTTCAACGCCATCAATGAAGAGTTTACCTTCAGAAATGTCTTCAAGACCAGCGATCATACGGAGAGTTGTTGACTTACCGCATCCAGAAGGACCTACGAATACGCAGAATTCCTTGTCTTCAATTGTGATATTAGCATTGTTTACAGCACGAACACCGCCGTCGTAAATCTTACCAATACCTTTAAGTTCTACTTTTGCCATTTAATTTGGCCTCCTGAGTGTACCCGAATATTCGGGCTTTGTTTTATAGTAAACCTTTACATAAATTGCGAAAGCAAGTGTAAGGCTTACCACCCCTCTGGGTTATATTATTAGATTAATTTTATCATAAGAAGAATAGAAGTCAACAGAGAATTTTCTTATAAGTATGTTTTTTTTAATACAGATGGAGGAAGTCTCCATCTTCTATGCGAACAGATTCAAAACAAGAGGAACTAATGTAACAAACAAAATCTCAAACACAAGTGCAGGTAAAAAGTTAGCAGTTTTTATTTTTTTCAATCCCAAAAGATTTATAGAAATCATAATAATTAAAGCTCCACCACAGGCAGAAAGTTCCTGAATCAGTAAATCTGAAACATAAGGTTGTAAAAACTCAGAAAGAAGTGTCAGTGCCCCTTGGTACAGAAAAATCGCAATTACAGAAAAAATTGTTCCAATCCCCATTGCTGCTGTAAAACTTATAGCCATAAAGCCGTCCAAAATGGATTTTGTAAAAATTGTAGTATAGTCATGATTTACGCCAGCCTCAAATGAACCAACAATAGACATGGCACCCACACAAAAAAGAACAGAAGAATTTAAAAAGGCATAGGCAAAATTTGAAGAGCCGGAATCATCTCCTTTACGGGTAAGTTTTTCAAGTTTACTTCCCAGCTTAAGAATTGCACCATCAATATTTAGGGCATAACCAACAATTGCCCCAAGAATAAGAGAAAGTGCCAGATAAACAATGCTATTGTACTTAAAGGCCATCTGTAATCCTAATACCAGGGTAATAACACCACAGGCAGTCTGAATCATATCAGAAAGCTCTTCTGTAAACTTTTTGGCAAACAAAAGACCAATTATAGAACCAAGAATTACCGCGCCGCAATTTACAAATACTGCTAACATTTTTACCTCAACTCCCCGGAAAACCCGGGCAAAAAAAAAGAGCTTCCAATCTGGAAGCCCTTATGCGGAGGAGCCGACTTGAACGGCCACGACTTGCGCCACAAGCACCTCAAGCTTGCGTGTCTACCAATTCCACCACCCCCGCGGAATGTGATGTTTAATATATCGAAATCATCATTTTGTGTCAACATCTAAAACGATGATTTTTCGATTTTTTTTATTTTTTTACAAAATTCAGTTAATGAGTGCAGGTCCTTTTTTGCCAAAAATTGTTTCATTTACCCAACAGGCATATTCATACCAGGCTTTATCATCTGAATGAATCTTCACGATATGTAAATCTTTTACTGTGACGATAAGAGCTGTTCTGTACATACCTGTATTCCACTGGAATGTAAAAGCATCCAATGCATTCAATAATTCTTGTGAGTAATTTCCATCACAGAAATCAATATCATAACTTTCCGAGAAACCTGCATCACGCAGCAACATCGAACATGAGTCAGATCCAGGTGTTCTATAAACCATTGCATAGTACTCTCCATCATGAGGCTCCTCCCCCCATATAGCAGAAGTTACATCAACATTGCAAGTAACAACTGTTGTTCCAGGATTACACAAAACGCCATATCCATCACGCTTAGTTGGAGACGCTGCATACACTGCTGTAGTAATGAACGTAATAAACAAGATACAGATAATTTTTTGTAAGTTTTTCATGATTATTAATACTCCTATTTTCCTTCAAGTATAGGCTCTTTGCCTTTTTTATTAATATAAATTGAAGCTGGATTATACTCTTTAATCTGAAGCTTACCCCACTCATCTTTTAAATAATCAGCATTTCTTACTGTAGTTTTTCCATATCGAAGAGTAGCTTTTGTAATTACAATTTTTATATTTCCAGCATCTATGATTTTCATGACTTCCGGAGAAATGCCACTGAATGTATAAATATCATGATAACCGTAGCCATCGTTCCAGCTGTCATCAAAACGTTCATAATCTGTGCTTTTTGCAAGAATTTTTCCATTTTCATCTACAAGGGCAAGCTGGAATTCATAGAGAATCTTGCCATTATATCTATCATCCCAAATAATTCCCATACTAAAAGAGGCGGGTGCAATTCTATCAGACAAATCCCATTCGCTACTTGCACGCCAGTCATAAGGAGCCCGAAACAAAGCCACACCATCCCTAAAATAAATTCCATCTTTTGCTACCTCATTTTGATAAACAGAAACATGAGGCCAATAGTATGAAACACCATCCCAATCATCACGACGAACTTTATCCAAGCCCCCTATTAATTTTGAAACAACATAAGTAGCTTTTGGTGAATATCCATACCAGACCTTTACAGAATAACTTATGGTACGGTTTGCACGATCAATATTTCCTTTTTCAAGAGCCTCAAACTGAACTCCAATAGGCGGATTTTCTGTCCAGTAGCGTTCAAAATCCTTTAGTAAAACAACCCAATCATCATATAAAGAAAATTCATCATATTCCCCAAAACCAGGTTTTCCATCATTAATAGTATTTCCAAGCTGAATATAGTGCTGCATATCTTCGCTGTCTTTTTGAGAAGGATCTGCATTAAGTGCATCATAATAATATGCCAGGGCAGACGCATAAAGCTTTTTAGACTCACTCTCTTTTGCCTTCTTTACAAGCGCCGTATATTCAGCATTCTGGGCAAACAATAAAGAGGCAGCAGTAAAAGTAAGAATCAAAGAAATAATTTTTTTCATAGTTTTCTCCATCGGATTTTAGAATTCCCAGCCGAGAGGAATCCATAAAGTGCATCCCGCATCATGTAATTTTTTCATAATGGCATGAAACATCTCGTGATTATGCCCATCTCCATCATATCCCTGGTATCTTACAACCGGATCATTCTGATCTACATACACATGGCAGCATTCGTGGGCAATAACCGACATAATAACACTTTCTTCTTTTTCCATTAATTTAGGATTTACAGCTATAACTTCTCTGTCGGGAAATGCGGTATAGGGAGACCAGTGATAGGTAATTGCAAAACTGTCATCCGGCAGTTCATTATTGAAGTTGATATAATCAACTTTTAATTCAGAATTAAAATACTGCTTATTTATGCTGTCAAACCTTTTTCGTAAACCAGGATCATCACAATAACAATCCCAGGGATTCGCGAATAAGGTTGAGGTCAGCAGGAAGAAAAGTAAAATTAATTGTTTTTTCATTACAGTATTCTGTGATTTAGTTACAAACCAGCAAACATGCTCCTTAAATATGGAGGTACAACTAATTTCTAAAAAACATTTTCTCGTAAATATAGTGAATCATACTTTACGCAAGCAGCTCCAAAACGCCATCCCCTGCCTATGAAAATAGAAAGAATCATTGTAAAGAAATACAAAACAGATCTAACAGAGTTTCTTTTTGCACCATATTTTACTAACAGATTTGACATGTCTGTAAAATTGTATGACTGTGCAATTTTTAATGCTGTATGACAATTCTGATTTGTAGCATTTGGATCAGCCCCTGAATCAAGCAAAAGTTGAGCAGTCTCTAATGAATTGTTAACTACAGCAAGCATAAGCGGTGTATAACTGTTATAACCAGTATTACTAGCCATTCCTTTTACTTTTGCTCTATGCTGTATTAAAACTTTAGCAACATCAACACTATCAAAGATTGCCGCTATACCAAGCAGAGGAATAAAGTCTGATGTAAGACGTTTATTTGGTTTGAAGCCTGAATTTAAGATCGCTTCTACAGTATTTACATCATTATTCTTGATTGCCTCAAACATTGCATCTTTTAATTCTTTTTTATTTGTAGGAATTGCAACGTTAGTGTTATTAATTACTTTGTTTGCCTCTTTAATTTCTTTATTTGTTTTCTGGTTTGCATTTTCACTTGAATTGCTGTTTGATATAACAACCTCAATATTTTGATTTGCACCGCATTTTGGACAAAATTTTATATTCTGAGTAATTTCAGCACCACAGCTTATACATTTTGAAGATGTAATAGCATTTTTTTCATCTTCAAGCTTCATGCCACAACCAGGACAAAACTTGTCATCAGGAGAAACTTCTGCACCACAAGAAGAACAAAGCTTCTTGATATCATTTTCTGTATTATCACTTTCAAGTTGTTCAGAACTGCCTGTCTGTGTTGAAGCAGGATTATACACTTCTTCTATTGCAGGTTCGGAAATCTGAATACTCTCTTTTTCTTCTACAACTTCTATCTGACTAGCGCCACATTCAGAACAGAATTTCGCTTTTTTAGGAAGTTCTGCACCACACTTTATACATTTTGTAATTTCAGATTCTTTTCTCTGCTCTACAAGATTTGCTCCACATTCAAGGCAAAATTTGGCATTATCAGTATTTTCACTTCCGCATTTCTTACAAATTGTCATTTTGATGTTCCCATTAGAATAAAAGCTTTATAAATTAAATCCGATTAATAGTGTTAAACTCGTATTTACTATACAGGCAATTATCCAACTGCCATTCTTAAATCCACCATTTTCCGACATATAAGAAATTTGAGCTGTTAAATTATCCTTATGCACACTTCTCGCTAATGATATTTTCTCCAAACATCTTTTATAATGAAGATAATCTGTAATGCTTCCAAAAATTATACCTATTGACAACAGAATAAGACACATAATAGTGGAAATTACATCGTTACCATTACATATAAGCATCAATAAAGAAATGATTTCTGAAACAATCAAAATAATTATACCGACAAGATAATTACGTCTGGCAATTAGATTGTAAGCAGTAACCAAAAATCCTGCCCAACTCCACGAAAATTTTGATCCTGTAGCAGAAAACTTTGTAAAGGCTTTTTTATAATGATTATAATGATGAATTGTTGAATACGGGTCTGTTGTTCCAGTAATATATGCCCGCATCAAAAGTTCATCTTCATCTGATAAAGAAGCATTTGAAGTCTCATTTGTATTGTTTTGAACAATTTTCGCTTTAGACGGCTGTGTCTGCTGCTTATCTTCCGGCTGATCCACTTTTGTATCAGATTCATAACTGATTCCTGTATTTTGATTTGTGCCGCATTCTGGACAGAATACAGAATCTGTTGCAAGTTCAGCGCCACAGTTTATACAGAACTTCTTTTCGCCTTGTACTCTCTTTGCTTCATCAGCCATACGGGCTTCTTCTGCTTTTTTAAGTTCCTCAGATTTTTTCAACTCTTCAATATTTGTTCCGCATTCCGGACAGAATTTTGAGTTTTCTTCGATTTCTGCTTTGCAAGCAGGACAGATTGTTTTTCCCATTTTGATTTATAACTCCTTTTATTTCTTACCAAGAGGAATACGAATACTGCTAAGAAGCCAGCCTATAATCATTAAAAGGATGTCCTCGAAAAAATACCAGTCTGTAAAAGCAAACAATACATAATTTAGTATTTCGACTGTAAAAAGTAAAAGTCCTAGATTCTTTATAATTATTATTATTTTACTCAATGAAGTTTTCATAAATAAATTAATTATAGATAATACAAATGTAAAGAACGCACAGATTCCTGATAGAATTAGTAATAATATACTTATCGAATCATAGTCACTAGGGTAAAAAGATGTAAAATATGAAATACAAACAAGAATTAAAAAAAAGTTTGGTAATACCCCGAGAACCCGTTTCTTAGTTGAAAGAGAATCTGTCTGAGGTGATTTTAAATTTTGCTGAATCTGTTCTTTTAGTTGTACTACAGACTGATTTACATTTTGCTGTGTTTTTTCAATCTGATTTGAGCCACATTTAGGGCAGAATTTTGCATTTGACTGAAGTTCCGCTCCGCAAGATGAGCAGAAATGTTTTGGTTCAATTTTTGATCCGCATTTCGGGCAGAACTTTGCGTTTTCTGCAAGTTCAGCACCACAAGTTTTACAGGTTGCCATAATTTTTCCTCACAAGATTTATTTTGATTTTATAACTATTCAGTGCAGAACTGCTTTCTGAAACGCCCGCTCTGAATAGTTTTTGTTTATTTATTACTGTTCGATTTTTGGTTCGCCATATTTATTTGTTGGAGAAGATGGCTTGAGAGCGAAAATCATAAAAATGATTGCTATTACAACATAAATAAAAAGAGACACTCCCATCACTGTACTAAATGTATCTGGTAAAGGATTTGATGCATCAGCAAGAATATCTGATGGAAGACTTAATGTTAAAAATGTAAAAACAACTGATATAATCAGGATTCCGTATTTTACAATAACAAAAATCCCTGATTTTCCAATATCATGCATTCTTCGAAAACTTATTGCAAAAGCAAAAATATAAGCAGCCAAAGGTAAAACAAAAAGTAATATAAATGCTTTTGGAGCAGCACTATCATGATAAACTGTTAATAATATCATCCAAGCTATCATGAATACACCACAAATAATTGCGTTGAAAAGAAATGACCACCAGAACTCACTTCTTGTTGCACGTCCCTTAAAATTGAACAGGTTTGAGAAGTATGATTTTATTGATTCGCCAAAACCTATTTTCTTAATCTGTAATTTTTCATTTGTACCAGCCATTTTTATTCCTCCTTACGGCTCGTTTTTTTAGTTAAAAACAAAAGGACAGTTCCGCCGCTTTATGCGACAGAACTGTCCTTTTGTTTTGTATAAATTATGTTGAATTTTCTGCTAGAACATAGTTCGCCTAAGTTGTCGAGTTGTCGAGTTGTCGA
>DGWD01000036.1:37399-135153 GCA_002395155.1 Treponema sp. UBA4267
TTGTCGAGTTGTCGAGTTGTCGAGTCTAAACTGAGACAAAACTTTTGTCAATAACATAAATTTATTTTAATCCTAAAATCCTATTTCTGCAATGCTATTATAGTGAATATAAGTAGTCATTTAATGACAAGGAAAAATAAAAATCAGCATTATGTACTACTTTTTCTTATATGCATCACACATCTTTTCCAAACTTACAAAATCCAATGTTATTTCCATAAGCTTGTTTTTATTCCGTTCTGGATTATAAGTTGTACGCATTTTATGAAGCCTTACGGCCGTCTTTTCAATTTTATCTCGGTTTGAATTGATAAAGAAATATTCACTCTGCATAAGAATCTTATACTTAAAGTCGCCTTCATCATTAACAGTAACTTCTTCAAGCTCAGATGCAGGAACTGGAATCATATAATTGAATCTAATTGTTCCATAAAGGACTTTTTTATTGCGCATATAAATCTTAATAAGACTGTCTTTCTTAATATCACCATTTGGAAGATAATCAACATCTTTTGGAGATGACATAGGAACAAAGTATTTATGTCCGTTTAATTCTGTTACAAGACCTATGTATTTATTTTTCCGGCAAAAAAAATAAGGCGGCAATTTATGCCGCCCGTTATATTCTTCACTTTAAAGGCGGAAGTGCACCTAGAATTATATCTTCCAC
This sequence comes from Treponema sp. UBA4267, assembly GCA_002395155.1. GTDB lineage: Bacteria > Spirochaetota > Spirochaetia > Treponematales > Treponemataceae > Treponema_D. Next base: position 38,070 of record DGWD01000036.1, read on the forward strand.
TTTAAGGGCAGGAACGCTCCCAACTGCTTATAATATAAGATACAAGCATTCAGAAGTCAAGTAATAAAAATATTATCCCAGTCCGCCAACCTTAAGCTGGAAGTGGCTGAACTCCATTGAGAAGCTTGCACGCCCCTGGGTTGCTGAACGCAGGTTTGTTGTAAAACCGAACATGTTTGCCATTGGAGCCTGGGCGTGAATGATTTCGCCGGTTGTTTTTGAATCCTGCCCCATAATGTTTCCGCCACGCTGGCTGAGCTGGCTGGAAGCAGGTCCAACAAATTCCTTAGGACAAGAAATATCAACGTTCATAACAGGCTCAAGAATTACAGGATTTGCTGCAGTACAAGCTTTATCAAAAACCTGGGCGGCACATGCTTCAAATGCAAAAACCGATGCTGTAAGTTCGTTATATTCAATTCCTGTAACTTTTACAGCAACATCTGTACATGGATAACCGTATTTAATTCCAGAATCAAGGGATGACATAAAGCCGTGTTTAATTGCTTCCATAATTTCGTCAGGAATATCGTTATGTTTACAAGTAACTTCAAAAGAATTGCCAGAACCAGTTTCTCTTTGTTCAACAGAAATTGTAAGACCGGCAGTGTTTTCTTTTCCTGCAAGAGTTTTTTCGAATTTTTCGCTTGCTTCGGCAGTACCAGAAACTGACTCGCGGTAAGTAACCTGTGGAGCTCCAACATTACACTTTACTCCAAAGTCATCACGCATACGTGTAACAAGAACATCCAGATGGAGTTCACCCATACCAGAAATAATAAGCTGACCTGTTTCTGCATCTTCGTGACTTGTGAATGTTGGATCTTCGCGGGAAAGAATTTCCAAAGTTTCATTCATCTTATCTTTTTCTGACATTGATTCAGGTTCAAGAGCAACTGAAATTACTGGCTGAGGGAATTTTGGCTGTTCAAGTAAAACATTAAATGCTTCGGTTCCAATTGTATCACCAGTCTGAGCAAGTTTAAGTCCAATAATAACGGCAATATCTCCAGCCTGAAGAGTATCCATTGCTTCAGATTTATCGGCATGCATACGTAAAATTCTGTTTACACGCTCTCGTTTCTTTTTGTTAAGGTTGTAAATCTGCATTCCTGAAGAAATTTTTCCTGAATACATGCGGACATAACTTAAAGGGCCCATTTCGCGGTCATACTGAATTTTGAAAACGAGTCCTAAAGGCATTTTTGAAGGATCGCAAGGAACTTCAACTTCCTGACTTTCATCTTTATGGAATTTAAGACCTTTTGCTGGTGGAATATCTGTTGGGCATGGAAGATAATCAACAATTGCGTCGATTAAAGGCTGAACTCCCTGATTGTGGCGGGCAGAACCCATTACAAAAGGAACAAAAGTACGGCTGATTGTTCCTGCACGGATTGCTTTTTTAAGCTGATCTACAGTAATTTCTTTTCCATCGAGGTAAAGTTCCATCAGTGCATCATCAGAACCTGCTACTGTATCAATCAGTTTTTCACGCCATTGTTGAGCCTGATCTAAACGGCTGGCATCTACATCTGTAATTGTAAAAGTTTCACCTTCATCATCTTCATTCCAGCGAATTTCTTTCATTTCAAGAAGGTCAATTACTCCTTCGAATTCAGGTCCCTGTCCAATTGGAATCTGGAGGGCAAGACAATCTACACCAAATTTTTCGTGTACATCATCCATTGAACCAAAGAAGTCTGCACCAATACGGTCCATTTTGTTCATAAAACAGATTCTTGGAACAGCGAACTCATCTGCCTGTTTCCAGACAGTTTCTGTTTGAGGCTGAACTCCATCAACAGCACAAATAACTGCTACGGCACCGTCCAAAACGCGTAAAGAACGTTCAACTTCGGCTGTAAAATCTACGTGGCCCGGAGTATCAATGATATTTATCTGATGATTTTTCCAAGTGGTGGTTGTTGCGGCAGAACAAATTGTAATTCCACGTTCCTGCTCCTGAGCCATCCAGTCCATGGTTGCAGCTCCGTCATGCACCTCACCAATCTTATGAGTCTNNTGCTCCTGAGCCATCCAGTCCATTGTGGCCTGTCCATCATCTATTTCACCAATTTTATGAATTTTTCCTGTGTAATAAAGGATTCTTTCAGTTGTTGTAGTTTTTCCAGCATCAATATGAGCCATAATTCCAATGTTACGCATTTTGTCTAAAGACATAGTTTTACCTCAGAAAAAAAAAGTAAAACTATTATAATAAGAAATTTGTTCTTGGTCGATAGAGAGGAAAAAATAGCCATCCCTAAAGAGATTTCGGGACGGCATATTCGGACTGTAATTACAACTGATTTATAGTAACTAAATCAAAACCGCCCTGAATTAATGAACAGATTAAAAGATCCAGATAATTGTAAAGGTAATCTGAGTCGTGAACATTTGTATAACCAATTGTAACTGGAATTACCCCACCCTTATTCTTAACTGCACGGGTGTAATATTCCTGAATCAAAATTAAAGGTTCAGATTCTGGTTTTTCTAAATTTTCAGTTTTTTGGTCAATATAGGTATAACCTGCCGCCTGTCCGTAGGCCACAAGATTTTCGTTTGCCTTATAAAATGGTGCATGCCAGTAAGGTAAAAGTTCTTTTCCCGTAGTATTGTAGAATTCATCTTCATTACGGGCCAAACCACGGCGAATAAATGCTTCGTCAATTATAAAGGTATCAAGGGTCAAGTCTGATAAAGAAAAGAACATTGAATTACAGTTATAACCATTTGTAACAATCTGCTTTGTTTCTAAAGGATAACGGCGGATAAATTCTCCATTTATAAAAAAGTCTCCGGTTACCTTGTACTTTTTCATAACAGAAATAACTTTTGCAAGGCCATCTGCATTATCATAAGCATCAAAAACTAAGGCAACACGTTTAGAACTGGTCTTTTTCTTGGCAGTTTCTTTGTAAAGAGCTGATGTAAGAGGATTTTTTCCAAGGCTTCTGACAAAAATTGCATTTTCATAGTTGTAATTTGTAGAAGTTCCAAGGAAAACTCTATATCGTCCATTCTGAGTAGAAGATTCTCGTTTTGCAGAAAGTCCAAGTTTACGCCAGGTGTTAAATTCGTTCAAAAACTCGTAGTTATTTCCTGAATTGTTATCTGCAATTATAGTTGAAGAATCCATTGTCCAATAGGCAGAAGAAACAGAAGAGAGTGCAATTACTTCAGAAACATCTGCAAGGATATTCCAACGACGAATACTCTTTTCTCCTCCTACATAAAGATTCCAGGAATCAGCCCAAACAACAGAAACAATTTTTTCTCCTGTAAGCTCGCACAGGCGGTTCCAGTTATTTAAATTATACACATAAAGGGCAGAGCCTGCATAAAAGGCAATTTTTTCTCCATCAGGCGAAACAAAAGACTGTCCTGAATCTTCAATTTCCAAAACCTGGCTTGCCACATTAGAGATACGAAAGACTGAAGAACGAACTTTATCATTATCATATGGCAGCTTTTCTAACCATAAAATTGGATTATCGTTTTTGTCCCAAAAAATTCTAGAATCTATAAGTGATGCAGAAGAATCTGTATAAGGTCTTGAATAAAGGATGTCCATATAATCTGACGAATTTTTATGGGTAGCAAGATAGGAAAACATCTTGTCATTCTGAACCAATAAAATAGAAGAAACATCTTTATTTGTAGAGAATTTGTCGAGTTTTGGATTAAATTTAAATGGAAGTCGGCCAACTACCGTACCCTGTCCAAGAATGCCCGAATAAAGTCCAATTGTGTAAAGTTCTTTTGTATTAATTTTATATAGAAGAGAATCGTTGATATAGGCAATAAATTGTGATGAAGAAAACTCAACTGAGTTTATAGTTCCATCTCCAATCTTTCGGTATTTTTCGTCTATTTCAACTCCACTTTTAAGAGCTTCTGGATTAACAAAATAAACAGCTCCCTTATTTTCATAAAGAAGTAGATTTTTGTCTTTTGACCATTTTACTGGAATTTTATCAAAGGACATTTGCAGGCTATGGCACAAAACATATTTGTAATCGGAATCAACTGCTCTTAAAACTAAATCTGCAGTAATAAAGGATGTCTGTTCCAAACAACAGTACCAGCTGCCATCAAAATTCATGGCATAAGGAACTAGAGGAAGTGGATGTTCTGGCAGATTCTGATCAATTGTCTGACTGGTAAAACGACTTGTTTTTGTATTATAAAGGGCTGTTCCATAAATATTTCTAACTTGAAGCTGACTTCCTTTTTTTAAAAGCTCCATTTGTTCTGGATAAAATGAAAGCATTTGTGGGATAGTTTGAGGCTGTCCCTTTATCAATTTACATCTGAAAAGAGTTGAATATGTATCAATACCTGTAGCTTCGTTTTTTACAGTAAACAAAAGCTCATCATTTTTATTCAAATCCAATTTACCAAAGGTAATCTTAGAAAAAGCAGCATTAGAAATAAATAAAACTGTCAAAACAAAAATTAAACACTTCTTCATACTTCCAATATCGGCATAAAAGAAGCGTATATTTAGGAAAAACGAACATATAAAAAATAAATTTTTTGTAATAAAAAATATCTAATGTTTTGTTATATTCTGACCGATAATTAATGCGGAAAAAAATGTCTTAGACGAAACGTCAAGGAATATATTGGTTTGAAATGAGGAGCTTCAGCAAAAAGGCTATTTTAAACATTTCGATTTTCTTCATCATACTGCAGGCAGCTTTTACAGAAGAGCTTGTTATACCTGTGATAAAGGCACCCTACTCCATTGAAAATGCCCAGTGGGATAATAGCGGGAATTATTTTGCCTACCAGGTAAACGGCCGTGTTTATGTCCGAGACGCTCTTACTCTGCTTTTAAAAGATTCCTTTGCGGCAGACTCAAAAAGCCAGCTTACAGCCTTTTACAAATCGCCAAATTTAATTGACTATCCAAAAACTTCGATTCAGATAAAAGGAAATAATTTGTCTATTCGTACAAAACGTAATCAAAATTCTGCTGAATCAAGTTTTTCTATCACAAATTTGCCGGTTGAAGTAAAAGCCGCTGCAATAAATCCTGCTCAAAGTCATTTGGCCTTTATTGGTAGTGACGGAAAAGCTTATATTTACAATATAAAAGATAAATCTGTAGTTTCCAGCATAAATTGTAACTCTCAATCAGACAAAATCTATTTTACTTCTGATAATAAAGTTCTTTTTAGTGATTCAAATAAGACTGCTGGACTTTACTATATCAACGGACAAAAAATAAAGAGCTACACTAATGCAAAAACCATTAAAGGAATTTCGCTTTCTCCAGATGAAGAAACTCTTATAGTTTTTGAAGATAACGGTAATTTGAACTTTTTCAATGTAAACAATTCGACTCAACTTGGATATATTCCAAACTTAGGTTCAAGTGATATAAAAAATGTTGAACTTAGCAAGGATTCAAGGCGTTTCCTTATTACTGGCAAAAATAACTGTCTGTATATTGCCGCACTTGAAGATTTTCTTTTTTCTCCAAACACAAGAGCACCTGACACAAGGCAATTTGCATTTAACTACAATAAACTGGATCCAAATAGTAAAAATGATGATGTAGTTACGGAATTCGGTTTAAAAGAAATTACAAATGTTGAAATTATTGATGATGCCGAGTTTATTGAATCTACAAAGGAGAAAGGCCTTGAAAAACAGAACTTTGAACTTGCAGATGAAAAGATAGCGGCTCAACCTGTTCAAATTACTGCTCAAAAGGATATAAAAACCTACCCTTCATCAGAATTGCCTACTGACCGCGAAGTAACTTTTACCGAAGAAGGTCAAAATGTTCAGGAGTTTTCCACAAAGGTTACAGAGTTCAAACAAAATAACCAAAATAATAGAAATTCTGAATCTACAGAAAGCTCTGAAAAAAGAACTATTGTCGTAACAAATGGAGATTTATCTAAAACTTCCAGCACAAGTTCAAATAAATCATCCAGCCATAATTCTAAAAAGGACTTAAGCAAAGGTGATGACTCAAGTGCTGATACAAATACAAGCCTTATAAATGAAAAATCTAATATCACAAGAACTAATACGGGTACAGGCACAGGTTCTGGGGCTGGAACTAGTTCAAATACAAATACCGGAACTGGAACAAATAGCGGTACTGGGACTGGGCTTTCAACAGGAAGTTCAGAAAGTCTTGCAGGAACATCTGGGGGGCTAGCAGACTCTAAAGGCGACCTTGCAAACGGAAGCTCAAGCAAAACCGAAGGAAGTAATGCGAACGACCAAAAAGACACTTCCGACAAAAACAATAAAGATAAAACTACAAAAGAAGATACAAAAAAAGATGAAAAGAAGGATAAAGACAAGAAAGTAATAAATGAAAATATAAAGACCTATTTTAAAGATGGACACGGAATCTTAATAAATGCAGGAATTAACAGATTAAGATACCCTTATATTTTCAATTTATCAGTTCCATTGGGATACAGAAATTACGAATTAATACAACCCTTATACTTTGGCGGCACAACAGAAATTTCTTTGGGAATACCATCGCAAAATTTCCCATACTATTACTACGATGCCCGGGGCGATTTGCAAACTCCAAAATTATTAAGTATTAAATTGTACTCCCCTATTGGTTTTTGTATTTACCCTTTTAAAAATAGTTTTGAATTATATGTAGAAACAGGATTAGGTGTGTCATTCCATTCAATATGGAATACACAATTTGCTTCTAACTGGATTTCAAGCAAATTCTATCCAAGTTTTTATGGAAATGTAAAATTAGGAGTCGCATGGGATTTTCTTAATCTTTCTATATGCGGCTCTTATGATGCAGTTTTAGGTTTCTCATATGGACTTGAACTAGGTTTGATTATAAACGTAAATGCTTCAAGAACTATTGGAAGTTTGGTGGAAAAGAGAAATGAAAAGTAGAAATATAAAAGCTCTTATAACATCATTACTTTGCCTCTTATTCCTTATTTCTTGTAGCACAGACGTTAACACAATGATTAACGACTATAACACCCACTATACAAAAGACACTAGTAAAGAAGATGAGGTACAAAAGTCCCCACAGCCTGGAGATGCAGACTTTACCGAAGACCAGCTTTTGCAAGATGAATATTTTGTCTGGGAAGACGCGACCTTAAATCTTGCTGCTCCAGAAACCAGTGCAGAAGTATACTGGCGAATTTATGATCCTGATGATCCAACAGAAACCCCACTGTTTTTCCATTTATATGGACATCCATTGGGAAGTGATTACGATGTTTGGAATGAAAAAACATTGGCTATAAAAATCCCAGATTCAAAGCTTGAAATTGATAAGGTCTATAAATTGACCCTTCAAATAGTAAGCAAGGAGGGAAAACGATATTCAGATTCGGCAGCATTAGTTATTTATCGTCACCTGATTCTTAACTAATAAAAAAGGTATCCAGCCTATGATAGCAGGCATATTACGCTATCAAATTAACTTTGTATATTTTTTTTCATAGGAGGAAAACATGAAAAAATTCAGATTTTATGCTTTATTAAGCATATTTGTGGTTTTTGTTCTTTCTAGCTGTAATAATTACTTCAATGAAACTGCCTATTATGCTGATGTAAACACACCAGTAAGTTCAGAATCAACAAAAACAATTACAATTACCGCAACTTCAGAAGAAAACATTGTAAACTTTGCAGCACCTTCTGCTTCTGCCCGTACACTTTTGCCAGCTTCAATTGGTGCCGGTGATTTAAAATTTTACATTGGTGCAAAAAAAGTTGGAGCTAGTGCCTACGGAACATTTGCTGAAGTAACCTTTACACCAACAGGTTCATCAACTACAACTGGAACTATTACTGCAACATACGATCTTGCATCTTATGAATTTAAATTGTACGCACTTCCAAGTGCAACAACAGTAACAGCAGAGCAGTTAAGTGATTCGACATTAAAAGGATTGGCTATTCTTGCTGCATATGCCGCTGCAGATCTTAGATACAATGACTCTGTAAATTTCTACCTTTCTTCTAACTCCCTTACTAACAATGGTACTTTTGATATTGGAATTACATCAAGTTGGCAAATTCCTGCAGGCTACAGAGTAACAGTTGGTGTATACGGTGTAGACACTAATACTCTTGTTTACCCATCTAGTTCAACTGGAGAAAGAGAAATTTCAACCGGTGGAGCTGTAATAAACGCTACTGGAACCAGCTCATTTAAAAATGTTGATGGTATGGCTCCTGGAAATTACAACCTTGTTATAAAAATAATTGCTTCTGCAACAAAAACTTATACATACTCAGAAAGCTTGATTATTTTACCTGGAAGAAAAACAGAAGGAACTATCGACCTTCCTAATATCATTGACTACCCTCCAACACAGCCAGCAAGTTTTATTGCTGGATATGCAAAACCATTAACATCAGATCAGGATTATTACACTGTTGACTTTGCATGGACAGACACTTCTTATTGTGAACGTGGATTCCAGTTGGAAATCTTATTAGCAGACAAGGATCAAAACACATTCTTTACTACTCCAAAAACAGATACAGAATGGGATACCCTCATGGATACAACCCTTAGCCTTGACGCTGCTAAAAAGGCAGCAAGTACAACAAACTGGAGAAACGGATTTGATACAAACCTTCTTGTTCTTAACAAGTCAAATTTCCAAACTTACGCTAATACAATAACTGATGGAACTGGTTCTTTGTATATGAACGGAAAACATCTGTCTATGAAATTCCCATTAGAACACCGTTTCGTAGCTCGTATTTGTGCAGAAAATGATGTAGGAAAATCTGCATATACATACTTAGACTTACACCAGACTGCAACTACAGCTTGTACTGCTGGCACTGCTTTATCAGATGGACTTGGATATACAACTTTAACTCCACAAACAACATCTTCTGCAGTATCTCTTGCTAGCGGATGTTCAAAATTTGATGATGATGTTACTTCCATTAACCTTTATAGAATTAAATACTATCTTTCAGGTGGAACTTTTGCCGATGCAGAAGGAACTCTTGCAGCATCTGCAATGCCTAATATCATTACTTACCACAGCCAGCATAATGCTATTGTTTCAAGTGCACCAACAGCAGCTGCTTCTACTTCAAAAACAGCTATTCTTACACCAAACAGTAAGGCAGCTACAACATCACCTGCAGCAGCTGCAGTAACCGTAACAAAAAACACTTACTTGGATACAACTGGAACTGAACAGAGTGATAAATACCTTCAGCTTAAGAATGGTGATTTATATTGGTTAAAATGGACTATAGATTCAGCAGGAGGAACTGACTATCCAACAACTGCAAGTACTACAACACCAACTTATAATATTCCTAATGTTTATACAGGTTATGAAAACCTCCAGTTATTTGCTATTTATAATGAAACAACAGATGTAGTTGCTGGAGTTGAAATTGAAAATGCTACTTCATTTGAACTCGAAAAAGAAGATATTTTAATCAGATTAAACAAATCTGGTGGTACTGATGTAACAAGTACTTACATGACAGGTTCAGGGGATCCTGCTACCTACAAATTATCAGATATTACAAACGACGGTGTACTTAACATATCTTCTTCTGGTGATGATGCTGTAATAGGAATTGTTCTTACAAAGAACACAACAACTTGTTACGCTTATGACAACATGCACTTAGTTGTAACAAGAAATGTTGACAATGTTGTCCTTGTAGATCAAGATATCACTCCAACTTCTTCTAGCTGGGAAATTAACGTTTCTAATTATAGAACTGGCAAATATATATTTGCTATTACAGCAAGTACAAGAAACATGCCTAATGTTACATACAGAATTAATTCTATAATTAACATTACACAGTAGTCTAATACTACCTAACACAAAAAAAGGGGATACCTAATTTTTATTTTTAGGTATCCCCTTTTTTATTAAAAAAAATTTATCTTGCTAATTGTGCAGACAAAACCATTACAGAAAGTTCTTCTTCCAGCTGGTCTAAATCTTTTTCCATTTTTTCAATACGAAGAGCACGACTGGCCTCTTGCTTTTGTTTAAACTGATTGTAGCGAAGTTTTTCGGAATCTGCATTTTCTTCTTCCAGACGGGAATAACCACACCATGGGCAATAATAAAATTTGCTGTCAATTAATTTTCCGCAACCACTACAGATTTTCATTGTTCTCTATCCTTTATCTATATCTTTATTTTAAAACTGACATTGGATCTACTAATTTACCATTTTTATAAACCGTAAAATGTAAATGTGGACCTGTCGAATAGCCTGTTGAACCAACCAGACCAATTCTTGTTCCCTGACTAACCCACTGTCCTTTTGATGCAATTATTTTAGACATATGCGCATACAAAGTTTGATATCCGTTACCATGATCTATAATCACATAATTTCCATAAACTCTGTTAATTCCAGTTGTAGTAACTCTACCACTCATTGCAGCAAGAATAGGAGTTCCTGTAGGACATGCAAGGTCTGTTCCTGTATGGAAAGATTTTACACCTGCAATAGGGTCAATTCTTGAACCATAAGGAGAAGTCCAGCGGAACTTGGCAGCAATAGGAATTCTAAACAATTCACCCATTGCATTTCTAAGGCTGGCAGCATCCATTGCGGCACCCGGAATAAAAAGAACCTGTCCCTTACTAAGTGTTTCGCTTGTAAGTTCGTTTACATCTAAAAGTTCATTCAACTTACAACCATACTTTGTCACAATTGATGATAAAGAATCGCCGCTTTTTACTGTATATACAATTCCATCAATCGAAGGAATTCTTAATCTTTGACCTGCAGCAAGCTGTCTTACATTTCCAATATCATTTACAGAAATAAGTGTGGAAATATTTCTTAATCCAAATTTACTTGCTATTCCAGAAATTGTATCGCCAGAGCGAACCTTGTAATTCTGGTAAGTAACTGGCCGTGTAAAGGATTGTACAACGGCATTTTCAACTTCAAGAAGATTTCCTCTTTCGTCTACCATTTCTTGTGTTTGGAGGGCAAATTCCTCCATCAGCTTATCAAGATTTTCCAGATCAAGACAATGTCCTGTTTCTAGGGGAAGAGGGCCTGTAAAATTTACAAAATGAGTCTTAATCTTAAATCCCGCAAAAGCAAGGCTTATTAAAGCAAGGCTAATTAAAAGTGTTATGGAAATAGTTTTAATATTTGAAGAGATAAAATCAGCTGTAAGGGTCAAGGCATGACCAAGATTTCGAAGAAGACTTTTTACAGAAATACCATTTCTTACCTTTTGCGCAGTAAATTTTTTTAGTTCTGGTGTATACAGATTATAAGTAAGATTTTTTGTTCTAGTTTTTGGTAATGTAATTCGTCCAAAAACAGGACGACTTTTTGGCTTTTCTTGAATAAAACTGATTATTTCCATGCTTTGATTTTCGGAATATTTCAGTTTTTTTTGAGTAATTTTTATAAGAAAGATGAAGAGTGATATTTAAAATTTAAGCTAAAAGACTAGAGGTATTCTTTTAAAAATGGGTAGGCTTGCAAAAAATCCTTATTAGGGAATGTTTTTTTAAGTTGATTAAGATGATGGGCAAGGCGGTCTTTATTGGAAGATATTTCTTCTCCAGCACTTGCAATTCCTACACTCGCCCTTGCAATTTCATCTCCGGTCAGGCCCGCTTGTGCAAAAAAACTTTTCTTTTTATCAGTAATTACAGGCCCCTGCAAAAGCTCTTCTAACTCTGCAACTTTTATGCCAGGTGTATTCAAACCTTTTGCACTCAGGGTAAATGTCTGCACATCCGGACAATTTGCAAGACGAGCTTCAAACCACCAGGCAAACATTTTCATTCGGCTGTCAGTCAAAACCGGATTCCCCTGGTAGTCCTTAGACAATATGGCATTAGCAGAAAAAAGGGCTTGAGCGGTAAAACGGTCACTGGCAGAAAGTCTATTTGAAATAGTATGGTATGTTTCTTCCGCAGAAGAACCTTTTATGTGAGTTTGATTTCCTGGGAAGGCAAAGTCCAGCCCAATTGTATAGATTTTTTTTGCCCCACACATATAGGCAAAATTCCAGGCAGAAGATGCAACAGACCCCCCGCTACCTAAATCTGCAAGATTTTTTTCCAGTCCCAATTCCTTTTCAAAATAAGAGCCAAGAGGAAACTGTGAATGACAGAGCAAAATCTGACGGCATTTAAAACGGAATACTGCAGGATAAGTCGAAAGTTCCGTTATCAAAAAACTGTCGGGTGCCTTAAGACCTGCAATATGTTTATAAGCCCAAAACTGAGGATCAGTAAGAATGATAAAGTCTGGCTGAACTCCATAGCGTAAAAGGGATCTCAAAGAAGTTTCAACACAAACAATAATACAGCGATCTTTTAATTCCTGAATATGAGGAAGAACTTTTTCCAGACTTGGACCTGCTCCAACAACCAAAAATGGGAAATTTCCCGATTTTTTTTCCAAACTTCCAATTCCTGGACATTTAACTAATTGATCCAGATTTCTAAGACTATTTCTGCACCAAAGCTTACCAAACTTTTTCAAAGTTGCGGCATTAATTTCATTTTTTCGCTGGTTTCTCTTTATCAGAGATTTTACAGTATCAAAATATGACTGAGCATGGGCAGTAAAAGCTGGTATGTCAAAGTAGTAGGCATCCGACACTCCCCTATCAGCAAGATTTATGGAAAGAGAGTGTTGCCCGCTGTAAAAACTTTCAAAGAGACTTAAAATTTGGTCTGGAGGGCAAGAAATTGCAAAAATCAGGTTTTTAAGCTGGAACACTTGTGTCAAATCAAGAGTCATCATTGCGGCAAAAAAATGATTAAGATCTGGCTCTATTACAAGAAGATTTTTTTGAGGATAAAGTTTTGCCCATTCAATCAGGTGGTAGCCAAGTCCAAATCCGTAAAAAACTGTAATTGATTTTTGAGCGACTTCAGGCAAAGCTACGGCTCCCTGGGCCTCTCTCTGTGGATTATAAGCAGAATGCAGACGGAGGGAATTTTCGCTGGCTGTAATCTGTCCATTTTTAGCCTGACTTAGAAGCCACAAAGACTGGGGCTGGAAGCTTGGAGAAGGAAGGCCCATCATCTGGGCTAACTGGGGAAATCGTTTTTTAAAAGCTGAGTAGTTATTATTCCAGATTGAGTTCAATGACCATATTCTCCGTTACTGGACTTCCAGCTTCTGGGCTCTGACTCACAACCCAACCGCTACCGTTTATATTAAGTTTGATGTCAGTACGTTCCATCAATGGTAAAAGGTCTTTTTTTGATTTTCCAATAAAGTTTGGAACAGTTTTTCCAATCACAATATTTGATGAAGAATTAAGGGTTATTACTCCATCATGCTCAAGCGAAGCAGCCCCTCCACGACTCATTCCAAGATGGTCAATAATTACATCGGCAGCTTCCCCAATTACAGGAGCAACAATTCGTCCACCGTAAGTTTCACCCTTAGCTTTTTCTACAACTATATAAAGAACTATTTCAGGGTCTTCAACAGGGAAAATTGCCATACAAGAAGAAAGGAAGTCTGTATCAGAATAACCGCCGTTTACTTTATCTGCCATCTGAGCTGTACCAGTTTTTACACCAATTGCTATATCACCAAGATTTGCACGATGTCCTGTACCCTCTTTGGCAACAGTTTCCATACAAGAAAGGATATAATCAGCAGTATTTTTTGAAAAAACCCGAGCCTTTTCTTCAGGCTTATGTTCATAGTAAATTGTACCGTCTTTATTTGTAATTTTATGGATAAAGGTCAGTTTGACTGGAACTCCATCATTAGCAATTGCAGTTGCGGCTTGTACCATTTGCAAGGCAGAAACACTTATTTCCTGACCAATAGCAATTGTTGGTTTAGATCGGGCAGACCAAAGCGGGCTTGTAGTATCTTTTACTGAACCTGGAGTTTCGCCTGGAAGCTCAACACCTGTTTTTTGACCAAAACCTAAAAGACGGATTCTTTCAATGAAACGATCTTCACCAATTCTGTCACTAATCTGTCCAAGAACATCATTACAAGAATACATAAGACCTTCTTTAGGAGTACACCAACCGTGATGTTCCAGACAACGAATTCTTATAGTTTCTCCATTTGAAAGTCTACGCTCATACATTCCATCACAAAGGAATGAGTCGTTTGGAGAAATTCCATGTTCATCATAAACAATACCAACTGTAAAGATTTTAAAAACAGATCCCGGTTCATACATGGTCATAGAAGGCAGGTCTATTCTTGCCCTTTCTGATGAAGAACCATATTCATTCAGGTCAACAGAAGGTAAACTGATGTAGGACAATAATTCACCGGTGTTAGAGTCGGCGGCAAGAAGCATCATTCCTTCTGCCTGAGTATCATTCATTACACGATGACATATTTGTTCAAGTTTATACTGAAGATTTGCGTCTATACTCAAGAAGATGTTTTTCCCCTGTTCTACTTCGTCAGAATCTTCTCTTGGAGTTGGAGAAAGAATCTGCTGTTGAGAAAATTCAATACCAGCCAATCCTTTTCCATCATCACCCATATAACCAATTAATTGAGAAGCCAAAGCATGATTAGGATAATTGCGACCAGGAATTTTTTCGTAGCTTACAAAATTGTAATTATGTTCGTCGGTAAACTCTTTAAGGCTTTCGTATTCTGCCTGAGAAATCTTCTTTTTAAGGTAGGTAAATCCTCTAGAATTGTTGATAGCGTTTAAAACATGCACTTCTTCAATTCCCAGACGAGGTGCAATATCTCTTGAAAACTTTTCTTTTAGTTTTTCGTTATCACGAATATTTTTTACAGAAACTCCAACGTGATAAAAATTGGTTTGTACGGCAAGAGGAAAGCCTGAACGGTCTACAATTGAACCTCTTTCTACAACCGGCTTATTTTGTGATATAGGAGTAACGGGCTGCATGGAAAGTTTTGCATACCTTACCAAAATAGCAAGTAAACAAAGTCCGCAACAAATAAAGAAAAATACTAACTGTTTTATTTTAAAAAAGCCGTTCAAGAAATTTTTCCACCCAAATATAAATATATAGGCTTTTTTCAAAAATTTCTACTATAACAAAGGCCAGGCAGATTCTTTTCTACCTGGCCTTTTTGAAGGATTAGTTCGCTGCACCGACTAAGCACATGGATGTGTTTAGTCGGCAGAGCCGACTAAACACATCAGCCGCCTACGGCGTCTGTAGTGTAAAGAAGTTATCAAACCCGTTGGTCCGCTCTATTGAGCGGAACCAACGAGACACATCCACTCGGCTTCGGCACATAATGTGTCGCCTACATATGCTTTGCCGGCTTGTTTTATCATTTTTGGGCTGTTGCGTAAGAATTCAATTTCCATGCGAACTTTATCGCCTGGGCGAACCTGGTTACGGAACTTTACTTTGTCCAAAGTTGCAAAGAAGAAAAGTGCATTTCCAGGAACAATGTTTAAGTAACGCAAAGCAGCTCCTCCTGCCTGAGCCATAGTTTCACAAAGAATAACTCCAGGAACTACAGGATATTCAGGAAAGTGTCCCTTAAAGAAAAACTCGTTTTCTGTAAATGTATGTTCACAAACGCAGCCTTTTTCATCTGCAGAAATAATTGCATCTACAAAGAGGAAAGGTTCACGGTGTGGTAAAAGTGATTTAATATCGGTTGTTAATGCCATGCTAAATCTCCTAGCGAACTTTTTTGATGATGATTGCACCGTTATGTCCACCAAAACCGAATGTAGCAGACATAGCAGCATCGATATTCATATTAATTCCCTTATTTGGAACGTAATCAAGATCACATCCGCCTTCTACATCAACTTCATCAAGGTTCTTTGTACATGGAACATAGCTATCCTGAATTGCTTTTACACAAATCATTGCTTCGATTGCACCTGTTGCACCAAGACAGTGACCATGCATAGATTTTGTTGAAGAAATCTTAAGTTTTTTAGCATTTTCTTCACCAAAGGCAAGTTTAATCATATTTGTTTCTGATGGATCATTAATTTTTGTAGAAGTTCCGTGTGCGTTGTAGTACTGGATTTCACTTGGATCCATTCCAGCATCTTTCAATGCACGAGTCATACATTTTGAACCACAAATTCCATCTGGATTTGGTGATGTAAGATGATAACCATCACAAGATGCACCATAACCTGCAACTTCTGCATAAATTTTTGCACCACGAGCTTTAGCGTGTTCATATTCTTCAAATACTAAAATTGCAGAACCTTCTCCCATTACAAATCCATTGCGTTTTTTATCAAAAGGACGGCTTGCTTTAGTTGGATCATCATCAAAACCCTGAGAAAGAGCATGAAGAACTTCAAAACCTACTACACCGAACTGACAAATTGTAGATTCAGCACCACCAGTCAAACAGCAGTCAAGACGACCACTTCTTACCATATCAAAAGCAAGACCAAGAGCATCTGTACCAGAAGAACAAGCAGTAGCAACAGATTCAACAGGTCCATGAAGACCATACTGAATTGCAATGTTTCCACCTACTTCATTTGGAATAAGCTTTGGAATAGCCATAGGATTAGTTTTTACACCACCCATTTTAGCCATACTAAGAACGTCAGCTTCTGTCTCTTCAAGACCGCCAATTCCTACTCCAAGAATAATTCCAATTTCATCAAGAATATCTTCCTTTCCCATAAGACCAGAATCATCAAGAGCCATTTTTGCAGCTGCTACACCAAACTGTGTAAAACGAGCCATTTTGCGGGCATCTTTAGAATCCATATACAAAGCTGGGTCGAAGTTTTTTACTTCTGCAGCATAATGAACTTTATTTACAGAAGCATCGAACAGGGTGATTGGACCAATTCCACTCTTACAATCTTTAATTCCCTGCCATGTTTCTTCAACAGTATTTCCAAGAGGAGTTACAGCTCCCATTCCAGTAATTACTACACGTCTATTTGCCATTTTTTTTATTCTCCCTAAGCACCAAGTCCACCATCTACTCCAATAACCTGAGCGGTGATGTATGTGCTCAAATCACTGGCTAAGAAGAGGGCTGCATTTGCTATATCTTGTGTTTGACCTGCTCTCTTAAGAGGAACAGAATCTATCATTGACTGTTTTAAATCTTCTTTAAGAACAGCAGTCATATCTGTTTCAATAAAGCCTGGGGCAATACAGTTTACACGAATTCCACGTCCGCCAACTTCTTTTGCCAAAGCCTTACTGTAAGCAATTAATCCACCTTTACTTGCGGCATAATTTACCTGACCGCCCTGTCCATGAATACCAACAATAGAAGACATGTTGATGATGGAACCAGAGCGAGCTTTCAACATTGCGTTTGATACAATCTGAGTAACAACAAATGAACCTGTAAGATTTACATTCAAAACATCCTGCCAGTCTTCCATCTTCATTCTGAAAGAAAGTCCGTCACGTGTAATACCTGCATTATTTACAAGAACATCAAAATTTCCTGCTTCTGCCAAAGCTGCTTTTACAACTTCTGTAAGCTGTGCTGCATCCCCAACGTTTGCACAAATTTCATGAAACTTAGTTCCTTTTGATTCAGCAAGTGCTTCAAGTTCAGCCTTTGCAGCAGAAGGTTTTGAACAAAGTCCCCAAACTTCTGCACCATTTTCAAGGAAAGTTTCAACAATTTTGCGACCAATTCCACGGCTTGAACCAGTAACTAATGCTTTTTTATTATCAAGTAAAGCCATCATTAATTCCTTATATATTTTTTGGATTAGTAATTTGCTAAAGTTTCAGCAGAGTTTACATCTGCACAAGTTCTTTCTTCACCAAATCCAGATTTTGCCCAGAGACCAGACAAAACTTTACCAACGCCAGGTTCAATCAAGCACCATTCGTTATCTTTATCTGCAGCCATTAAATCATTAAGAACTTTTTCTTCGTCAGTCCAGCGAACAGGATGTGTAAGATGGAGAACTGCATTTTTCTTTACTTCAGCTCCAGAAGTAGCCTGTGCACCAGTTACGTTACTGAAAAGTGTGATTGATGGATCTTTAAATTCTACATCAGCAATTGCCTTTTCAAAATTATCAGCAGCTTCCTGCATGAGTGGTGAATGGAAAGGACCAGCAACTGCAAGACGAAGGGCACGACGAGCACCAGCTTCTTTTGCCTTTGCTTCAAGTTCTGTAAGAGCATCTGCTGTTCCAGAAACTACTGTCTGAACTGGAGAGTTTAAATTTGCAGCATAAGCATCTTTTATTCCATCAGCCAGTTTACTAACCTGGTCTGGAGAAAGTCCGATTACAGCTGTCATTCCAGGTGCATGACCTTCATTTGCTTTTGCAATATTTTCGCATGTAGCCTGCATAATAAGTCCACGCTGGCGAACTACTTTAATTACGTCTTCAAAACTTAAAACACCTGCGGCATATAAAGCTGGGAATTCACCCAAAGAAAAGCCCATTGCAGCAGAAGGTTTAATTCCTTTTGTTTCAAGAACTTTCATTACAGCCAGAGATGCTGTTGTAATAGCAAGCTGACTGTTATCACTGCGGCTTAATTCAGCCTGATCTGATTCCCAAAGAAGTTTTGGCATATCAACGCCAGTAATTTTTGTTACTTCATCAACAACTTTGCGAGCTTCTGGATAAGCTTCACAAATATCTTTAATCATACCAGGAACCTGAGCACCCTGTCCTGGAAATAAAAATGCATATTTTTTCATTGCCAACCTCTTGCTTACAAAATGACATTTTTTACACTTTTTGTCAACTTGAAAGGGATAAAAGTCATCATCATTTTAATTTTTGTAAAAAGTCCAAAAGCTGCTCTATTTTTTATAAGATTTATAGGGGCAAAAGTGTTATAATAATAAAGATAAAAGGAGGACTTTATGGATATTGAAAAAGTACTTAAAGCCTTGAAACAAATGAAAGTTTCTTGCGCAGCAACTCAGTTGGAAGAACTTGGATATGCTATCGATGTTCTTGAAAAAATAAAAAAAGCTGGTGTTAAAGACCCATTAAATGCTGATTTTACAAAACTAAATAAATAAGGATGGATTATTAAAAATGGTTGGAACATTTTGGGCTTTAGTCCCAGCAATTGTAGCCATCGTATTGGCACTTTGTACTAAGGAAGTTTATTCTTCCCTTTTTATTGGAATTATTATTGGTGGTCTTTTTTATGCCATTGATGCAGGAACTGGTTTTACAGGTTTCCTGACTCACATTACAAGCGACGGTCTTGTAAGTTCTCTTGCAGATTCTTACAACGTTGGTATTCTGATTTTCCTTGTTATTCTTGGAACTATGGTTGCCCTTATGAATAAAGCAGGCGGTTCTGCAGCTTTTGGTAACTGGGCAAAGAAACACATTAAATCTAAAGTTGGTGCTCAGGTTGCAACAATTCTTCTTGGTATTTTGATTTTTATTGATGACTACTTCAACTGTCTTACTGTTGGTTCAGTTATGAAGCCAGTTACAGACAAACATGGAGTTTCAAAAGAAAAACTTGCATATCTTATTGATGCTACTGCCGCTCCAGTTTGTATCATCGCTCCAATTTCTTCATGGGCTGCTGCAGTTGCAGGCTTTGTTACAGAAGGAGAAAATGGTATTGAACTTTTCTGTAAGGCTATTCCTTTCAACTTCTATGCAATTCTTACTATTGTAATGATGTTTGCCATGGTATTTATGAAGTTTGAATATGGTCAGATGTCTAAATACGAAAAAGCCCTTTCTACGATGAATGATACCGCTGATGAAGTTGCAGATGAAAATACAAAAGGAAAGGTTTGCGACTTAATCATTCCTGTTGCAATTCTTATTGTTCTTTGTGTTCTTGGTATGATTTATTCAGGCGGATTCTTTACTAAAATGGTAGAAGATGATGGTGGAAACCTTGTTGCAAATTCAAGTTATTTGAACTTTATCGAAGCCTTTTCTAATTCAGACGCTTCTGTAGGTTTAGTACTTGGTTCTCTTGGTGCCTTAATCATTACTATTATTTACTATATGGTTCGTAAGGTTCTTTCATTCAAGGCTTCAATGCTTTGTTTACCTGATGGATTTAAAGCAATGGTTCCAGCCATTTTGATTTTGACTTTGGCATGGACATTGAAAGCTATGACAGACAGTCTTGGTGCTAAGGATTATGTTGCAGGTCTTGTAGAATCAAGTGCCGGTGGATTAAAAGCCTTCCTCCCAGCTATTGTATTTATAATTGCCTGCTTCCTCGCTTTTGCTACAGGTACATCATGGGGAACTTTTGGTATTTTAATTCCTATCTGTATTGCAGCCTTCCCAACAGGTTCACTCAGAATTATTTCTATTTCTGCTTGTATGGCTGGTGCTGTTTGTGGAGACCATTGTTCACCAATTTCTGATACAACTATCATGGCAAGTGCAGGTGCTCAGTGTGCTCACGTTAATCACGTTTCTACACAGTTGCCATATGCCATTACCGTTGCAGCAGTTTCTTTTATTGCCTACATCGTTGCAGGTCTTACTCAGAACCTGAACATTGTTGTAAGCTGTATTATTTCATGGATAGTAGGATTAACAGCTCTCTTTGGAGTTCTGATTTTCATGAAAAAGAAGGTTTAAAATGAATAGTGCAGATGGCACTATTCATTTTAACTTGAGTTTTTCACAAAACTCTATTTGTTTACGTGTTCGCTTACGCGAACGTTTTGTAAATCCTCAGTTGTTGAAACAACTTGCGGTTTACAAAATTAAAGAAGGTTTCTAAGAAATAAATAAACTTCACGCAAAAAGAAAAAAAAAGCTTCGTTCTATATAAAATTATATCGAACGAAGCTTTTTTTATGCCTACTCCAAGATAGCACCTTTGTCTGGTCGCAACCTGCGGTTGCTCACCTAGTTTTGCGTTGCAAAACTAGCACATGTCTACTCCAGGATTGCACCTTTGTCTGCAGATGAGACTAACTTTGCGTATCTTGCAAGATATCCTGTCTTTACTTTTGGCTCTGGGCATACCCATTTTGCCTTACGCTTTGCAAGTTCTTCATCAGAAACCTGCAAGGTTATTTTATAGTTGTTAATATCAAGCTCAATCATATCCCCTTCTTCAACAAGGGCAATAGGACCTCCTACAGCTGCTTCAGGAGAACAGTGACCTAAAGAAGCTCCGCGAGTTGCTCCAGAGAAACGTCCATCGGTGATAAGGGCAACATCTTTATCAAGTCCCTGACCTGCAAGGGCAGCAGTTACAGCAAGCATTTCACGCATTCCAGGACCGCCTTTTGGACCTTCATAACGAATTACAACTACATCACCCTTGTGAATCTGCTGTTTCTGAACTGCTTCCATTGCCTCAGACTCATCATTAAAAACTCTGGCAGGACCAACATGATGAAGCAATTCCTTTGCACAGGCAGAACGTTTTACTACAGTTCCATTTGGAGCAAGATTTCCGAACAAAATTGCAAGACCACCATTTTCACTAAATGGATTTTCAATTGGTCTCAAAATTTCAGGATTTCTGTTTTTTACATTTTTGATATTTTCGGCAATTGTTTTTCCTGTTGCAGTAATCAAAGATGTATTAATAAGATTTTTCTTTGCAAGTTCTGCAAGAACAGCCTGAACACCACCTGCATCATTCAATTCACACATAAATGTATGTCCCGCAGGAGCAAGATGACAAAGATTAGGAGTTCTATTTGAAATATCATTTACTTCGTGCAAATCAATTTCAAGGCCAGCTTCATGTGCAATTGCAGGAAGATGAAGCATTGTATTTGAAGAACAGCCAAGTGCCATATCAGCGGCAAGTCCATTTCTAAAACTTTCGGCAGTCATCATCTGACGAGCTGTAATTCCTTTTTTATAAAGATTCATAACTGCCATACCAGCGTGTTTTGCAAGAGCAATTCGCTCTCCTGTTACGGCTGGAATTGTACCGTTTCCTGGAAGACCAAGGCCTAGAACTTCTGTAAGACAGTTCATTGAGTTTGCCGTAAACATTCCTGAACAAGCCCCGCAACCAGGGCAAGCAGCATGCTCCATCTCTTTCAACTGCTCTTCATTAATTTTTCCAACAGCAAGACCGCCTACAGCTTCAAACATATCTGTTAAAGAAAGATTTCTTCCTGAATAAGGATTAGAAGGATCGTTTCCTGGCAGATGGCCTGGCATCATTGGTCCACCAGAACAGAAAACTGTTGGCAAATCAAGACGAGCTGCAGCCATCAACATTCCTGGAACAATTTTATCGCAGTTTGGAATCATGACTAAAGCATCAAACTGATGAGCCTTAGTTACACATTCAATTGAATCAGCAATTAGTTCACGAGTAACAAGAGAATATTTCATTCCTTCATGGCCCATTGCAATTCCATCACAAACTCCGATTGCAGGGAATTCAATTGGTGTACCCCCAGCCATTCTTACACCTGCCTTAACCGCTTCAGAAATACGGTCAAGTTCAATATGACCCGGAATCAATTCATTCTTTGCACAAATAATTCCAACTAAAGGCTGATTCAATTCTTCATCTGTATATCCAGATGCATAAAACAAAGAACGGTGTGGAGCACGAGCAGCACCTTTTTTACAATTATCGCTTTTCATTTCAATCCTCTTATACTTTAAAAAAAAGGAGCTACACAAGAGCAGCTCCCCTTTATAATTCTAAATTTATAAACCAAGCATCAAATTTATCTAAGCATCATATTTATCGCGAATAACCAGTTTAATCAAGGTATCTGTCTTAACAGTTACACGCTTTCTCTGGTCATTAAGTTCATCCTTATCCAGGCTGATTCGTGATTCTTCACAAATCTTTTTACAGTAATCAGACAAGGTTGCAGGGCTTTCTGCTTCACATGCAAGAATAACATTTTTCTTGTTAATATAATGGAAATAGAACTGTTCAAATTCTTCATTATCTAAAGGAAGTCCATTAAGCATAACGACATGTCTAAAATCATGAATACGGGCAAATGTTTTACAGCAGGCAATCAGTTTTGGACTAAAATCTTTTCCATTAGCAGTTTCAACTGTTTTTTCTGCAATAACAAACAAAACAGGATCAGAAGGAACTTCACCTGTAGGTTCAAAATCAAGCACCTTACTGAATTCAACAGAATCAACAAGGATTTTTGCCTTTTTATCGAGTTCTTTTTCATCAACAACTTCTTCATTCAAAGAAGCCTGAACTTCTTCTTCATGTTTAGAGAAAAGATTTTCAAGTTCGTCATTTGTAACTATAACACCAGGCTTTGGAGCGTCTTTTTCCATTACAGCCATTGTTTCTGCCAAAACTTCAGATTCCTTATCACTAACAGCAATATCTTCAGAAACCTCATTACGTTTCTTTTCTTCACCCATAATATCTGCAAGCATTGAATCAATATTATTATCTTCCATTTTCTCTTCCTTATTTCCTTCGTTTTTATTATCTATAGTTTCAGTATTATCATTATTTATTGTAGAACTTTCATTCGAAGCCTTACTTTCAGCTTCATCACCTTTACAAAGTTCCAATTCTTCATCAGATGCTCCAATTTCTGCACTAAAGAAGGTATCATCATCTTCCATATCTTCTTCATCATTAGCTTCTATTGGTTCATCATCAACATTATCTTTATAAAAGTTTACTCCCTCATTTACGATTGAATAAGCCTTTATTAATAGCTTTTCTCCATTTACTGTATTCTGATAAAGAGAACCGTCCTTTATAAAGAAAAGTTCAGACTCCCCTTCTATTCTGATATTGTGGATGGAGTTACAGCCTTCAAAAGCGTCATCTGCAATTTCTTTTACAGACACAGGCAAAACCAGAGACTCCAAAGAAGTACAATTTGCAACCGCATGAGGACCAATTTTTTCTACAGAATTAGGAATTACAAGAGATTTTACCGAGGTACAACCCGACATAAAATCTTCCGGCAATTCTTTTACACCTGCCCTAAAAGGAATATCAGGTAAGGATGCACAATCTTTAAAAAGCCCCTCAGGAAATGATGATAGAGTTGATGGCATTGTTACTTTATACAAGGCCGAACATCCAGAAAATAAATAAGCAGGAAGTTCTGTAATATTTGCAGGAAGTTTTACAGTTTCCAAACGCTTTGAATTTTCAAAAAGAGCAGGCCCAATTTCTTTTACTGAATCAGGAATAGAAACAGACTGATAAGGACAATCAGAAAAAACTTCTGCGTCTACTGCTCTAGCTCCGTATGGGATTCTGCCTTTAAACTCTGTAGATGTATCATCAACACCAATTACAGTGTGTAAATCTGATGAATACAATAAACCATGTTTTTTTACAAATGCATCACTCATATAGTTATGTATTTTATCATAAAAATGGGGATTTGTCGCATAAAATTACTTAGATTTTTGCAATAACAAGCTTTCCCATTTCGACTGTTCCAACCAATTTTCCAGCCGCCTTTACAACTTCTACATCACCTGCAATATCACTGGTTCTCCATCCTTCATTTAAAACTTCATTTACAGCCTTTTCAATTGCCTTTGCTTCTTCTTCCATCTTAAAGTCATAACGTAAAAGCATTGCCGCAGAAAGTATTGTAGCCAAAGGATTTGCAAGATTTTTACCTGCAATATCTGGAGCAGAACCGTGAATTGGCTCATAAAGACCTGGCCCCGAACCATCGCCCAAAGATGCAGAAGCCAGCATTCCAATAGAACCTGTAATTTGACTTGCTTCATCAGAAAGAATATCACCGAACATATTTGAAGTTGCAATTACATCAAACTGACCAGGATTTCTAACCAACTGCATAGCGGCATTATCAACATAAAGAAAATTTAGTTCTACATCAGCATATTGAGGATGAAGATTTTCGGCTACTGAACGCCACAAACGAGAGGTATTTAAAATGTTGGCTTTATCAACTACCGTAACCTTTTTTCTTCTTCCCTGAGCGGCCTTAAACGATAGATGCAAAATACGTTCAATTTCTGGAACTGAATAAGATTCTGTATCCCAGGCAGAAGTCTTATCTGGAGCAAAACCCCTATCACCAAAATAAATACCACCGGTAAGTTCCCTAACAATTAAAATATCAATTCCCTGGCCAATAATTTCGTCTTTAAGCGGACAGGCCGATTTGAGCTGAGGAAAAATTACAGCAGGACGAAGATTTGCAAAAACCTTAAGACCGCCCCGAAGCCCCAAGAGCCCCTTTTCTGGTCTGATAGAAGGATCTACATTATCCCACTTTGGACCACCCAGGGCACCAAGGAGTACTGAATCTGAAGATTTACAAATGTCCAGCTGTTCTTCTGGCAGAGGATTTCCAAACTTATCAATAGCAGAACCACCGGCAATCACTTCTTTATAAATAAACTTGTGGCCATATTTTTCTGCAACTTTATCTAAAACTTTTACAGCCTGACCAACCACATCAGGACCAATTCCATCTCCAGGAATTAAAGCAATAGTTTTTTCCATACAAATCCCCCCGACAAAATATTTAGATTATTTTCTGATAGCGTTTTTCAATATCGTGAATTAATTTATATTCAAAAGAATCTGACAGGGCAATCCAGGAAGCCTCAATTACATCGGAAGAAACTCCAATTGTTGTCCAGCTGATTTCTCCATCAGTTGATTCTATAATTACACGAACTTTTGAAGCTGTTGCAGATTTTCCATCCAGTACACGAACCTTATAGTCCACAAGTCTGATTTTGGAAACAAGAGGATAAAAGCGTTCCAAAGCCTTTCGCAGGGCAATATCCAGAGCATTTACAGGACCGTCACCTTCGCCGGCTGTAATTTCTATCTGGCCATCAACTTCGACCTTTATTTGAGCACAAGAATTTACACCTTCTTCTGGTCTTGGATAAGAACCATTTGTCTGATAATAATGCAATTTAAAAAATGGCTGATATTTATCCACCAGTTTTCTTACCATAAGTTCAAATGAACCGTCTGCACCCTCAAACTGGAAGCCCTGACTTTCAAGTTCCTTAACTTTATCACAAATTTCTTCAACAACTGCATCTGTCTTTTTTACATTTGGGAAGAACTTACGGATTTTTTCTATAATCATTGAACGGCCGGCAACCTCACTCATCAGGAAAACGCGGGAATTTCCAACCAAATCAGGAGACATGTGTTCGTAGGCAGAAGGATTTTTTAACACGGCATCAATATGCATACCGGCTTTATGGGCAAAGGCATTTCCGCCTACAAAAGGCATTTGAGGATTAAGGCTGATATTGGTTATTTCTGAAATTTCCTTACAAACCGAAGTAAGGCTTTTGAGTTTTTCTGGAGGAATACATTCATAGCCCATTTTGTACTGTAGGTCTGGCAAAATTGTAGAAAGATTTGCATTTCCTGTACGTTCACCAAAGCCCAGCAAAACACCCTGAACATGGCAAACACCCTCTTCTACTGCAACCAGAGAATTAGCAACTGCTAGTCCACAATCATTATGAGTATGAATACCAATTTTTACCTTTGAGCCATAAGTTTTTACAACATCGCGAACAGCCTTCTGAACCTCGTGAACCATTGAACCACCACGAGTTTCGCAGAGACAAAGAAGTTCTGCCCCACCTTCAAGAGCAGCATTTAGGGTCTTCATGGCATATTCTTTATCTGCCTCATAACCGGTAAAAAAGTGTTCTGCATCATATATTACATGCTTGCCATTTTTTACCAGATAAGCACAGGATTCCTTAATCATATTGAGATTTTCTTCAAGACTAGTTTTTATGATGTCGGTTACCTGGAATACCCAAGATTTACCAAAAATCACAACATATTCAGTTCCAGCAGCAAGCAAACTCTGAATATTTGAATCATGTTCACATATAATATCCTTACGGCGAGTTGAACCAAATGCACAAATTTTTGCATTTTCAAAATGAACCTTCTGTATTTCCTGGAAAAACTCAAAATCCTTTGGGTTAGAACCTGGATTTCCAGCTTCTATATAGTGAACTCCAAGCTTGTCTAAGGCCTTACATATATGAATTTTATCCTGAACTGAATAAATGATTCCCTCTCCCTGAGCACCATCGCGGAGTGTAGAATCCAAAATCTCAATTTTTCTCATGAACTTAATTATAGTAATAAACTAAGTTATTTTAAAGCATCACTTATACTGTCTGGAAATTTTTAAAACTCAGGTTTAGAACAAAAATACATTTCTTCGCCACTTGTAGGATGATGGAAAGTAATTTCGCTGGCATGAAGCATAAGTCGTTCCCCCTCCAGAAAGTTTCCATACAGACTGTCTCCAAGAATAGGAAGGCCAAGTCCTTTTGGACAGCTTGAAGCAAGTCTTAACTGATGTGTTCTGCCTGTTTTTGGAGAAAATTCAATTCTAGTTACAGTTTTTTCCTGGCCACTTACAGGATTAATCCATTTTTCAACACTTAACTTTTTCCAATCTGTAATTCCTAGCTTTCCATTTTCTTCATCATATACCTGATAAGGACGATTATCTGGATCCAGACGGAATTTTAACTCTATATGACCTTCTGGTTTTCCACGTAAAATTCCATCTAAAAGAGCCCCATATTTTTTTCTGACTTGTCCATTTGCAAATTGCATTTCAAGATTTCTGTGAGCTTCTTTATTGCGGGCTAAAATCAATATACCACTTGTTTCCATATCCAGACGATGAACAGATGGCTGACTTATACAATCTGGAAAAAGCTTTTTTATACGAGCTTCAACACAATCTGTTTTGTCAGGTCCACGTCCTGGAACACTTAAAAGTCCACTTTCCTTATTTACAACAATTATGTCTTTATCGCGGTATAGAATTTCAAGACCAAGAATATAAGGCAGAATATACCCGCAACGTTCATCACAAGGAGTATAGGAAATTCCCTTTTTTTTATTTTTGGTATCTGGGCCATAATAAATTTCGTCCATACTTACTATTTCCAGAGAATGAGCAAAGGCATAATTTAAGAGTTTTGGAGCACAGCAGTCGCCCGTTCCTGTAGGAGGAAGGTGGCCACCGTGTTTTTGTATAATCTGATTAAGGGAGATTTTTTTGCCGTCAAAACGAGTAAAATTGTATAAAGAAAAAACTTTTTGCAGAGACTGATCGGTCAATTTGTTTCTTTCTTTAATAAGAAGAGTTTTTTGGGTGGAAGAAATGCCATGCTCATCTATTTTTTCTGATAAAGAATTTATTTCATCTGTCAGCTGATGAATTTTCTGGTCATTTTGCTGGAGGGCCCGTGTAATTTCTTCAAACGAAACTATTGAATCAACAAAAATCCTGTCTTTAAATACCCCGGAGCAATCATTTACCACCTTAGCGTTCCCACTAAGGGCATAAAGAATTATTCTTTTTTTTGCATCCCTATCCCAAGCAATCAGACACCCAAGCATAAGCCCCTGATTTTTTCTTTCCTGACTTTCTCGGGCAATTTGCTCAAGACATACACTGCCATCATCTAGTTTTTTTACAAGTTCAAGGCAATAATGATGGGCTAATTCCTGAGGAAAGGGTGCAAACATATTCTATTTTAAATTGCGAATTTCAACCGAACCGTCTTCTTTTGAAATAAAAACTATAGGTTTGTTCTGGGTAAAAAGACCAGTTTCAACAACTCCTACGATGGAATTAATTTTTACTTCCATTTCAGGAACATTAATTGGCTTTTCCCAGGTACAATCAAGAATCTGGTTTCCATTATCAGTGATAACGGGACCACATTTTTTTACACCTTCGCGAAGTACTGGTTTTGCTCCCAAGGCCTTGAGGGCTCTTGTAACAGGCTCTCTTGCTTCTCCAATAATTTCAACTGGCACTGGGAATTTTGTTCCAATTGTAGAAACAGCCTTTGAAGAATCGGCAATTACAACAAAGATTTTTGAATTATATTCAACAATCTTTTCGCGAACATGGGCAGCACCACCGCCTTTTATACAGTTACATTCTGGATCAACTTCATCAGCACCATCAATTGCAAGATCAAGTTGACCAGCAATAATTCTGTCATTCATTGAATATACTGGGATTCCGTAATCCTGGCAGGCATTTTGTGTCTGAAAACTTGTTACTACAGCCTTAATATCTTTAAGGTCACCGTTTTGAATATGTTCTGCAAGTCTTTTTACAGCTGGCATGGCAGTTGAACCTGTACCAAGTCCAATTTTCATCCCGCTAAAAATTAATCCCTTCTGAATTAATGTATCAATCGCAGTATTTGCTACAAGAATCTTCTGTTCAGCCTGTGAAAGTCCCATAATTATCTCCTAATTTTTATCTTACATATTCTTTGCCTGTGAACAATTTAAACTGTTCATAAGCTTTATATTCAAGCATTTTATAACCATTACAAGTTCTACAACCTGCAAGAGAAGCCCTCTTCATTACAGGTGTGATTGCAGGTGAATAATTAACTTCAAATAAAAGTTCGTTTCCTCTAAAGCTGTAGAAAGGAATTGGGTCATTTTCTTTTGAATCTTGATTACCATTATTTGTGCCCATTGTAGTTGCCTGAACAATTAAAAATGAATATTCGTCCAGTTTTGGTGCACAATGTGAATCCAAAATACAAGATTCATAACCATACTTATCTGCAAGATATTGGGCATGTTCCAAAGTTCTATCAAAAACACAAACTTTTGCACCCATTAATTTTAATGAGTAAACAATGGCCTTTGCAGCTCCTCCAGAACCAATTACAGCAACCTTCTTGCGCTTCAAACTCATGTTCCCAATAAAATCTGCTATTGCAAGTCTAAAAGCATTTGCATCGGTATTATAACCAGTCCATTTATTATTTTTGCGAACAAGGGTATTACAAGCTCCAATTTGAATTACTTCTGGAGACTGTTCATTTAAGTAATACATTACAGATTCCGTAAAAGGCGTTGTAATTGACAAACCTCTAAATCCTACCTGTTCACAAAAGTTCAAAGCTTCCGAAACCAGAGTTGAACGAATTGGCAAATAAACAGCATTAATACCAAGCTTTCTATATCCATGATTATGGATTGTTGGACTTGAAGTTTTTGCCATTGGCCAGCCTGTAATTCCATAAAGCTGGGTATCTCTTGTAATGGACTTAAAATTGTAAAGTTCATTTAAAGTTATTGGATCAATATGACCTATTGCTGTTGTATTTCCAATCATTTCTTCAGGAGAAACATAGGTCAAATAAGAATTTGTATATGCCGACAAAACACGGGAAGGAAAACCTTCTGGCCCCATAGCGCAGAAAATATGCTCATACTGAGTCATGGCATCGCCTTCCTTAAAAAGGTTTAAAACATCAGAAAGGCTATGTGGCATAAAAGCAATTTTTGGAATTTCATAACCAGTTTTTCGCATAACAGAACAACGTTCCCGCAGATTCAATACAGGATCTGTCATATTATGATAGCTTCGAATAATTCTTACACCAAAAGCCATAGCTGCATCCTGCATACTAGGAATGTGGTAATCATCTTCAAAATCTACAAATGCAAAGTTTTTTGTTCTATCAGGATTTGCAAAAGCAAGAGCACGCCCAAAAAGATTTGTTCTGGAAAACTCTCCAGCGGTAAAAAGCCCTCCATCAATATCTCTTCGAATAGTTAATATACATGGCAGATTGATTAAGGCAGGAAAACGCTTTACATAAAGCTGTTCTTCTTCATTCAAATGATCAACCCGAAGCTCAACTAAATCAATCTGTTTTTCATATTTTCTAACTAATTTCATATCCTCTTCCAGGGTTTTACCTGTAAGAGTCATACAAATTAAGGGCGCATTCATAAATCACCTTTTAGTTTACAGTCTTTTTTGAAACAACCTTATCAACTACAGTAAGAACAAGCTGGGTTCCCTTTGGAACTGCATAAGGGATTGTTACATTTCCACCTGGATGAGAGAAATTTACGATTGTGTAAGAATCACCTTCAGAAGGAATTGCATCAAGCTTCATTGGAACTGGATATGGGTAATCTGCAAGATTAGCTGTAAAGATTCCGTAAACGTTATCATTTATAGTATCAGATGGCATAGCCATTTCAACTGTAACTCTTGTGTAATTTGGAACAAATTCACTATCAAACTTCTGCTGGTCAACAACAGTACCTGGAGTTTCCCCATCTTTAGCAATGTGAGAAGTAATATCAAATACAAGTTTACTTCTTGTTATTCTCTGTAAAAGATCGTTTACAGATTCACCCATCAACCAAGGTGCCTTTGTATTTTCATAATTAGGACCACGGCTAACAATAAGTTGAACTGTAACAGGCTCAGAAATACTTGTTCCTGCAGGTGGATCCTGCTCAAGAACAGTTCCCGCATCACTTGTGTCAGGTTTATATTCTGGATCTGCAAGGACAATAAGAGGCTTTGTCTGACCTGCAAATAATGTTTGAAGTCTCATCTGAACTTCATCAATAGACATTCCAACGTAATCTTCAACTTTATCTACAATAACACCACGACTAACTACCAGAGAAACACGGCTGTACCCTTTTACAATTGCACCTGCCTCTGGATTCTGTTCAAGAATTGAACCTTCATCACCTGGAGTATCTGAATAACGAAGATTAATTTTTGGATAAAGTTCCTTAACCTGCATCTCTAAAAGAGCATCTTCCAGGCTTTTTCCAACAACATTTGGAACAAGAACTTTTTCAGCACCCTTAACATTATTGAAGAAAACAACACAAGCTACAAAAAGCATTACAACAAAGGCCGTAACACAAGTAATAATAAGAACAGGGATATTTGATTGAAGCTTTTCATAATTTTCAACAAATTTTACACCAAAAGTAAAAGGCTTCTTTTCTTTTTTTTCAACTTCGTCACTCATTTTTAATCCTCATATTTATTCTAACACAGTTCCCACAAAATCGCGGGCTCCGTTCATAAAGTCTTTATAATTTAGAGATTTTTTTCCCTGCCTCTGCAATTCCAAAACAAAAAGGCTGCCTTGCCCCGTTTTTATCTCAATTCCCTGGGCCTTATTAAAAGCTAAAACTTGTCCCGGCTTATCTTCCGACTTATTTTCACCAGATACAACTTTCGCCTTTAAAATTCGCAATGGAAGTCCGTTTTCCATACACCAGCAGCCTGGTTCAGGATAGTAGGCTCGAATTTTTGCTTCAATTACAGAAGCTGATTCTGACCAATTTATACGGCCATCTTCCTTTGTAATAATTCCAGTATAAGAAGCCTGACCTTCCTGTGGACGACCTTGAGGTAATTTACCAGCTGCCGAAGCTTCCTTTAAAAGCTGGCAGATTAAGTCGGCACCAATATTGGCAGAATTTTCCAAAAGTGACTGACCAGTTTCGCTACCATCAAGATTTATTATCTGCTGGGCAAGGATATCTCCTTCATCCATTTTAAGTCCAAGAGTTTGAATAGTTACGGCAGTTTCTTTATCACCATTTAAGATTGCGGCATTTACAGGTGTACAACCACGATACTTAGGCAACAAAGAAGGATGAAGATTTATACCACCCATTGGGAACATTGCCAGGAATTTAGGTCCAAAAATATGTCCATAAGCAAAACATACTAGTAAATCGGCTTTTAAAGGGCTGATTAAGTCACGACAAGCTGAATCTAAATGTTCAGGTGTAAATACAGGCAGTCCTTTTTCCTGGGCAAATGCCGCAACTGGAGTAGGAATCAAATCGTGATGGCGGCCTTTTGCACTTGGTGGATTAGACAAAACTCCAACAATTTCAAAGCCACAAGACTTTTGATTTTCAAAGAGAACTTTCAATGTGTTACAAGCCGCATCAGGGCTTCCTGCGTATAAAATCTTCATTTTCTTAATTCAATTATTCGTTAAAATTACTTGTTCTTCTTTGCATTTTTTGCTGCAATTTTAGCGGCAATTCTACGTGCCTTAGCTTCCTTTTCCTTTGCTTTTTCTGCAGCTCTCTCAGCTCTTTTTTTGAACTGTTCTTCTGTCTTTTTTGCAAAATCAGGATCACCGCGGTCAATGTACAAAATACCGTCCAGGTGGTCATTTTCATGCTGAATACAACGAGCTAAAAGACCATCTGCATCAAGAGTAAAACGCTTTCCATTTTCATCATAAGCCTGAACAGTTACCTTCAAAGGTCTTACAATTGATTCATAAACCTGAGGAATGCTCAAACAACCTTCATCGTAAGGACCAACTTCATTAGAAGTTTTTATAATCTGAGGATTGATGAAGACACGCTTTACATCATCATCAGCCATAATAACAAACATTCTAATACTACGACCAATCTGAGGAGCAGCAAGACCAACTCCATCAGCATCAATCATAGTTTCAAGCATATCATTTGCCAGCTGGCGGATTTCATCATTGATTTCTTCTACCGGCTGAGCCTTTTGTCTTAAAATTTCTTCACCAAGTTTGGTAATTCGTAAAATCATTTATCGAACCTATCCCATAATATTTCGAACTGAAACTTACTTATCAATTCTCAATCTTGCAGCTCTAGCGTGACCCGCAAGTCCTTCTGCATCTCCAAGATAACCTGAAGCTACGGCACTCTTAAGCATTCCCGAAGAAGCTTTTACAGAACGCAAAGTAGTAACAGTCTTCAAGAAAACTCTTACACTTAATCCACCAGTATATCTGGCTGTTCCAGATGTTGGCAAAGTGTGATTAAGACCCGCAGCATAATCTCCAAAAACTTCTGCAGAATAATGACCAATAAAAAGCGAACCAAAATTATGAACAGATTTTTCAAGTTTTGCTCTAATTTCATTATCATCAAGAGCAAGTTCAAGATGTTCTGGAGCTTTTCTATTTGCAACTTCTGCAGCATCTTCAATTTTATTTACAAGAATAATTTTGCCACAGTTATCAACACTCTGACGGGCAGTAGCCTTTGTGGTCAAAGTTTCAAGTTGTTCTTCAATTTCATAACTTACTTTCTGGGCAAATTCTTCATCATCTGTAACCAAAATTGGCTGGGCAACTACGTCATGTTCTGCCTGAGCAAGTAAATCAGCTGCAACCCAGGCTGGATTAGCAGATTTATCAGCAATGATTAAGACCTCTGTAGGACCTGCCACCATATCAATTCCAACAGTTCCAAAAACAGCCTTTTTAGCAGAAGCCACAAACTTATTTCCTGGTCCTACAATTACATCAGCCTTAGGAATACTTTCTGTACCATATGCCATAGCGGCAATTGCCTGAGACCCACCAACTGCATAAAGGTGATTTACACCACAAATATATGCAGCAGCCATAATTCCTTCATCAGCATAAGGTTTACCACCAACAAATGCAGCACCTGGAATACCAGTGGAATTCTTACCGGCAGCAACCTTGTCATCTGGGTGTACACGAGGTGGTGTACAAAGAATAACATCTTTAACTCCAGCAGCAACAGCAGGAGTAACGGTCATAATTACAGTAGAAACCAAAGGAAAACGACCTGCAGGTACATAGCAGCCTGCACGATCAACTGGAATATTTTTCTGACCTGTAAAAAGGCCTGGTTCAAGTTCTTCTTCAAAATCATTAAAAGACTTGCGTTGCATTTTAGCAAACTTTAATGCAAGCTCGTGTGAATATACAATTGCGTCGTATACATCGCGCTTTTCAATCTTTAATTTTTCTGCAGCGGCCTTTAATTCCTCTTGAGGAACTTCAAAACTGGCTGGTACAGAAACATCAAATTTTTGACCATATACACGAAGAGCCGCATCACCTTTTTTCTGAACTTCATTCAGTACTGTATCAACAACTTCGTTTGAATCGTTAAAGTTGCGGCCAAGAAAAAACTCGGGCTCAACATCTTCATATTTTTGAATAGTAATCATTATTATTTTTCCTTATGACGTTTGTCTAATTCGTCGTAAATATCCTTCCAAGTTACGCCTTCTTTGTATAAAAGAACGTTTACAAAATATAATAAATCTGCAGCTTCCCAGATAACTTCATCTTTACCATCTGCTTCACACAACTCTTCTGCTTCTTCTTCTACCTTTTCGCGAACACGTTTAGCATCCAAAGTTGCTGTATAAGAACCCGGCTTAGGATTAGCAAAACGGTCTGCAATTACATTGTAAAGGCGACCCATGCTTGATTTTTCACCAGGATCTGTTGTAAAGCAGGTCCAGCTTCCTGTATGGCATGTAGGTCCAAATGGAATTACAGTAGCAAGAATACAATCACGGTCACAATCAGGACGAAGTTTTACAAGCTGAAGGAAGTTTCCGCTTGTTTCTCCCTTAGTCCAGATTTTGTTCTGAGAACGACTCCAGAAAGTCAACTTACCAAGTTCAAAAGTCTTACGCAATGAATCTTTATTTACAAATCCCTGCATTAAAACTTCACCATTTACAGACTGAGCAATCATTGGGATTAAAGGCATTTTTTCAAAATCCATACATTCTACAAATGCGTCTGTAAGATTTACCTTGTTTGTATACAAAGCCATTCCAAGTTGAACATCACAATGAAGTTTTTCCAACTCTTTAATTTCTTCAACAGAAGAAATACCGCCTGCAGCTACAACACGACAATGTACAGCTTCACGGAGCTGGCGAACATAGTCCATATTAGTTCCCTGCATGCAGCCTTCTTTTTCTACACAAGTGAAAAGAAGTTCAGAACAGAATTTTTCAGCCTGTTTAGCACCTTCAATTAAAGGAATATCAACAGTTTCGGTCCATCCTTTTACGGCAATTTTTCCGTTTATAGCATCAACCGAAATAATAATTCTCTCTTTACCGATTGCAGCAGCAAGTTCATTTAAGAAATCTTCATTCAAAACAGATTCTCCTGCTTTTGGATTTGATTTCCATGCACTTGAACCAATTATAACTTTTTCAGCACCAAGGCTGATTAATTCACGGGCTCTCTTTACAGAATGGATTCCACCACCAGTACGTACATTTCCATGATGGAGTAAAGATTTAAGCAAAGGCGTATTAACAGTATTGCCTTTTGCATCAACATTACCAAGTGCTGCATCCAAGTCAATTACAGCAACCTCTCCATACATGTCAAACTGACTGATTAAGGCATCAGCATCATCACGCTGAAGTACCAGTTCTTTGCCGTTCTTAAGCTGAACGACATGTCCATTTTTTAAGTCTATAGAAGATATTACCATAGTTCTAATTTTAGCAAATTTCCTTTGTTTATACAAACGACAAAAAAAAGACTGCCGGATAGGAGGATAAACGGCAGTCTTTGTAAAAAAGGAGGTTATTTATTAAATAGGTATTGCTTTGGTGTTTATACTTATACAACCTCTGCAGACAGAAATTGTTACAAATTATTTCAAAATTTTTTAAAAAATTGGTAAAAATCGTCATTTTAAGTCCATATTAAAGGTGAAAAACTATTTTTTTACTGCTGCTGGAGGAGAAATGACAGATAACGAAAGAGAATTAACCCCTGCTGAAAAGTGGGAACGGGCCACCCTTGCAAATAATTTTATCTTTTATAAGGTAATGCATAATAATCCTGATATCTGCAAAAAGCTGATAGAAATTCTTCTTGAACGAAAAATTGACCATATAGTTATGAAACAGGAAGAAGAACTGGAAATTGATTACGGCAAAAAAGGAATCAGAATGGATGTTTATGCCGCAGGGGAAAAGGAAGCCTACAATCTTGAAATGCAGGCAACAGACACTGGTGAACTTCCGGAACGTGCAAGATATTATTCTTCCGTAATTGATGTTGATCAGCTTAAATCTGGAGCCCAGTATAAAGATTTGAAAGACAATTATATTATTTTTATCTGTGTAAAGGATATATTTCATAAAGGACTTGCAAAATACAGCTTTGAAAATATCTGTCATGAAAATCCCGAACTTATGCTGAATGACAGAACCTACAAATACTTTTTTATCGCCGAAAATTATGATAAAATCCTGAATAAAGAACAGAAGGCATTTCTTAAACTAATTGTCAGTAACAGCAGGATGTCAGATTTTACAGAAAAACTATCTGCTTATATAAGGGATGCCAAACATAACATACAATGGAGACGGCAATTCATGGATTTAGAAAGAGAAAAGACATACGCATACAACCAAGGCCTGAAAGAAGGTAAAGAAGAAGGTATTAAACAAGGTGTTGAAAAACAGGCTGAAGAATCTGCTGTAAAGTTACTTAATGAAAAAGTTTCTCCTGAAGTGATTGCAAAATGTGTTGGATTGCCTCTGGAGAAAGTACTTGAGTTACAGAAAGGTATAAAATAATTTTAGCATGAAACATTATGTTGTATTCAGAAATGCAGTAAACGTTAATGTTTGATTCGTGATTTTTTTACTTTGTAAAAAGTGTTTAAAACAAAAAGGTCTTCCTTGCGGAAGACCTTTTTTGCTATATAAGTCCTAACTTAGATTAGAAACCGATTGTAGCAGTGAATGGAATTGACCATGCAAATGGGTGATATTTAACATTAGCATTTGTTGTAGAAGCAACTGCATCTTTGATGTCGAAACGAGCACCAATATCGAATGCACATGCACCAACATTGAATGTTACACCTGGGTGAATTGTAAGATTGAAGTTATCACCGAAAGTACTGTTGAATACCCATCCATTAAGGTTATCGTCATAGTCAGAACCAGCTCCAACATAGATTGTAAGACCGTCAAGAGCATAAGAGAACTTAGCTGACAAGTACATATATGATGGATCGTTTGTTGGGTTAAGAGCTGTTGCTACACCAGCAGCATTAACTGTCTGACCAGCGAGACCACGAAGAACGATTGGAGCACGCAAGTCGATTGTCATAGCACCTGTCTTGAAGCGGAAGAAGTTATCGAATGCGATACCTGTCATCTTATAATCTTTTCCAGATGCAGAAACAGTTGCTGAACCAACTTTCTGGCTGAAGAACATACGAGCATTGAGCATACCGTAGAATCCTTCTGCAAATGCGTTACCATAATCAGCACCGATAGCCAAAATCTTAATAGCGTCAGTACCTTCATCGCGCCAAGATACACCAATTGTTACTGGAAGATCTGCAACACTTGAGAGATTGTATGCAGCAGATACACCATATGCTTTAACAGCTACTGTTGAAACATTTTCTACAAAAGAAATAAAGTTTGTATCACATCCTGCAGCGATACCAGCAACTACTGTAAGTCCATCAATTGGAGTTAATTCAGCAGCAATACCAGCACCTTCTACAGTTGCGTAAGAAGAATATCCATGATCCCAAGAGCTAGCAGATGCATAGTCATTACCACATGGATCTTTCCACCAGTGAAGTTTTTCACCGAAAATACCACAAGAAACATCACCAAGAGTGATCTTCAACTGATCAATTGGTTTTACCCAAATAGATGTTGAACGAGCCTGGAGCATAGAGTTTGTTGTGACAGATGTTGTAGCTGTTGTAGTATAAGCTGAATCTTTAAGTGTTGTTGTAGCTGTTGTTTTAGCTTCTGGAGCAGCACCAGCAGTATACTTATACCAGAACTGGAAGCTAGCACCAGCCTGATCTCCACTTACAGAAAGTTTCAATGCATCAGCATCTTTCTGATCGTTAGAGTTTAATTTCCAAATATAAGTTGTATCAGTACCTTCTGTTACAGCTCCACCAGCGATATCGCCTGCCATTTTTACTGTTGCAGCAAAGTCTACTGCAAACATAGAGGCTGCACAAAGCAATGCAGCAGCTCCCATTACGATTTTTTTCATATGAAAAAATCCTCCTTTTTTTTTACAGACCTCACAAGTCAACGACTTTTAACGTGAAATCACTTTTTTTATTTTATGTTAACATGCGTTAGTCACGCCGTCAAGTTTTTTTTAACTTTTTTTGTAACCTTATTTTTTAGAAAATGTTTACCCGAATTAAACCTTAAAAAACTGGTTAATAAATTGTATATTATAGAAAGATACATTATCTTTATCTTCATTTTTAAGCTAATTTTCCACCATAATGTATATATAAATATTTTGTTATTTCTTTAACAACTTTGTTATATATGAAACCTTATATAAGAATCTGACTTATTATTTTATAAACTATATAAGAAGGATCAGATTATGACTGAAAACAAATTTTTCTTTTTGACAACCACCATTTTAATAATTAGTAGTTTTGTTCTTTTTTCATGCTCGAATCTTACGGGATTTTCTTCCACCACCACAAGTTCAAGCAGAACAAATCCCACTACAACAAACACGACTCAGGCTGATTTTACAGGTCAGAATATTACCGGAAATGTAAATGATGATTTGTATGAAAATTTTACAGCTGACCAGACTGTTACAATCACTTTTAATGGAAGTTCTGCCTCTGCTTATATTTCCGGCTCTTCTACAGTAACGGCTACCTCTGATAGTGCAGAAATTGGAAGTGTTGGTGGAAAGGCCGTGACAATATCACTCACTGCAAATTCTGAAGATGATGAAAGTGCAGAAGGTTTTACAATTCAATATAAAGGAAGCAGTAAGATTAAATATGTACTTTCTGGGACAATCAGCGGAACTTTAACTATTAAAAATAAAAATGCTGATGCCGCAGTGGTTCTGAACAATCTGAATATCACTTCAACCAGTGCTGGACCTGCTTTACGATTCACCTCCCCTCTCAGAACATTTATTGTAGTACCAGCCGGAACAAATTCTACCCTTACAGATTCCCGCCTGCTTAATCAGACTGATACAATGTATGATTCTAAAAAAGGTTCTCTTTATACAAAAGGAGCTTTGATTTTTACCGGCGAAAGTTCTTCCACCACTGGAGGAAGTCTTACTGTAGTAAATGCTGGTTACAAACACGGAATTTATGCAAGAGATTATGTACGAATTGCTGATATCACTCTGAACGTTACTGTTGGAAATTATGGCCGCGATTGTATCAGAACGGTTTCGGCCGCTTTTGTTGACGCAGGCTCTATCACCCTTAATGGAAACGGAAATGTAACTGATGATGAAAGCGCAGGAATTCGAGTTGATGGAGAAGATGCAGATAGTGATGATTCCACAGTTTATTACAACAAGGGTGCAGGATTTATTGTAATTAACGGGGGAACTTTGAATATTACTACGGTGGCAAAGGGAATTACGGCCCACTGGAAATCTTCAGAAACTTGCATCGGCTCTTATACAGATGATGATGTTAACACTTCTTTGCTGCTGGACAATTTGCTTTCATCAACAACTTATAGTGTTCCTAATCCTTTTGTGACTATAAACGGAGGAACTATTAATATCACCACTACAGGAACTCCTTACGAATATGCTTCGGGAGCAAGCTGTTCTCCAGAAGGTATTGAAGCAAAGGCAAATATTTTAATAAACAATGGAAATCTTTCTTTAACAACTACAGACGATGCTATAAACGCCGGTGGGGCAATCAAAATTGCGGGTGGAAAGATTTATGCATACAGCAGTAAGAATGATGCAATTGATGCAAACGGAACTGGCGGAATTGAAATTGCAGGCGGATATATTGTTGCAAGAGGAACTTCAACTCCTGAATGTGCTTTTGACTGCGATTCGAATCTGTTTGCCATTACAGGAGGATATGTTGTTGGAATTGGAACAAACAATTATTCACCACTCACAGAAGATTACTGCACTCAGTATTGTATAGAAGGTTCTTCTTCTGCCTTTACGGCAAATCAAACTTTTGCCATTTGCGATTCCTCTGGAAACGCAGTGTTTGCCTACACAATTCCATCATCATTTTCGAGCATAATCATTTCTACACCAGCATTAAATGGAAACAGCACTTACACAGTAAGGAACGGAGTTTCTGCAAGCGGAAGTTCCTTCAACGGCATGTATTATGATTCTATAAGCCTGAATTCTACTGGCAGTGCGGGAAGCAGCTTTACTACATCATCTTACGTAAGCAGTGTTGGTTCTGTTTCGAACAACGGTTCAAGAGAAGGCACAAGATAAAAAGCAAAAAATGATAATGTAGAAGAAAGGACAACTTTTTGATAAAATAGCGTGATATGGCTAATAAAAACTTAGATTATAAAGTTGTCTTTTCTGATGACAGCATTGTTGTTTTAAATAAACGCAGCGGAATTTTAATTGCTGCAGACCGATACAATCCTGACGCTCCAAGACTGGATCT
This sequence comes from Treponema sp. UBA4267, assembly GCA_002395155.1. Classification (GTDB taxonomy): domain Bacteria; phylum Spirochaetota; class Spirochaetia; order Treponematales; family Treponemataceae; genus Treponema_D. The sequence continues at coordinate 78,986 of DGWD01000036.1, forward strand.
TTTGGCGGAGAAGGAATTTGGAAAACTTTACGCAGTTCACAGAATTGATAAAGACACATCTGGTTTAATTATTTATGCCAGAACTCCTGAAGCCCAGAGAAATCTTTCTATGCAGTTTGAAAACAGACAGGTTTCTAAGACTTACCATGCACTGGTGTATGGACATCCTATGTGGGAAGATTTGCATGTAGATTTGAAACTTCAGCCGGATGGAGATGCCCGCCACAGAACAGTTGTAAGCAACAAATATGGAAAACCTTCTGAAACTGACTTTCATTTGATTGGAAACTGCGGTCCCTACTCCTGGATTGAATGTCATCCAAAAACTGGACGTACCCATCAGATTCGTGTGCATCTTGCGGCAAATGGTCTTTCTATTGTTTGTGATCCTTTGTACAGCGGAAACCAGAAACCTGTTCGTTTAAGTGAAATTAAAAAGAAGTGGAATGGTGATGAATATGAAGAAAGACCTTTACTGAGCCGTCTTGCACTTCATGCCTACAAAATTGAGTTGAACCACCCTGTAAGTGGCCAAAAAGTTTCTTTTACGGCAGATTATCCGAAAGATATGGATGCAACCAGAAAGCAGTTAGAAAAAATTTTTGGTGTAAATCCTCTTAATGAATAAAATTATGCCGAAAATTAATGATATGAAGAAACTATTTTTTTCTTTCCTTCTTTTATTGTCTACTTTATCACTTGGGGCTCAAATTTATGATTTTAACGTTTCTATTGAGCCAGTTTATTTTCTTCAAAACGGTACACTGTATGAATACGTAATGGCTTACGACTCAAGTTCTAATACCATAGTAAAAATGAGTGAATTGGACTGGAATCTTACACAATTATCTTACCTTGGTGGTCGTGCAAGCCTTGACTGGAAGTATTTTAATATTGAAGCAGAAATTACAAGTAGTATCAAAAAAAGTTCTGGTCTTATGATTGATTATGACTGGCAGGATTATACGGTTAAGGATAATTTATATTATTATTCAGACCCACTTATGAACACAGATAAATCAATTAGTGAAAACTCTGTCAATTCATCTACTTTTATGAATGTAAAGATACAGGGTAACATTCCTATTATCTTTAATATTCTAACCAGACCTTATATTGGAGCTGAATATCACGCAATTAAATTTTCTGCAAACAACGGATTTGGATGGTACGGCTCTTCCCTGCATGTTCCATATACAGACGAAAATGCTATTTTTTATGCTAAAGGTTCTTTATATGGCATTGATTACGACAGAAACACTTTTTCAATTTATTTAGGACTTTCCTTAGCTTATTCAATTTTGAACAGAATTAACGTATTAACTTATGCTTCTATATCACCTTATACCTTAGTTGAATCCCTGGACTTCCATCATTCTAATTCAAGTGGTACATCCGGTACTTTTTACAATGATATTATGCAGGGATTTTTTAAGGAATGGCGTTTTGGAGCTGCAATTGAATGCAATATCTGGTCTTCTTTATTCATAGACACAAGTCTGGACTTTCTGGTTCAAAAAGATATTTATGGAGTTACATATAAAAGTTCTTCAAAAAACATGAGAAGTAAAAGAAGAACTTCTACAACATCTGCATGTGCAGGCCAATACTGGAACTTAAAAGTTGGTCTTAGGTGGACTTTTTAATTCTTACACTTGAAATTCTACGCTGTTCAACTTCTTCTGCGGTGTAAATATTTTTATCCTTTATCAATACGTTTCCGGCATTTGGAAGATAACCGAATTCTTCTAAAAGCCAACCACCAATTGTATTCATTTCGTCTGATTCGAGTTTTAGGCCTAGAATTTCGTTTACATCATCAAGTTTCATATCTCCAGGAACTATAAATGTATTTAAAGAAATCAGCTGAACTTTATCTTCAGGGGCTTTATCATCATATGTATTTTCATCGCTCATATGACCAAAAACGACCTTCATAATATCTTCCATGGTTATAATTCCGTCAGTCTGGCCCTGCTCGTCCAAAACTACAGCAAATTTATGTTCATCGTAACGGAATTTTTGCAGAACTTCAAAAACAGTGAGGGTTCCAGGAATATAAAGTACTTCTGCCATATGTCGGGCGGCATAACCGGGCCCCAGATTTGTTTCTTCAATTCCAAACAATAGTTTTTTATAGTTTAGAACGCCCACAACATTTTCGCGACTTCCGGAATAAACGGTCAGTGTTGAAAAGCCTGAACGCTGGAATTCTTCTTTTACTTCCTGGTAGCTGGCATTCTGATTAATCATACTTACCAGGGAACGATGCTTCATTACATCATTTATCTTAAGGTCATTAAACTTAATAATTTTGTTTAATAAATATGATTCGTCCTTTTCGATTGTACCTTCGTTTGAACCTACATCTATAAGAGTTTTAAGTTCTTCTTCTGTAACGATGGTGCCCGTTGGTTTTATGATTTTTTCTACAAGAACAACGGCCACATGGGAAAATTTTGAAAACACCCACACAATTGGATAAAAGATTTTTTCCAGCCATAAGAGCGGCAGTGATGAAGAAAGGGCAAATTTTTCTGGATACAGACCTGCAGCTGTTTTTGGAATAATTTGACCAAAAGTTGACATAAAAAAGGATGCCACAATTGGTGCGATGGCAGCTCCCTTGCTTCCAAAAATTTCTATAGCAAGGGCAGTTGCAAGGGCTGATGCAAAAGAATTCAAAAAGTTTGTTCCAACCAGGACGACTGTCAGAAGATTTTCCATATTGGACTTTAGTCTGGCTACAGTTTTTGCATGTTTTCGTCCTTCTTCCAGCATTCGACGTACTTTTAATTTTTGCAAAGATAAATAGGCGGTTTCGGAAGAGCTAAAAAATCCTACACAGGCAACAAGAATAAAAAGGAGGATTAATGTCAGAATATTAGTCATTTGAAGCCTCCTGGAAATTTGCTTCTTTGCGTGATGAAGGAAGAGAATCTTCTGCTCTCAGAATCTTTTGAATTCGCATTCTTTCTATTCGATGTGATTGAATTTTTACGACTTTAAAACGCCAAGACTGATATTCAACTACATCACCCTTTTGTGGCATTCGGTCTATTTGCTCGGAGAACCAGCCTCCTATTGTTTCGTTTATATTTGAAACAAGTTCTATACGCAAATCTTCCTGTAAATCTCGTAAAAGAACCGAACCGTTTATTTCAAAATCATTTTTATTTTCTACTTCATCAAAATCAAAAACCTTACCTCGAAGGGTATTATCTCCAGGCAAAGCAAAAATTTCGCGGGAAATATCCTTTTCGGTAACAACCCCGTCTGTTCCCGAATATTCATCTACAACTATGGCCATAGACTGATGGTTGTCAAAAAGAAGCTCCTGAACCGAAGTCATTTTTTTAGTTCCAAGGATAAAGAGCGGAGGCCTCATAACTTTTTTTATGGAAAAATCGTTCTGGCAATCGCGATAGGCCAGCATATCCTTTAAATAAATTATTCCAACTATATCATCTATTGATTCATGAAAAACTGGAAATCGTGTATAGCCTAAGCGTTGCGAAAGTTCGACTATATCACGGTAGGTTGCATCATCTTTTACAGCTTTTATTTTTGTTCTAGGAACCATAATATCCTGGGCTTCAAGATCGGAAAACTTGAATACCTGACTCATCATGCGGTTTTCGCCTTCATCAATAATACCGTGCTCAGAACTTACTTCAAAAAAAGTTTTAATATCTTCTTCTGTGTAAGACTGTTTTTTTGCTTTTGTTTTTATTCCAAATAGTCTTAGAACACATGAGGCAAAAAAAGTTACAATGCTTACAATTGGCCTCATTATAAAAACGACAATCTGCACAAAGGGTGATAAAGCATAGGCTATTTTATCAGGGCAGGAGGTCGAAATTGTTTTTGGCGTAATTTCTCCAAAAATGAGCAGAAGGATTGTAGCGGCAAAAGTTGCAATTCCCACTCCCTTTTGGCCAAATGCTTCAAGTGCAAGAGAAGTCAGCAGGGATGAAAGTGCAATATTTACTATTTCATTAGAAATTAAAAGTGTATTGATAAGGTACTCTTTTCGGTCTAGTAATTTTCCCACCTTAAGAGCACGTTTATCTTTATTTTTTCTTAGGATTCTAAGCCTTAATCGGTTCATTCCCAGAAAAGAACTTTCCGCAATGGAAAATAACATAGAAAGAATGATTAAGGCTACAATAATTATGATTAATATAAACGAGGGCAAGTCGTCCATTGTTCTATTATTCTACTCCTATTGTTGTATCCAGGGATGAAGAATCTAAGTCCTGCTTTTCGGCTTCCATTTGACTAATCATGGACTTAAGATATTCAATTACTTTATTAATTGAGTCAACACTTTCACTCTCTGGATTTGCCTGAATTGAAAGATTCAGATAATCAAGAATTGTAGCATAATCTGATGAACCTGACATTGACATAATATAAGCTGCCATGTAGTAGGCCTGCTGTTTATAATCTGCTTCAAGATTTTGATTTGAACAAAGGTCTACATAAGACTTTGTAGCTCCAAGTAAATCACCAGACATATAAAGATTAGAGGCCTTTGCATCAGCCTGAGCAAAAAGGTACTTACTTAAAAGGCCGCTTTCGTTATCTTTATCCATTTCTACATACTTATCGATTAAATCAGCCAGGAAAACACGATAAGTTATTTCTGTATTTTCGTAAAGATTATCAATTGCAGCCAGTTTTTCCTGCTTAGACCCCTTTTGAATGGCAGCTATAAACTCCTTCATCTGACTTACTAATGAAGACTGAGCATCCAAGTTCTTTTTAAAGTCTTCAAAAGTTTTTACTTCATCTGTATATGGTACTTCTGTGATAAAGTAATTTTCTTTTGTAAGAAGATAAAGAGAAGGAGTTTTGCTTACATTTAAAAGACTTGCAGTTTTGGAGTTATCCTGAACAATTTTTGCATATTCTTCTGCTGCTTTTTTTGCGGCCTTGGAATCTGTTTCATTTACAACTGTCTTCTTGTAGCTGGATTGTGAAAAATCCATAAGCATAACTGAATAGGATGGAAGAATTTCATTCTTAAATTCTTTTGTAGAAAGAATGTCACTTACAAAAGACTGGCTCAGATCATCATCACCCTGCATTGTTACTATAACAAGCACTTCTTGATTATTTTTCTGGGCATTTTTCAAAGCCTGATCCATTGTTTGAAAGCAACCATATTCATCATTTTTAGCCTTACCACAAGAGATAAAAAGACTAAGTGCAAAAAGAATCAGCAAAGCGGCAATAAATTTCTTGCTCATTAAATAACTCCTAAACTTCGACCACATTTATTTTGTAAAGTAAGAAACACCAGCTGCAAAAATGTTTTCACAGGTTGATTCGTTTGGATTTACCAGAGGATTTCCTCCAACGTTCTTGAAAAGATCCAGGCTTGCACCGTTCAATTCCATTCCAACTCCACGTTCATTGTGTCCCATTTTACCAAGAACATGACCATCTGGGCTTGTAATACCTTCGATTGCAAAAGCAGAACCGTTTGGATTGTCAGGTTCAGCAATTGCAGGCTTACCAAATTCATCAACGTACTGACTGAATACCTGTCCATTCTTAAAGAGTTTTTCAGCAGTAACAGGATCTACTACAAAACGACCTTCTCCGTGAGAGATTGCAATTAAGTGATTGCGACCGTCTACAACGCTTGGGTGAAGGGCCCAAGGAGAAGCGGCAGATACAATTCTTGTTCTTACGATACGTGAAATATGACGACCAATTCTGTTGTAAGTTAAAGTTGGCATATCACTTTCCATATCACGGATTTCGCCGTATACTGCAAGACCTGTCTTAACAAGTGCCTGGAAACCATTACAAATACCAAGTACAAGACCATTACGTTTCTTAAGAAGGTTCATTACTTCATCACTGATGTTTCCAGCCTTCAAAACGTTTGCAATGAATTTTGCAGAACCATCTGGTTCATCACCTGCAGAGAATCCACCAGCAAGAGCAAGAATCTGAGCATCCTTAAGTTCTTTTTCGAGTTCTGAAAGACTTTCTTTAAGCATATCAGGATTTTTATTTCTCAAAACCAGAATCTTTGTATCAGCACCAGCAAGATTGAAAGCACGTGCCATATCAAATTCACAGTTTGTTCCAGGGAATACTGGAATTAATACTTTTGGATGTGATTTTGCTTCTACAAAGGCAGGAGCTTTTTTCAAATCGCTGAGGGATTTATGTTCTGTTTTTGCCCATTCAGGAAGTTCTGGCTGTAAAGGAGCACCACTTACAGGTGGGAATACATCCTTAAGTTTATCTTCCCAAGTCTTCAAGGCATCTTCAAGGCTGATTGTTACACAAGAGTTAACTACATCGCCAAGTTTTGCATTGAGAACTTTAATATTTCTTTCATCAATTGTTTTACCAAGTTTTACAAGAGTTCCTGCCTTAAATCCGGCATTTTCAAGATTTTCTTTTGTTTCAATGATGATGTTTCCGTATGTTGGGAGGAAAAGCTCTTTTACAGAAGATGTAGAAAGTTCTGCACCAATCATATTTCCCATTGCCATTTTTGTTACAGCTTCGGCAATTCCACCAGGTCCAACCGGATACATTGCAGAAATCTTTCCAGACAGATTCAAATCATAAATTACATCTGAGTTTGCAAGGAAGGTATCAAAATCTGGAGCAAGAACTTCTGAATATGGAACTGAAACCATATAGATATTGTTGCCGGCAGCTTTGAATGAACCGCTTACAACATTCTTTGCTTCATCGTGAGTTACAGCAAAACTTACAAGAGTGTGTGGAACATCAATATTTTCGAAAGTTCCAGACATTGAGTCTTTTCCACCAATTGAAGCACATCCTGATTCAATCTGAGCATCTACTGAACCTAAAAGGGCTGCAGTTGGATATCCCCAGCGTTTTTCTGTTGTAGCACGACCAAAGAATTCCTGGAATGAAAGACGGCTTGTGCGGGCCTTTCCACCAATACAAGTTATTTTTGCAAGTGAAGAAAGGACTGCTGTTTTTGCTCCATGCCATGGAGACCACTGTCCAACGCGAGGGTCGAAACCGTAAGACATCATAGAAACAGTTGAAGTCTCGCGAGGTGTAACAACAGGGATTTTTGCAGACATAGCTGCTTCTGGAGTGTTCTGATATTTTCCACCATATGGGAAGAGGACTGTTCCTGAACCGATTGAACCATCAAAACGTTCACCAAGTCCACGCTGAGAACAACATGCCAGATCATTCATATTTGCAAGCCATGCATCTGTAAGATGATTTTTTACACAGCCTTCGCATTTAACTGGTTTATTAAGTTCTGCTGCAACAGAATCAAGAGGATTGAGAAGTGGCGATTTTTCTGGGGCAGCTGGCTGCTCAATAAGAGCATTTGCTTCGTGGTGAGCACCAGCAGCATCAAGGAATTCACGTCCAATATCTACAATAGTTTTTCCACGCCATTTCATAACAAGACGGTTTGTATCTGTAACAGTTGCAACAACTACTGCGTTTAAGTTTTCTTTCTGAGCAGCGGCGATAAACTTATCTACATCAGCCTTGCGTACAACTACAGCCATACGTTCCTGGCTTTCAGAAATTGCAAGTTCAGTTCCGTTCAAACCTTCGTACTTCTTTGGAACCTTGTCCAAATCGATTTCAAGACCAGGAGCAAGTTCTCCAATAGCAACAGAAACTCCACCTGCACCAAAGTCGTTACAGCGGCGAATCATTAAACTTACTTCTTTGTTACGGAAGAGACGCTGAATCTTACGCTCTTCTACGGCATTACCCTTCTGAACTTCGGCAGCAGCAGTTGTAACTGATTTTACTGTGTGAACTTTAGAAGAACCAGTTGCACCACCAATACCGTCACGACCTGTACCACCACCAAGAAGAATGATGATATCACCAGTTTCTGGGCGTTCACGAATAACAGTATCAAGAGGAGCGGCTGCAATTACTGCACCAAGTTCCATACGTTTTGCAACATAGCCAGGGTGATAGATTTCTTCTACCTGACCAGTTGTAAGACCAATCTGGTTTCCGTAAGAAGAAAAACCCTGAGCAGCTTCACGAACAATCTTAAGCTGAGGGAGTTTACCCTTCATTGTATCTTTAAGAGAAACTGTTGGATCTGCAGCACCAGTAATACGCATAGACTGGTAAACCCATGAACGACCTGAAAGTGGGTCACGAATAGCTCCACCAAGACAAGTTGCAGCTCCACCAAATGGTTCAATTTCTGTAGGATGATTGTGAGTTTCGTTCTTAAACATCATGAGCCAGCGTTCTGTGGCTTTTGGATCATCTGCAGAAAGTGGTTTTCCATTTTCATCTGCGGTGTAATGTACATCTATATAAACTGAACATGCGTTATTTTCTTCTGAAACTTCCATATCTTCAAGCTTTCCATGCTTTTTAAGATACTTCATTCCAATTACAGCCATATCCATAAGACAAACAGGTTTATCTTTACGGCCTGCATACAAATCTGTACGCATGTTGTTATAGTTTTCAAGAGATTTTTTAAAGAGTTCTGCGTAAGGACCGTCTTCAATCTTAATATCTTTTAATTCTGTTAAGAATGTAGTGTGACGGCAGTGGTCTGACCAGTATGTATCAAGAACACGGATTTCTGTTTCAACAGGGTCACGACCTTCACCTTTGAAGTAGTCCTGAAGGAATTTGATATCGGCAAAGTCCATAGCAAGACCCATTTTATTGCGGTATGCTTCGAGGGCCTGGTCGTCCATTTTGATAAATCCATCAACAACTGGAATATCAGCTGGCTCTTCAGAATGCATTTTCAAAGTTTCTGGTTTTGTATCATCAGTAAGACGTGAATCAACAGGGTTAATAAGATAATTCTGAATCTTTTTGATTTCTTCGTCTGAAACATCGCCTTCAAGAATTACGATTTTAGCACAACGTACAAGAGGTGCGGCAGTAAGAGTTTTTACATCTTTAAGACCTGCACGCAAAAGTGAAAGACACTGTTCTGCAGAATCGGCACGCTGATCGTACTGGCCTGGAAGAAATTCCCAGATAATTTCTTTTCCGCTGTGTTCAGGGAGTTTTTCTGTAAATACAAAATCACTCTGAGGCTCAGAGAAAATGCGGGTTGCAGCAATTTTTGCAACTTCATCACTTACATTTTCAATGTCGTAGCGGTTGAAATAACGAACTGCTTTTACACCAGCAATTCCCAAAAAACTGTTGATTTCTGATAAATAACGGCGAGCTTCATTTTCAAAGCCCTCACGTCGCTCTACATATAAACGATACATAGAGCGATTATATCAAAAAGTCAGGACTTAGAAAATACATCTGTAAAAGCACCTTCGTTATACAACTCCATGAACTTTTCTACAACCTTTGGGTCAAACTGAGTGCCTGCACATTTTTTGATTTCATTTATAATAAAATCTTCAGGCAGTTTGTTTCGGTAAGGCCTGGTTGAACTCATGGCATCAAAGGTATCTGCTACAGCAATAATTCGTGCAACCCATGGAATATTTTCACCGGCAAGTCCATCTGGATAGCCTTTGCCATCAAAACGTTCATGATGATAGTGGGCACCAGCGGCAAGATCTTCCTGAATCTGCACATCTTTAAGAATTACATAACCGCGGTGAGCATGACTTTTCATAATGGCAAATTCTTCGTCAGTTAGTCTTCCTGGTTTCTGGAGGATTGCGTCAGGGATTCCAATTTTTCCAATATCATGCAAAAGTGCAATATTGTAGAACTTATCTACAGTTTCAGGACTTTCTCCAAGTTTAGCGGCAAGCATTCTTGTATATTTTGCAACACGCTGAGAATGACCGTTTGTGTAAGTATCTTTACCATCAACACAGTTTGCAAAAGCTCCAATAATAGCTTTATTGAATTTTCTTTCATCCTCTGTCTTTGATTCAATCTTTTTAATTCTGAGTTTAATTCCAAAACTAACAAGCAGAACAGAAACAATTACGATAAGAATGATTGTCAGAAGCATAAACCATAAATTCTGCCATACATAAGGTAATTTGACAATTTTTATACCAGAAGCTCCACTGACAACACCATCTGCATTTTTTGTCATTACAACAAAATTATAAGTACCAGGCTTAAGGTTTGTGTAAGATGCTATACGTGATGTAGTCCAGTCGGAATATTTATTTTCAAAACCTTCGAGCATATATCGGAACTGAATATTTTCAGAAGAAATATAACTGAGAGCTGTAAATTTAATGGAAAGACGTTGTGCTCCAGGTTCAACAACAATTTCATTCTCATTGCAATCAAATATTTCATCATCAATTCTGTACTGCTGGAATAAGGCTGGCGGAGATGCTTGTTTTTTTCCGCCTTTTACAGGATCATAAATGGCAAATCCGTCTACCAGAGTAAACCAGACACGTCCCAAAGAATCTTTAGCAGAAAGTGAAGTTGATGTAACCCCACTGGTTATAAGTCCGTCAGAAGTACCATAATATTTTACATTAAGTTTTTCTCGCTTTCCTTCTACAACTTCTTCCATTTCCTGATAAGGAGCCGAGAAAACACCCTTGTTTGTTGTCATCCAGACAGTCTGTGTATAATCGCAAATCATCTGGAATACACTGTCGGTACCAATTCCGTTACGTGAAGTAATATTTGCAAAAGAATCTGTTTCTTCTATATATTTTGAAAGACCTGTTCCTGTTCCTATCCAAATGTTGTTATTATTTTCCAGAATCTTAAAAATTACATTTCCAGCAAGACCACCCTCACTTTTATTTGTTGAATAATGCTTTATGATTTTTTCATCTTTTAGAACATGAACACCACCACCGTTAGTTCCTACCCAAATCTGATTTTTAGAATCTTCATAAAGCCACATGATATAATGATTTTCAAAACCATCATCACGAGTAAGGGTTGAAATATGACCATCTTCGTGGTGGATAATACTCAAACCGGAAGTAGTTCCAACATAATAGTCACCAGAAGTTGTTTTTATGGCAACACGGCATTTTGCAGAAATTCCATCACTCACCTTCCAGGTCTTTATCTGACCTTCTGGAGAATATGTGATAAAAGGAGGATCTGCATAAGAACAGACAAGAATTTCATTATCTTTTGTTTTTTCAATATGACGAATGCGACGTCCCTTTGTAAGTTCAGTCATTTCATTTTCTACAAAGAGACTGTTTTTATAACAGGCAACTCCATTATCCGTAGCAAGCCAGGTAAGTTGTCTCTGAGTATCTTCACAAATTGCATTTACACTTGTATCCATAGAAACCGTTGCAAACTTACTGTGACTAACTTTCTGTAAGCCACCACGGTTGAGTGCAATCCAAATACTACCCTCTTTATCTTCTATAATTTGAGAAATAATATCATCAGAAAGACCGTTACGCTTATCAAAATAAGAACAAGTTCCATTATGAAGGATTGTAATTCCATAATCTGAACCAACCCAGATATTTCCTTTTTTATCCTGAATGATGCTGCTTACCGCTGTACCTTTATGATGATCATGAGCTATATCAAAAACAGTTTCTTCGGCATTTCTTAAAAGGACCACATAATGAGTATCAACTCCAAACCAGAAAGCACCAGTATCATCCTGCATAATAGTTCTTACAGCAGGATTTTTAATTTTATGAATGCCTGTAAAACGTTCAATACGGTTATTTTCGTAAACAAAAAGATCATTCTCAAGACCTGTACAAATCCAGATACGTCCTGCTAAATCACAATAAATCATGTTTACAAGAATTTTTTCCTGATCAAGTTCCTTCAAACCGTCTGGAATTTTGATTTCAAATTCAGGAGTTATATAGCAAACGCCGGAAGAAGTACCAATCCAGATGTTGTGATTGAGGTCTTCATTTATAGTATTTATCTTATTATTTGGAAGACCATTATCCATAGTAAACTTACGAATCTGGCCATCTGAATTTATAGCAGTTACACCTTCATCATTATGACCAACCCACAGAGTTCCATCCTTAGCCTGAAAAAGAGAACGGGCTGACGCAAAATCGAAACGGACATCTGTACTACGGCTATAGGTTATAAATTCAACACCATCAAAACGCACCAACCCATCATAGGTACCAATCCAAATATATCCCTTTTGATCCTGGAGAACTGTTGTAATCGACATTCCAGGAAGACCATCTTCTGTTGTCCAAGTTTTACTTACATAATCAGCTAGAAAAGTTTGGTCCACAGGAAGACTTGGAACTGCCTGCGAAAAAACAGAAAATGTAGCACACAAAAATAAAAGAGTGCCTAATAATAGTTTTTTCATAGACTATTATTATAACACTCTTTTATTCTCATACAAAATTCTTTATTTTAGTTTTACTAGTGTGATAAAGAACTAGAAACGGTATGTACCAGTAGTAATAGTTCCTCCATTTGTATAAACATCGAAGTTTACTGACTTTTCGGCATTTGCAAGTTCACTGTAGAATTCGGCAAGATTTTTTACCTCTTTACCATTTACAGCAGTAATTACATCACCATTCTGGAGACGCAAACTAGCAGCTGGAGATTTTTCTTCGACACTTGTAATTACAACACCCTGAACTCTCTTGTCATCAATTGAAAGCTGCTTGCGTGCTTCATCTGTAAGAGGCTGAGCAATAAAGCCTGGCCATACTTTAGAATTACCAATTTCTGTTGCAGTTCCACGCTCTTCAACTTTTATAACAAGGTCTGAAATACGTTTTCCACCACGAATTACACCGAACTTGGCAGTAGTACCGGCTGTAAGACTTCCTACTTCGCGTACAAGCTGATTTGTTGATTTTACTTTTTTACCATTCAGTTCAACAATAAAATCACCAGGTTTCAGGCCGCCTTTGAAAGCAGGAGAGTTTGTAAATACTTCTGCGGCAAATGCACCTTCCATATTTTCTACACCAAGATCTTTCTTATAATCTGCAGAAATATCTGCCAAAGAAACTCCAACCCAACCGTAAGTAACTTTACCACTCTTGATAAAGGAATCAATTGCATTTTTAATATTGTTGATTGGGATTGCAAAACCTAAGCCAACTGAACCACCTGATGAAGAAGCAATCCATGTATTAATACCAATTACTTCTCCATAAATATTTACAAGTGGACCACCAGAGTTTCCCTGATTGATTGCGGCATCTGTCTGGATGTAATCACTAACTGCAGACATTTGAGTTTCTGAACGACCTACTGCAGAAACAATACCCTGTGTAACTGACTGGCTGTAACCAAGAGGTGCACCAAATGCAAGACAAATATCACCAGGCTGAACGGCATCTGAATCTCCAAGTTTTGCAACTGGAATTGAATCATCTTTTGCTTCAAAAGAAACAAGAGCTATATCAAGGCGTTCATCGGCACCAACTAATTTACCTTCAAATTCACGTGAATCATTTAATTTAATGGAAATTTTTGTAGCTTTTCCTGCAACGTGATTATTTGTAAGTACATAGAAGGTATTTCCTGTTTTACGAACAATTACACCTGAACCAAGCCCCTTTGATTCGTACTCTTTCTGGTTATTCTTCTTTTCATCTTCTGATTTTGGAGAACCAAAAAAGTACTCCCATGGGCTACTAAATCCACCAAATGGATCTATATAAGTTTTTGTTTCTGAAACATCAACTTCTACTACAGCAGGCAACATATTTTCGCTTATAGAACGGAAGGAATTCTGCAATGACTGAATGATGTTGATTTCTGTAGACGAAATTGGAGTTCTTTTTGCAGACTGTGCAAACAATGAAGAGCTTGCAGCAAAAAGAATTGCAAGCCCTGTAAAAATCTTTGTAAGTTTTTTCATTTCAATATCTCCTATAATTATTTCGTTTCCTCGTTTTAAAATATAACTATGGAGATGAAAAAAGGTAACAAAAATTTTTATTTGAAATTATTTCTTTTTAAGAACTGACTGACCATTGTAATCAAGATCTGTAAGAACTTCTGTATGATCTTCAAAAACTGCAACTGTATGCTCTTCGTGGCAACTTACAGAACCATCACAAGTTACTACGGTCCAGCCATCGTCAAGAGTTTCTACATCGGCAGTTCCAATATTAATCATTGGTTCTATGGCAAGTACCATACCTGCTTTAATTCTTGGATTTGCTCCACGGAATGGACAGTTTGGAACACTTGGATCTTCGTGAACTTCAAGTCCAACTCCATGACCGCAATAGTCATAAACTACTCCATAACCATGTTTTGAAGCGATTTCGTATACAGCATTTGCAACATCTGAAATACGGTTTCCTACCACGCAGGCAGCAATTCCAGCTTTAAGACATTCTGCTGTAACTTCCTGAAGTTTCTTAACTTTTGGATCTACTTTTCCAATTAAAATAGAGTGTGTTGTATCGCTTATATATCCATCAAGATCAATTCCAACATCAAGGCTTACAAGATCACCTTCCTTAATAATCTTTTTCTTTGAAGGAAGACCATGAATAACTTCTTCATTTACGCTGATACATACGGCTCCAGGATAATCTTCTTTCCACCAGGCAGGCTTTCCACCATGTCCAAGAATATAATCTGTAAACATTTTATCAATTTCTTTTGTACTCATGCCTGCATGAATTTTTGGGATAAGCTCATTAAACATGTCAGCAGTGAGGTGGCATGCCTTTCTAATTCCGTCAATCTGTTCTTCAGTCTTTAAATGAATCATCTTTCACCTCTTGCAAGAAAAATACCACTTTATGCGATTTTATTCCATAGATTTAGTTAGTTTTGTATAACAAGAAAACTTTGTTCTTTATCAGGCTAATTTCTGAGATTCCTTTAAGCAGATTTGAGCAGTTTCATAATCTCCAAGACGACTATATTCTTCGCTCATCTTTTTTAAGAAGAAGGAATCTGCGGACTTACCAAAACCTAATTCTAGTGCTCTTTCGTAGGTATCAAGGGCAAGTTCATCGGAAATAACTCCATCAATATTTTTTTTGAGGATATTCAGGGTAAATTCCATTACTTCCGGGAAGAAAATATAGAAGTATTCGTAGGAATATTCCATTTTTATAATATCTTCCAGCAGAACTATAGCATCGTAGTATTCACCGCGTATAACTAACTCTTCTGCAAGAATATATCCATAATCCATAAAATCTTCGCGGGTAAACCACTTTTTTAGACTAAAATCTGCATGATTTGTCTGCATGCGTTTGAACTCGGCAACGGCTTCATCTTCCTTGTGGTGCATAAGGGTATAAAAGATTAATTTTGCCCTGCTTTCCTGGTCCTGACGTTCACTGAGCCAGTTGTAATAATTAAATTCGCCACTTTTGTTTTTTTTACGGAAGATATTTGAAATTACAGATTCATCAAAAATAGATCGCTGCCGGCTATCTGAAAGAACCCGATAAGCCTGTACTACATCATTAAATTCAGCAGAATGACTTTGAGTGCCGGAAGAATCTGGATGGAGGAGTTTAACTTTTTCACGATATGCTCTTTTGATTTCTGCCAGAGTTGCATTTTGCCTTACTCCCAGAACCTTGTAAAAATCTTTCATAAGATATTTCTATAATAGAGGAATGTTAGAAAACTTTAAAGGCATCTGAAATATCTGGCTTTTGAACAATTAAAACAGGACATTTTGAATTAGCAAGAACTTCACTCTGGTCTGTTGAAAGAACTCTACGCTTGTAACCGCTACTATCAGAAGTTTTTTCGTTTCCACCAAGAATAATTAAATCGGCATTGTATTCATCTGCGGCTTTTAAAATTTCTGTAAAAACACCGCCGTTTCTAAGTTCTGTTTCAACCTTAAGTCCCTTAGTGCTGGCTAGCATTTCTACATAAGCAAGATAATGACTTCCATCTTCTGTAAGACGTTCTTCATAATCAGTCTTTTCGTCTGTCATTAAAAAGCGATTCATAGAAAGGTATTTTAGTGTTGCAGAATCTACTACATAAACAAATTTAATTGAAATGTGGTAACTTCTAGCCATCATGATTGCATACATTGCGGCGTGAATAGATGAGGTATGTCCGTTTATTGCAACGATAATTTTTTTATAAAAACCCTTTTGCATACTTGTATTCTAACACTAATTATTATTTACTGCCATTTTTCTTTTTAAGTGCTTTTAAAACAAACACGTTTTCTCTTTCGCGTTCTTCCAAAACACTTTCAATATAGGCTTTTGTTTCTTTTGTTTGCGGAATTATCATTTTATCCAGGGCATTTACACGTCTCTGGGTTCTTTTTACTTCTTCTGCAAGGCGCCATACAATTGTTCGAATTGAAGCCATTTGAGTAAGAAGAGAAAGAAGCTGGAAAAACTTTTCAATTGTTGCATCGGTGTTGGCATCAGTTCCCATAAAGGAATAAAAAAGTTCCTGCTGTGGCATATTAACATCCATAGTAGAAAAACCCATACCACCAATTGTTACTTTTTTTTCGCTAAACTCAAAATCATAATGTATACCATGAGAAATTCGCTCAATCTGATCTGCACCATCGCTCATTAAAAGTTTTTTAAGGGCTGGGTAGGCCTGGGCCACAACTTTATCAATTTCCTGTTCCAAAAGCTTTACTTTTTCTACCAGGTGCATAAGTTCACGAACAAGAATTTCTCGTTTTTCTTCCAAAAGATCATAACCATTTGTTGAAATGGCTAACTGTTCTTTCATTGCGAGAAGGTTTGATTTTGTTGGTGCAACATTTAATTTTGCCATTTACGCCTCTAGTTTCTTAGCCTTCTAGGCATTTTCCTTACCAAGATATTTTTCAATAAACTCAGGTTTAATACGGGTTAATTCTTCGCGAGGAAGTTCCTTCAAAATACTCCAGCCTAAATCCAAAGTTTGTTCAATTGTACGGTCTTCATGTTCACCCTGATTAAAGAATTCCTGTTCAAGGCGGTTACCAAAATTTAAGTAAGCGTGATCTAGAGGACTTAATTCTTCTTCACCAATAATTGCGGCCAAGTTTCGAATGCTTTTTACTTTAGAATAGGCTGCAAAGAGCTGGGAAGAAACGTTTGCATGATCTTCTCGTGTCATGTCAGGTCCAATTCCGTCCTTCATCAAGCGTGATAATGATGGAAGACCTGCAACTGGCGGATAAACACCCTGCTGAGAAAGTTCACGGCCTAGTACAATCTGACCTTCTGTAATATAACCTGTAAGATCAGGAATTGGATGGGAAATATCGTCGTTTGGCATTGTAAGAATTGGAATCTGAGTAATTGAACCCTTACTTCCTTTAATACGGCCTGCACGTTCGTAAAGTTCAGCCAAGTCGGAATAAAGATATCCAGGATAGCCTTTTCGTCCAGGAACCTCTCCACGAGTTGTAGAAATTTCACGAAGAGCTTCACAGTAGTTTGTCATATCAGTCATTACAACAAGTACATGCATACCTTTTTCAAATGCAAGGTATTCGGCTGCAGTCAAAGCACAACGAGGTGTAATAATACGTTCAATAGAAGGCGAATCTGCCAGAGACTGGAACATTACAACCTTAGAAAGAACGCCAGATTCCTGGAAAGTATCGATAAAGAAACGGGCAACATCGTATTTAATACCCATTCCTGCAAAAACCATTACGAATTCTTCATCACTATTACGCAACTTAGCCTGACGAATAATCTGAGCAGCAAGTTTATTATGTGGAAGACCATTTCCAGAGAAAATAGGAAGTTTTTGGCCACGTACAAGAGAATTCATTCCATCGATTGAAGAAATACCTGTCTGGATAAAGTCTCTTGGGTAAACACGTGCATAAGGATTCATAGGATAGCCGTTTACATTTCGTTTTTCAGAACTAATAATTTCTGGATAACCGTCTATTGGCTGACCAAGACCGTTGAAAACACGTCCAAGAAGGCCCTCGCCTACTCTAAGTTCAAGAGGTTCATTTAAAAATTCAAAAGTTGATTCATCAAGATCAAGTCCAGTGGTTGTACCAAAAACCTGAACAACTACTGCTTCATCTGAAATATCTACAACCTTACCAGTACGTTTTTCTCCGCTTCTGTCTCGAACATAAACAGTTTCGTTGTAAAAAACATTTTCAGTTCTCTTAAGAACAACAATTGGCCCGTCAACAGAAGTAACGCCTCTATATTCAATACCTTTCATACCATTCCTTCCTTTATCCTGCTATCTTGCCAAATAGGTGTGTTCAAGTTCTGCAAGCTGGAAATCCAGGTGGTCTCTTATTTCCTGAATCTTGTCCAATTCTTCATTTTTAATGCCCATTTTAATTCGGACAATTTCTTCGCATACAGGAAGCTCCGCAACTTGAGGAAGAGGACATCCATCCTTTACAAGTTTTAAGGCTCTTTCGTAGTATTGCATAATTAAATCAAGAATTGCTATTTCTTTATCAGTTGAACAATACTTATCAACATCATCAAAAGCATTCTGTTGTAAGAAACCGTTCTTTATCATTTCTGCTGTTTTCAAAACAAGTCTTTCCGAATCTGGCAAGGCATCTGGTCCAATCAAACGAACAATCTGCTGGAGTCGGTTTTCGTTTTTAAGCAGGTTAATTGCCTTGGTTCTAAGAGATTCCCAAAGAGGATTATGATGTTCCCACCAGTCCCGAACTTCATCTGCATATTCTGAATAAGAATCTATCCAACCAATTGCAGGATAGTGTCTGGCATTGGCAAGTTCACGGTCCAAAGCCCAGAAACAACGGATAAAGCGTTTTGTATGCTGGGTAACAGGTTCAGAAAAGTCTCCACCAGGTGGCGAAACTGCTCCAATAATTGAAACAGAACCTTCTTGACCTTCAAAATTAATTACACGGCCTGCTCGTTCGTAGAAAGATGCAAGTCGGGTTGGAAGATAAGCAGGGAAACCTTCTTCGGCAGGCATTTCTTCCATACGACCAGAAAGTTCACGCAAAGCTTCGGCCCAGCGGGAAGTGGAATCGGCCATAATTGCAACATGCATTCCCATATCACGGAAGTATTCTGCAAGTGTAATTCCTGAATAAAGAGAAACTTCGCGGGCTGCAACAGGCATGTTTGAAGTATTTGCAATAAGAATTGTTCTTTCCATGATGGAACGTCCAGTTCTTGGGTCTATAAGTTCTGGGAACTCTGTAAGTACCTCGGTCATTTCGTTTCCACGTTCACCACAACCAATGTATACGATTAAGTCGGCATCACACCACTTTGCAATGGCATGCTGAGTCATGGTTTTACCGGTTCCGAAACCTCCAGGAATTGCGGCAGTACCACCTTTTGAAAGTGGGAAGAATACATCAATTACTCGCTGTCCTGTAATAAGAGGTTCTGTAACACCCAATTTTTGTGAATATGGTCTAGGCTGGCGTACAGGCCAATACTGGGCAAGTTGAATTTCTTCATCAAGTTCTGTGGTGGCAATTACATCATTTACCGTATAGTCCCCAGTTCCCTTAAAGCTTTTTAGGGTTCGACCGCGAATCTGTGGAGGAACCATGATTTTTTCGGTGATGGACTGAGTTTCTACAACAGTACCAAGGAACATGCCAGGATGAATTAGCATACCCTCTTTTACATTTTCAAGGGCATCGAAGTGCCAGATTTTTTCTTCATCAATTGGCTGAGTTCTCTGTCCTGGTAAAAGGAAACCACCAGACTGCTCATACATAGCCTGCAAAGGACGCTGAATACCATCATAAATATTTCCAACAATTCCAGGTCCAAGTCTGAGTGATAAAGGACGCTCTGTACACACAACTTTTTCACCAATGTGCATACCAGTATCTTCCTCATAAACCTGGATTGTGGCATTTCCCTTGTTTTGGCGAATAATTTCACCAATAAGGCGATTTTCACCAACATCAACTACATCATAAAGACCACAACCGTCCAGTCCCTGGGCATAAACAATTGGACCTGAAATACGGGTGATTTTACCTTCTATCATAATTGTCCTCCGAAAAGTGCGTCAGACAAGTCTGCTCTATTTTTATCCAGAATCTGACTAATGGCCTGGCTCAAGGTAAGTCGACAGCGGAAGGATTTATCCTGAGCTTCAAGAATTATTCCCTGAGGTTTTTCTAGTCCACAATCATCTTCAAGTGCTATTTTTCTAAAGATTGTTTCCTTACATTCAGCAAGATTTTTTCCTAGCCTTTTTGTAAGCATTTTTTTTGCGGCTTCAAAATCAAAGCCGTAAACATAAGCTGTAATTTTTTTATCCTTATCAAGGGTTGTAAAATCGAACCCATTCAAGGCAATTTCAAGTCTCTTTTCTTCTGATAAAGAAGCAAGATATTCATTTATATTTTTTACGATTGAGTTTTGAATAAATGAAACTTCAAAACACTCTTTTTGCAGAGGTATAGCAGCTTTTTGGTCCTGTTCAAAGGCAGCTAACTTTTTTGAATAAGCAAGTTCTTTTTCTGCCCTTGTTTTTTCAATATCATCATCTAACGATTCTAACAATTTGGCACAGTCTAGATCGGCCTTTTGAAGAATACTTCCAGCCTTTTTTCTTGCATCTGCCTGAATCTCTTTATCTAATATTTCTGTAGAACGTAATTCCTGCATTCTAAACCTCTGTATTTTTTTTCTAAAAAGTAACCACTAAACTTCGACCCCAACGGCTTCTTTTATTGCATCTGAAAGAGACTTTTTACCCTTTAGATGTCCATCCAAGCCAGGAACTTCTACAATTAGAGGAAACTTACCTGTTTTTTGCCATGCTATTTCTTCGTCTTCAATTTGACTGGCGGCATGTTCAGTTAGAATAAGGACCCTTGGAATTTCTCCAGAAGGAATATTTGCAGGGCCACCTTTTCCTGTAACTCTATTAAATGCATCAAGAACTTCTGCTCTTGTTTCTGCAATTACACCGTCTACACCAGTCAACTTGAAGGCTAGAACGATTTCTCGCTCACCAATAATAAAAAATTTCACTTTAACCTGTTGAAACTCTAATTACATGAACAAGATAAGAACCGCAACAAGCATTCCCCAAAGACAAATACCTTCAGCAAGACCAAGGAATGGAAGAGCTTTTCCTGAAAGTTCTGGGTTTTCGCTCATAGCACCCATAGCAGCGGCACCAATTTTACCAACAGCCATACCACCGGCAATACAAGCCAGACCAACTGCAATAGCAGCAGACAAGTACTTTACAGCTCCGGTAGAAGATGCAGCAGCGGCTTCTGCTTCCTGAGCAAACAAACTAGCGCAGCTTGCTAAAACTGCCAAGATTGATAAGAATCTCTTTTTCATATATTACCTCTTTTTAAGAACTAAGCTTTTTGCTGATGTTCTAATTTACAAAATCAAATTTAAAAGGCTGGAATTCTCTTCCAGTCTCGTGGAAGAACTTACTGAAGAATTCGTAGTACTGAAGTCTTACTACCTGAATTGCTACAATCATTCCTTCCAAAACAACAATTAATGCATTTCCAATAATTAATACAAGAATACCTGCAGGAGTTGTCTGTCCACCACACAAGTTTGTAAGAGTAAGAATTGTAAAGTTCAAAACGGCATGTGACAGAGCAAAAGCACCTACACGAACAAAGCTAACTGTATTTGAAAGATAGCCCGAAATTACTTCTATAATTTCTACTACACTTGAAATAACGTAGGTTCCAAAACCATTTTCAAGCAAAGGCTTTTCATGATTAAGGGCACGTTCAAATGGGGAAGCAAAAGCTGCAAAGAAAAGTGAAGTTCCAATAATAATCCAGTCGTAAACT
This sequence comes from Treponema sp. UBA4267, assembly GCA_002395155.1. Classification (GTDB taxonomy): domain Bacteria; phylum Spirochaetota; class Spirochaetia; order Treponematales; family Treponemataceae; genus Treponema_D. The sequence goes on from DGWD01000036.1 coordinate 100,617, forward strand.
GCTATCTTATGGTGTAAAAGTACAATTCTAAGAACAAGACCAATTACATACCAGAAGAAAATTGCACCAGCAAGACCATTTTTACCAAAGAATGCATCACCATATTTTTTACGGTTTATATTATTTATAATGTTGATTACGAGACCGCAGGTATTAATTAAGAAACCAATTCCTACAGCAACCCCAAACACTCCAAACATTGCATAAATTGATTTAGGATCTCCGTTTGGCATAAGCTTTAGAATAGGAGCATGAGGTTTTCCAAAAAGGCCTGTTACCCATTCTGCAAATGGCTCAAGCAAAGTTTCTGTTCCAAAGAATTCTCCGGTAAGCAAGCCCATTATTGAACTTGAAATACCAATACACATAAATACACGACCAAACTTTTCCCAACCACCAAGCTTAAAAATTTTGAGGGTCATTAAAAGCCCTACCAGAAAAAGTATTAAGCCCTGTCCACAATCACCAAACATAATTCCAAAAAGAACTGTAAAGAAGATTGCTACCCATGGCGTTGGGTCGATTGAACCATAAACTGGAGAACCATAAGAAAAAATTACTCTTTCAAAGCTTTTAAGTAATTTTCCGTGTTTAAGCTGAACTGGAACCTGTTCCTTGCCAGACATAACACTTGGAACTTCGTAAGGTTCATAGTTTCGAATTGCAATTCTTCCTTCTGTAAGTTCATCCAAAGACTTCATGTAAGAATCTACATCATTTGCAGAAATCCAACCTGTAATTCTATAGACCAATTCTGTAGATTCAAGACTTGCCTTTACGTTTTCAATTTGAATTGCAAGAGAAAACTTTTTATACAAATAATTTAAACGTTCTTTGTGAGTTTCGGCAAAATTTGTTTTTTCGGTATTTAATTCCTGAAGTTGAAGTTCTGCTTCATCCCTTTTGAGTTTCATTCCATCAAGAACATCCTGTGGAATACCCTTAAAGTCTGGAGGAACTTGCATTTCTACAAAGTTTACTTTCTTAAGTTCTGTTTCCAGAGCAAAACGGCCTTTTTTAGATGAAGCTACCAAAATACGAGATTTGTCGTTTCCAAGAGGAATTACAACTGCAAAACCTTCCAGACTATTTTTTAAGTCATCAAAATCTTTTTCCGAAATCTTTCCAAGCTTAAGAGAAAGAAAAGAAAGATGTTCAAGTTCGGAATATGAAACCTGAAGATTTGAAAAGGCCATAGATTCATTATAAGCTTCTGTGAGTTTGTTTACATTTTCTGCAGACTGACTAAGTCTTTCCTGTAATTCCTTGTAAGAAGCAATAATTTTACTGGCAGCTGATCGATCTTCATCTACAGGGGCAGAAACTTCTGCTATATCATTTGTAAGAGGTTCAAGAACTAAATCCTCTCTGATTTTTTTAAGTTCTTCAAAAAACTGCTTATCTATATTTGAGATAGAAGCTGTAGTTTCTTCCTTTGAATCCTTGCTTCGTGTATTTTGAAAAAGGAAGTTTTGCTGTTTTCCAATGTATTCAATTACAGATGAAATATCCTGTTTTAAAACCATAAGTTCCAGGAGTTTCATTTCAGTTGTCTTAGCCATTTATACCTCCATCTGCAATAAGATTCAGAGCTTTCATTGCATCCTCAGGATTTATATTTAATCTTATACTTTCTACTGCTGTACGGATACAGCTTAATTCATATTCTTTAATTTTAAACCAGCCCAAGAGCGAACAATCTGTCATTGGATATTGGTGAAAAAGATTCAGAGCAAGTTTATTTAGTTTTGACTTTCCAATCTTTTCTATCCAGACAGGATCAATTTTCCATATCTCTCCGGCAAAATGAGGATTTACATAATCTTTGTATTTCCACTTTTCCCATGGACCAATTTCATCTAAAGGAAAATCCAAAATTTTAATAGCTGGAGCGGCAATTGGGTCTTCCTGGTTAGGAGCTTCGTTTACATATATAAGATGATTTAGGATTTGGTCCTTATCCATTTTGTAATAAATTCTTAAACGTAAAGCCCAAACTATATTTTTGATTATGTATTCTTCTTTAAATAATCTTACAAGGCCTTCCTTACTTTCGCCAGTATATTTTTGAATTGATTTCCACAGATGCTGTACAACCTGAATATCAAGTTTATACTCCAGTTTTTCCTGTTCATGTTCTGATGGTAAGTCTTTTAGCCAGTCAAACTGAGTACCAGCAGTTATTTGAGCAAGATTTGGCCAGGCTTCATAGTGGCAAGTTGCAAAATCTCCCAAATCTACAAGTGAAGGCATATCACTTTCTTTATTTGCCAATGCCGATAAAATTACTTTTAGATTTTCTGCTTCATAAATACAAAGTTGATCTGTAAGAATGGCACTTGGCTTATCGTAGGTGGAAACAAAACTTGCATAATCTGAAAAGAATTTGGAAAAAGCTTCTTTTTCTATTTTTTCAGCTAATAAAACTTCTGGCACTAAAGGAAGTGGAGACTTAAATAAAAGTGACCATAATTCTCCCAGGCTTTTTTGTTCAAAAAGGATTTGGGCCCTGTCAGCAATGAATGATTTTCCCAGATTTCCACTAGCCTTTGCAAAAGTAAAAGCACCAGCACCAGATTTATCCATAAGCAGGCACCTTAAGCCAATAAAAGCTTTTCTAGTAGGGACTCAAAGGATTTCTTATCTTGAGATTTTGCTTCAATTGAAGCCTTATAATCATCTAATTCTTTTTTGTATTTAGCTTCAATTTGGTCGTGACTTTTCTTAAATTCGTCATCTAGATGAGCAACAAGCTGATCATATTTTTCTTTATATTGGGAATTATATTTTAGGTGAGCTTCAGAAAGACGTTTGTCAGCTTCTGTTTTTGCATCATTGATAAGAGAAGATGCAGTTTTTTCCACCTCAATAAGGTGTTTAATTGCATCAAGCTCAGGATTATTTTCTGCCATCTTTTGCCTCCGAAAGAATTAAGATTCTAACGATTGAATTAAGTCATACACTTCTCTAGAAGTTTTTGACTGCAAAACATTTTTTACAAAATCAGGATTACTTACTAGCTGCAAAATATCTTTTAGCACTCTAATATGAGTTTCTGTCTCTCTTTCTTCGAACATGATTGCAAAAATCACATTTACGACAGGCTTTTTGGCATCCTCGGAAGAATTTGTAAGCGGAGCTTCAAATTCAATTCCATTGCGACTGATTCCAATCGCTATTGCAGTTTTACCTATAAACTTTAGCACTCCATGAGGAATTGCTACACAAGATAAAACTGCTGTGCTTCCTTTTTCTTCCCGCTCAAGCATTTTTTGCATGGCTTCAAGTCTATTGATTTTAGGATTTTTTGCCACCAATAATTCTATCAGTTCTGCAAAACATTCCTCTCTATCAGTACTTTCCAAACCAACTTTTATGTCGGCAGGAGAAATATAAGCACTCAGCATATTCTATACTATAATTTTATGTATACTTACTCTGCAACAGCCTCTGCAGCAGATTCAGTATTTTCTTCAGTTTCAGATTCCCACCAGTTAGATTCTGATGTTTCAGTTTCTTCTGTAGTAGCTTCAACTGCATCTACAGGCATAAGGTCTTTTTCAAGTCTTGGAGCCTTATTAACAAGTGCAAGACCCAATGAAAGTGCAAAAAACAAAATTACAAGAACAAAAGTTGTTTTAGTCAAAACACTTGCTGAATGAGAACCAAAAGCAGCAGTTCCACGACCGCCTAAAAGTCCACCCATTCCGTTTTCACCATCATCCTGAATAGAAACTAAAAGAATCAGTAAAAGACTAACAATTGCAAAAATAACTAAAAGAATAATACCAAGAGTACCCATGATTTATTTTTTTCTCCACATTTTAATTTACTTATAAAGTGCTATATATAATATTAGAAATAGTCTATTTGGTCAACGTAATTCTAGGCCGGCAAAGCCAACAAAAAAAGCCCTTATAGAGATGAAGAATTCCATATCTACAAGGGCTTTTAGTTAATTTATATTAAAATTAAAGTACGCAGATTGGAACGAATGTTTCAGCCTTCAAAGAAGCTCCACCAATCAATCCACCATCGATATCTGGCTGTGCAAGAAGTTCTGGTGCATTAGAAGCCTTCATTGATCCACCGTACTGAATGATTACTTCATCAGCAACTTTCTGATCATAAAGTTTAGCAATATAACCACGAATAAACTTGTGGATAGCCTGAGCATCTTCTGGAGTTGCAGTTTTACCTGTACCAATAGCCCAAACTGGTTCGTAAGCAATTGTTACTCTCTTCATCTGTTCTGCTGTTACACCAGCAAGATCTGCAGAAAGCTGGAATGCACAAACCTGTTCAGCTTCTCCTGCTTCACGTTCAGCAAGAAGTTCACCAATACAAAGATCTACTTCAAGACCGTCATTCAAAGCTTTGCGAACTTTTTTGTTGATAAGTTCATCAGATTCACCAATTTCGTGACGGCGTTCTGAGTGTCCAAGAATTACACACTGACAACCAATGTCTTTCAACATTGTAGTAGAAACTTCACCAGTGTGAGCTCCGTTATCAGTAGCAGCACAATCCTGAGCTGCAAGAATGATGTTTGAACCTTTTACAACCTGAGCTACTGCATCAAGATATACAAAAGGAACACCAATCATATATTTGTTTGTTTTACCTTTTAACTGTTCTACAAGATCCTTTGCCAAAGCAACTGCTTCAGCTTTAGATGTATTCATCTTCCAGTTTCCTGCAATGTAATGTGTACGTGCCATATTTTCCTCTTTTGAATTTGATTTTATATAATATTAATGAATTGAACTCTTTGTTTCAATTATTGAAATTAAAGCTCAATTGAATCATAAGTTACAAAAGTTCCTTCCTGATTCTTACTCTTGTATACGCAAACATCGGCAGCCTTATAAACAGTAGAAAAACTTGTTTTACATCCTTTTTTAACTACTACCGCACCAATACTTGTAGTAATAGGGAAATCACCAAGTTCTTCAATCTTTATATCTTTAAGATTTAATTTAAATCTTTCAAGAACAGTCTGAGCTGAATTTTTTGTACGGATAGATTCTGCATAAGCGGCAAATTCATCACCACCAAGGCGGAATACAATATCACCCTCGCGGAAAGTTTTTTTCAAAGACTGAGCAACCCCTATAAGAACTTTATCACCAACTTCATGACCATAAGTGTCATTAAAATGTTTGAAGTTATCAACATCAAGCAGAACAAAAATACCGCCCTTTTCATTATTGATTGCTTCAGAAACTTTTCTTTCACCAGAACCACGATTATACAAATTAGTCATACTATCTGTTTCTGAAAGCGAAATTAAAAGTTCCTTTTCTTTAGCAGCTTTAACTACATCATCAATATTTTTAAAACCCGCTACAATTTTATTATTTTTAAGTTTTGTATAAGAATACTGATAGAAATGTACTTCATCATTTTCAAGAATTCTGTAAGAACCCGAATATTCTTCTGCCGTCTCAAGATGCTGCATAACAACAGGAAGACTAAGGGCATCCCTCATAAACTCCTGATCTTCAGGATAAACACGGTCTGTTATATAGCGGTTAGCCATTTCTGTATAATCATAAGTACTTCTGGAATGAGAATCCAAACCTTGAGTTATATATCCGTTCAACTGAATAATAGTAAGTTTATTTGTTTCCGGATTGATTGTGTAAATATTTCTGTAAGAACGACTTAAAGATTCAATAATTAAAAGCTGCTCCTGAGAAATAGACACCTGTTTTTTAAGAAGATCTTTTCCTCTTTTACTAACTGAATAAGAAAATTGAATTGTAAAAAGAAGGAACAAAACAATGGTGATAAGGAACTGAATCTCAGAATTTCGCATAATCCGTCTTGTTGTAGACTGAATATGCTCTGAAATTACATTATCGTAAATCGAAACAGTTAAAAACCAGCTGGCATCTTCGATTGGAAGATAATAAATATATGATTCATAACCATTATGAACTACAGAAATCTGTCCGCTTCTACCTTCTGCAAAATCATTCTGAACATCTTCAAAACTTCCTTCCACAAAAGAAGTTTCAGGTCTGCTTAATTCAGTTAAGAAGTTCCTTCCCGGTCCAAATGTTCCTAAACCGACATTTGTAAGACATTCCCCGTTTTTATAATAGAGATTACAGAAAGTTTCCATTTCTTCAAACTGTACCACCATATTTTTGACAAGACTGTCTATATCAATCTGAACATAACAGACTTTTAATTTAACTCCATTAAAAACAATATTTTCTACAGGAACTGCCAGAATAACCTGTTTTCTGGCTCCATACATGTTCATTGTAAAAAAGACTGGTTCTGTTATGGCTTCATTTAAAACAAAAGGATAAGCACTCTGAGAGGTAGTTGTTGAATAATCTGTATAAGCAATTCCATTTTCATCAACAAAAACAAGAGAATAAATGTTATATAAAATTTTTATTTTATGAATATATTTTCTCAAAGATTTTACAGATTTCAAATCGTCATCAGTAATAACTTTTACAGCATTAACGATAAAATCATAGTTACGTCTTAAAAGTTCAGAAACATCCTTAGCACGGTTTTTTGCAAGCTCTTCAATATAGAATTCACTTACTTTATCAACAGCAATATTGGTATTTTTTCTGGAAGAACGAGAAAGGATGATATTTGAAAACAGAATAATCAAAAATAGAAAAATAACTCCAACGGATGCAATTATCGAGATTTTATTATTTTTCATATCTGAAAATACTTTTTTTACAGAAGACATAAACTTTCTTTCCTTAAAAATCTAAAAATAACTTATGAAGAACGGATTCTGCATCTTTTTGATAAATTACAGTTGTGACTTCATTTGTAAGTTCATCAAATGAATCTGGTGGCAAAAGTCCATCCGCAATTTTTACTGCAATACCAATTGTGTCAAAACCAATTGACAGACAATCCTGAATGGCAAGTGCATAAATTACACCATCGCGTAAATAACACAAAGCTTCTTCATCATGGTCCATTCCAACAATCACAATAGAATCAGTTTTTTTACTGTCAATTACAGCTCTTGCAGCACCAACAGGGTTAGTCATATTTGAACAGAAAAAGCCCTTCAAATCTGGAACTTCATCAATGTATTTTTTTGCAAAATCATAAGACAATTTTAAGCTGTCATAATCATACTCAAGACCGACTACTTCAATTTCAGGATAGCGGGCAAAAACATCTTTTGCTCCCCAGACTCTTTCTTCATGACAAGGAGCCCCTTCTGCCCCTCCAAGAATAACAACTTTTCCCTTGTAATCAATTTTCTGACAGAAAGCTTCGGCAAGAGCCACCCCATCTTCATAATTGTGAGTATTTCCTACATAAGCAATTCGTTTACATCCGTCTTCTTTTTTAGCATCAGAACTGGCAAAAGTCATAATTTTCTGACCTTTATCCATAAGCTGATTGATTACTGGAGTCATAACATTACTTTCTGCAACATCAATACCAATAACATCATACTCACCAGAAGCCGCTGCCTGACATACCTTTGTTTTCTGATCTTCTGCTGAAACTATATCAGGAGCGATGTAATCTATACAAATATTAATTCCCTTTTTACGATACTGCAAAACAGCATCATCAAGACCAAGATAAACTGCATCAAACCAGGGATGTTTGTTTTTATAAGCAAAATAAAAATTATATTCTTTTTTTGCAGGCTGATATGAGTCAAGGGTGTGCACAAAGTGAAGGGAATTATCTAAATTAGGGTCTGGATTATCTATTTGTGGAGGTATAAAAGTTTTTTCAGGCTTTTCTTTTGAGCAAGAAAAGAAAATAAACAAAAACGATGATAAAACAAGAACAAAAAATCTAGTTAATTTTTTCATATCATTATAAAAGTTGCAAAAAAATAGTACAAAGCCGTACCAGAATAATGAAACTCTCCTAATACAAAATTTTTTAAACTTTTTGCTCTTATTTTTATTATAACTCTATACAAATTAAATGCAAGAATTAAGCAATACGTCGAGTCAAGGCACGCTCACGCTTAAAGCCTTGACTTCGCCGTTTTGAGGGTTTTGTAATAAACCCTCAATGTAAAAAAAATCCGATACCATATAAATGATACCGGACTTTATAAATGATTTTACTTAGTAAAAATCACTTATTTTGTTGCAAGGATTGCAATTCCAGGTAAAGTCTTTCCTTCGAGGAATTCGAGGGAAGCACCACCACCAGTAGAAACGTGGCTCATCTTGTCTGCAAGATGGAACTTGTTTACAGCAGCAACAGAGTCACCACCACCTACTACAGTCATAGCACCACGGCCAGTAGCATCAGCAACAAGCTGAGCAACAGTAGCAGTTCCCTTTGCAAATGCATCAAATTCGAATACACCAACAGGTCCATTCCATACAACAGATTTAGCTGTAGAAAGAACTTCCTTATAAGCTTCGATAGTCTTAGGACCAACATCCATAGCCATAAGTCCGTCTGGAATATCAACACCGTCAACAGCAACTGGAGTAGCGTTAGCATCAAACTTGTCTGCAGCAACATGGTCTACAGGAAGAACAATCTTAACACCTTTAGCTTCTGCATCTGCAAGAAGTTTTTTAGCTGTATCAATAAAATCATCTTCTACAAGAGAAATACCAACTTTGTGTCCCTGAGCCTTGAGGAATGTGTAAGCCATACCACCACCAATTACGAGAGCAGAAGCGTTCTTCAAGAGAGATTCCAAAACAGCAATCTTAGAAGAAACTTTAGCACCACCAATAATTGCTACCTGTGGTTTTGGAGGATTTTCTACCATTGGCTGAATGTATTTAACTTCTTTTTCCATCAAGAATCCACCAACAGATTCAACTGGCATAAACTTTGCGATAGAAGCTGTAGAAGCCTGATCGCGGTGAGCAGTTCCGAAAGCGTCGTTTACGAAGATATCTCCGTATGTTGCAAGTTCTTTTGCCATTACATCGCGTTCAGCTGCATCTTTAGAAGTTTCTTCCTTGTGGAAGCGAACGTTTTCGAGCATTGCAACTGCACCTTCTGGAAGAGCATCAATTGCAGCTTTCTGTCCAAGAGCATCTGGAAGGAAAGTAACTGGTTTTCCGAGTTTTGAAGCAAAGTATTCAACAACTGGCTTCATGCGGTTTTTACCATTGATGAACTTTTCTGCATCAGCATCTGTCCATGTTTTTCCTGCTTTTTCAGCTTTTTCCTGAGCCTTTTTTACGTCCTTTTTAGGGTCACCGAGGTGGCTCATAAGAACTAAAGAACGTGGACTCTGTTCAAGAATGTATTTAATAGTAGGAAGAGCAGCCATGATACGAGTATCATCCTGTACAACTCCGTCCTTCATTGGTACATTAAAATCAACACGCATAATAATGCGTTTGCCTTTCAAATCAACATCTTTTACTGTTTTGATCATTTGAATCTCCTGTGTAAGGCCGCTGGCGGCCGGTGTTTTATAGCAAACCGTAAACCGAACAAACAATGCCCGAAAAAATTACGATATTAGTTAAAATATAATGACTTTATGATACAAATTCAATGTAAAAACTGTTACAGTCCATAAACTTAAACTTCAACAAGGCAAGGTTCGTTATAACCACGGAAAAGAGAATCGTGTGTCAAAAAAGAAAAGCCTTCTGCTTTTGCCTGTGAAAGCAATATGCGGTCAAAAGGATCATTATGAAAAGGTGCAGATTCATCCCGCTCAAGACCGGCAAGTTCTACAACATGCAAATCATCTATAGGAAGTTTGTGATAGCCGGACTGTTCACAATAATGCATAAATTCTATTCCGGAAATTGGCATTTTTTTTCTGGCGTATTTTATCTGAACTTCCCACATAGAGGCTATGCTGTAATATATTGTATTTTCTGGATTCATAATTATATCACGCATTTTATTATTCAATCTTGAATCTTCAAGCATTGCCCATAAAATCATATGTGTATCAAGTAAAATTTCATTTTTTCTCATAGTTTTTCCCTCAATCAATCATCCCGAACATGCGGGCAATTTCTTCATCCGGCTCATCAAAATCATCTGGAATAGTAAACTTACCTTTTGCAATTCCAATTCTTTTTGAAATATCTTCCTTTTCATATGCAATAATTTTTACCACAGGTTTTCCTGCCCTTGCGATAATCACCTCTTTTTCTTCCTTACGTTCAAGCATTGCAATAATTTTTGAAAAATTTGTTTTTGCTTCCAAAACATTCATCTGACACATAGAATCCCCCTTATCAAAACTTAGTCAACTTAGTCTTAGTCAATCTGACTAAATAATAATGCATACAAACTCCACCGTCAAGAAAAAACTTACTTGACCCCAAAACTTTTCTTACACATAATATGCCTATGAAATCACACGGCTTTTATCCAACAGAAATAATTTTTTCCGCAACAAATGCCTGCAATCTCCACTGCGAGCACTGTTTTGTGGGAAGAAATCCTCATAAACTCGAAATTAAAGATGCCATCACTCTTATTGAAAATTGCGTACAATGTGGAGGGCAGCCCGATTCCAAGGGAAATCCACTTCCAGTACTTGAACGCGTCGGTTTTTCGGGTGGCGAACCTTTCTTATACATGGATTTTCTTCTCCAGATTACAAAAGCCTGCCTTGACCACGACCTTCTTTTTGATCAGATTATGACAAATGGCGACTGGTGGAAGGACGAATCTGAACTTTGCGAAAAACTTCAAACACTTTACGATGCTGGCTACGACGGAAAAATCGGGCTTTCCTGGGATTCATATCACGGTCAGAAAACCACCCGCATGCAAACTTTTATTACAAAAGTTCAGGAAATTTTTGGCCCCACTTCCATAAACATTCAGACAGTTAGCGATAAAAATACTGTGGGGGAAGCCTCCCCCTCGCTCCAGCCCGAAGACGGTCTTGCGCTACCCCCTCAAACGGGTGGAAAAACAGCAGAGCTGTTTACCCCCCGTAACGCCCCCCTTTATCCAAAAGACATTCCAGTCTATCACCTGAACAGAACTTTCACCTCAGAAGATCCTCGTGCATGGCAGGCAAAACACTGGTTCAAAGATGATTACTGCGAAGGTCCAGGACAAATTCTTTATGTTCATGCCGACGGAAATATTGCTCCCTGCTGCGGATTTGCAAACGAAAATCCAGCTTTATTTATAGGAACAATTCATGACAGTCTGGAAACAATCATGCAGAAAGCCGCCACAAATCCAATGATAAAAATCTGCTACCAGGAAGGACTTGCCCGCTACCGTAAAAAGGAACTTAAAAAGAGTCTCCGTGCTAAAAAGCAAAAACTTCCCGGCAAGTGCGGAGATATCTGTTCCTTCTGCGATTTTGTCTGCAAAGAAATAATTTAATAAAATTATATTGCATTAAATATATTTTTATATTATATTATAAGCATAACAAAGCTAACGCGGAGTGCTTAATAACTTTTTAGAGGAGAAATCAAATGGCAGAATTAACAATTACTAAGGCAAACTTTCAGAGTGAAGTTTTGGATTCAGATAAACCTGTTCTGGTAGATTTTTGGGCCAGCTGGTGTGGACCATGCAAAATGTTAGGACCTGTAATTTCTGAAATTGCAGAAGAAAGAAGTGATATTAAAGTTGGTAAAGTCAATGTTGATGATGAACAGGATCTTGCAACTCAGTTTGGAGTTATGAGCATTCCTTTTGTAGCTCTTTTCAAGAACGGTGAACTGGTAAAATCAACAGTTGGTTTCCAGCCTAAAGAAAATATTCTCAGTCTTTTGGACTAGAGTTTTTAATAATTACTCATTTTTGGTATGCAAAATTACTCACACAAAGGGAAGTTTTAACGAAACTTCCCTTTGTCATCTAATTACTAAGTAAAGAGTTTTCATACATCTTTTTTATTGAATTTTTCCAGTCTTCTACAAACCAGTCTGGTTCTAAAGGACGGGCATTTTCTCCATAAGAAAGCAGCCATCTGAAAATGGGAATCCACTGGGAACTTGAAAATGAAATAATTGTTTTTCCCGAATCACTTTCTTCTTCTATCTCCTGATTATCAGCCCAAATGCATTCGCGGACGATGCTGCGGGCATCACCAGAAAACTCAATTTTAAAATCATAAGCTTCATCATACTGAAAGGCACCAAACCTGCCTTTTTCAAAAGCTTCTCGAAAACGAAAATTAGAGGGCAGTTCGAAAGTATGGGAAATAAGCACCTTAACATTGTGCATTTTTGAAAGCTTATAAAGGCGGGGGCCCGGCACTCTTGGATTTTTTGAAGCACCGTATAAATACAGACTTCCGTCGTCAAAAACAAGTTGAAAGGGCATGACTTTTCTGTGGCGTTCTTCGGGCTCCCATTTGCTGAAATAATTAAAATCCAGCAAATAATTATTTTTGATTGCTTCAAGAATTTTTTCCACTACGCCTTCATCAACCAGCTGCTTTGAACGAGGGGCAATGTAGAAGCGGTCTTGTATAGATGCTGAAACAAGTTCAGCATGACTTGGCGTACTTGAAACAGGGGTAATTTTGTCCAGCAGCTTATCAAAGGCTTTATATAGAAAATCATCATTTGAATTCTGATTCACAAGGCCCCTTATCAGTTCCAGATAAAGAATTTCATCATCACTAAAGCCTTCTGCCGGCAGCTTAAAAGGCTTGGTATAATGCCAGCCGTGCCGCTTTTTATCATAGGCAAGCGGCGCGCCAAGCTCATTTTTCATGTATCGAAAGTCGCGGCGAAGAGAACTGTCTGAAAGCAAATCATCCCGCAGCTCCAGTCGCAGAGAATCAAGAATATTTTCAAAAGGAAGCACCTCACCGTCAGAGAGCATACTGTCGATGAGGCGAAAGCGTTCCAGCTGTGTGTGCGTTGTTTTGTGACCGGGCATATTTTACAGAACTTCCCATTCAGTGATGTTTCGTTCTGCACTACTAAAGTTTACACCAATTTTGAAGAGCTTGCGTTTGTCGGCAGAATATGGTGCAGCATAGCCCTGTTCCTCAATCTGCTTTAGTGCTTCAGCAGCGCTGACATCGCGCTTAAACTCAAAGACATAAACATAATCATCTGTTTCAAGTATGCAGTCTGCCCTGCCCTTTGCTGAATGAACTTCGGTTCGGGCGTATTTTCCCATCATTGTCAGAGCCATAAAAATCACATTCTGGAAATTCTGCTCTGTTATTGTCTCTGTGTCTGCACCGGCCGGATATGGCAAAAGAGCAAAGAGCGCAGTGAACCATTTACGCATTCCATCCGTATCGCCTTCTTCTACGGCATCGTCTAAAAGATCAATATTAAAGGGAGCAGGCTTATCTTCTACATGAAGATAGCTTGGGGCAAGGGAATTTAAGAATCCGTATTTTACTTCGGCATTTGGAAAACCTAGCTTAAAGAAACGTTGTCTTTGATTCCAGCTTTTTATGGTAAGATAGCCAGATTGATAAAAGAGAGGAACCGGGTCTGCATTTTCAGGGCAGTAATCTTTTATTTCCGATTCTGATACTTTTACTTCATCCGTAAACTGGCGGATATCAAATTTGGATGCATTAAGTTTATTGATTAAAAATGTTGGTGTTCCACTTTCAAACCAGTAATTGCCGAATTTTTTCTCATTAAAACAATGCAAAAGACTGAAAGGGTTATACATTCCTTCGCCAGAGCTTGAAAAATGATAGCCATCATACATTCTTTTAAGCTCGGAGAGTGTTTTATCTCTTGAAGAACCGAATTTCTTTGAAAGATTTTGGATATACAAATCAAAATTATCTTCAATTTCCTGCTTTGTAATTCCGCAGATTTCTGCATATTCATCATCAAGAGAAATATCATTAAGCTGATTCAAATCGCTGAAAATACTTACCTTGCTGAATTTTGTAACTCTGGTGAACATGGAAAAACGCAGGTACTCATCGCAGTCTTTAAGGGTCGCAAAAAAGGCCTTGTACAGATTGCGGTTGGCTTCTTCCTGCTGTGGATTTACAGTCATGTTTTTTAAAAGCGGATTGTCATATTCGTCTACGAGGACAACAACTTTTCGGCCTGTTTTTTTATTTGCATTTTCCAGGGCTTTTGCAAAGCGGATGGCAAGTGTTACCTCATCATGAGGAAGCTCATACTTTTCTTCAAAATCATTTAATGAAGTCCTGAGCTTTTTTGCAAGGTCATCCTTTTCCATAAATTCCCCGCTTGCAAGCGAAAAATACATTACAGGATATTCGGCCCAAGGCTCTTTACTCTGCTCTTCCAGCTGTTCAATTGCAAGCCCTGAGAACAAATCTTTTCGACCAAGAAAATAATACCTTATTGTAGAAAGCAAAAGGCTTTTACCAAAGCGGCGGGGACGGCTCAAAAAGACAGCCCTTTGAGTGTGGGTAAGCTCATAAATCAAAGAAGTCTTATCAACATAAAGATAATCCCCTTCGCGAAGAATACTAAAATCCTGCACGCCAAGCGGCAAAAGCTGAAGTTTTTCCATAGGGATATTATAGCACAGATTTTGTTTTTACGAAAATATTGTAAACGCCCCGACTATTAAGCCAGGGCAATTCATGCAAAAAATCAATACTTAAAGTTTATTGTAACACCTTTATATTCGAAACTATCTGTATTATTACCATAGTTACCTTCCAAATCTTTCAGAATTACTATGTTATCCTTTATTTCAGGCCTACCTTCTTTTTCTTCATTAAAACGAATGCCTTTTAGAACTCCTGCTGGAAGAGTAAGGAGGTCAGTTACTCCATTTGCTGTGGTAAATTCACAAGCATTCCATACATCAATATCATAACCAGTGCTCATATACCAATCAGCAACAATTTTTGTGCAAAGGAAATCATTATAGCCATTATTAACAATACACAACTTTTTGCCTTCCCCAGCTACAATACTTCCTAAGACAGTATTAGAAGGTACTTGATTTTCTGGCTGCTTACATGACACAAATGTCAAACCAATAAACATTACAACAATTACAAACAAATTATTTTTTCTCATAGCGTTTTTCTCCTTTATGCTATTATAGTTGGAGAAATTATAACGGGGTGGGTAGTCATTTAATGACTAAGTGAAAAATATTTTTTTTAAAGAGATTTTCCTAGCATGCCTGGCAATGAAAAATCTTATACGCAGTAAATTAATTGGACTAATCTTCTTTAAGTTCATCCTTATGCCGCAATGTGTACCAGATGATTCCAAGGCACCAGAAAAATGTTGCAACAAAATTAAAAAAGATTGCCACTCTCAAAGAAGGAACATAAATCATCGAAAGAAAGTATCCTGCAAAACCGGAAATACTGCCCGTCATATCAATCAGGTTATCATAAGAAGCACGTTCTTCACTTTTCTTAAAAAAACAGGCCTTTGCACCTTCAAAAATTTTATCACTTATGCCGCCAAAGAAAACATACATGCCCATGCTGATTACCCAGAAAATGAACATGTTGAGGGTTGTTTCGGAGTAGATGAAATAAAGGATACTTGCAACAGATTGCATAAGAAAAAAAGGCAGCATCAAAGGTAAAAGTTTTTTATTCCACTTAGACCACATAAAACCAAGCAGAACTCCCCCGCCCCAGCCTATTATGCTTTGCAGGGAAATTAAGCGAGGAGAAAGGATTGCATAAACTTCTTTATTGATTACTGCGGCAGAAAGGCCGGTAAAGAGATAGTAAAAGCCGTCTGCGAGGAGAAGCGGCCAGTATTTTTTTATATCCTGAATAAGCGTCATATAAAAAAAAGAATACAAAAAATCGAAAGAACTATCAAATACTTGGGTATCGAAAATCCGTTAAAAAGCGAGCTGCGACAGCGGGTCGCTTTAGGATTATCGAAAATTCGGCGTACAAAATCGAAAGAACATTTAAATATTTCAATAAAAAAAGGCCCTGGAGCTAACCAAAGGCCTTTTCATATTTCAGATTAAACTAAAATTAATTAGCAGTTCTCTGAGAAATATTTGATAGTTCTTACCATCTGAGATGTGTAGCTGTTTTCGTTGTCGTACCAAGAAACAACTTCTACCTGGTATGTATCGTCATCAATCTTAGATACCATAGTCTGAGTAGCATCAAAGAGTGAACCATAACGCATACCGATGATATCAGAAGATACGATTTCGTCTTCGTTGTATCCGAAAGATTCTGTTGCAGCAGCTTTCATTGCAGCGTTGATAGATTCTTTTGTGATGTCCTTACCTTTTACTACAGCGAAAAGAAGTGTTGTAGATCCTGTAGGTGTTGGAACACGCTGAGCAGAACCAATCAATTTTCCGTTCAATTCAGGAATTACAAGACCGATAGCCTTAGCTGCACCTGTTGAGTTTGGAACGATGTTCTGAGCACCAGCACGTGAACGGCGGAGGTCACCCTTGCGCTGTGGACCATCAAGAATCATCTGATCTCCAGTGTAAGCGTGGATTGTAGACATGATACCAGACTGAATTGGGTAAGCATCATTCAAAGCCTTAGCCATTGGAGCGAGACAGTTAGTTGTACAAGAAGCTGCAGAAATGATGTTGTCGTTCTTTGTCAAAGTTTTGTGGTTTACATTGTAAACGATTGTTGGAAGGTCGTTTCCAGCAGGAGCAGAAATTACTACCTTGCGAGCACCAGCTGTGATATGAGCCTGTGCCTTTTCTTTAGATGTATAGAAACCTGTACATTCAAGTACAACGTCTACTTTGTTAGCTGCCCATGGACAGTTAGCTGCATCTTTTTCAGCATAGATTTTGATTTCTTTTCCGTCTACGATGATTGAATCATCAGTAGCAGAAACAGTGTGTTTTCCTTCACCAATTTTACCACAGAATCCACCCTGTGCTGTATCGTATTTAAGAAGGTGAGCAAGCATTTTTGGGCTTGTCAAATCGTTGATTGCAACTACTTCATATCCTTTTGCGTCAAACATCTGACGGAAAGCCAAACGACCAATACGGCCGAAACCATTAATAGCAACTCTTACATCTGCCATTTTATATCTCCTAAAAAATAGATTAGATTTAGTTAAATATAAAATAATGAATTTAATAGAAATAGTAAAGTTCTAAATCCCTTTAAGCACTGGCATGCTAAAGATAAAAAAAAAGCCTGGTCTACGCAAAAAAAAGAAAAACGTAAACCAGGCCTATCTTTCCCACTTTTTTAGGGTACAATAGGAAAGATCCCCTCTCCATAAAACGGTTTTACCCGTGGAATAAGCAAGCTTAAACTCTCTCTCATATGTTCTTAAGCTTTTTTTACTTTCCGAATGGTATAATAATTTAAAATCAAAAAAAATAAATCCTTTTTTTGAAAAAAGAACCAAAGTTCCACTCTTTTTTTAAGGTTGAAAAAATCCTCTTATTTTAGTAACCATGGTTACTAAATCGTTTTAATTAAAACTACATACAAAAACTTTCTTTTTTATGATATATTACAAAACCATGAAAAAAAGCTTTATAACTGCAGAAAGATTAATGTACTTTTTTGGTTCAATTGTTCTTGCAATTGCTACATTCATGAACCTGACTCCAAAAATGGAATTCAGAAGCGTCATTCCTTATACAAAATATGTTGAAGCCGTATTAAACAGTTCATGCTCCATCATCTGTCTTATTCTATGTATAAAACCAAACTGGAAGCATCTTTCATACATCATCTTTTCGGTTCAGGCCACAAGTACTGTTTTAATTGGCTTTTCTGGAATTGGAACCATGCTCTTAATGTGTCTGATTCTTTCTCTTTTCTCTGACGGATTTTTTAAGAAAAATTTAAAACTAAAAGTTTCCATAATTTCAATCTGGTGGTTTTTAGTAATTCTATGTGCAATTCCACCTTTTGGCTTAAGAGGCGGACTTTTTGTCCTTGCTCTAACCCTCTTTTATCTTGCAATTATGATTACGACTTACGGCAAACTGAGAGACAAACTTTCCTATCTTCTGCCAGAAAAAAATGTAACCATAACAAATTTAAAACTTCCTCCACGTGGTTCAAAAATCAATCTTTCAGATTACGGCCTTACAGAACGTCAGATAAAGTTTTTGAAATTGTGTTTAACAGAAGGATTAACCTATGAAGAAATTGCTGATAAAAACAACATCAGTGTTTCGGTTGTAAAAAAAGAAATGGCTAAATGCTGCCAGGTATTCGGGGTAAAAAACAGGGAAGCCCTGAGACTTTTGCTTTTACAGTATAGATTTACAATTTAGGGATTATTTTTTAATTGAATCTGAAGAAGATTCTTTATGACGGTTATCAAAATATCCGCCATCTTCAAGATAGCGTCGGCGGGTCATAATCAAACCAATTAATTCCTGATACATGTTGTAGTCAATTTCCAGAGCCATTGGTAAAAGGAAATATTCAGTTTCATCGCAATATCTTTCAATAAATTTAGGATCTGTAACATAACCCAAAGAAATCATATTTGAAATACGGTCTGCACATTTCAGGACTTTTGCTCTCTGACTGCCAGTGTCCAGAATGCGGTGGAGGAACTGTTTTTTATCTTCATCTTCTCGGCGGGTAACTTCAAGTACAAGATTCAAAACTTCTTCGCCCTCTGGATCTGCATTTATGATTAAGTTTTTATCAAAATCAGGAATATCTTCTACAGTGTCATGAACGACTGAAGCTTTAAGAAGAACTGAATCGATATAGCCATAATCAATAAGGATTGCAAGAGTGTCCATCTGATGGCGGAACATATTACCACCGGCATGTCGGGCTTTTCCAATCAAACCGGTGGCAAGCTGCATGTAAGGAGCCAGACAAATATCACTTAGCTGCTGCATGTGTTGGGCATCCATTGTATGGGAACGTTCAACTTTCATTTCATACTTCTGCTTTGTCATATGCCTGCCTCCTTTTGACGAAACCTTACAAGTAAAGTCTATTCCAGTTCCTTGATATAACTTTCAAGTGTTGCAATCTTTTTATTACTATCGGCTAATCTTTGCTTTTCCTCTTCAACTAAATTTGCTGGAGCGTGTTTTGCAAAGTTTCCGTTCAGTTTATTTTCGCTCATTCTTGCATAGCCCTGTTCCTTTTCAAGAGTCTTCTTGAAGCGGGCAAGCAACTGTTCCTTATTGATACTTTCATCAACAATGATGAAGGCTTCGAAGTTTGAACCAACAGTACCAATTGAAGATGCAGGTTTTGCTTCAACAAAATCAACTGTCTTTACACCAGCGAGGAGTTGAATCATTTCAACTTTTTCATGACAAACTTCTGCGGCAGAACCTTTTGAAACAAGAATTGCAATGTTGATTTTTTCAGCAGGATCAATTCCACATTCAACACGAAGGGCACGAACCTTACCAATCAAATCTTTTAATACATCAAAACGAGCATTGATATTATCATCTTCACGTTCTTTTACAAATTCTGGATAAGGAGCATTGATAAGCATTCCTTCATAATCAGAATTAGATGCAATTTTCTGTGCACCAGCTTCTTTACGGGCAGCAACAAGTTCTTTTACAGGAAGTTTTGCATAAATTTCTTCTGTAACAAATGGAATGTAAGGATGAAGGAGACGGAGGCTTTCTTCCAGAATGTTCATTAAAACAGAAGCCTGACGATCCTTTTCTCTATCATCACCATTCTTGAAATTAATCTTTGTTGCTTCAACATACCAGTCACAGAATTCATTCCAGAAGTATTCCATCATTGCAGAAGCAGCATCGTTGTAGCGGTATGAATCCAAAGCTTCGCGGGCTGTTTTTGCAGCATGATTCAAACGACTGTAAATCCATTTATCAAGTTCAGTAAGTTCTGCATCGGTTACAGGAATAAGGTTACGGCCTTCAAGATTACCAAGAAGATAACGAGAGGCATTCCAAACCTTGTTACAGAAACGTGAACCGAGTTTGAAGGAATCTTTATCAACAAGAATATCCTGTCCCTGAGCACACATAAAGGCAAGTGTAAACTTAAGGGCATCTGAACCGTACATATCAATAATTTCAAGAGGGTCAATTCCGTTACCAAGAGATTTAGACATCTTACGGCCCTGCTTATCGCGAACAAGTCCGTGAATATAAATATCGTGGAATGGAGCTTTTCCTGTAAATTCAAGACCAGCCATAATCATACGGCTAACCCAGAAGAAGATGATGTCGTAAGCAGTTACCAAAGCTGTAGTTGGATAGAATTTTTCCAAATCATCAGTTTTCTGAGGCCATCCTAAAGTTGAGAAAGGCCAGAGCCATGAAGAGAACCATGTATCAAGTACGTCTTCATCCTGCTGTAAATCTTCTGCACCACATCCGCATTTTGGACACTTAGTTGGATCTGTTCGGCTAACGATTACTTCTCCACACTTCTGACAGTACCATACTGGAATACGGTGACCCCACCAGATCTGACGGCTTACACACCAGTCGCGGATATTTACCAGCCACTGTTCGTATGTATTTTCCCATTTCTGAGGGAAGAATTTAATTTCACCAGCTTTCCATGCAGCAAGAGCTTTTTCTGCCATTGGCTTCATTTTTACGAACCACTGATCACTCAAATATGGTTCTACAACAGTTTTACAGCGGTAACAGTGACCTACAGAGTGAACCATTTTTTCTTCGCCCTTAAAAAGTCCTGCTGCTTCCAGATCTTCAATTACAAGTTTGCGGGCAGCTTCAGGTTTTAAGCCACGGTATTTTTCTGGAACATTTTCGTTGAGTTTTCCGTCTGGAGTAAGAAGATTTATAACTTCAAGATTATGACGCTTTCCAACTTCCCAGTCGTTTGGGTCATGAGCTGGTGTGATTTTTACCATACCAGTTCCAAATTCCATATCAACATAATCATCTGCAATAATTGGAATTTCTTTTCCTGTGATTGGAAGTTTCAACTTCTTTCCAACAATTGCCTTGTAGCGTTCATCATTAGGATTTACGGCAACTGCAGTATCACCAAAGAAAGTTTCAGGACGAGTTGTAGCTACTTCAATCTTTCCGCTTCCATCAGCATATTCATAATAAAGATGATACATTGCACCCTGAGTATCTTCGTGGTCAACTTCATCATCTGCAAGGGCTGTTCCACAACGAGGACACCAGTTTACAAGACGCTGTCCACGATACATAAGTCCGCGTTCGTACAAAGTAACAAAAACATCACGAACTGCAGCACTTAATCCTTCATCATAAGTAAAACGTTCTCGGTCCCAGTCTGTTGAGTTACCAAGCTTCTTCTGCTGTTTTACAATAATATCATGATGCTGGTGTGTTACATCCCAGGTACGTTCAACAAGTTTTTCACGTCCCAGGTCATAGCGAGTTTTGCCTTCTTTTTTAAGCTGGCGTTCTACAACGTTCTGAGTTGCAATACCGGCATGGTCAGTACCTGTGAGCCAGAGAGTGTTATCTCCCTTCATACGGTGATAGCGAACAACAATGTCCTGAAGGGTATTGTTCAAACCGTGTCCCATATGGAGAACACCAGTTACGTTTGGAGGAGGAATGACGACAGAATAGGTATTTGTTTTTTTGTTGCAATCTTCACACTGGCACTTGTACTGTGCATGAACCGGCGATTTTTCATCACTGGCAGGTTTAAAATAACCTTTACTTTCCCATTCGTTGTAAATGCGGTCCTCAAAAGATTTAGGATCGTAAGCTTTTTCAAGTTCAATAGCTTTCATTTCGTCTTCCTCTTTTTAGAAAATAATGTACAAAAGTATAATGAATTTTCCCTTGTTAGTCATTAGTCTATTTCGGTCAATTCAGGCTAATGACTAGGGGAAGACGATATGTTTATGATAAAGTTTGCCTATTCGTCCAGGGTAATTCTGTTTCCTGTATAAAGGAAGTAATAACGACCCTTAGCGGCAATAAGCTGATCATGGGTTCCACGTTCAATAATATGGCCGTGTTCCAGAACAATAATTTCATCTGCATTGCGAACAGTAGAAAGTCTGTGAGCAATTACAAAAGATGTTCTACCCTTCATCAAAGAGTCCATACCTTTTTCAATATGTTTTTCGGTACGTGTATCGATTGATGAAGTTGCTTCGTCCAAAATTAAAACAGGTGGATTTGCAACAGCTGCTCGGGCAATTGCAAGTAACTGACGCTGACCCTGGCTAAGACTTGCTCCATCACCTGTAATTACAGTGTCATACCCCTTATCCAAATGGCGGATAAAGTGATCGGCATTTGCAAGTTTTGCAGCTTCATAAACCTGCTGGTCAGAAGCCTCCAGATTTCCGTAACGAATGTTTTCGCGGATTGTACCTGTAAACAAATGTGTGTTCTGCTGTACCATTCCCAAAGACTTACGAAGAGCAGCCTTTGAAATATCGTTTAAGGCAATTCCATCATAAGTAATTTTGCCAGAGCCTTCTGGAACATCGTAAAAACGAGTCAAAAGATTTATTGTTGTAGTTTTTCCAGAACCTGTTGAACCAACCAAAGCAATTTTCATACCTGGTTTTGCATGGATACATATATCGTGAAGAACTATTTTTTCTGGTTTGTAGCCAAAGGTAACGTGGTCAAAAACAACTTCTCCCTTCATTGGCTTCAAAGAATTATCTGCAGGATCTTTCCAAGCCCATTCGCCAGTTTTAGAGAAAGACTGAACAAGTTTCATTTCGCCTGCATTATCTTTAGCTTCGTAGGCATTTACCAGAGAATACTGTCCATTATCAACCTCTTCTTCTTCATCAATAATGGCAAAAATACGTTCAGCTCCGGCAAGTGCATTTAACACTGAGTTTGCCTGCTGACTCATCATTCCAATTGGCTGACTGAAAGAACGAGTGTACTGGAGGAAAGCGGCAATTGTACCAATATCAAGAGCACCTGTGAACCAATTTAAAAAGCCTGCCTTCATCTGTCCTATAATCATAAATACAGAAGCCACAATAGCTATAATTGCATACTGAATATGAGACATATTATTTGTTACAGGTCCCATTACACCACCATAAGTCATGGCAGCTGTTCCGGCTACACGAAGATTTTCGTTAAGGGCTGCAAATTCTGCCTTAGCTTTTGGTTCATGGTTAAATACCTTAATAACCTTCTGCCCCTCAATCATTTCTTCTATAAAACCGTTCAGTTCTCCAACGCTCTTCTGGTTGGCACGGAAGGCATTTGCAGACTTCTTACCAATAACTTTTATAAGCTGGAAGATTAAGAACATTGTTCCAAGAACCAGGATTGTGAGCATAGGACTGAGCACTACCATCATCACCATAATGCCAATAACGGTTAAGCCTGATGAAAATAGCTGAGGAATTGTCTGACTCATCATTTCTCGGAGGGCATCTGTATCGTTTGTAAAGCGGGACATGAGTTCTCCGTGTGTATGGGCATCATAAAACTTAATAGGAAGTTTTTCCAAGCGGTTGAACAAATCTGTTCTTACATTAAACAATAGATTTGTAGAGATATAAAGCATTAAACGCTGATTTCCCCAGGATGCAAGAACTCCCACAAGGAACAAAATTAAAACTCCAATTAAAAGCTGTCCAAAAGAAGCCATCATATCTGTAACAGGCTGTCCTGAAGCGGCGGCCTTTACCATTGGAATAATGTAATTGTTGATTGCAGGTTTAATAAGATAACTTCCAACAAGGGATGCCCCGGAATTTATAATTACACAAAGGAATACTAAAATCCAAAGAGCCTTAAATTTTCCCATGTACTGAACAATTCTTCCAATTGTCTTTTTTGTATTTTTAGGTTTTCCCAAACCTCTCTGTCTTACTGGTGGCATTAGTCATTACCTCCTTCATCTCCTGCAAGGTCTGCGTCTCCACTACCCTGCTGCTGAGATTCATATACTTCACGGTAAATCTTATTGCTTTCAAGAAGTTCTTCATGTGTTCCAAAACCACTTAACTTTCCATCATCAAGAACAAAAATTATATCTGCATCTTTTACAGAAGAAATACGCTGAGCAATAATGATTTTTGTTGTTTCTGGAGCCAATTCTTTTAAAGCTTTACGAATTCTACTTTCGGTTGCTGTATCTACAGCTGAAGTTGAATCATCTAGAATTAAGATTTTTGGCTTTTTCAAAAGGGCACGGGCAATACAAAGTCTCTGCTTTTGTCCACCAGAAACGTTTACTCCACCCTGTCCTAAATCTGTATCATACTTTTCGGTGAAAGACTGAACAAAGGAATCTGCATCGGCAGCCTTACATGCTTCAATTATTTCTTCATCTGTAGCATCAGGATTTCCCCAGCGGAGATTTTCTTTGATTGAGCCGCTAAACAAAACGTTCTTCTGTAAAACCATGGCAACTGAATCACGCAAAACTGCTAAATCATACTTACGTACATCCTGTCCACCAACTTTTACAGATCCACGATATACATCGTAAAGTCTTGGTAAAAGAGAAACCAAAGTTGATTTAGAAGAACCTGTTCCTCCAATAATACCAACCATCTGACCGCTCTTAATCTTTAAGCTGATGCCGGAAAGCACACAGTTATCTGCACTTTTATTGTAAGAAAAATCTACATTTTCAAATTCTACAGAACCGTCTGCAACCTGAGTAAGAGGATTGTCTGGATTAGAAATATCTGGAACTTCATCCAAAACTTCACAAATACGGTGATTGGAAGCCTGAACCATTACAAGAGAAATGAAAATCATTCCCATCATCATTAAAGATGAAAGAACCTGGGTAACATAGGTGAAGAAGGAAATTAATTCTCCAGAAAGCATGTGCCCTTCAACAACCTGATGACCACCAAACCACATTACTGCAATCATGGTCAAATACATTACCAGCTGCAAAAGTGGCATAAGGAATATTACAAGCTTTTCTGCCTTTGTCTGAGCATCTTTTACAGCGGCTGCGGCCTTTTTAAATTTAGACTCTTCAAAATCACCACGAACATAGGCCTTAACAACTCTAATACCAATTAAGTTTTCCTGAATAGCCCCGTTCATATCATCAAAACGGTGCATCATTCTTTCAAACCGAGGATAGGCCATAGCAGAAATAAGACCAATTCCAATTGCAATTACAGGAATAGCAATTAAGAAAACTAAGGCCAGATTGGGGTTAAGTTTAAAAGCCATTACAGTTCCGGCAACCAGCATAATAGGACTGCGGAAAAGAATGTGAATTAACATTCGGTAAACATTTTGTGACATGTTTACATCGGTTGTAAGACGGGTTACTAAAGATGCTGTACTAAACTTATCAATATTCGCGAATGAAAAACTCTGAATCTTGTCATAAAGTCTTTTTCTAAGATTGTAGGCATAACCCTGGGCTGCATAAGTAGAAAAACGGGTTCCAAGAACACCACAGGTAAGTGAAACACAGGCAAGACCTATCATCAATAGACCAGTCTTAATAACATAAGGGAGATTGGAATTTGCAATTCCAACATCAATAATTTTGGCCATTACAAAAGGAATGATAACTTCCATCAGTACTTCGCCAATCATAACTATAGGTGAAAGAATGGAATTAATTACATATTTTTTCTCCATTCCACCTACTAATTTTTTCATAGTAGACATAGAAATTAATATAATAAATGTCTTACTTTAATTTCAAGAAGAAAATCATTCAAAAACAATCTTTTCAAAACCTAGGCTTAAAAGGAACTGCCTTATAATTTGCTGGGCATAAAGTTCTGCATCCTCTAATATGCCTTCTGCCAGCATATCTTCTTGAGTTTGGAATCTTGCATTGTCAATTTCGTCAAAAATTTCCTGGGTTGAAATTGGAACAAAGATAGAATCTTTTTCATCAAAAACTTCCTGTTTTACAATGTCATTTCCAAGAATTTCTGCTTTAGGCAGTTTTATTTTTACAGTTTTTCCATCCAAAGAAAGGTTGTAAGAAATATCTGTAAAATCGGCAATTCCAACCCTAAGCAGGCCGGTATATTTTATAATGCTATAACTTTTTGCAAAGCCAGAAGTCTTTTTTATAGTTACTATATCAGAATATCGGTATTTGGCAGTAACCAATTCCTGGCAATAAGAAAGCTGTTTATCTATCATTGCAAACTTACTTTCTTTTTCAACTTTTGTAAGTTTTGTTATTGCAAAGTAAGAAGCTCCTGCAAAAATTGCAAGAAGAATAATAATCCAAACTAGACGAACTATTATCTTATTAAAAAATGGACTTACTGATTTCTGATTCTTTTTCTTCATATTAAACAATTATAACCTAAGACTAGTTTTTTTGTTGTTTTTTTTAGACATTACCAATATCTTTAAAAAAAACAGTTTAGCTCTTGCTAAAAATAGGAGAAATTTTATGGCTGAAGAACAGAAGGTCAAAAAGGCCAAAAAGCACATTGGTCCTGCCCTGCTAATCTGGATACTCATTCTGATTTTTGCAGTAATTGCAGGATTTTCAAGTTTCTATGTAGTAGATGAAACAGAAAATGCCGTTATCACACGTCTTGGAAAATACACACAGACTGTAGGTGCCGGTCTTCATACAAAACTTCCTTTTGGAATTGACAGGGCTTACATGGTTCCTGTAAAAGTTGTTCAGACAGAGCAGTTCGGTTTTAAAACTGTAAAATCTGGCCGTAACAACGAATATAAAAACAACATTTCCGACGAAAGCACAATGCTTACAGGAGACCTTAATATAGTAGATGTTGAATGGATTATTCAGTACCGAATTGTAGATCCTAAACAGTGGCTTTTTGGGGTTTATGAAAAAGAACAAACTATACGCGATATCTCCCGTTCCGTAATCAACACTTTGGTTGGTGACCGTGCCATTTTGGATGTAATGGGAAGCGAAAGAACTGCCATTCAGACTCTTGCTCAGGATATGATGAACGAAAACTTTAAGCAGTTGGGACTCGGAATCAACGTAATTACAGTTCAGCTGCAGAATATTGTTCCACCTAGCGGAGTTCAGGACGCCTTTGAAGATGTAAACAAGGCTACCCAGGATATGAACCGTCTTATTAACGAAGGTAAAGAAGCTTACAATGCTCAAATTCCTAGGGCTCAGGGTGAAGCAGACCAGCAGATTCAAATTGCAGAAGGTTATGCTGCAGAACGTGTAAATATGGCAAAGGGTGATGTAGCACGTTTCAATGCCGTTTACGAAGAATACAAACGCTCTCCAAAAGTTACAAAGGAACGTATTTACCTGGAAACTATGGATGAAATTTTTGGTTCAGAAAAGAAGCCTGAACTCATAGACAGCGAGCTTGATAACATGCTGCCAATCAAAAATCTTAAATCTGGAAACTAGGGAGGAAAAATATGAATAGAGCAATGAGAAAATTAGTCGGATGGTTAATTGCTATCCTTATTTTGTTAATTGTTTTCCTATTTATGGGACCTTTATACATCATTAACGAAGGAAACCAGGTTGTTGTTACACGTTTTGGTAGCATTGTTGACACCCACACAGAAGCAGGACTCTACTTTAAGATTCCTTTCTTAGACAAAATCACAACTTATCCAAAACTTGTACTTTCTCTTGATGGAGATGAACAGCGTATTCCTACTAAAGAAAATCAGTTTATTATAGTAGATACTACATCAAGATGGAGAATTTCAGATCCTGGAAAGTTTTATCAGAACTTCACAACTCTTGACAACGCCTACAACAAGCTTTCAGACATTATAGATTCTTCATGCCGTACAGTAATTACTCAAAACCGTCTTAGCGAAATTGTTCGTTCATCTAACCTTATTAACGAAGCAAAAGAAAAGGATGATGAAGAAGACGATGAAACAAAGGAAATTGGAGAACTTCTAAACACAACAAGTACAAACGAAATTGTAACAAAGGGACGAAGTGAACTCTGCCGCCTTATGACAGTTGAAGCAAATAAACTGGTTCCTGAATACGGAATTGATTTAATTGATATTGTACCACGCCAGATTAAATACTCTGATGAACTTACAGAATCTGTTTACAACAGAATGATAAAGGATCGTAACCAGGTTGCTCAGGCCTACCGTGCTCTTGGTGAAGGAAAAAAAGCAGAATGGCTGGGACGTCTTGAAAGCGACAAACGTTCTATTGCATCAGAAGCCTACCGTAAATCAGAAGAGATAAAAGGTGCTGCCGATGCTGAAGCTGCCGCAATCTACGCCGCTGCCTACAACAAAGATCCAGAATTCTACAGTTTCTGGAAGAGTATGGAATCTTACAAGAACAATTTGAAAGATTACCCTGCAACCTACAGCACAAAAATGGATTACTTTAAATATCTGTACAGTGCAGACGGAAATAAAAACCGCTAAAACAAAAACGAGGCCTTTGAGATATGAAAGAACTAATTACAATTTCTGACGGAGAACTGAGACTTACATCAAACCTGGACGAATATTCCTTTGGTAAAACAAATTATGATTCCATAGTAACTCAAGAAGGCCTCCTTTTTGACGGCAAGAACTTTACTTCCTGGACATTTTCGGATGTAAAATCTTTTGAGGACCCTGACCGCAAACAAAGAATTGTCTTCTACTGCGGAAAAAATCCTCTTTCAAGCCAGGCAAAAACACTTGCCGCATTCTATAAACAAGATGATGAAGAAAGCCTGCAGGCCGTAAAAGCAGTCTGCCAGGCCTACCAGATAGCAGCAAAAAGCAAACTGGAGTTTCCTATTATGGGAGCGGGAGGAATTCTTGTTGACCTTAGCAAAAACGAAACAAAGATTTTATTTTTACCTCAGGGACTTTATAAAAACACTGTAAGCGGCCTTTCTGCATCAGACTATTACGAAGAAGAAGGTGCTTGGATAAACCAGACAATTTACAATCTGCCTGCTATCTGTTTTGAAAGAGCCGTTTTTGTATACAAACTTTTAACAGGCTCTTTTCCATATGCAAACATAGATCAAATTGAACGCAATGCAGATATTCTTGACCAGAACTTTTTGCCACTCGAAATGGCAATTGATGGAATAGACCTGCAACTTGCTAAAGAAGTAAACAAGGCCTTAAAGCTTAATTCCAATGTCGTAAATATTCCTGGTAAAAAGAAAAAGGGAAAGAACAGCGAAGACCTTAAACCAAATCCAGACTTTCCTATGGAACTTTTGGACCAGGCCTGGAAACTTTCAAAAGAACAAAAGGCAAAGATTAAGAACACAGATTTTGAAGAAAAAGCCCAGGCCTACATGAAAAGAAAAAAATCGCAGATAACAACTAAACGCCGAATCCGTAGAAATACTGCTAAAATTGGCGTTGGAATTGCACTTGCTATTGTACTTGCTATCCTCATCTCTAATACAATTAAAACAAACCAGGGTCAATATTACACAAAGGGCTTAACTTCGACACAGACCATTCAAGCCTTCTTTATGGGAATCAACGCAAAAGACGTAACCATGATTTCTAACTTTGTAAAAGGTAAAAAGCCTCAAAATTATGTTGATATGGTCAGTCAGATTTACGTTTTAAGTAAACAGCGTAAGATTTATGATAAAGACAACGGCTTTGCATCCCCAGAAAACTGGCTTTTATTCTCCACAAATGCAGAAAAATACGATATGTCAGGTCTTTATGGAGTTACCCAGTTAAAAATTGATGGAAAAGCTTATCCTATTAACGTAAAAGTTTATAAGAAAAATCAAAAACCAGAAGCCGTAACTCAAGAAGGAGATATCCTGCTTAAAGATAAAGACCAGTCGGTTCGTAAGGTTGAATACTATCTGCTTCATTCTGAAGGAGAAAACTTTAATATTGTTGTAGAAAAAATCACTGATATTTTTACTCTAACTTATAAAAAAGACCGCTGGATTATTACAGATATTTCATCTTCATCTGAAAGCGTAAGAGTAAAACCTTTAGTTTTCAAAAACGACTATCTTAATCAGCTTATTCTTACAAACGGAGATGTTATAAAGGCAGTAGACCAGCTTAGACTTTCTTATGACTGGCTGCCAGGTAAGACAGAACTTGAAATGGAAAAAGAGCTGATGGAGTGGAATTTAACTCACATTTACGACCAGAAGCTCTTTATCTATGAGTAAGGGCCTTATCTTTATCAGCATTTTTACAAGCTAAATCCTCAATTTTATTTTGACATTTATAGCATATTTTGTCATATTGACACTAAATGACTTCTACTATATTCTTCAATTACGAGGTTAACAATGGAATACAATTTGGAAAAACAGCATGCAAAAGGAAAACTTCATGCAATAGAACGTATTAATCTCCTTTGCGATAAGGGTACATTTGTTGAAACTTACCAGGGTGTAAAACACAACTGTACAAGTTTCGGAATGGATAAAAAAGATATTCCTTATGATGGTGTAATCACAGGATTTGGAAAAATCAACGGCCGTAAGGTTGCAGTTTATGCACAGGACTTCACAATTCAGGGTGGTTCTTTGGGACATATGCACGGTCGCAAAATTGCAGATCTTACAAAAATGGCCATCGATGCACGTTGTCCAGTAATTGGAATTAACGATTCGGGTGGAGCTCGTATTCAGGAAGGTGTAGAAGCACTTGGTGGATATGGTAACGTATTCAATCAGAACGTTCGTGCTTCTGGAGCAATTCCTCAGATTTCTATCATCGCTGGACCTTGTGCCGGTGGTGCAGTTTACTCTCCTGGAATTACAGACTTTATTTTTACTGTAGATAAAGTAACACAGATGTTCATTACAGGACCAAAAGTTGTTAAATCTGTAATGTTTATGGACATTTCTGCAGAAGACCTTGGTGGAGCTTCTATTCACGCTCAGAAGTCTGGAGTTTCTCACTTCCGTTGTGATTCAGAAAAAGAATGTTACGAAGAAGTTCGCCGTCTTTTAGACTATATACCACACTACTTCGGAGATAAACTTCCTGCCAAAGAATTTAAGTTCAACGCTAAAAAGGCAGAAAAGAGAATCAACGAAATTTTGCCAGAAAATCCACGTCAGGGTTATGATGTACGCGATGTAATCAACTGTGTAATTGATGAAGATTCTTTCCTCGAAATTATGAAGGAATTCGCAATCAACTGTGTAGTTGGATTTGGTAAGATTGAAGGTCGTACTGTTGGTATTGTTGCAAACAATCCAAAGGGACTTGGTGGAGTTCTTGATTGCGATGCTTCAGATAAAATTGCCCGCTTTATCCGCTATTGTGACTCATTCGATATCCCACTTCTTACATTTGTTGATGTTCCAGGATTCATTCCAGGACCTCAGGAAGAACAGAAGGGAATTATCCGCCACGGTGCAAAAGTTATTTACGCTTACTCAGAAGCAACTGTTCCAAAGCTTACAGTTATTCTTCGTAAGGCTTATGGTGGAGCTTACATTGCTATGTGTTCTAAACACCTTGGTGCAGACTTTGTTTATGCATGGCCAAAGGCAGAAATTGCTGTAATGGGTGCTGAAGGTGCAATTGAAATTCTTTTTGCAAAAGAACTCAAGGATCCTAACAAGGCTGCAGAAGTTCAGGCTGCTTCAGAAAAATATAAGAACGAAATTATGACTCCTTATATTGCAGCAGAACGCGGTTACATCACAGAAATTATTAATCCTGAAGATACACGTAAGAGAATTGTTGCAAGTTTTGACTTCCTTGAAACAAAGATCTTTACAAATAAACCGCTCAAAAAGCACGGAAATATTCCACTTTAATCCGTAATACTTTCCAAAACAAAAAGGCCTGCCAGATTAAAAATAGAAAAATCTGACAGGCTTTTTTTATTTAGGGTTTATTACAAACCCTAAAAACGGCGAAGTCAAGGCTTTAAGCGTACGCGTGCCTTGACTCGACGTATTATTTTTATTCTTATTTCCAGGCTATAAAGGCGGCCTGAACAGTAAAGGCATCGGAACGACCAGCAATTTTTGTTTCACGTCTATTAGAACCGTAAAAACCATCTTTTGAGCAGCAGGTGCAATCTTTGCTTATAAAAATGTTTTCTTTTTTAACTCCAAGCTTTAAAAGCGCCGATAGATTTGCCTGGGCTAAAGAAAGCCTGTAAAGTTTTCCTCCACCATTATTCCAGTCCACCTGAACGCCTTCTTCCAATTCCTTCAGACACTCTGGACCAAAATTAGATGCAAAAAAATCCGCTCTTTCCTGATTAACTATATAGCAGCATTCATGAATATGAGGCCCAATTACAACAGAAAAATCCCGCACTTTTGAACCATATTTCTGACCAGCTAATTCAATAGCCTTGCAAATAATTCCTGTTCCCTTCCAGCCCGAATGAACAATTCCGAAGGCTTTACTTACAGAATCATACAAATAAATTGGAAGACAGTCTGCCACGGTTACAGTAGGAATTAAAGCTTTATTAAGAGTGATGATGCCGTCGCCAATTTTCTGGTCAGTATCCAGGTTATTTTGTATATCATAAACAATGTGGGTATGATCTAACTGAACTGGCACAAAGGCCTTGCTTCCAAAATCAGAAGAAATAGCAGCCAGTACTTTATCTCGATTGGGATTTTCTTCTGCCCAGCGGAAACGCATAGAACCGGCAGACCTTACCGTCATAGCACATAGAGGATTTGAATCAGAAGATAGAGGCAGACCGTCTTTTATAAATGGAAAAGTTATATAATCAGTCTTAGACTTTTGAAGTTGCTGCATCAATTGGTTCCAATTCTGTTATATAGAATAAACTGCGTCGTAAAATTTGAGCAATTTCTGCCACCCTTTCTCGCCAGGCCCTGTTTTGATGACCTTTAATAGTCATTATATTTTGAAGGGATTCATGCATGACTTCATTGCCATTATTAAACATACCCCTAAAAATCTTGTCCATCATGCGAATGCCCTTACAGAACTTACCAACGACATCATGAATTTCAGATTCAATTGAGTTCATCATAGAATCTATTTGATTTTGAATCTGGAAGGTACGAAGTTTATTATTTGCAAATTCTGCAAAAGGAACACCATAATCACCTTCTGGAGAAATTCTAAACATAAGTTCCTTCATCTGATTATTTGCTTGAACAAAAAGATTTAGACCTTCAGAATATTCTATACGAATTTCATTTTTAACAAAAACACCTTCCATCATCACTTCGTTTAAAGGAGTAATGATATTGTCAAACATATCCTGACAGAACCAGGATAAGAAGCCTCCTGTCAATTCACAAGAAAATGGAACTCGTGTCCACATCTGAGTCCAAGGTCTATAGGTCATAACAGGGAATTCTTCAAGCTTAAAATCGGCCTTGAGGTTTGAACTGAGAGTATTCTTTTTACGTTCACGAACCCATTCGTTCCAGCGAACTTCCATAATTTTACGCCATTGATTTCTAAAACTTGGGAACCAGGCTTCGGAACCAGAAATATTACCAGGAGTCCAGTCATAATCTTCATTAATAATTTTTCCAACCTTGTAAACAGGCACTGTTGAAAGAAACATTTGGATAGAAGCAAGATGATGATTTGCCTTGGCTAAAAACTCTTTTACAGTTCTTTCTATATCCTTATCTTGAGCATTTTTAGACAAATCTTTTCGTTGTGAAAAAAGCAACATGGTTTCCAGAATTTCTCTTTGAACAGGCTGAATATTTGTAAAAACGGCAGCAAAAGAATCAAAATCATTTCTAGCATTCTTGTATGGGCAGGTATAATTAGGCCCTGTTATATTTGTAAACTGTGATGCAAAATGCAGATAAGGTAAACGTGTAAATTGCTTTAGCCAGTCGATAGAAGAAACTGCATAATAAAGGCTCGATTTTTCGCTTCCAGCCATTGAATTAAGAATTTCATCAAGTGATTTTAACAACCTTGCTTTTACTTCGCTTGTAGCTTCTGTATCAAACCCTAAAGTAAAGGGATCTGCTGTTGAATTAATCCGATTAGATAACTGAGGTGTAATTACAGAAGACAAAAATACATAAAAATCGCCAGGACTGTCATCTATAAAGGCAAAATATGGTTTAAAAAAATCTGCGGCTTCTTTTAATGATTTTATATGATTATAAAAAACAGAATCTAGAACTTGAAAACGATGATTCAGGATTCCTGGATGATCTCTATTTACCCTTCTGGCGAGGGCTGCAAGGACATCTTCGTTGTATATTTTTTCTGAATCTTTTTTTTGAATTAAGGCTCTAAACCAAAGTAGAATTTTGTAAAAAATAGATTCTTGTTTTAGTTTTAACCTTAAAGTTATATTTTTACCAGCAAGAGGATCTTCTGTTTCAATTAACTGAACAGCAGGTGCGGTAGTTTTATTTATATGATCTAACATGGAAGCTCTGTCTTCAAGGCTAAGCCCTGAAACCAGTTTATCAAAGGTTCCTCTATTTGTATTATCCATATTAAAATAATAAAGGCGAATAAGTTTTCTTGCAATGGGATTTTGTATATTCCCACAATTCCGGCTCCGAGCGAGATTCATCGAGCGAGTTGACCAATTGTAATTAAATATTTACGTTCTGGTGAAAAACTGGGTTAAAATAAAGAAGACGCAAAAGAGTCTCTTTTTGGTTTAGCCCCTACGGGAGTCGAACCCAGCCTCCAATAGGAGAAGCGTTAAAAATAAAGTGCATCCGCACTTTATTTAGCTTCCTCCTCAATTCCGGCTCCGAGCGAGATTCATCGAGCGAGTTGACCAATTGTAATTAAATATTTACGTTCTGGTGAAAGATATGGGCTAAAATAAATAGGGGCTGTCCTAGAAGTAATTAAAAACTTCAAAAAGGACAGCCTTTTTTATGTTAAATGAATT
>DGWD01000014.1 GCA_002395155.1 Treponema sp. UBA4267
ATTATTATTTTCACTTATGATTCACATCCGTTCCTGATAAATGTGCACCTGTTTTCAGGTCTTACATTTTATCCTTTGTTTACATTGTTATTAATGCCTGGTGGCCATAGTGGAGAGGTAATACCCGTTCCCATTCCGAACACGGAAGTCAAGCTCTCTTACGTCGATGATACTGCTCTTTAGCGGGAAAGTAGATAGCTGCCAGGCTTTTTTTTGCTTAAATCATTTAATTAATTAGAAAAATTCCGCTAAAGAGCAGTCTTAACTGGAAAAATGGTTTTTAAGTAAGCTGTGGCCAGAGAACTGGTGGAATGGCAGAGTGCGAGCTTTTGCGAAGCAAAACTCGGTAGTTTGATCTACGCTCCAGGGCTGGAGGCACTTGCAGACCGCAGCGTAGCGAGGACTGTGAGCGTTAGCGAATGCCGGAAGTCCGCTTGGATGTTGGGGGCTCGCAAGTCTTTTAATAATACTTATAAATTTATAGTTAATTACTTTAATAATAATGGAAAATGATAGAAATTAAGTAAAAGTAAAGTAATAATAAGGTAAAAAGTAAGCTAAAAAACAAAAATAGTTTAGTTTAAACTTGATTTAAAATTAATCTGTGATAGTATACTAAATAACATTGAATAAAGTTATTTAGGAGGACTAATCAATGAAAAAATCAATTAAAGTAGTTGCTTTTACAGCAATCATTGCAAGTTTACTATCTTTTGTGGGCTGTTCTAAGTCAAAAGATTCTAAATCAAAGGGTTCTGGAGTTTCTTTCTCTTATGCTGATGTTGAAGTGGGAAAATCATACACAGATATTACTGCAAAAATCAAATTAATGACTCATAGAACTGATATGTTACAAGATGGATATACTGGTGTTCCATTTTCTAAATATCTTGAAGAATTCAAAAAGGTTTATCCTAACATCACTGTTGAAATTGAAGGTATTACTGATTATGCAAGTATTTCTTTACTTCGTTTGCAGGGTGGCGATTGGGGAGATATCATGATGATTCCTTCAATCGATAAAAAGGAACTTAGTAATTATTTTATGTCTTTTGGTTCTCTTGATGAAATGAATAAAGAAATCAAATTTGCTTCAAACTGGGAATATGATGGTCAGGTTTATGGTGTTCCTTCAACTGGTAATGCTCAAGGTGTTCTTTACAATAAAAAAGTGTTTAAGGATGCAGGAATTAAAAACTTACCTAAAACACCTGATGAATTCATCAAAGATTTGAAATTAATTAAATCTAAGACTAATGCTATTCCTCTTTATACAAACTATGCTGCTGGTTGGACAATGGGTGCATGGGATGCATACCTTGGAGGATCTGCTACTGCTGATGAAAATTACATGAATAATGTTTTGCTTCATACAAAAGATCCTTTTAAAAACTATGGTGATGGAACTCATCCTTATGCTGTTTATAAGGTTCTTTATGATGCTGCTGCAAATAAGCTTATTGAAGATGATTATACAACAACTGACTGGGAAGGTTGTAAGGGTATGATTAACCGTGGTGAAATTGGAACTATGGTTCTTGGATCTTGGGCATTTACTCAGATGCAGGGTGCCGGTCCTAATCCTGATGATATTGGATATATGTCTTTCCCAATC
This sequence comes from Treponema sp. UBA4267, assembly GCA_002395155.1. GTDB lineage: Bacteria > Spirochaetota > Spirochaetia > Treponematales > Treponemataceae > Treponema_D. The sequence continues at coordinate 1,616 of DGWD01000014.1, forward strand.
ACTATTAATGGAAAGCAGTATGCTTCTGCAGGTCCTGACTATTGTTTCGGTATTAATATTAATGCTTCTGATGATAACAAAAAAGCTGCATTGGCATTTGTAAAATGGTTTACAGAAAAATCTGGTTTTGCTTATAACGAAGGTGGTATTCCAATCGCTGCTGATGATAATAATTATCCAGCTGCTTATGCTGCATTCTCAGAAAATAATGTTGCATTTGTAGCTGATGCTCCAGCTGCTGCAGGCGAATCTGATCTTCTTAATGCCCTTAACTCTGAATCAGAATTAAATATTAATGCTGGTGGAAATCTTAAGGTTCAGGAAATTATTGAACATGCTTCTAATGGCACTAAATCTTTTGATGATATTATGGCTGATTGGAATGCTGCATGGTCTGCTGCCCAGAAAAGCGAATCTGTTGAAATCAAATACTAGTTTTATTTAATCGAAAATAAAATTCTTTTTTGGGGCGGTTCTTTTAGAATCGTCCCAATATTAAAAAATGAGGTTATTCCAAATGTATAAACGTTCTTTATCAAAATCGGCCCAGAAGTGGTTGGTTATTGGTGCCTTCATTGTCATCCCTCTTATATTATTATTTACCTTCACTTATTTACCTTTTGGGGAAATGGTTTCTTATAGTTTTTATAAGATGAAGTATATTGGCGAAAAGACTTTTGTGGGACTTAGAAATTATAAGGACTTATTCGCTAGAAAAGATATTTTTAATGCTTTGAAATTGTCTTTATATTATATGGGTGGTTCTGTTGTTCAGCTTGTTATAGCACTTTTATTAGCGACAATTTTGAGTTTCAAAACTAAACTTGGAAATTTTTTTAAGGGAGTATTGTTTTTCCCTTATTTGATAAATGGTATTGCTATCGGTTTTATTTTTAAGTTCTTTTTTACTAGAGGTTTTGTATTTGATACAGTTTTAAGTTGGCTTGGCATTCCTTTAGAAAGCCTTCCTTACTGGTTAAAAACTCAAGGCTTAAATAACGTTTCTTTGGTAGGAACATCTATCTGGCGTTATTTAGGACAAAATATGGTTTTGTTTATCGGGGCTATTATGTCAGTTGATAATTCTCTTTATGAGGCTGCCGATTTGGATGGTGCAAATAAAGTTCAACAATTCTTCCATATAATTCTTCCAAGTATTAAAACAATTGTTACCTTGAATATTATTCTTTCTATTACAGGCTCTCTTAGTGCTTTTGAACCTCCTTTTGTTATTACAAAGGGTGCAAATGGTACTGGTACTTACTTTATCATTATGGATCAGGTAGCTCATACGAGTCTTAAAGTCGGTTTGGCATCTGCAATGGCAGTATTCTTACTTTGTTTGATTTTTATTGCCACTGTTCTTCAGAAGATTTTCTTCAAATACGTATTTAGAAATGCAGATACAGAAAACACCAAAGGAGCAAGTATAATATGACATTAGATAAAACTGCGAAAGTAAAAGTAATAATGATTGAGTTTTTGAAATATTTTATTCTTTGTTTTTTCGCTTTCTGGACATTGGTTCCTTTATTTTCTTGTTTGGTAACAGCTTTTAAGAATGTTGAAGAATATCAATCTACATCTGTAATGATGTTTCCAAGGCACTGGAATTTAAAGAACTTTTCGGAAGCTTTTAAACTAGCTCATATGGGTAGGGCATTTTTAAATTCAGCAATTGTTCTGGTAAGTGTTTTAGCTGGATCTATTATTATTTCATCTCAATTGGCTTTTGTTTTGAATAGATTTAAGTTTCCTGGAAACGGGCTTATTCGTAAATTATTCTTATTTGCAACCTTACTTCCAGGTGTAGCTATGCAGGTTGCTGTTTATTCTATAATGGGTAAACTGGGCCTTATCAATCATCTTTATGGTTATATCATTATGATGATGGGAACGGATGTAATTTCTATCTATATATTTATCCAGTTTATGGAGAACATTTCTTTATCGCTGGATGAATCTGCTATTATTGATGGTGCAAATTATTTTACTATTTATTGGAAGATAATTTTACCTTTATTAAAACCTGCAACAATTACAAGTATGATTTTGAAAGGTGTTAGTTGTTATAACGAATACTACTGTGCAAACCTTTATCTACAGAATGTAAATATAAGAACTGTTGCAATTTCTCTGTATACTTTTACTGGTCCTTTGGGAAACCAATATAATTTGATTTGTGCTGGTGTAATTATTTCAATTATACCAGCTCTTATAATCTTCTTGCTTTGCCAGAAGCATATTTATAATGGAATTACAAATGGTGCTGTAAAAGGATAAAAAGAATACTCCTGTTTTTTTTCTTTAGGGCAGTCAGTTTATTTTTTTTCTGACTGCCCATTTTTTTTATACAATAATGTTATTAAATTTTGGATTTACTTTTGCCAGGTTTGGACCCAATTCTTCATTCCAAAATTTGTGATCTATTTTTTTTGCACCACAAGTATGACCTAGTCGGCGGTCAGGACGTATTTTTTCACCGTGAAAATCGCTTCCTGCTGTAATAAATAATCCAATTTGTCTTCCAAGTTCTTCAAGTCTTAAACATTCTGTAACTCTCGCTCCTGGATGAAAAGCTTCCATGCCACAAACTCCCTGTTCGTAATATTTTTGCATCATTTCTGGTAGTTTTCCCCAGGAAAGATAGAGTGACATTGGATGTGCAATTACTGGTAGTCCTTTTGATTCTTTTATGGCTACAATTGCTTCATCTAAATTTGTTCCAATTCTTTCTATATACCATGGTCTTCCTTTTGCAAGATAAAGGTCAAAGGCCTGCTGCCTGGTTTTTACAACTTTTTTCTCCTGTAGAATCTGGGCAAAATGTGGGCGTCCAATCATTGTGTTTGGGAATTTATTTATCATTTCATCGTAAGTAATATCTATGCCTGCATCACGCATTTTAGAAATCATTTCTTGATTCCTGATTTCACGGGTCTTTATCACTTTGTCCAATATTTCTTTCATTGAAGGGGAGATATCTGATATTCCAAGCCCTAGAAGGTGAAATTCACCTCTTGGTGCTGTAATATTTATTTCAATCCCGGGAATAATTTGTACTCCGTATTGGAGTCCTGCTTTTTGGGCTTCTTCAAGGCCGTTTACAGTATCGTGGTCTGTGATGGCCATCAGTTTTATATTATGTTCGGAAGCTTTTTTTACCAGTTCTGTAGGTGTGTACTGTCCGTCAGATGCAGTAGTGTGAGAATGCAAATCTATCATAAGATTAGAATAGCATAAATAAAACTATTATGATATAATTATTTTTTGGGTACAATTTAACTTAATACGTAAAGTTGAAGGAGCAGTATAAAAGTATGCCTAAAGCAATGCAATATACAAAAGGGTCTATTATATACTTTGAAGGAGATAGGGACGAAAGAATCTTTATCATGCAGTCTGGTTCTGTCCTTTTGTCTAGTACAGATATAGAATCTGGACAGGCCGTTGCTGAGCAAGTAAAAAGTGGTGAATTTTTTGGTGTAAAATCTGCTCTTGGTCACTTTGGACGTGAAGAAACTGCAACCGCTCTTGTACCTACTGTTGCAGTTGCTCTTACTATTCAGGAATTCGAAATTCTTTTTAGCAACAATAAGGCTTTGATTATGAAAATGCTTCGTGTATTTTCTAATCAACTTCGTCAGATTCATAGAAAAACAGAATCTATTTTGAACAATATTACTGAAGATCAGCAGTCTGGAATGTTGGCTGTAGCTAAAAGTTTTTATGATGATGAAGAATACCGTTCTGCTTGTGATGTTTATATGAAATTCTTGAAGCGTTATCCAAATACTCCAAGGAAAGATGAAGTTGCAAAATTATATGCCGATTCAAAACTTAGAAAAGAAAAACTTGCAGTTCATAATCGAGGAGCTTCAAGTTATGATGATGATGATAATTCAAATTCATCATTAAAACTTTTCCAGTTGCCTGCTTTTGAGCGTTTTGCAAAGACATATGAACCTGGAGAGGTAATTATTTCTGAATATGAGCCAGGTGATTCATTCTATTTAATTCAGTCTGGCCGCGTACAGTTGATTAAGTGTGTAAATGGAACTAAGAAAAATCTTGATATTTTGAAGCCTGGTGAATTCTTTGGTGAAATGGCTATTCTGGATAATTCACCTCGTTCAGCTACTTGTATGGCTGCTGGTAATGTAAAATGTCTTGAATTCAATAAAGAAAACTTTGAACTTTTGATTACTGGTAATCCACAGATGGCTTTACTTTTGCTTAAGCTTTTCTGTAAACGTATTTATGATCAGAAACGTCGTTTTAGAATCCTTGTAGTTAAGGATTTACAGGCACGTCTTGCAGATGTTTTCCTTATGCTTGATGAAATGAATCCTATATTAAATGAAGCTGAAAAACAGCGTCGTTTCAATGTAACAATTTCTGATATTTCACATTGGGCAGGTCTAAACCCAGAAATTACAAGAGATGAAATTAATAAACTTGTTGCACAGCGTAAAGTTGAAGTTTTTGACAACTACATCATTGTAAATAATATCAACGACTTAAAACGTTTATATGAAACAAGAAGCCAAGCCGGAACCCGCTAAATAACTGGAATAAAACTGTAAATTCGCCGATTTAGCTCACCTGGTAGAGCAGCACCCTCGTAACGTGCAGGTAGTTGGTTCAAGTCCGACAATCGGCTTTTAATAAAAATACTAACTTAAAGATGTCGCTCGATGAATCTCGCGACACGCGATTTGGAGGAAAATCCTAAACTGACCCTGGCAGATCAGTTTTTAACGGATTTACGATAAGAGCGGGTTCAAGTCCGACAATCGGCTTGATTAAATAGAAAGGAACTGGAATAAGAAATTATTCCAGTTTTTTTTTATTTTAAACTAATTAAAAATGGATTTGAAGTAATTACCACGGATGGCTGAGAGACTTTTTTAATCACTATTTTATCAGAAAATTGCTTCTTTCTACTTGGCTTTTTCTATTGAACGACCATTCAAATTTCATTATATTTAATCTGAGTATATTAGGGTCTCTTGGAGAGGCTAGTATATAAATTAAGGAGTTCTAAATGACAGTTAATGACATTAAACATGCTGGTATTAAAGCATGGGTAGAAGAATGTGTTAAGATGTGTGAACCTGACAATGTTGTAGTTGTTGATGGTTCAAAAAAAGAGTATGACGAATTGATGCAGAAATGTGTAAAAGCAGGTCTTGCTACTCCATTGAAAGCTAAGGAAAATTGTTTCTTGTTCCGTTCACTTCCAAGTGATGTTGCCCGCGTTGAATCTCGTACATTCATCTCTTCTAAGAAGGAAGAAGATGCTGGTCCTACAAACCACTGGATTGATCCTGTAGAACTCAAAGCTACAATGAAAGGACTTTATACAGGTTGTATGCATGGACGTACAATGTATGTAATTCCATTCTGTATGGGACCTCTTGGATCTCCAATTGCAAAATACGGTATTGAACTTACAGACTCTGAATACGTTGTTTTGAACATGGATATCATGACACGTGCCGGTGAAAAGGTATGGCAGTACCTCGGTACAGATGGTGACTGGGTACCATGTCTCCACTCTGTTGGTAAGCCACTCAACAATGGCGAAACAGACAACGGAATCTGGCCTTGTGCTGATGTTGAACACAAATATATTTCACAGTTCCCAGAAGAACACCTTGTTTGGTCTTACGGTTCTGGATACGGTGGAAACGCTCTTCTTGGAAAGAAATGTTTCGCTCTTCGTATTGCAACTGTTATCGCTCGTGAAGAGGGATGGCTTGCAGAACACATGCTTATTCTTAAGCTCACAAACCCTAAGGGTGAAGTTAAATATGTAACAGGTGCTTTCCCAAGTGCTTGTGGTAAAACAAACCTCGCTATGTTGATTCCTACTATCCCAGGATGGAAGGTTGAAACTGTAGGTGATGATATTGCATGGATGAAGTTCGGAAAAGACGGACGCCTTTATGCTATCAACCCAGAAGCAGGTTTCTTCGGAGTTGCTCCAGGAACTTCTGCTGAATCTAACAAGAACGCTCTTATTTCTGCTGAAAAGAATACTATCTATACTAACTGTGCTCTTACTGAAGACGGTGATGTATGGTGGGAAGGAATTGGATATCCTGCAAAGGGTAAGCTTGTTGACTGGAA
>DGWD01000016.1:0-206 GCA_002395155.1 Treponema sp. UBA4267
TAAAAATCAAGAACCTCATTTTCCAGCTCGTTATATTTTAAATGTACACAAAAGGAAAAGACGAAAAACTTTTTACATACTCATTAAATGACTACCTGCATACTCTATAATACAATTGAAAAAATAGAATTTTAGGATTAAAATAAAAGCTATGTTATTGACAAAAGTCTTTCCACAGTTCAGACTCGACAACTCGACAACTCGAC
>DGWD01000016.1:351-11202 GCA_002395155.1 Treponema sp. UBA4267
CGACAACTCGACAACTCGACAACTCTAGGCGAACTATGCTCTAACGGAAATATTCACATTATAAATAGAAGACAAAAGCACATTTCTGTCGTTTAAAGGCGGCGGGGTGTGCTTTTTTGTTTTTAAATCAAAAAGGAAGTGAAAAAAATGAAATGTAAAGTATGTGGCTTCCGTCTTGGAAATGATATGAAAAAATGCCCTATGTGTGGAGCGGTAGCTGGAAGCACGGTTGCTGGAAATATAAACCCAGATGTGAACTTGCAGAAATCTTTCTGTCCTTCGTGCGGAAAAGAGGTTCTTGGAGAACACAGGTATTGTCCTTCTTGCGGAGCTGATTTAAAGAATGCTGGTAAAACTGCTGCGGCTCATGCCCAGGATTCAATTCAGAGTCAGCATGTTAGTTCAAAACTGCAAAACGCACCACAGACAAAAAATTCTCAGCACAGTGAAAGTCAAGTTTTTCAACAAGCACAGCAGAATGTTGCTGAGCAGAAAGATAAACTAAAGCTGAACAAAAATGCTTTTGGGATTCTTTCTACAGTTACAGTAATCTTAATGATTATCAATGCAATAACGGCTCTTTCTATGGGCGAAAGTCCGTTTTCTGCGATTTTGGAGCAGCTAGGTGGAGGGGCTATGTTTATGGGCATGCATTGCTGGGCTTGTTTGTCTGATTCAAAAGGTACGAGAAAATACGCAATTATTGTTGATAGCATTGTGACAGCTCTTTTTTTCGCAATTATCTTCGGATGTTTTTTATATCGAGTGGTACTATGAAAAAAATAGCAATAGTAATAACACCAATATGTCCGCAAAATAATCATCTATACGGAATTCGTTTGGAAAGACGAGGCGATACCTGGTATAAAACCTGGGCATTTCCTATGAAACCATCTACAGCAGAAAAAGAAGATTTTCAGGCAGAAATGGATTTAACAAATATGGAAGCAGACCCGACATTTCCAGGATGCCCATACTGCCATAGTTCATCTTTGATTCAGTGTGGAGACTGTGGAAAGATTTACTGTTACGAAGGCGAATCTGAATCTACATGTCCATGGTGTGGAAGTACAGGCTCTGTTTCTGTCGGTGGCTGGGATTCTGTTTCTGGAGGTGGTTACTAAATGGCAAGGTTAAAACCAAATTCAACATTAAAAACAACTACTGGTGAAGAAATCCTTGTAAAAGAAATGCTAGGGGAAGGCGGTCAGGGTATTGTTTACAAGGTTTTATATCAGCAGAAAGAATGTGCTCTCAAATGGTATTCAAAAGGTGTTGGTGAAAACACTGAGCGGTTTTACGAGAACATCAAGCGAAATATAGAAAAAGGAAGTCCCGCTCCTACATTTTTGTGGCCTATTGCACTCACAGAAATTCAGGAGGGAAAATACTTTGGTTATGTAATGGGCTTGCGTTCTTCTGAATACAAAGATTTCGATTTGTTTCTATTAAATAGAGTTCAGTTTAAAACTTTCTCTGCAATTGTAAATGCCGCTTTACAGATTACTGCAAGCTTTAGAAAACTTCACAATCTTGGTTTAAGCTATCAGGATTTGAATGACGGAAACTTTTTCATTAATCCAGAAAACGGCGATATCCTTATCTGCGATAATGACAATGTTGCTCCTGATGGTTGGAATTTGGGAATTCAGGGAAAACCAAAATATATGGCACCCGAAGTTGTAAATGCAACAAAACTTCCAGATACTTTTTCAGACAGATTTTCACTTGCAGTTATACTTTTTATGCTTTTGTGCAAAAGTCATCCGCTTGATGGCTTAAAAGATAATAATCATATTGACCCTGCAAAAAATGAAATGAATTTGTATTGTCTAAATCCAATTTTTATCTATGACTCTAAAGATGAATCTAACCGTCCAAATCCAGAGATTCATAGAAATGCAATTTTATTCTGGCCTGTATATCCAAAACACATTCAGAATATGTTTGTACGGGCTTTTTCTAAAGAGTTAATGAAGAGCGATGGGAACGGACGTGAAGACAGGCTTATGGAAAAGGAATGGCTCAAAGAACTTTCTCGTCTGCGCTCAGAAATAGCAACATGTCCATATTGTGGTGAAGAAACTTTCTTTGATACTCAAAAAGAAAACTGCCAGTGCATAAATTGTGATAAGACTTTTGACAGACCTCCTCTTTTAAAACTCAAAACGGGAGATGTTCTTTTACAGCCTGGACATTTTGTTTTCGAGTATCAGATAGATGATTCAATCGAAATATCGATGGAAAGTCTGAAAAACACTGTTGGTCAGGTAATTCAAAATAAAAATAATCCTTCTATTTGGGGATTAAAAAATACTGGCTCTAAAACTTGGGTAAAACATACACCGCAAGGCAAGGAAGAAACCGTTGAAAGTGGAAAAGTAGTTCCTGTTGCGCGTGGATTAAAAATACACTTCGGAAATTGCGAAGGTGAAATTATATAGGAGTTTACAAAATGGGAATACTTTCAGAAGCTACTGAACTTCCAAGAAAAACAATGATTATGTTCTTTCTGATTGATACGTCAGGAAGTATGGATGGAGATAAAATTGCAAGCTTAAACGATGCAATGCGTGAAATGCTTCCTGATATTCAGGATATTTCAAACAGTAATGCAGACGCCCTTATAAAAATTGCAGTACTAGATTTTGCAAGTGGTACAGAATGGGTAACTCCTCTTCCTCAAGATTTGGATACCTTCCGCTGGCAGAATCTTGAAGCAGGTGGAACTACCGATTTAGGTGAAGCCTGCATGGAATTGAATGCAAAACTCAATCGTGATTCATTTTTGCAAGATAAAGTTGGAAACTTTGCCCCTGTAATCATTCTTATGAGTGATGGTTCTCCAACTGATGATTATAAGAGCGGTCTTGAAGCACTTAAGCAGAATAAATGGTTTGGAGCCGCAATAAAAGTTGCTCTTGCAATTGGAGATGAAGCTGATACAGATGTTCTTGCACAGTTTACAGGAAATAAAGAGCTTGTAATTCCTATCATGGGTAAGGCTATGCTAAAACGACTTATTCGCTTTGTTTCTGTTACATCATCTAAAATTGGAAGTGCAAAAGCAGGTGATGGTACAGGTCACGAAGCTAAACAGCAACAGGTCGCAGAGCAGATTCAGGCCGAAATGCAGGAAATTGACCCAGAAGAAAATATTGACGAAGGCTGGTAATTTTGAACATTTCGCAAAACATTTTCCGTTGTAATTTTGCAAAATCTATTCAGGGTGCAAGCCATATTCGTAAAGAAGAAAGGGAAGAAAACCTGGCTATAGGACGAAAGTTTCCCTGCCAGGATAAATCTTTTTCTGAATACTTTGCAGCTGATTTTTCTCATAAAACTGGATACTGGCTTACTGTTGTCTGTGATGGGCATGGTGGTGCTCCGTATTTTAGAAGTGAGCGTGGAGCAGAACTTGCAATAGCAAGTATACAGAAAATTCTGCCTGATTATATTGACCGAATTGCAGAAAACTTGAGTAAAGAAAACATTATCTCTCTTGTTCCAGCATTATTAAAAACATGGGGTGAGTCAGTAGATTCAAACCTAGTGCAGAATCCTATTACACAAACAGAATATAAGTTTTTGGAAATGGATGATGCACAGGCTGCGGAACGATATAAAGCAGGAGAAGATTTGCATTCAATTTATGGTGCAACTTTTTTATGTTTTGTTTCTGCTACCATTGTTGAGGCTGGTAAAAATAAAGATTTCTGGTTTACATTACAAATTGGTGATGGAGATATTGCTGTTCACAGCGAAAAAGGCTTTTTTATGCCTGTTCCCGAAGATGAACGTAATTTTCTTAATCAGACAACCTCTCTCTGTGATAAAGATGCAGAAACTGAATTTCGGCTTGCCTTTGGAAGTCAAAATATAGATGCGGTTCTATGCTCTACAGATGGAATTGCAAATAGTTTTGCGAACGAAAATCAACTTTTTTCTTTTTATGATAAGGTTCTAATTCTTTTTCGAACTTATGATTTTGAGCAGGATGAAGATTCCAGTCAGGATTTAGAAAAACGTAAAGTTCTAGCCATAAAAGAAATAGAATTGTCACTTCCTGATATTTCAAAAAGAGGAAGCGGAGATGATTTAACTCTTGCCGGCTTTGTAGATATAGATATTGAGGTTTTCAAAAAACATATAGCTGCAAAAAATTTATTAAAGCGTGGAAAAATCTATCAGAATATGCCATTAATTGGTTCTTCAATGGCAGAAAAATCTTTTTTGGAAGCCGCTCAAAATGGTTATCCCGAAGGATTTTATCAGCTTGCATTAATGCAAAAAGACCGTACAAAAAAAATTGAATATCTTACAAAGGCAGCTGATGGTGGAATAAAAGAGGCGAAGGAACCTCTGGCACAACTTCTTTTAGAAGAAGCACAGAATTTGCAAAGGAAAGGGAATCATGCTCAGGCATTTTCCAATTTTGTAAAGGCAGCCGAAGCTGGATTAAAAGAAGCACAATGGGCGGCAAGCCTTTATTATGGCAGACCGCAGGATTATCCAGACTGTGGCGTAAAGCAGAACTTTGCAAAAGCAATAGACCTGACATTGGCCGCTGCAAAGCAGGGGTATCCACAGGCCGAGTGCAAGCTTGGTAAATGTTACCGCGACGGCAGGGGAGTTCAGCAAAATTCCGAGCTTTCTATTGAATGGTATAAAAAAGCGGCTTCGCATGGAAGTGCAGAAGCTCAAGAATATTTAAAAGAGATTGGAGTGTGAGCAAATTATGGAAGAAAAATCTTTTAAAATGATTGAAATAAAAAAAGACTCTGGAGAAAAATATGCTCTTGCATCAATACCTGTAACTCAAGAGTTTTTTAGTGAAATTATGGGTAGAAATCCTTCTGAGTATAAAGGAAAAAATGAAGGGCAACATCGTCCTGTGGAATGTGTAAGCTGGTTTGATGCTGTAGCTTTTTGTAACAAGCTTAGTATAAAAGAAAACCTAACTCCGTATTACAGTCTTGATGGAGAAACAAATCCTGATGTATGGGGAGAAGTTCCAAAAAATGAAGAAAATACCTGGAAATTATCTGTTGATTGTGAATCATTGGGATATCGTTTGCCAACTGTAGAAGAATGGAAACTTGCAATATCTAAATCTGATTCCTATAAAAATGAAGAACTATTAAATTTTGCCTGGTGTACAGAAAATAGCACGAAGCGTCCTCAAGATGTTGCAATAAAACAAGCTGATTCACTTGGACTTTATGATATGTATGGAAATGTCTGGGAATGGTGTATGGATTTGGGGATAGAAGCTGGTACAAGAACTGCCTGCGGAGGAGCATGGTGTACCCCAGTTTCAGAACTTCTAAATTCAAAAATAGAACGTTTAGCCTATAAACGATTTACAGACTGTGGTTTCCGTTTATGTAAAAACATATTTGAAGAAAAAGAGGAAGAAAAAAACGAAACTGAAACCGAAATAAAATGTGAAACTTTAGAAGAAAGTCCTTCTTCAGATTCTAAAAATCTAGATGTGGCTAAAAAAAAGAACTCTAAAGTAGCATGGATATTATTTGTAATTGCGTCCATCATTGCTATTGTTATGGGAAGTCTATGGGATAGTACAAAGCAAAAATGTGAAGTTTGGTTTGGACAATATTGTAAAACATATGATTCCTTGCGAAACTCAAACGCTGGCTGGAATGCTACTCTTGAAAGTCCTGTTCATGTTGTTATAAATCAAGTTTATAACGATGCGGATAGAAGTTCTAATGACTTGGATTCTTCAAAAATTACATGGCTAGATTTTACTTATACTGTATTAAAGACATCAAGTGTTTGGAATTCTGAAAAACTAAATATCAAAATTATTAATCCAAATGGGAATGTAATGTCAGGTTCATCAAGTCCACAGGGGTATACTACAGATGTTGATATAAATTCATCTTGGACTGGATGGGGAAATTCTACTGCAGGAGCAACATATAAAGCTGGAACATATGTCATAGAGTTCTGGTATCAAAATGCATGTGTTGGACGAAAAGAAGTTAAAATTACTACTAGCATTCATTAAGTAATAAAAACAGGAGAATAAGGAACATGCCAAAATGCAAAGTTTGTGGATATAGATTAGGTGATGGCGTTACAAAATGTCCTATGTGTGGAGCAACTGCGGGAAGTACTGTTGCAGGAACTATTTCACCTTCAGCAAATATTAAAAAAACTTATTGTCCATCTTGTCATGGAGAAATTATAGGAGAACATAGATATTGTCCAACTTGTGGGATTGATTTAAAAGAAGCCACAAAACAAAGTGAAGGTTTAACTTTGCAGACAAGTCAAATACAGAATGAAAAGTATTGTATTCAGTGTGGGGTAAAGCTTAGTCCAACTGCAAAATTTTGTCCAGAATGTGGTACAAAACAGGAGAATCAACAAATTCCTAATGGTTATCAAGCTTCAAAAGTAACTCTTCAACAGCAAAATTTTGATGATGACGAAGAGGATGAATATGAAGAAGATGACGAGGAATTTATTGAGAATAACGATATTGAAATGTCTACAGATAAAACATATGCAATGTTTGAAGCAATAAAACGTAATGATATTAATTCTGTAACTTCACTCTTGAATTCTGGATATAAACCAAATAAAAGATTAGATAATATTACACCACTTGGTTTCGCTGCCATGTTCAATACTCCACAAATTGCAGAACTTTTGATTCAAAGAGGAGCTAGTATAAAAGGATTATTATGTTCTTGCGGTACAGATGGTTATAGTCCACTAATGATTGGAGTTGTAAACAACTCTTTAGAAACTTGCAAAGTATTGCTTGATAATGGTGCAGATGTTGGAGCTACGAATATAAGAACTGCAACAGCATTAAGTATAGCTAAATCTAGAAATCTTACAGAAATGATTGCTTTACTTGAAAGATATGGTGCCCATAAAAACTCAGTTCGATCTGTATTACTTAAAGGTTTAATGATTGGTAATGTTCTTGGAGGAACTGCATCTGGAATTAATGCAATAGCTCGTGTTGCATCCTCTGAAGATGATTATTATTTAAAAGAAAATTGGTAATTTGGGAGAGAATTAATGCCAAAATGTAAAGTATGTGGTAGCCGTGTACCAGACGGTATAAGTGAATGCCCGATGTGCGGAGCAAAAATCAGCAATTCTCAGAATACTGGTGTACAAGAAACAAAATCAACTCCTGTAAAACCTACACCAGTTCAGACGCAGGAGTCTGTTCCTGTTGCACCTTCGCAGAAACCTTCTGTAGCATCTTCAACATCAAATCATACTCAGGCAAAATGTAAGGTTTGCGGCAGTCGTATTCCAGATGGAGCATCAGCTTGCCCAATGTGTGGTGCGAAAGTAAAGGCTCCTGCATCTACAGAATCTCCAGTTCAAAAGCTGATACCTGTACAATCTCAAGAAAATCAGAATCCTAGTCCGAATATAAAACCAAATCCTGTTCAACCAAGGACACCTGTAACACCTCCTCCAATCCAGCCTCCGGTTGAACCATATAGACCAGAGCCTTCACCTTCTCCTAATCCTTCCGAAATATCATCTGCAGTTTCTTATGTAATGGCACAAAATGCAAAAATCAGAACTGCTTCAGATAGAATTATGGATACAAATACACTTATGGATGAAATGACTACCAGCAAAAATAAAAAAGATAATGGTTTTGCATTTATGGCTAGTCGAATACGAAAAAATGCTGGAATGGCAAAAGCATGGTGTAATGTGGTTACTGATATTGAGACTACAAAAACATATATTTTTAATCATCAATATAATGATGCAACATATAAAAATGCGGTTGAAGATTTCATGCAGTCAGCCAATATTGCAATAAATGCGATGGAAAAAATACGAAAAAATTGTTTAATTGGTATAATTGGGTATCCAATTGCTACAATTATTTCTGTGATTATTATGCTTTACTTATTATCCGAATTAAAACAATTAGGCTTAATAATTGATATTGGAATTTTATGTATGCTTATATTTATGTTTGTTGATTTTATTGTTTTAATAAATCAAAAGAATAAGATTAATTCATTTTTATCAAGGGTAAGAGGGTAAAAAATGAAAAGACTACGTTTATTTCTATTTTTCTTATGTATTCTTTTCACAAATCCTCTTTCGTGTGACTCATCAATTAATTCTTCTCAAACAGAATCAGAAACAATAGATCGCACGTTCTGGTGGAGCAGTAAAGAAGATGATCCTGGCTTAAGAAAAAGGTTCGAAGAATTAAATGCCAAATATTTTGATGGCGAACTTAAAGTTAAGTACATAAGATATGGTCACGGGTTAATTAAAGAGAATTTTACTGCTATAACCTACTATTGGAAAAAAAATGAAAGTTCTGATTATGCCGGCTGTTCTGTAATTACTGTAGATGATGAGTTCTTTAAAAAATATCCTGGCGAGATGGATGGAATGCTTCTTCATGAAATGTGTCATGTTTATGCAAATATGCACGATGCTGATGCTGAAATACCTGGTATTGATGGACACACGTTACCATCATATAAAAAAAAGATGAAAGAACTTATTGAAATTGGCGCAAATCCTAGAACGGGCGAGGGTATTGTAAATATAGAGTAAAGAGAATTTTTATGGAAAATATTAGATTTATTATCTGTGTAGTGGTTTTTATTTGTACTATTGCTGGCGTTTATGCACGACCAAGTAAAGGAAAGGGCAAACAAGCATTATGTAATCCTAATACCATAGTTGTATCATGTGATATCGATGCAACTGCCGCAATGCGTGGTAAATGTCCAGATGGTGACTATTTCGCTTTAGTACATTTATACTCATCACCATCATATTGCTCAATTGAATTACATAACAGTGATTTTACTGAATATTATGGTATGCGATTCAATGATGACGTAACTTCATTGGAACTCATTGAAAAGTTGGATGCATTTACATACTGGTACTCTACATATTATTATACTGCTCCTCTTATTATTACAATGAAGGACTCTCATATTGTAGGGATTCATTCTGATGATGCAGCATGGGATGCCTATAGTCGTTGGATAGGTAAAACCTTTTATGGAATAGATGGACGTGCATTGATTAATTAATGTATGGTGCACGAAGAATAAAAGAAAATGGATTACAGTCATATCTTAAATACATCTCTTCCTCAGAAAGAAAAACTACTTGATTTTGGATTTACAGAAGTCGGTGACAGTCTTGTGCTTAAGAAAGAAATTGCTGACGGCCAGTTTTATACGGAAATCAAGCTTTCAGATAAAACTTTATCAGCTGATGTTTTTGAAACTTCGACAAATGAAAAGTATGTACTATTTAACATTGCTTCTGCACAGGGGGCTTTTGTTGGACAGATTCGTAGTGAAGTTCAGGATTTGATTGAAAAAATCCGTGCAGAATGCTTTATCAGCCAGGATATCAAAGAAAAGTATGTTGATTTTTTGCACTCATATTTTAATGCACAGGGGGATAACCCTTGGGCAGAAGAACCGTATGACACTAGTACAGTTTACCGCTGTCCTAACAACAAGTGGTTCGCTCTTATAATGCAAATCAAATTTAAGAATCTTGGATTTGAAAGTGACGAGCCGGTTTGGGCAGTGAATCTGAAGGCGGAAAATGTCGAAGCAATCACAGATAAAAAATCAATTTTCCCCGCATATCACATGAACAAAAAATATTGGATTACGGTGTTGCTTACGGCGGTTACAGATTTTAAAAATCTTTGCGATCTTACCAAAAAGAGTTTTGCACTTGTTCAAAAATAGATTATATTTCAAAATCTAGGCAGGCACGGCTTGCGGTAAATGGGCGAACCTTGCTGTCTGCTACGGCAACATGTTCACTTCTCGCAGTTCCTTAATTTATCCTAGCTGACCAGGCAGAACCAGTTTTTCCTTGTAGGGAAATTCTGCTTCATATTTTGCAAAGTCCTCGGGATTTTCTTGGGCAACGAAGTATCCTTTTGGGGGAGTGTAGGTAGCTTCAATTCCATTGAGGTAACCTGGAATCAGTTCCTGTGCTAAAAAGTATGGCACTTCTGAATCCTTTGGCTCGCAGTGGTAATGAATATTTAACTTACTTGCCAGATCAAAACCTGCATGACGGTAAAAATTGATATTGCCTTCCATGCAGATAAATCCAATACCTAAAGCTTTGGCTTTTTCAAGTGCATACTTCATGAGCTTAAGGCCGTAGCCCTGCCTCTTGAAATCAGGATGAATGCTGATTGGTCCAAAAGTTCCGATTGGAAGCTTTTCGCCAGTCGGCTTTCCATCAACTTCGATGTTCAGTTCTGCTTTTGAAAACATCACATGCCCGATAATCTGCCCGTCTTTCTCCATAACAAGCGAAAGCTCAGGAATAAAATCGGGATTGTTTCTGAAGCAGCGAAGAACATAATGCTCTGTGCAGCCAGGATGGTAAACGTTCCAGAAGGATTCTCGTGTCAAGTTTTCAACAGTCTTAAAATCGCGCAGTTCTTCCACGCGGATGGTAAAATTTGAGTTCATGTTTATAAAATGATTTTATCACGAAGCATTAATTAATGCAGTGCTTTGTGTGAAAATCTCTGTTATAATTATTACGAGGCTTACAATGGCATCCACAAAAGAAATGTGTTATAATTTTATCAGAAGGAAATAATTATGCCGACAGTATTTGTTGAGGGACCATACAGATTTTATTTTTTCTCAAGAGAAGAAACTCGAAAGCATGTACATGTTGCATCTTCTGATGGAGAGGTAAAAATCTGGCTTGAACCAGAAATAAGCCTTGCAAAAGTTATTAATCTTTCTACTTCAGAAGTAAATACGATTCTTGATATTGTTGAGAAACGAAAGGAGGAAATTAATGCAG
>DGWD01000029.1 GCA_002395155.1 Treponema sp. UBA4267
ATTGAACCGCGAACAAGTTTTCCGTTCATCTGAGCGTACTGAACAACTTCTCCAACAACGCCGGCATTTGATGCATCTGGGAAGAGTTCTGCAATAAAGCTCTTTACAGAATCCAGAGTGCGGACAATTTCTTCTCCATCATAACCATTAAGTTCAATATGCAGGTATGCGGCCTTAAAGTCTTCGCTGATGTAATCGTAAAGGTCGCTTCCTCCAGAAATTTCGTAGAGGAACATAATCTGACTTACTAAATCCTGATCATCTGGAATTACATAGTAAGCAGGATCGTCGCCGTTTAAGGTACGGTTCATTTCTTTAATAACTTTTGTTACAGAAGAAATGCGAGGCTTACTGTTAGAAATCTTTGTAGTAGGAAGTGTACCAATCATTTCTGTAAGCTGATCCATTTTCTTAAGCTTTACAGGATCCTTCATAGCTTCTTCATCAGGATATTCAATAAGAACTTCGTAGCTGTATTGGCTTCCAAGCTGACTACGGGTAATTGCCATAAGACGTTTTACATAGTCGGTTCGTTCTCCCATCATCTCGGTATAGTTCATGTTTACATTGATTTTTAAGATTCCAGGGATACAGGCGGCAACCACAAGAACAGTAGCAATAACAGTAATCCATTTTTTATTGAGGATTGATTTACCCATTGCTTCAACCTTAAGGTCAGAGGCAGTTGAACCGTCAGTTTCGGCATGACTTGCATCCTTATCCTTTCCAAAGCTGTAGAGACAAGGAAGTAAAATCATAATGTAGATAAAGACAACCATTACGGCGGCAGCTGTTATTCCACCAACCCAGCGCATAGGTCTAATTCCTGCAGAAAGGTAAGAAAGCATACCGCCCATTGTTGTAATTACGGTAAAGAAAAGGGCCCAGCCAGAGTCACGGATACCCATAACAATAGATTCTTTACGCTGACCAGTTTTTCTAAAATGCATCTTAAAGCTGTTGATGTAGTGAACTGAATAACCAACGGCCAGGGCCATTGAAAGAAGAACGGTAACCAGAATCATAGTGTTGTTACCCTTAATGTTCATCCAGCCTGAAAAACCAAGAGTTGTTCCAAGAGCACCTATTGTTGCAATTGTTGGAACTACAACTCCTCTCAAGGAACGAATAAAGATGATAAGGAAGATAAGCATTACAATAAAGCCAATTCCAATACGGCTTATACACTGCTGATTTGTAACTTTTTCTTCTTCGTATTCTGTGTAAGAAAGACCAGTTTCTCTTAAAGTCCATTTATCATTTGAACGGTACTTTTCTGATTTAAAGATTTCCATGGCCGGTGGAGCAATTTTTTTCATGGCAGTTGAAAGATCTTCTGAATACTGCTCTAAGTTGACGATGATCCAGGTTTCGGTACAATCTTCGCTTACAAGATTGTTTACCAGAGATTCACGGCTCATAATAAAGGCCTTTTTTTCGGCGAGCACAGCTGGGTCGCTTGGAACTCCGTCTTCAAAAGGACTTGAAACTTCAAAGCCATCTTCGGTACCGACAGGAATTGAAAGTTCCATTAGTGAAGTTACAGAAGAAGCGTAGGGAACATTATTTAATAAATCCTGTCCCAGTTCATCAATCATCTGTAATATTTCAGGGTCAAAAACATCCTTTGCAGTAATGTGGGCAGCAAGGCTGTCAGTTGAACCAAAAATAGCTTCAAAGTGGTCCTGATTAAGTTTTGTTGTTTCCCAATCATCGAACCAGTCAGCTTCACCATTATCTAGCTCAAGGCGGCTAAGGCCTAAACAGCCGACTATGGTAAGAATAATTAAACCAATAATAAAAGCCCAGCGGTGTTTAACTTCAAAACGGCCGAACTTTTCGAACCAGTCATTAATTTTTTTGACTTGCATATATACTCCCAATATGTTAGATATAACTAACATATTTTTGATAACGATGTTATCTTAGCGATAACGCTGTTACCTAGTCAATAGGATTTTGAAAGTTTTTGATAACACAGTTATCATTTTTTAATTGACAGTTCCTATTTTTTATTTATACAATACGCGCAGGAGGATTCCATGGCCGAATCTTCATCAGAAACAAAAAGAAAAATTTTAGAAAGTGCAAAAAAAGAATTTCTCGAAAAGGGCTTTGTAAATGCATCGCTTAGACGAATTGCAGCGAATGCAGGTCTAACTACAGGTGCAATGTACCGTCATTTTAAAGATAAGGATGCTCTTTTTTGTGCCCTTGTAGACAATGCAATTGAAGTTACAACAAAAGTAGTAATGAATGCCGATGTTATGACCCATATGAAGGATTGTAATCCTATGGGTAAGGAACATGAAGATAAAGAAAACCAGATTCTTAGAGACTTTATAGATTATGTGTATAGTGATTTTGACGCCTTCATCCTCCTGGTGTCAAAGGCTTCTGGTTCTACTCATGAACATTTTGTTGAGGAAATAAGTGATTTATATACAAAAAACTGCATGAAAACCTTGAACTGGCTTTATGAAGAGAAGTTTGTAAAAAAGCAGCTGGACGAATTAACAATCCATGTAATTGCTTCAAGTTTTATAAATGCTTTTAGAGAAATGATAACCCACAAGGTTCCAAAATATGAAGCGTTAAACTTTGTTGCCAATATCAGAGACTTCTTCCATAATGGAACTATGTCTATTATGAATCCCGCAGATTAGACGTTTAATTTAATTTTTCACTTGAATATTTGTTCAAATGATAGTATATCTATGTGTAGGAATACTTGAATGAATGTTCAAGTGAGGAGTGATGTATGTACTGGATAATTGCAAAAGGATTACTGATTCCATTTTTAGGAACTGCTTTGGGTGCTGCCTGTGTATTCTTTATGAAAAAAGAAATGAGTGCAGAGGTTCAAAAAATGCTTTCTGGCTTTGCGGGGGGAGTAATGGTTGCGGCTTCGGTATGGAGTTTGCTTATTCCATCACTTAATCTTGCTGATGAAGCTGGAATGGGTCGTCTCAGCTTTGTTCCAGCCGTTGTTGGTTTTTGTATTGGCATGGTATTTCTTTTAATACTCGATCATGTTATTCCTCATATGCATATAGATGAAACTATGGAAGGTCCAAAAACTAACTTAAATAAGACTACAATGATGGTGCTTGCGGTGACCTTGCACAATATACCGGAAGGAATGGCCGTAGGTATTTTGTATGCCGGCTGGCTCAATGGAAATGCCAATATTACGGAAGCAGCGGCCATGGCTCTGGCTCTTGGAATTGCCATTCAGAACTTTCCAGAAGGGGCAATTATTTCTATGCCGCTGCATTCGAAAGGATTAAGTAAGAGTAAGGCTTGCTGGATGGGAGTTCTTTCCGGTATTGTAGAACCACTTTTTGGCTTTATTACAGTTTTACTTTCAAGCTTGATTTTGCCAGTTCTTCCATATCTTTTAAGCTTTGCTGCAGGTGCCATGATTTACGTTGTAGTTGAAGAATTAGTTCCAGAAATGGCAGAAGGAAAGCATTCAAATATTGGAACAGTCATGTTTATGCTCGGCTTTTCTTTGATGATGGTGCTGGATGTAGCACTGGGCTAGAGGGTTTAGCTTTCTTTGCAATGGCATGATAAAAAAAGGCACTTCATTACGACAAGTAAGAAGTGCCTTTTATAACTCTATCCGATGATTAAGCAATAGCTGATTTAGCCCATGCCTTACACTTTTCGATGCCTTCATCATCTGGAGTAAGGTTAATCATAAGGTTTTCAGCTGCAATTGTAGCACCTGCACCCTTTACTCTTTCTTCCCAGTCACGGAGCCACTGTCCGTCACCCCAGTCGTATGAACCGAACAGGGCAACTTTCTTTCCAGAAAGAGCTGATTCAATACCATTGTAGAATTCTTCCATTGTGTCTTCCAGAACTTCATCACCCATAGCTGGGCTTCCCAAAAGAACTACATCACTTGCTGTAACTGCTGCTGAGTCTGCGGAATCAGCTGTTCCAAATGTTACTTCTGCACCTGCTGCTGCAACTGCTTCTTTAATTGCATTTGCCATAGCTTCAGTATTTCCAGTTGTACTTGCGTATACGATTGCAACTTTCATTAAATAACCTCACTTATGCGACTATTTCAGTCTGTTTTTTATATTTTGTGATTATCTGAGGAACTGACAGTCCTTCATCAAACCATTTTTTACACATTTGACTACAATTGTTGTATTTACAACAGCAGACCTTTGCTTCTTCCGGATTCGAATATGATTTCCAGTATCCGCAATATTTACAGTCCTTGCCTTGCATTCTTTCAAAACAAATTACATCTTCCAGAGGGTAACCCAAAAAGATTCCCACTTCATGTGGAAAACCCCGACTATTTTTTAGGTTTTTAAAAAGTCTGTTCAGAACGGCAAAACTTCCTTTATCAACAGGATAGTCTTTGCCCCTTAAATAGGCTTTTACAAATGGATCATCCAAAATTTGGCGTATCCATATAAGATTGTAGGAAAAAATCATTACAAGATTGTTTGAAGTTTTAAAAGCTTTTAATAATATGCCCTGTTTGAAATATATTTTTTTCCAAAACCTGATTCGAGAGGCAGAATAACGTTTTTGGGAAACTGTAAACATGTTTCCTGGTTTTATGCCACACAAGGAAGGTGCTCCACACTGTATCATAATCTGGTCTAGGGTCATTACGTTAGCTACTCCTAACAAAATTTACCACTAAATTACTATAATCATGAAAGTTAGTCAATCCTAACTAGAAATATGAGATATTGGGAATTGAGTAGATTTGTGAAAAGTTTTATATTTTCCCTTAATACCATTAAAAAAGGAGAATAAAAAATGGAACAGTCATTTAACACAAAATGTGTCCAGGGCGGATACACTCCAAAAAATGGCGAACCTCGTCAGATCCCAATTGTTCAGTCTACAACTTTTAAGTACGACACTAGCGAAGATATGGGAAAACTTTTTGATCTTGAAGCAAGCGGATATTTTTATACACGATTGCAGAACCCAACAAATGATTATGTAGCAGCTAAAATTGCCGAGCTTGAAGGTGGAACTGCAGCAATGCTTACATCATCTGGTCAGGCTGCAAACTTTTTTGCTCTTTTTAATATTTGTGAAGCAGGAAGTCATATTGTTGCATCTTCTTCAATTTATGGTGGAACCTTTAATCTTATAAATGTGACAATGCGTAAAATGGGCATTGATGTTACTTTTGTAGATCCAGATGCAAGTGAAGAAGAATTGGACAAGGCTTTCCAGAGAAATACACGTGCCATGTTTGGTGAAACTATTGCAAATCCTGCTCTTACAGTTTTGGATATTGAAAAGTTCGCCCGTGTTGCTCACAAACATAATGTTCCATTAATTGTAGATAATACTTTCCCAACTCCTGTAAATTGTCGTCCAATTGAATGGGGTGCAGATATTGTAACTCACGCTACTACAAAATATATGGACGGTCACGGAGCCTGCGTAGGTGGTTGTATCGTAGACAGCGGTAAGTTTGACTGGATGGCTCACAAAGATTTGTTCCCAGGTCTTACAAGTCCAGATGAAAGTTACCACGGAATTACATATGCTGAAAAATTTGGAAATGCCGGTGCCTTTATCACTAAGGCTACAGCCCAGCTTATGAGAGACTTTGGTTGTATCCAATCTCCACAGCATGCATTTATTTTGAACTTAGGTTTGGAAAGTCTTCATGTTCGTATGCCACGCCATGTTGAAAATGCACAGGCCGTTGCAGAATTTTTGAACAATCATCCAAAGGTTGCAAAGGTTAATTACTCTGGACTTCCAACAGATAAATATTACAAACTTGGTCAGAAATATTTGCCAAATGGTGGATGTGGTGTAGTTTCTTTTGAAATTAAGGGTGGACGTTCTGAAGCAGAAAAGTTTATGAAGGCTCTTAAAGTTTTTGCAATTGAAACTCATGTTGCAGATGCCCGTTCCTGCTGTCTTAATCCAGCTACTGCTACTCACCGTCAGCTTACAGAAGAACAGCTTAAGGCTGCAGGAATTCCTGCTGGTTTAGTTCGTTTGAGCTGTGGTCTTGAAGACAAAAATGACCTTGTAAATGATTTGAAACAGGCTTTGGATTTGGTTTAATTCAAGTCAGAAAAATCGGATAAGGTCAGTCAAAATTAGATAAAGACTAAAACATTCATAAAAGCAGTTTGGTTTGAAGTGCCCCCAATTATTGGACACTTTAACTAGGCTGCTTTTTTTGTTTTTGGGTACTTTTTGTCTGGCAAGAATTACTAACCTATTTATAAAAAAAGGAATTTGTTATACTCTCAACACCTATGAAAAGACTTTGTAAGATTTTAATTTTGCTTATTTGTAATTTATTTATTTTAAATCCAGTTTTTTCTGAAAATAAGGATTTATTAACAAGGGTTTTAGATGCAAAACTTCATACCAGAGTTTGCGAAAGTCCTGAAGCTGCTCTGGTTTATTTGAAAGATTTTAAAGCAAGTCTTGAAGCTGAAAATGCTTTTGCAGATAAGGATAGTATTGATTGTATAACTTTGAGTAATCTTTTAAACAACGAAATCTATATCTATATGTATGAAACTGATGCAAGCATTCAGGAACTGAAGGATTTTATTCTTGCGCAGTATAACGAAATTGAAGAGTGGAAGTCGAACCATGGTGAAGACGAATATACACAATGGTTTATTCTTTCTACTTGGGATGTTGTAAATCAGACTATGCAGTTTATTCCGCAGACTACTGCAATTCGTCTTGGGTTGAAAGAAAAGCAGGAGTACGATTCTCTTGTTCAAAAGTATCCAGATTTTTCTTTTGGCTATATGAATGCGGCTTTGTGGTATTATTTTGCACCTGCAATTGGTGGGGGTAGTAAGACAGTTGCCCTTAATTACTTGCTTAAAGCGGTGGAAACTGCTTCTTATGATTATGAAAAATTTTATTCTAGAATTTTCTGTTCCCAGGCTTTATATGATAAGGGTGATAAAGAGACTTGCAAGAAACTTTTGGAAGAATGTGATTCGGTTCTTCCAAATAATGTCTATATACCATTTATTCGTTTCTTGAATGATAATGGATTTTCTCTTTTGTACTATACCAATAATCGTGACAAAGTTGAAAAGAAAATTGGTAAGTACAAAAAGAATTAAATTTTAGGAATTAGATTTCTTTTACCATCATAAGTGAACCGCCTGGATAATGCTTTGTAACTTTAAATCCGAGCTTGCTGTAAAAAGCATATCCAACAGTTTTTTTGTTTTCAGTAACAAGATACATGTACTTTTTTCCAGCTTTAGCCATTAATTCAGCCATAGCAGCCATTAATCTTGTACCAATTTTTTTACCCTGATAGTTCTGGTCGATGTTGATGTGGAAAGCAACTCCACCTTTTTTATCCTGCTTTTTATTTACGGCTACACAAATCTTATGAAAGAGACCCCAGATTTTTGAATTTTTCAAAATCTTAGGAACATAAATTTCTTTCATTTTGGAAACAAACAGCTTATAGTCTGTACTTCCTAATATGAATCCACAAGGGGTACCTTTGTGCACAGCTACTAAAACATTCTGTGGTTCATAATCAAAATAATAGTCACTGTACATATAGCAGAGACATTCCTTCTTCTTTTCGGAACCGCCTCCATTATGTTTAACAGTATATGATGCTTCTTTTTTTAATACATTCTGCAAGGTCTTTCTGTCTGATTCTTCGAAAGGTCTTATAATAATTTCATTATTATTCATAATGTATCCTCGGGCGATAATTTTAGCATATTTTGGGGGTTATTCGCAATAAAGAAGACTGGCAAAAAACTTATAAAAAAAGAGATACTTGAAGAAAGGGAAAATAAACTTCATACTTTAGGAAATTTACTAGAAGATATTGGAGTTTATTGATTTATGAATATGTTATTTACTTTTTTGAAGGGAATTATTGTTGGAATGTGTAATGTAATTCCTGGCGTTTCTGGTGGAACTGTAATTGTAATTTTTGATATTTATGATGAATTTTTAAGCATTTTAAGCTTTAATCTAAAGAAAACTTTTAAGAACTGGCGTTTTGTTTTACCAATTTTCCTTGGTATTGTTTTTGGTATTTTGCTATTTTCTAAACTTATTGATTTTCTTTATGGAAATTTTCCTACACAGACAAACTACTGCTTTTCTGGTTTGATTATTGGAAGTATTCCTTTGCTTTTTGGCTATACATTTGGAAAAAATAAAAAACAATCTGAAAATCAGAAGAAGAGAGATGGAGATTCTGAAAATCCTTCAAAGCTGGGAAGACTTTCTTCGATTATTTGTGTGCTTGTTGGTTTTGCAGTTATTTTTTCTTTCTACATCTTAAAACAAAAGTTTGATGTTAAGCCCGAAAACTTTGCTACCTTGCCAACTTTTACTTTTAAACTGGCAATTTTACTTTTTGTAGCAGGCATTTTGGGTTCTGTTGCAATGATTGTTCCAGGCATTTCAGGTTCACTTATACTTTTGATTATGGGCGTTTATCCAATCATTATGACCGCTATAAGTTCAATTTTTGTTCCAGAAGAATTTGTACATGCCTTAATCCTTCTGCTTCCTTGTGGACTTGGAATAATTGTAGGCTTATTTGGTGGAGCTTACTTAATCAAACTTTTGCTAAGAAAATTCCAGAATCAGACTTATGCCTTTATTTTAGGATTGATTGTAGGTTCTGTTGTAAACGTTTTCCCAGGTTTTAACGAAATTGATTCTTTTGGAAAAGGTCTTGGCAGTGTAATTTCCTTGCTTGCAGGTATTGCCCTTGCTTATTTTGGAAGTAAGACCCCTAAAAATGATGATAAAGTTGCTGCCAAAACCAACTAGTCGTTTACACTGATTGAGGGTTTATTACAAAACCCTCAAAACGGCGAAGTCAAGGCTTTAAGCGTGAGCGTGCCTTGACTAGATGTATTATTTTACAATAATTCCTCCGCCCAGAATCACGTTATCTTTGTATATAACAACCGACTGACCAGGAGTTACAGCTGTTTGAACCTGATCAAAAGTGAATTTCCAAGGCTGGCCAATGTATTGGTGAGTGTCATCTGGGCCTGGAGTATAGCGTTCAATTGTGGCCATAATAGAATTACTACGCAGGCGAATCTTAATCATTCCTTCAAAAACCTCGTTTGGTTCTACATTGCCCGGCCATACAAAATCATCTGCTATAAGTGATTTAGAAGACAGGTCTGTTTTTTCGGCAAGTACAACCTGGTTCTTTTCTGCATCAATTTTTAATACATACAAAGGATTTTTTGCAGAAACACCAAGGCCACGGCGCTGACCAATGGTGTAATGTTCAATTCCTTTATGGCGGCCCAAAACCTTTCCGTTTACATCAACAAAATCACCAGGGATTGAAGGCTTATCTGAGAACAAAATATCAAAGTATTCAGCATCAATAAAATCCTGACTTTCTTTACGGTTGGCAGCTTCCAGGTTTGCCTTTCGTGCCAGCTCAAATACTTCTGTTTTGTGAACATGTGCAAGAGGGAATCGAACTTTTTCCAAAATTTCAGAAGGAAGCCGGCAGAGAAAGTAAGTCTGATCCTTGGAAACGTCATCGGCACAGGCAATCATGCAAGGCCTTTTGTCAGTGCCCCAAATACCTTCCTTAGGGCGGACAATCATTGCATAATGGCCAGTACAGAAGTAATCAAAATCGATATTAAGTTTTTTAATGCCTTCTATAAGGGCTCCAAATTTTATAAAACGATTACAACGGATACATGGATTTGGAGTTTTTCCAGACCTGTATTCAGATTTAAAATATTCCAGAACCTGCTCATTATATTCTTTGCTTAAATCAATAACATGGTATTCGATATCATGAGCCTGACAGAACTTGCTGCATTCTTCAAAATTTTCTTCTTCTCCAGGACTATAGCATGCTTCGTGAAAGGCTTTTTCTGCTACTACTTGTGGAAAGTGACCATCCCAAAGACCCATAGTAACGCCAATTACCTTACATCCTTTTTCTTTTAAGAGAAGTGCTGTTAGTGTTGAATCAACTCCGCCAGACATTCCTACTACAACTGTAGAGCCGGCTGGAGGCAAGTTTAATGGTTCGTAAATCATAGAATATATTTATACTGATTACGGAGGGTTTAGAAAAGCCTATTAAACCATTTTTTTGAGCTTATAGTTATTGTATTTTCTTATATCCATTTAAAAAACTATAAGTTTTTCTTATAAGTACGCATAAAAAACTTGTATTAGTGACGATTTATTTTTTTTTGTATAAACAAAACATCTTAATTAATTAGGCCTAAGCAGGGCTGTGGAGGTTTATATGAAAAAAATATTTTTAGGGATGATGGTTTGTCTTCTTTTTATAAGTGGAGTTTGTGCAAAACCAAAGAAAAACGTTAAAGCTGATTTAGAAAAAACAAAGTTCACAATCGGACATTTAAATTCTACTGCACATCTTTTGGCCTTTGTTGCTCAGGAAGAAGGCTTTTTTAAGGAAGAAGGACTTTCTGCAACTTTATTGCAGTTTGCTTCTGCTTCGGAGCTTGCAGCTGGACTTGAATCGGGAAAGCTTGATGTTGCATTCATCGGTTCGGTTCCTTCTATTACATTCCAAAGTAACGGCCGCGACCTTACAATTTTTGGCGGTGCAATGACCAACGGACATGGATATGTAATCAAAAAGCAGTTTACAGGCGGAAAGGACAATCTTGGAGTAGAGATTCTAAAAGGCCGCAATGTTGCATCTGTAAAAAACAGTGTTCAGGATGCAGAGCTTTTGCTTCTTTTACGAAATGCAGGAATTAAAGTTGGTAAAGGAGCAGATGAAGTAAACATCGTTTATTTTGACAGTCAGAAAGATGCTTATGCTGCCCTTCAGAACAGTTCAATTGATGCCGCATCAGCTTATTCACCATATACTTCTCTTGCAAAGGGACAGGGCTACAATGTTGTTTACTACTGCTCTGACGTTCCTGCGCTTGAAAATCAGCCATGCTGCCGTCAGGTTGCTTATACACCGGCTTTGAATGCAAGTCCAAAATCATACAAGGCTTTTGAACGTGCTCTTATAAAGGCATATAAGTTCAGTCAGGAAAACCGTGCCAAGACAATCAAGGATGTAAAAAAATATATTGATATTGATCCAGACTATATTAATACAGAGGTTTACGGCGGATTCAGTTCTTCTGTTCCTGATCCAGACAAACAGGGAACAATAAACCTTAAGAACACTATTGTAGAACTTGGTTACACAAAGGATTATGACATAGAAAAGGGCTTTAATACTTCGGTATACAAAGAAGCACTGGAATCTTTGATTGCAGAAAATCCTAAAGATAAGATTTATGCAGAGCTTAAAGCACACTTTGATAAATACGAATAAAAAAAGTTGATTAAAAATAAAAAAGGGGAGTCAGACAAAGCTCTTGAAGAGTGTTTCAGTTTGACTTCTCTATTTTTGTTTTCTACAAGGAGAATCCCATGGGGAAGATAATAGTTGATAATGTTTCTGTAGTTTACAAGGAAAAGAAAAAATCCTATCAGGCTTTAAAAGATGTTTCTTTCACAATCCAAGATGGCGAATTTGTCAGCATTATTGGTCCGTCTGGCTGTGGAAAAAGCACACTTTTAAGCGTTTTGGAGGGAATCCTGCATCAGAGCTCGGGCCATGTTTATATAAATGATAGTGAAGTTTTAGGAACAGGAACTGACAGAGGGGTTGTTTTTCAAAGCTATTCGCTTTTTCCATGGCTTTCTGCAAAAAATAATATTGTGTTTGGCGTTCACCAAAAAAACAAAAAGCTTTCTAAGGATGAGCTTTATGCTATTGCTGATGAATATCTTGAAAAAGTGAATCTTAGGGAATTTGCAGATAAGTATCCAAGTCAGCTTTCGGGTGGTCAGCAGCAGCGTGTTGCAATAGCCCGTGCCCTTGCAATGGATACGGAAATCCTTTTGATGGATGAACCTTTTGGTGCAATAGACCCAAAAAACAGAACTGAACTACAGGAGCTTCTGCTTAAACTTTGGGAAGGCGAAAAAAAGAACGGAGAAGGCAAAAAAAAGAAAACAGTTGTTTTTGTAACCCACGATATTGATGAAGCAATTTTTCTTTCTGACAGGATTGTTATGATGGCGTCTAATCCAGGTCATGTTTTTAAAGAAATTTCGGTTCCTTCTATCCGTCCAAGAAACCGTTCAGACTTGTTCCAAACTTCATCTTATGTACAGCTTAGAAACGAGCTTGTTTCATTATTTTACAAGGATGTTGCAGAAAAAATTGATGAGGAGGTTGTTCTATGATTTCATTTAAGAAAAATACTAAAAAAGAAAATGCCTTATCGGTAGAAGATCAAAGTCTTTCTTTTAAAGACAGATTTTTAAGGGTGGTAAATATCCTCTTTGTTCTTCTTCTTTTAATCCAGCTTTTACCAAATCATAATTCTGTAGATCCAAAAACTGCCTATCTTATTGGCTTTGCTGTAATTTTAGAAACTGTAGTCATTATTGTTTCTGCATCAATTAAAAATAAGGCTGGGCATACGCTTTTTGTGGATATTGTTTCCTTTGTATATGGACTATTGATTTTGTGGACGCTTGCAACTGCAAAATTCAACTTGCTCAAAGAATCTCTTTTTCCACCAGCTGGAAGAATTTTTTATCAATTTGTGGATGATGGAGTAAAGCTTTTGGTACATGCCGGCAGTTCCCTTGCAATTGTTTTGGAAGGTTATGCCCTTGGTTTGGGGCTTGCTATTCCACTGGGACTTTTTTTAGGATGGAGTGCTCGTCTTGGAAGCTCTGCAACATATATTTCTAAATTTTTCGGTTCTATTCCTCCAATTGTATATATTCCCTATGGAATTGCCCTTTTGCCGACATTCCGCTCCGTTTCAGTTTTTGTAATTTTTCTGGCGGCTTTCTGGCCTGCATTTGCTGGAACTATGAGTGGAGTTCTTCATGTAGAAAAGAAAATTATAGATTCAGCAAAAGTTTTAAATGTTAAAAAATTTACAATGCTTTTTAAAATTATTTTGCCGGCTGCATTACCAGAAATCTTTTTGGGCTGTAACCAGGGATTAGGAGTTTCCTTTATCCTCTTAACTTCAGCAGAAATGATTGGTGCCAGCAGGGGAATTGGTTTTTATGTTAAGCAGTATTCAGATTTTGGCGATTACACGCGCACGATTGTAGGTCTTATTGTAATAGGAATTGTAGTTGTGGTTATTACAATGCTGTTTAATAAGCTTCAAGGCTATTTATTAAGATGGAAAAAATAAAAATAGGAGTTTTAAAAATGAAAAGAATTTTAATTGCTTTACTTTCACTTGGCTTGCTTCTTACTTACTATGCAGGATGTGCAAGTACAAAAAATCATGGTGAGGATTGCTGCCATAAAGAATCTTGTTGTGAAGAAAAAAAAGATTGCTGCGATGAAAATCAGCAAAAGGCAGATGCTTTAGGCGAAGGTTGCTGCGGCTGATAACAGATTTTTAGAGGAAAACTATGAAAGAAATATTATGGCATGGTCGTGGAGGACAGGGAGCTTTTACGGCCGCTAAAATTCTTGGAGCAGCATACTCTCTGCAGGGAAATTATGCTTTGGCTTTTCCTTCCTTTGGACCAGAGAGGCGTGGTGCTCCAATTCTTTCTTTTACAAAACTGGATTCAAAAGCTATTGGAGACCGTAGTCAGATAAAGAAAGCGGATTATGTAATCTACCTGGATGATACGCTTTTTTCTTCAAAGGCATTTGATGAACTAAAAGATAAGGGAAAGATTTTTCTTAATACAAAAAAGTCTCTTTCGCAACTTGCTCAGGATTTTACAAATTTTGATGAAGAAGCTGTAGTTCCTTTTGATGCAGAAAAAATAGCTTATGAAGTTTTGGGACTTCCTGTAACAAATACGGTTATGCTTTCTCTGCTAGTAAAAGAAACATCTTTATTGTCTGAAAAAAGCCTACTCCAGGCTATAAAAGAATACTTACCAGCCAAAATTTCCGAAAAAAATCTTCGTTTGGTTGAAAGGATTTTTTCTACAAAAGGAGGAAGTGTATGAAACCTTATCTGAGAGAGAAAAATCCCGTTTCTTTTGAAGAAGTTCCAGAAGCAACTGTTTATGAAGCGGGCTTTCTTGTAAGTAAAAATGCCGGCTGGAGAAACTTTAGACCTGTAGTGGAAACAGAAAAATGTAAAAACTGTCTCCAGTGTTATCTTTACTGTCCAGATGGAGTTATAAGCCGGGATAAAGAAAACAACTCAATAAAAATTGATTATGACTTTTGTAAGGGTTGTGGTATTTGCGTAAAAATTTGCAAGTTTGATGCAATAAAAATGGAGGCAGAAAAGTAATGGCAAATAAATTTCTTTCTGGAGATGAGGCATTTGCTTATGGGGTAAGGCTTGCCCGTCCGGCAGTAATTTCTGCTTATCCTATTACTCCTCAAACAGTGGTTGTTGAAAAACTTTCTGAATTTGTAGAAGACGGTAGCTTAAAAAGTAATTTTATTCATGTTGAATCGGAACATTCCGCCCTTTCTTGTGCAATGGGAGTTAGTGCATCTGGAGCCAGAGCTTTTACTGCTACAAGTTCCCAGGGACTTTTGTACATGGCAGAATGTCTTGTTTATGCAAGCGGAGGAAGATTCCCCATTGTGATGATGAATGCGAATCGTTCTACAGCACTTCCATGGAATATTTATGGCGACCAGAGGGATTCTCTTGCCCTGTTGGACAGTGGCTGGATTCAGGCCTATGCAAAAGATGGTCAGGAGGCTCTGGACCTTGCACTTTTGTCTTACTATATTGCCGAACACAAAAAAGTTCAGACACCATTTATGGTAAATCTGGACGGTTTTGCCCTTACCCATACTTTTGAAAAGGTAGAAGTTCCAGACCAGAAGGATGCAGATGAATTTCTTCCTCCATTTGAAACCGACAATTGTTTTGATTTTGAAAAACCAAAGAATATAGCCTTTTCTGCAGGGCCCGAAACTAATACTTATTTTAAGTTTAAGGAACACAGGGCCATGCTGGAAGTAAGGGGCGTTGTTGAAGAAGCTGAAAAAAGATTTGAAAAAATTTTTGGGCGTCATTATACGGGCTTGGTAGAAAAGTACAAAACTGAAGATGCTGTCTTTGTAATTATTACTTTGGGAAGTATTTCGGGCCTGGTTGAACAGGTAGTAGATGATTTACGTAAAGACGGTAAAAAAGTGGGCTTACTCAGGCTCAGGTATATGAGGCCTTTTCCAGATGTAGAAATTGTTGAGGCTTTGTCTAAGGTAAAAGCGGCAGCTGTTTTAGAAAAGGATATTTCCTTTGGTGCAGAAGGTACCGTTTTTACAAATGTAAATTCCGTTTTAAAGAAAAATGGTCTTACTCTTGCTTGCAGCAATTATATTGGTGGGCTTGGTGGTAAAGATATTTCGTATGATGAAGTAAAAGATATTTTTTCTGAGTTAGAAGGCCTTGGGGGCGTTACGGGAGCTAGAAGTCATTTTTTAGGAATTCCAAAGGAGGTCCAGAATGTTGAACGCTAAGACTTTGTGCGAAGAAGAATTTTTTTACGGACATAAAGCCTGTGCTGGCTGTGGCGGAAGTCTTGCAGTAAGAATTGCCCTTAAAGTTTTGGGAGAAAAAGCTGTTGCGGTTCTTCCGGCCGGATGTATGAGTGCGGTTGGGTTTAATTATCCTCAGTTGTGTTTTTCGAATAATGCAATAATTTCGACTTTTGCGGGAACGGCCAGTATGATGACGGGAATTCTTGCAGGCTTGGAAGCCAGGGGGATTAAGGATGCGACGGTGGTTGGATTTGCCGGCGATGGAGGAACTGCTGATATTGGAATTCAAGCTTTGAGTGGGGCAATAGACCGTAATGATAATGTACTTTACATCTGTTACGACAATGAAGCCTACATGAATACAGGAATTCAAAAAAGTTCTCTTACTCCTTTTGGAGCCAGTACTACGACTACTCCTGCTGGAAAAAATGTAAGGGGAAATTTAAGGCAGAAAAAAAATCTGTTTGAAATAATTGCGGCACATGATATTCCTTATGCGGCAACAGCTTCGATTGGCTATATCCAGGATTTTATTAATAAAGTTGAAAAAGCAAGTCACATTCAGGGTACTAAGTTTATTCACGTAATTGCTCCTTGTCCTACGGGCTGGGGGGTAAAGGTTGATGAAACTGTAGAAGTGGCAAAGGAAATTGTTGATACGGGTCTTTTGTATCTTGCTGAGTATGAGAATGGAAAGTTCAGATTGACTCATAAACCTAAGGATTTTTCGGATGTTGGGCATTATATAAAAAGGCAGGCTCGTTTTCGTCATCTTACTGATGAGGATATTTCTTTGATTGTAGAAGGGCGTGATAAAAAGTGGGAAAAAATTCTTAAAGAGTGGGATTAAGGATTTGGATTAAGAATACTGGGACTGGGCATTGGAGAGATTGTTTTGAATGAGAAAGGGGGGAGAGAACGACTTTGTGAGAAAGACTTTGAGTTAGAAAGTTATAAATAAATCTTATAACTAAACATAAAAAACTTGTATTAGGCAAATTAAAGGATTTTTCTTAATCTACAAACCATCAGGGAATGCAGTTGAAGGTTTTCCTTCGGTGCACAAACGGCACTCCCACTAAATATATGCCTGTTTTGCAGGCGAAATTAAAGTGAGGACATAAAAATGGCAGATTGGGGAAAAGCAAATCCAGATGGAAAATATTGGAATAAGGAACTTGAAACACTTCCACGTGAGCAGTTGGAAGCAAAGCAGCTTGAAGATCTTAAGGAGATTGTAAAGTTTGCTTATGAAAATGCGCCATACTATAAACGCAGTTTTGACGAAGCTGGTGTAAAACCTGAGGATATTAAAACTCTTAAGGACATTCAGAAGTTTCCTTATATCAACAAAAAAACACAGCGCGATACACAGGGCGTAGGTTCATTTTTAGGCGAACTTGCTGCTGTTCCAGAAGAGGATGTAGTTTTTGTTTCGACTTCTTCGGGTTCAACTGGCGTTCCAACAATGTCGCCTTTTACAAAAAAGGATTTTGATGAATTCCAGGATACAGAAAGCCGCTGGTTCTATCAGATTGGAATGAGAAAAAATGACCGCTATGTTCATGCCTTGAACTTTTCTTTGTACGTTGGCGGCCCTGATGTAATTGGTGCTCAGAATCTTGGTGCACTTTGTATTTGGGGAGGAACACTTCCTAGCGAGCGACTTTTATTTATCTTAAAAACTTACAAGCCTACAATTATTTGGACAAGTCCAAGTTATGCCTGGCAGTTGGGTGAAAAGGCAATAAAGGCTGGTTATGATCCTAAAAAGGATTTCAACATTAAAAAGATTATTGTAGCTGGTGAAGGCGGTGGTTCTATTGCTTCTACTCGTAAGGCTATTGAGGACCTTTGGGGAGCTGAACTTTATGACTTCTACGGTCTTTCAGATATTTTTGGAGCATGTGCGGCAATGTGTGAAGCAAAAGACGGTCTTCATATTGCAGAAAACCACATCCTTGTAGAAACACGCGATATTCATACTGGAGAGATTTTACCACCTGGTCAGGTTGGAGAGCTGGTATTTACAACTTTGAGAAAGCATGCACGTCCACTTATCCGCTTTAGAACTGGTGATATTGGATGGATTGATTACACTCCTTGTAAGTGTGGACGTACTCATGGACGTATTCATATTCAGGGTCGTCTGGATGATATGTTTATTGTTAGTGCGGTAAATGTTTTCCCAAGTGATATTGAAGCAGTTATTCATGAACTTAAAGATGTAACTGGCGAATACTTAATCCGTATTTTTGAAAAGGATTTCACTTGCAAGTACTCTGTTGAAGTTGAAAAGGCTTCTTCTAACACAGATCCAGATGAAAAAGTTGCAGAAAAAGTTTCGGCAGCACTTAAAGCTAGAATTGGAGTTAAGCCTGCTTCTGTTATTGTTCATCCAGATGGAGGTCTTGGAACTCGCAGTGAACATAAATCGAAGAGAGTAATTGACGAAAGACATATTGATTTTAGTATTTAAACTGCTAACAATATGTTCATAAGGAGTAATTATGCCTCAACTTTCAGATAGAACTGCAAATTTTACAGATAGTGTAATTCGACGAATGACACGTATTTCAAATCAATACGGAGCGGTAAATCTTTCTCAGGGTTTTCCAGATTTCGAACCTCCAAAAGAGATTTTGAACAGACTTGCCGAAGTTACAAAAGAGGACTTTCACCAGTATTCAATTACCTGGGGAGCCCAGAACTTTCGCGAGGCACTTGCCCGTAAAATTCAGCATTTTTCTGGAGTTGAGGTAAATCCTAATGAAGAACTGGTTGTAACATGCGGTTCAACAGAAGCAATGATGGCTGCAATGATGAGCGTTACAAATCCAGGTGATAAAGTAATTGTGTTTTCCCCATTTTACGAAAACTATGGGGCCGACACAATTTTAAGTGGTGCCCAGCCAATCTATGTTCCACTTAATCCTCCAGAATTCAATTTTGATCCAAACGTTCTGGAAGAAGCCTTCCGCCAAAAACCTAAGGCAATTATTGTTTGTAATCCTTCAAACCCATGTGGAAAGGTTTTTACCCGCTCTGAACTGGAAATTATAGCCGGCCTTGCCAAAAAGTATGACAGTTTTGTAATTACAGATGAAGTTTACGAGCATATCCTTTACAAGCCTAATGTTCATACTTATATGGCTAGTCTACCAGGAATGAAAGAAAGGACAATTACCTGCAATTCTTTATCAAAAACTTACTCAATTACCGGCTGGCGTTTAGGCTATGTTCAGGCAAATGCAGAAATTATAGAGCGAGTAAAAAAGGTTCATGACTTTTTGACAGTTGGAGCTGCAGCCCCTTTGCAAGAAGCAGCAGTTACCGGTTTGAACTTTGGCGACGATTACTATAAAGATTTACAAGAAAAATACACCCATAAGCGAAATCTGTTTCTTAAGGGGTTAGATGATATAGGACTCAGGCATACAAATCCTCAGGGGGCCTACTATATCCTGATTGATATTAGTGAATTTGGTTATAAAAGTGATATGGAATTTGCAGAAGATCTGGCCCGCAAGGTTGGTGTTGGTGCAGTTCCAGGTTCATCCTTCTTTAAGGAGGCAGAAAACAGGTATGTTCGTCTTCATTTTGCAAAAAAAGATGAAACTCTGAACGAGGCCTTGAACCGTCTTTCTCAAATTAGAAATAAGATAAAAGAGCTTTAATTAATTTATAAAAAAATATTTTAGAAAAATTAATCTTGGAAACATACAAAACCTATTGACATGGTAGGTAATAAAAGATATTATGAAACCATGATTAATAATTTTGAACTCTATTTACAGAAAAAACTCTCATGTTGTTGTCTTCCTTGTTGTAAGCGAGGCGGATTTGATATGTGTAAATAGTGTTTTATAGATTCTAATTCTATTAAAATCCGCCGGTTTGCATTTTGTAAATTGGCGGTTTTTTTTTTCAGGTGGAAAAATGGTAAACAACAGAGAAAGCATTACGGCAAAACTTTGCTCATTTGCAAGGGCCTATCATTCAAATTATAGCGAAAACAAGATTTACGATGACTATCTTGCCTTTGATTTGATGGGTAAAAAACAATACGAGGAAATGGGCCAGCTTATACAAAACGATTTTGATCTTTCAAGATTTGATTCCAGTAAATGGTTTAATCAAAAAAAGATAAAGGATGCTGTATACAAGTACATGCTTCCCATCCCACTGGCCAGAATTTCTTTTGCAAAAAAGGAGCTGAAGGCTTTTGAAAAAAAGTATTCGGCAGATGGTGAAAAAATACAGTATTTAATTTGTGGAGCTGGAATGGATTCTTATGCTTTCCGTAATACAAACGAGAATCTGCATATTTTTGAAGTTGATCATCCAGATAGCCAGAAATATAAAAAAAACAGGATTAAGGAGTTGGACTGGATGCTTCCTCGTAATCTGACTTTTGTACCTGTAGATTTTACAAAGGACAGTTTGAAGGAAAAGCTTTTGGAAAATGGTTTTAATCCAGATTTACCAACTTTTACGGCAATACTTGGAGTTACATATTATCTGAAACTGGAGATTTTTGAGGAAACTTTAAAAGTAATTGCAGATATTACGAATGAAAAGAGTCAGATAATTTTTGACTTTCCTGATGAAACAACTTTGAGTGGTCAGGCAGCAGAAAGGGTTAGCAGGCTTGCAAATATTACTGCAAGGCTTGGAGAACCAATGCTAAAGGGATTTTCAATTAAAGAGATAGATGAAGCTTTAGAAAGGCATTCTCTGAAAATTGAAAATCATGAAAGTCCGCAGGATATCCAAAACAGATATTTTTCTGGTCGGAAGGATAACCTGCAGGCTTATGAAAACGTGCATTTTATTAAAGCAATAAAAAGATAAAGAAACGAGATATGGAGGCTAATATGGCAAAATTTAATTACAAAACAATTGAAACAGGATTAATTCATGGTGGTATTTATGGAGACCAGTACACTGGTGCTGTAAATGTTCCAATTTATCAGACTTCTACTTATGAACAGCAGGGCTTGGGTCAGAACAAGGGGTGGGAATATTCCAGAACAGGAAATCCAACCAGAGCGGCACTTGAAGCATTAATTGCAGAACTTGAAGGTGGTAGCCATGGTTTTGCCTTTGCTTCTGGAATGGCCGCTCTTACAGCAGTCCTTTCACTTTTTAAAAGCGGTGACAAAATCATTATTTCCAGCAATGTATATGGTGGAACCTTCCGCGTTTTGGATAAAATTTTCAAAAACTTCAATATCAGCTATTCAATTGAAGACACAACAGATTTGGAAGGTCTGGATAAAAAAATTACAGATGAGGTAAAGGCTATTCTTGTAGAAACTCCAGCAAATCCACTTTTGACAATTACAGATTTGGAAGGAATTGCAAAAATTGCTAAAAAGCACGGAATTCTTTCTATTGTAGATAATACTTTTATGACTCCTTATCTTCAGCGTCCTATAGAGCAGGGCATAGACATTGTAGTTCACAGTGCAACAAAGTATTTAGGTGGTCATAGTGATGTAGTTGCAGGTCTTGCTGTTGTGCACAACAAAGAACTTGCCGAACGACTTGCTTTTATTCAGAACGCAACCGGTGGAGTTTTAGGACCATTCGATTCCTTCCTCCTTATCCGCGGTATTAAAACATTGGGTGTAAGACTTGACCGCCATACAGAAAACGCCCTCAAAATTGCAAAATGGCTTACAGACCAGAGTGCTGTAAAAAAGGTTTATTATCCAGGTCTCGAAAGTGCCCAGGGCTACGAAATAAACAAAAAACAGGCAAAAAACGGTGGTGCAATGATTAGCTTTGAACTTAAAGAAAACTATGACCACAAAACATTCTTTTCGTCACTTGGCCTTATTTCTTTGGCAGAAAGTCTTGGTGGTGTAGAAAGTCTTGCCTGCCATCCTGCAAGTATGACACATGCAAGTATTCCTCGCGAGATTAGAGAAAAGGTTGGAATTACAGATGGACTTATTCGTCTTTCGGTAGGAATTGAGGGAGTTGAAGATTTAATTGCAGATTTGCAACAGGCAATCGCAAAGTCAGAAAAATAAAGCAGGCGTTGCGGGCGGCGATTGAGCTCGCAGGGTGGGTAGCGGAAAAGACCGCAGTCTGCCTAAAAAGATTTTTTAGGCAGGCGAGGACTTTGGAGCGAGGGCGGTTCTCCGCCCCTTAAAATAAGGAGATTTTTATGAAATATTATGAATCCATGCAGGATTTGATTGGAAATACACCACTGGTAAAACTTGGAAATATGGGAATTCCTGAAGGAATTAATCTTTTTGCTAAATTGGAACTTTGGAATCCGGCAGGAAGCGTAAAGGACAGAGTTGGTCGCGAAATGATTGCAGATGCAGAGGCCCGCGGTTTGTTAAAAGAGGGTGGGACAATTGTAGAAGGAACAGCTGGAAATACAGGACTTGGAATTGCTTTTGCGGCATTAAAAAAAGGCTACAAGGTAATCTTTGTCGTTCCTACTAAATTCAGCCAGGAAAAACAAATTTTGATGAAGGCTCTGGGGGCAGAAATAGTAAATACACCAAGGGAAGAAGGAATGCTGGGAGCCGAAAAAAAAACAGAAGAAATTAGAGCTTCTATTGAAGGGGCAGTTACACTTGGTCAGTTCCGCAATCCCACAAATCCTCTTGCTCATTACAAAACAACAGGTCCTGAAATCTTTAATCAGCTTGATGGCCATATAGATTACTTTGTAGCAGGAGCAGGAAGCGGGGGAACCTACAGCGGAATAATGCGTTACTTGAAGGAAAGAGATTCTGCCATTCAGGGAATTTTGGCAGATCCTATTGGTTCAACTATGGGGGGCGGAGAACACGGCGATTATAACATAGAAGGAATTGGTAACGATTTTATTCCTGATACCATGGATATAAAGCTGGTAGATAAGGTGATAAAGGTGACCGATGCCCAGGCTTTTGTTTCTTCACGTGAACTTGCACGCAAAGAAGGAATTTTAGCTGGTTCTTCAAGTGGAGCCGCCTTTGCCGCTGCAAAATTACTTGCCCAGGAATTAGCACAGAGTGGAGCTATTGAAAAGGCTGGTAGAAGTATTAATATTGTTACATTATTTCCTGATCGTGGAGACAGGTATTTTTCTAAAAAACTATACGAGTAGTCTTAAGTGTACTCCAAAAGTTTGAGGAATAGTTATATTTTGTAAAAAAAAATTGATGGAGGTGTAGAAATGTCATTGGTGAATCTTGAATACCTTTTTGAAGAACCTACTAACTTGAATGAAGAATCTCTTCCTGATTATGCTAGTTTAGATTTTCTTTCAAATGGCAGTCATATTTATGGCGAGATTATGTGGCCTCATAACCTGAAAGAAAAAAGGCATCCTTGTGTAATTATGCTGCATGGTTTTCCAGGTTCCGCAAGAAATGATGATATTTCTCACGCTCTATGTAGAATTGGATGTGTGGTAATTGTTCCTCATCATAGAGGGGCCTGGGGAAGTCAGGGAAAGTATCTTATAACTCATTGTGTTGAAGATGCTGTAAATCTTGCAAATTATGCACATTCAAAGGAATTTCTGGAAAAATATAATGTTCAGGAAAATCAGATTTATTTGCTTGGTCATAGTATGGGTGGAAATTCCGCTTTGAATGCCGGAAAAAATCTGGATTTTATACGGGGTATTATAATGCTGGCCCCTTATGATCCAACATGTTTTTTACGCCTTGGAAAAGATGCCTATATGAAGGCCCTACTGAACGAAGGAAAAATTCTAAACTCAGATGGAATAGATTCGATTTATGAAGATATAGTCGAAAACTCAGAAAAACTTGCTTTTCCAAACGCTTTTGATTCAGTTAAAGAAAAAAATATTTTGATATTTGAAGCAAAATATGACACAGTATCTTCCAACGAAGAAATGATTCATCCCCTTTGGAAAAAGCTTATACAATACAGAGAGGAAAATCAGAATCATAAAAAAGATGATGAAGAATTGCCTTTACAAAAGCTGGTGGAATATCCGGTAGAACATGGATTACTAGGACGAAGAATTTCAATAATTCGCGAAATTGCAAACTTTATAAAAATAACAGGAGATGCAAAATGACTATTCAACAAATTAAATACGTAATTGGAATTACAGAAACCGGTTCATTTAATAAAGCAGCTGAAAAAATGTTTGTATCTCAGCCTTCTCTTACAAGTACAATACATGATCTGGAAGACGAACTTGGAATTACCATTTTCAATAGAAGTGGGCGAGGGGTTACTTTAACAAATGATGGTCAGGAATTTGTTTCTAGTGCACGACAGGTTTATTTAAGCTTTCAAAATCTGAGCGAAAAATATAATGAAAATTCCAATATCAAAAAGAAATTCGGAGTTTCTACCCAGCATTATTCCTTTGCCGTAAAAAGTTTTGTGGAAATGGTAAAAGGCTTTAATACAAACGAGTATGAATTTGCAATCAGGGAAACAAAAACAAAAGATGTGATAGAGGATGTTGCTTCTTTAAAAAGCGAAATAGGCATTCTGTATTTGAGCGATTTCAACCGAAAGCCAATAGAAAACCTTCTTAAGGCACGCGATTTGGAATTCCATCATCTTATTGACTGTAAGGCTTATGTTTACATATGGAAAGGAAATCCTTTAGCAAAGAAAAAGGAAATTACTTTCAGCGATTTAAAAGATTATCCTTGTTTAAGTTTTGAACAGACAGATGGAGAAAGTTTCTACTTTGCAGAGGAAATTTTAAGTACCGAAGAATACAACAGAACCATAAAAGCAAATGACCGGGCTTCTATGTTAAATCTAATGATTGGTTTGAATGGATATACCTTATGTTCAGGCATAATTTGTGAAGAATTGAATGGCTCTGACTATTGTGCAATTCCTTTTAGAGACGAAGACGATAAAATTAATCGTGTTATGGAAATAGGTTATATAGTAAAAAAGAACTTCAATTTAAGCAGCATTGGCGAGTGCTATATAAACGAAATTAAAAAGTACTTGGGAAAAAATTGATGGAGTACTAATTTCTGGTAATGCTATCAGTCTTTATAAAGTTCAGCTAAAAGACTTGTTTCTTTTTTGATTCTTTCTATTAATTCAGGTGGATTTAGAACTTTAACCTTGGAACCGAGTGATAAAATCCAGTAGAAAGTTTCCTGCATCTGGTTTGTCATATAGCTCAGGTAAACACTTCCATCATCATTTTGGCGACATTCCTGGTTCACGTGCCAGGTTCTTTCCAAAATATAGGTGTTAATATCCTTTGAAAAAAGCAGTTCAATTTTTTTTGCTTCCTGCTCGTTCTGCCATATTCCAAACTCCGGGTCTATGTGCTTGTTCAAATCAAAATCTTGCTTTATCTGAAAGCTTTCACCTGTAATTTTGAGGTCCTTCATTCTGGAAAGGCTGTATACTATAAAATCCTTGTGGGAATGACACCAGCCGATTATGTACCAGTTTCCCTTTTGGCAGAGCACCTTGTATGGATCAAAAAAACGATAGGAATAATCCTGTTTACTAATTGAGCGGTAGGCAAACTCAATGGTTTTATTAGATCTGATAGCCTTAAAAACATTGTTAAAGATTTCTTCATCAATTTTTGGCAGGTGGTCTTTAATAAACTGAACGTTTTGGGCAGAAAATGCGGAATCAACCTCTACCTTGTTAGGCATCATCTCAATCATTTTTGTCATAATTGATTTAAAGGTTGATTCCAGCGGAGTGTTTTTGTACTGCTCCATAAGTGGAAGAAGGGTAGACACGGTTAGCAGTTCACCTTCCGAAAGCATTACACTTTTTACCACAAAGGTTGGGTCGGTGTAGTAGTAACCGCGTTTATCTTCATCATATTCTATTGGCATATTATAGCGGTCCTTTAAAAAATCTAAGTCTCGCATAATAGTGCTTCTTGAACATTCAAATGCCTTCATTAAAGCAGGTACATTTGGATAGTTGTGAGTTTTTATATAATCAGCAATTTGGAATATTCTATAAGTTCTAACTTTATCTTCTCTAGCTTTATTCATACTCCTATTTTAACTTAAAAAATACGAAATCACCAGGGATCATTCTGGTATGAAAAACGCTTTCGAATTCAGTCTCCTTATAGTCCAGTGCTTTTGTATATAGAGCTTTTATTTCCCTTGTTTTCCATGCAGGAGGATTTTCTTCATCAGCAAGCGGGATAAGGGATTCGTGTTTTCCTTTTACGTGGATGTTGAAGTCTACCGGAGCACAACCATCATTTGTGTAGCAGTAAAGACCGAACGTGTCATTATCATAAGTAAAGAGGGAAACTCCATAGCCTGCATCAATCCAGAATTTTCCCTGTCCCAAAAGTTCGTAGCGTAGAGCAGTAAGAACTTCAACAGGCAGGTCTCTGATTTTGGAAGGCATATCTGGCAGGTTTATAACTTCAAAAATACCCTGGCCATAGGTATCGAACATAACCAAGCTTTCGTGGTATTCACCGTGACCGGCGTTGAGTTTTGACCAGGTTGCGTTATTTCTGTGTTCTAGTAGAGGGAATGATATTGGAGCAGCAGATTTGATGTAGTTTCTTCCGTATAAACCGCTTACAGTTACCTTGAATTCGTCGGCATCTAAACGGCGGCCTCTATAGCGGATAGAGGTAAGTTCAGAGATTTTTTCACTACCCTTATCTTCATTCTCCAAGGCCCCAATCATAAATCCACTTGTGGCAAAAACATTTCCGCCCTTGCAGACAAAGTCCCGGATTTTAGAAACAATCTGAGGGTCTTTCAGAGATGCGGCAGTTACGAGTACACTTCCAGACTTTGGAAAATAAGGGCTTGGCTCACAAGGAATTCCTACCATTCCAAGATAGTCTTCCAGGTGGTCTTCTCCCTGAGAATTAAATGGAATGTAAACAGGAAGTCCTACTGGATTGCCGCACTGGCTCATCAATTGGTCGATTTTCTGGTACTGGTACCCCAGAGGAGTTGCACGTTTGTTGTTGTAAATTGCAGGCCAGCAGAACATCATAATTTCTTTACATTTTGAAAAAGCGGTCAGGTAGGCCTGCTCAAGGTAGGAGTCAATTCTGTCGCATTCGAATGGATCAAACCAACCACCTCCGTTTCGGTTTGGAGAGGCATTTTCCATATAACGTGGGAGAGAATAACTTAAATAGCGAGGAAGATGTTGATCCTGCTGGGCTCCATGACGGGTTTCTGTTCCACTGTAAATTCCGTCAAAAATATCTTTTTGTTCAGCCGGATTATAACCTGTTTCCTGGTAGCTTTCACGCCAGTTTGGATATTTAATAATAATCTTGATATTAGGATTTACCTTTTTAGCAGGTTTGATGATGAGGTTTTCG
The DNA here is from genome assembly GCA_002395155.1 of Treponema sp. UBA4267. Lineage (GTDB taxonomy): Bacteria > Spirochaetota > Spirochaetia > Treponematales > Treponemataceae > Treponema_D. The sequence goes on from DGWD01000029.1 coordinate 26,835, forward strand.
GAAACTTCCTTCATCTTGGCAAGGCGGAATTCTTCCCATGAGCGATTTCCCTTTTCTTTCTGGCAGTCTTCACACATACACTGGGTAAAGAAAAAGTCATCGATTATGAATTCGTCAAAAAATTCTGCTGTATATTCAGAAACTTCCTTAAGTCGCTGTCTCATTGGTTCGTTGCAGTAACAGAAGGTTTCAAAAAGTCTGTGTCTTTTTTTGTCGCTTTCGTTCAAATCTGGAGTTACAGTTGTAATTCCTCCGCTAACTTCAATGCCATATTCCGCCAGAACTTTCTTTATCATAAGAATTTGTTCTCTGCGGGCAAAAGTCCCACGGAAGGTTTCCAAATAAACTTTGTCGATTCCAACATATTTTTGCAGCCAGTCAGCTTCTTTTCTTAATTCTTCTTCCGATATTCGATCTGCCCACTGGGCAACACAATAAGTTACAGATTTAAAACTCTTAAACAATGACATAATAAAACTCCTGCCTTTAGGTTTCTAGGTTATTTAAAGTATAGCATGGCAAAAATTTTATTATCTCTAAGATAATTGTACAAAAATATATATCTTAAAAAACTTCGTTTATTCCAGAATCTGGTAGAGTCTTTTAAGCAGCTCTTCCAATTCCTTCTTCTCCTGCTCAGTAAACGATGTCTCAAACATTTTTTCGTCATGGATTCGGTTGTCTTTCATGTTTTTTAGAGCCATATTTCCCTGGGTTGTCAAAAAAATATATTTTTGTTGTTTACCGGCTTCTATTACTACTTTTGTAAAAATACAGTTTTTGCTTTCAAGTCTGCTTAAAATTCCATTTATTGTTGGGTGAGAAACCTTAAAAACTGTTTCCAATTCTTTTTGTGTAACATCAGAATCCGGGTGGTCTTCAAGATAAAGGAGAACCCTGAACTGAGCGATTGTAAGGCCTGCTGTCTGGCAATCGGCATTGGCTCTGGAATCGAATTTGTCGTGAATGTTTTTGATTAATAAAAATACGTCTTTTGCTTCCATAAAATAGCTATTTTACTCCAATTCTTAGAAAACTCTAATCGAAATAACAGGATGTTATGTGTAACATGCTACACCTGAGCCGTTTTTACTAGTATAGTATGTGTTGCATGCTATGTATAGCACATTTACCAATAAGGAGGCATGATAAAAATTACATCCATGTAATTTTTATCATAGCAGATTTTGCTTTCAGCAAAACTGCGATTCGCTGCTTCCATGCAGCACCACTAACGTGGTGTTTATAAGGAGAAAAAATGAAGTTCAGAATCAGCATTTTTATTTTGATTATTTTTATGGTTTCAGGCTTGTATGCCCAAGAGAATATTGAAATAGAACAAGAGTCTATGCTGCTTGATATAGAAACTGCTGTTCAGTCTGCTTTAGAAACACAATTATCTGTAAAAACTGGTCAGATTGAACTGGAACAGAGCGAAAGAAATTATAAGCATTCATGGAATCAGCTTTTACCTTCTATAACAGCAGGTGTAACTGGAACTCAGAATTCAAGCTTAAAAGATATTAGTTCAAGCACAAGTACAGTTTCTGCAAATATTAGTGCCAGCTTAAATTTGAACCTTGGTCTTGCAAGCAAAATAAAGGCTCTTAAGGCTTCTTATGAAAGTGGAAAGCAGGATTATACCGATACCTTACGACAGGTTGAATATGAGGTTCGAAAAGCTTTTTATTCTCTCTTATATGTTCAAAGCCAGGTTGAATCGAGCAAAGAAAATCTGGAATCTTACAAAACACAGTATGAACAGACTAAGGCAAAAAAAGAAAGAGGCCTTGTTCCAGAAATTGACTTACTTTCAAGTCAGGTTAATTACGAAAATGCCAAGATAGATTTGAAAAATACCGAAAAATCTTTCAGCAATGCTTTGATTGAGTTTTTGGATCAAACAGGAATTAAACCAAGTAATGGACAAAGTGTTGTTTTACAGGGCAGTCTGGACGATTACGAATCTCTCTTAGATTTCGATTTTGATGCCAGTCAGATTGATTCCATCTTAGAAAACAATTCCTCTGTACGAGCAATCAAGGATTCTTTAGAACAGACAAAATTGACTAAGAGGCAGACAATTTCTTCAACCTACCTCCCATCCCTTTCTTTATCTGCAGGAGTTAATCCATATAGCTACAATTATGCCTGGTCAACAAATACTTCTACAAGCTCCAATTCCTGGACAGCGTCGCTTGGCCTTTCTTTATCACTTGATAATCTTTTACCAGGTTCTTCGGCCAGCGATTCAATTAAAACTTTGGAAGACTCCATTACAACTTTGGAATTGCAACTGCAGGACAAGAAACAGGAAGTTAAAACTAGCATTCTTGAAATGTTAAACGAAATTGATATTGCAAAAGAAAGTCTAGAAAACTGCAAGTTGAATGTAGAACTTGCCAAAAAAACTTACGAGCTTGGTCTTGTTGCTTTTAAAAATGGTACAAAAGACCTTTCAGCTTTGCAGACAATACAGAATTCCTATACAACAGCTCTTCTTCAATTGCGAAATCAGCAGCTTACCTTAATCAATAATATTCTTGAACTTAAAAATACAATTGGTGAATAAATCTAAGGAGTTAGGATAAAAAGCAGCCTGAAATAATGTCTGCTTTTTACCCTGACAAGTTTCCGTTGGAAACTTGCATATCAATCGTAGCTCCTCATTTCATTGCGGAGCTACATAAAAAGTCAAATCGGAAATTGAAATTTCCTCATTGACTTTTTATAGGAGAAAATTATGAAGTCAAAGAAATTAGTTACACGTTCAATCTTAGTTGGAGTAGTTTTATTGCTCCTTGCAATTGTTGCTCTTATTTCAAAGGGAACCTCTAAAGGTGGAATGCCTTCTGGCGGTGGCGCAGGAGGACCTGGCATGCCTGGAATGGAAAGTGCTAATGAGGAAACAATTCATTCAGTAAAAACTAAAACTCTTGAAGCAGAAGTTTTGCAGGAGTATTTGACAATGAATGGAAACGTTCAATCTAACAATACAATTTCAGTTTATCCAGAAATAGGTGGAAAAATTGTAAAGGTTTATGTAACTCTTGGTTCAAATGTAAAACGTGGCGACCTGATTGCAGAAATTGATCCTTCTACACCTGGAACTTACTATGAAATAAGCCCTGTTTATGCTCCAATTTCCGGTACAATCACAGCCCTGCCACTTACAGTAGGAACTTCGGTAAATACATCTACAGCTCTTGCTCAAATTGGAAACATCAGTCAGTTACAGATTAAGGCAAACGTTCCAGAACGTGATATTTCTGTTCTTGAAAATGGATTAAAGGCTGATGTTAGTCTTGTAGCCTACAAAAACGAAACTTTTTCGGCACACGTAATTCGGGTTTCTCCAATTGTAGATGAAGTTTCCAGAACAAAAGAAATCTACCTTGCCTTTGATTCAGACGATTCACGCATTAATGCAGGAATGTATTCCAAAATCAAACTTTATACAAAAGCCCACGAAAATGCCATTGTCATTCCTTATGATGCAGTACTTACTCAGAATGGCCAGTCTTACGTTTATGTTGTAAAAGATGATTCAACTGTAAGTGTAAGAAATGTTGAACTTGGCGTAAATGTAGATGGAAATGTTGAAATTTTGAGTGGACTTTCTTTGGGCGAAAAAGTAGTCGTAAGTGGAACTCAGAGTCTTTCTGAGGGTGCAAAAATAAAAGAAGTTCAGTAAAAGGAGGTTAGTATGAGTGTATCTAAAAAAATCCTTGAACATCCAGTTTTAATCCTTTGTACTTTTGTTTTAATTGCTATTGTTGCTGCTTTTACACTGGGAAATATAAACGTAGCCATGATGCCAGATATGGATAATCCGGTTGCAATGGTAATGACAACTTATACAAATGCAGGTCCAGAAACTGTAGAAAAATCGGTTACCCAGATTTTGGAAAGTGGACTTGTAAGTGTAAATAATCTTAAATCAATGACATCAACTTCATCTGAAGGTTCTTCTACAATTGAATTGGAATTTAATTATGGAACCGACATGGATGTAGCTGTAAATGATATTCGCGATAAACTTGATATGGTAAAAGGCCAGCTCCCAGATGCCGCTTCAACTCCATCAATTTTTCAGTTTTCTTCATCATCTATGCCTATTATGACTCTTGCAGTTAATGGAAACAGAACCGAAGAAGAACTCAAAAAAATTGCCGATGAGCAGATTGCAGACCGTCTTGAACAGGCAGATGGAGTTGCCCAGGCCAATGTCCGCGGTGGTCGAGATGGAATTGTTCGCGTAGAACTGGATCTTAACCGTCTGGATGCATATGGGCTTACTTTATCATCTGTGGCTTCTACTCTATCTGCAAATAATATTGAAGTTGGTGGCGGAAACGTAAGCGAAGGTACCAAAAAATATATGGTAAGAACTACCGGAGAATTTGCTTCAATTGATGAAATTAATGAAACTGTAGTTGGAACTTACAATGGTTATGATGTAAAACTTGAAGATATTGGAACTGCCTACATGGGCTACTCAGATGTTTCTAGTCTAATTTACATTAACGGAAAGCCTGGAGTTTATGTTTCAATTCAAAAATCCTCTGGTGCAAATACAGTAAATGTTGCAAAAGCGGTAAAAGCTAAAATTGCAGATATTGAAAAAACTCTTCCAAGCGATGTAAAAATTGAAATTTTAAGTGATGATTCAAGCTCTGTAAGTGACACAATGCAGCAATTGATTAAATCTATTATCGAAGGATTTATTCTGGCAGTTGCAATTCTTCTGCTTTTTTTACGAAGCGGAAAATCTACCTTTATTATGGCAATTTCCATTCCATTCTGTGTCTTAATCACTCTTACAGTTATGGCCTTTGCCAATATCACCTTAAATATGATTACTATGACCGGTTTAATTCTGGGCCTTGGTATGGTTGTAGATGCTTCGGTAGTTGTAATTGAAAATATTTATGTTTACAGAAACAGGGGAACAAAAGCTCTTACAGCCGCAGTAATTGGAACTCAGGAAGTTATTACTTCTGTAATCTCTGGAAACCTTACTACAGTTTGTGTATTCATTCCTTTCTTCATCTTTAAAAGTCAGCTTGGAATGATGGGACAGATGTTCAGTTCTCTTATGCTGGTAATTTTAATTGCCATCCTTTCATCACTTTTTGTTGCTATGTTCCTGGTTCCTGTTCTTGCCGGAAAATTCCTTCCAGTAGATAATCGCCTTGAACACCCAATAAAAATCCCTTTTCTTGCAAAGGCCGACAGGGCAATTGGTAAGGCTTTGGACTGGATTACTGCTCAATACAAAAAAGGTCTTCGCAAGGTTCTTCATCACCGTTTTGCTACTGTTGTAATTGCCTTTGGAATTCTTGCAATGTCTTTGATTCTTGCCGGACGCCTGCGTATTTCTTTTATGTCCCACTATAACGACACTTCTGTAGGTTTAAATTTGGAAATGCCTTTGGGAACAAAACTGGAAGAAACTCAAACCGTGCTTCAAGACTTTTTTGAATATATTCAAGATGAAGTTCAGGGCTACGAAAATATTGTAGTTAGTGTTGGAACTGGTCAGCGTGGAGGAAGTTCAGATTCCTCTTACAAGGGTTCAATTTCAATTTACTTGCCAGACGCTTCTAAACAAATTGATACAGCCGAGCAGATTAAGGCCAAACTTAGAAGTCATTTTGATGATTATCCAAATGCTACCTTTACTTTTGATGAAGGTATGATGCAGCAGATGGGCGGAAGTGATATAGATATTGTATTCCGTTCCAGCGATCTTGATGCCGCAAACAATCTTGCTAAAGAAGTTAAAGCTCTTATTCAGAACAATATTTCTTCGGTTACAGAGCCTCAAATTGATATGGAAGACGGCCTTCCTCAGGTAGAAATTAAAGTTGATCGTGCACGTGCCGCAAGTTTTGGAATTTCTGTAATGTCCATTGCAAACGAAATTAACTATTGTATAAACGGTTATACTGCAACCAGCTACAACTTAAACGGCGACTCTTACGATGTAGTTGTTTATCTAAATGATGAAGACCGCTCAGAAATTCCTGACCTGGAAAAAATCTTTGTACAGGGTAAAAACGGCCTTGTTTCGGTTGCAAACTTTGCAGAAGTAATTCGGGGTACAGGCCCAGTTTCAATTGCCCGCGAAAATCAGACTAGGATTATTCATCTTACAGCTAGTATTAGTGATGGAAGTAATGCCGGCAGTGTAGAAAATCAGATTAAAGAACTTATTAGCGACAATATGGTTATTCCAGAAACTGTAAGCGTAACTTACGAAGGTTCATGGCAAAATACTACAAACACTGCAAAAATCTTTGCTATTGTAATTGGCCTTGCTATTGTTCTGGTATTTGGAGTAATGGCCGGAACTTACGAAAGTTTTAAGGATCCATTTATCAACCTTTTTACAATGCCATTTTTAATTGTAGGAGTTGTCTTTATCCATCTGATTACGGGACAATCCTTCTCCATGGTTTCGCTTATTGGTGTTGTAATGCTCATTGGTATTGTTGTAAACAACGGTATTTTGCTGGTTGACCAGACAAACCTGCTTGTAAGACGGGGAGTTCCACTTTTACAGGCTTGCGAAGATGCAGCTGCCAGTCGTTTACGTCCAGTTTTGATGACAACTCTTACAACAATTCTTGCCATGATTCCAATGGCCTTTTTTGGAGATGGAAGTTCAAGTATGACTCAACCAATTGGCCTTTGTGTAGTTGGTGGTTTACTTTCAAGTACAATTGTAACTATGTTCATTATCCCTGTTATTTATTCATTGATTAATAGAAAGGCAGATGATAAAGAAAAGACAAATCTTCCTCCTGAGCTTATAGCAATTAGGGATGGAAAAGTTATTCAAGAATAGGATGAAGGTGATTAAAATGATTAGAATTGAAATAATAACAAATCAGTCTGTTTATTCAGAATTAATAGAAAATCTGGAAGCCTGTATTCCTGACTTTCTTTATACAGTAATTCCTTTGGCTTATGGTAGAGGCGGCGAATCATATAAACTTGGCGATTCTACCTGGCCAGAAACAAATGTAATGGTCATAGCCTATGCCCAGGATGATATGGAACAAAAGGTTTCCCAGGTGGTCCGCTATGTAAAACTTAAGTTTCCAACGGAAGGAATAAAAATGTTTGTTTTGCATGATAAGTCATAAAAACGAAGAGCAAAAAATGCCGTTACAAAAGGAAAGTTCTAAATATTTATGATACTTATGATTAATATTCTTCAATGTGATATACTTTTTTGGAAAAATTAATTTATAAGAGATACATATTATGGAAAACACAAAAAGTGAAAGGAATTCTTTCACAGGTTCAATTGGTTTTGTACTTGCGGCAGCAGGCAGTGCAGTTGGTTTGGGAAACATTTGGCGTTTCCCTTATTTTGCTGCAAAAGATGGAGGAGGCCTTTTCCTCTTTATCTACCTTATTTTTGCTTTAACATTTGGTTTTACACTTTTAGCAACAGAAATTGCTATTGGTCGAAAAACACGAGAAAGCCCTTTAACTGCTTACAAAAAGTTAAATAAAAACTGGGCCTTCTTAGGCTTTTTTTCATTTATAATCCCTTTTATCATTTACCCATATTATTGTGTAATTGGTGGATGGGTTTTAAAGTATGTAGTTACTTACGTTTCAGGCATGGGCAGTCACGCAGTTCAGAATGGCTATTTTAATTCTTTTATTTCTGGTTACTGGCAGCCACTCTTGTTTATGGCAATTTTTTCAATACTTTCCTTCTATATAGTATATCGTGGTGTAGAAAATGGAATTGAAAAATTTTCAAAAATTCTTATGCCTATCCTGGTCGTAATCATTCTTTTTATATCTATATATACCATGTTTATTAAGAATACCGATTCCAATGGTGTAACTAGAACAGGTTTCCAGGGGCTTGCATATTATCTTATTCCAAACTTTGAAGGTCTTACTTTCAGAAAGTTCCTCTTGATTTGTCTGGATGCCATGGGACAGCTTTTTTATTCTCTTAGTATAGCAATGGGAATTATGATTGCCTTTGGTTCGTATATGAAAAAGGATGTAAATCTTGGAAAATCTGTAAATCAGATTGTTCTTTTTGATACACTCATTGCCTTTCTTGCAGGACTTATGATTATTCCTTCTGTTTATGTTTTTAAGGGCGTAGATGGAATGTCGGCAGGTTCAAGTCTTATGTTCGTTTCTCTTCCAGAAATTTTTAATTCCCTTGGAATATTTGGAAATGTTTTGGGTGCAATTTTCTTCATCATGGTTTTATTTGCGGCACTTACAAGTTCTGTTTCAATTTTGGAAGCAATAGTTTCTAGTATGATGGACCGCAATAAGTGGAGTAGAAAAAAGTCAGCTGTAATTATGGCAGGACTTACTTTTATTGTTTCTATAATCGTTTGTCTTGGTTATAATTTATTCTTTTTTGATATTAAACTTCCAAATGGCTCTAAGGGGCAGTTGCTGGATCTTCTTGATTATACAAGTAACAACATCCTTATGCCTGTTACAAGCCTTCTTACCTGTATTTTAGTTGGCTGGATTTGTAAACCAAAGACTATGACCGAAGAAATTACTCTAAATGGAGAAAAGTTCAGACGCCGTGGTTTATATGTTATTATGGTAAAAGTGATTGCTCCGGCATTGCTTTTTATACTTCTTCTTACCTCATTTGGGGTATTTGGATAAAAAAATACTAAAAATTTCAAAATTTTTTTTGTTATATCTGAATTGTTTTGATATAATTATTGTTACAATGAAAATAGAAGATATAAAAGTTCCATTAGATTCTAAGAAAATTGAATCCGCTGTTCAAAATGAAGAACCTATCGAAATTATCAGTTACTCGCTTACTCGTGAAATTGAAGAATATGTGAACGATCTTCTAACAGTTTTCTTGAGTGCTTGTAATCAGGAAGATTTATTAAGTTCTATGTCTTACAGTTCTGGAGAACTTTTGGCTAATGCTAATAAAGCAAATGCTAAACGAATTTTCTTTCAGGAAAAAGGTTTGGATATCAATAATCAAGAAGATTATAAGCACGGAATGGTAACATTTTCAGCAGAAACGACTGTAAACAAAGAACATTACCAGAAGCTTCAAAAGGATAAAGATTTATACATCAAGTATATTTTGTCTATGAAGAATAAGGTAATTACTCTTGAAGTTATCAATAAATCTGTTTTGACAGAAGCTGAAAAGGTTAGAATTCAAGGCAAAATGGAATGTGCAAGAAAGTACAACAGTATGGAAGATGCACTGACTGATATTGATAGGACAGAAGGTTCTGGATTAGGTCTTATAATTATTCTTTTGATGTTGAAACAACTTGGCATTAAAAAAGAATGTCTTAAGGTAGAAAGCAACGATGCAGAAACAATTGCAAAAATAATTATTCCTATAGAAGAAATTGTTCCACCATCAATTAATTTAGGCCTTGAAGAAGATTTAGAATGTATTTAGATAAATACATATAATTAGGAGGAGGGCAGTCACATTTAATGTGACTGCTTTTTTGTTTAGGATTGATTGAGGGTTTATTACAAAACCTTCAAAACGGCGAAGTCAAGGCTTTAAGCGTGAGCGTGCCTTGACTCGACGTATTATATAAATTAATTTATTTAAAATCTTGTTATGGAAAAAAAATTAGATAAAAAAAAGAAACCGCTATTTGTAAAAATTCTACTTAGTATTTTATATATAATACTTGCACTCATAATTTTGTTCATAGGCTGGATGGCCTTTTGTTCATTCCAAAAAGATTCCAATGTAAAAGCTCTTCCTGCCGATTATTCCGTTTATATTCGAACAGACTCCATCTACCACGCAGCCGAACCTCTTATCGATTTAAAAGCAATGGACGTTGTGCTTGCGGAACAGAATCTTAGTTCTTTTAGAAAAGTTTTTTATACAATTCGTGAATCCAATCTTAGAAAAAATAAGTTGCTTGCCTTTGTACTTTCCAGAAAAGTTGATGCCGCTTTGTACGATCAAAATAATTATGTTGCAATTATTGATATGGGCTTTCTCTCAGGAATTACAAGGCTTCTCCCACTTTTGCAGGACTTTATAAATGTAAAAAATCTTACTTATGTAAAATCCGATACAGGTTCATATTTTGAGTATGCTGCAAGTGAAGAAATGACCCTTTATATAAAAATCAGAAAAAACCTGGTAATTATTTCTGGTAATAAAAATCTCTTCGACAGTGCCGTTTTATATGATAATTCTCTTTCCTACTCAAAAGAAGATTTACAGCTTTTTAAGGAAAAACTTACCCAGCCATTTAGAATTGTTGCAAATGGAAAAAAACTTCTTTCGCTTCTTGGAGCAGAAAATCCATATATTAAATTTATTGCAAATTCACTTTCGGAAGAAGATTTAAGTAAAATTGAATTTGGTATTTCAGACGAAAACATCAACTTACAGTTTAGAATTCCTTTTGACAAGGTTGAATCAAATGAGGCAAACGGCCTTATTGCTCTTATTCAAAAGAATTCTGAAGTTCCAGATTTACTTCCAAAACTTCCTTCATCTGTACAATATTTTACAATTATTAATTTTGGTAACCTGTCTGAATTAAAAGATGCTGCCTTTACCATTATGGACGAAGGCCAAAAGAACGTTAAAAAACTTTGGGACGAAGCAAATTCTATATCAAAAGTTTTATTCAAAGACTCTCTGGACAATATCCTTTTTTCCTGGACTTCCGATGAATATGCCGTTATTGGCTTGGAAAGCAAACCTGATCCTGTAATTGTTTTGAAAGTTTCTGATGAAGAAAGACGCCAGGTGGTGTTTGAATCGTTAATTTCTTCTATTATATTACAAACAGATAACAGCCTTCTTTTGGATGGAGTTCGTCTACCTAGAATTGAATTTCCAGAATTTATGAGAAACCTTTTAAAGGCCTTTAATATTAATCTTCCAAAACCTTATTACATGGTCAAAGATGGTTTTATCTATTTTTCTCAATCACCAGAAAACCTTGTTTCTATAAATGCCGCATTAAAAAATGGTGCAAAGCTTGATAAAGATGATATTTGGAAAAAGGTTTCTGACAATAAATTAATACCAGCTTCTGTAAGTTTGTATTATAACCTTGAAAGAAGCGTTCCATTCTTTGTAAAAGGAAAGGGGCTTTTTAATAAAATTTTACAACTCTACAATATTGGAAAAGTTGATTTAGCCACAAAGGATTCCGTAATCACCATAACTTTAAGTGCAATTTCCTGCGAATCAAGTCAGACTCAAAAAGTTGAAGGATTCCCAATTGAACTGGACGGAAACACAAATCCTGTTTTATATAAATCAAATAATCCAAAAAATAAGCAGATTTACTGGCAGCAGAAGCCAAATCTTCTTAAGTCAATTAATATAGGCAGTTTAGAAATAAAACAAAGAGTAATAGACAGTCTGTCCTTTATCATTCCTGCTTCAAAAAATACCTATAAGGCATGTAAGGGAGATTTGTGGGCTGTTACTAAAGATGGTCTCGTTTACCTTTTGGACGAAAACTTTGATGATATTTCTGGTTTCCCAACAATGACTGGAATTGAATCTGTTTGTCCGCCTGCCATTTATAATGATAAATTGCTCTTAATAGACCAGGAGAATGTTCTTCATCTTCTAAATGAAAAAGCCGAAATAAATCAGCTTGATTTTGAAATAATGGACCAGATTAAAAATTCCCCAAGTGTTTATAAAGACTATCTGGCTCTTTACGAAAAGGGCTTCTTGGGCGGCATTCATCTTATTTCAAAGAAAGGCGACGAACTTGAAGACACTCTTATTCCTGTAGATGGAATTGGTTTTGGTTCTCCATGTATTTTTGAAGATAAGGATAAAGTTTACATTTCCTTTATCACACAAGCGGGAGACCTTTACATTTGGAACACTCAGGGGGAATTGCTGGAAGGCTTCCCTGTAAATTTGGAAGGCGTTTTCTTCTTGAACGTTAAATTTGTAAATGGAGTTTTAATTGCTCTTGCCCAAGACGGAACCCTTTACAAAGTTGGAATGGATGCTCAAATTACCCAAGTAAAAATTCCAAATCTTTCTGCAAAATCAGGCTATATCACAATTACAGATTATGATGAAGATAAGAAGGACGAAATTTTCCTGTGCGGAGAATCAAATGCCATCTATGGACTTTCATCTGATTTGGAATATTTGAATGCATTCCCAATTACCGGTTATGGCATTCCTGTTTTCCAGGACTTAAATGGTGATAAGAAAATAGACAGTATTTCGCTTGCAATTGACAATAAATTAAACGCTTGGAAATTATATTAAAAGTAGGAGAAAAGCATGAAAAAACTAATGGTTGTAATAACAGTAATTGCATGCCTTTTTACATCTTGTGCTACAACTATGCAGCAGGACGTATTCCAGACTTCAGATTTGAATAAGGAATTGATGGAAGAAGTTTCCATTTTTGAAGACAGGTATATTCTTATAGATTCTGAATACCTTCTTACTGGAACTTTCGATTCATCTAAAATTGCCGCCTTTCATACAAGTGCGAATGAACAGTTGTCTAAAAACCATCTGGAACCTATTATTGTAGCCCACATTACTGCGATTGATGGAATCCTTTATCTTATGGAAGGAAAGACAAAGAAAGCTCAAGAGTCTTATACTTATGCAAAATCAATTAAGGGTGGCGACGATTACGTACTTTTACTTGCAAGTAAACTGGAAAAAAATACAGATTCAGCCATAGCCAAAGTAGATGAAATCCTTTCTTTTGATCCGAACAATTCTCTTCTCCTTATGGAAAAGGGTAAGCTTCTTTATCAGAAAAAAGAGTATGATAAAGCCATTGCATTAATAGACCAGGCTTTTATTGAATTTGATAATCAGGACAGGGACAGTTATAGAGTTGTTTATAAGGATTTCCGCGATAAGGTTTGGACCTTGTACAGTTCGGGAATTTCTTCGGCAAATGTTAACCAAAATTTAACTGCCGCTCTTACTAAAGAAGATATGGTCAGTCTAACTTACGAAAATACAAAACTTTTACAGGACCTTACTACTGGAACAAAATTGTCTAAATCACAATTGATAAAAAAAGTTGAACAGGCAGGACTTTTTAATTCAGTTTTGGATCCAGACAATGCAAAGGGCTTTGCTCTGACTATTAAAGATTCTGCCACAATTAACAGGGTTGCCTGTGCAAGATTCCTCTGGAACCTTTATGTTATGAAAAAGGGGAATAAAAAACTTGCAACAAGATATTCTAGTCGTTATTCAAAAATGACAAATGCCAAAAGTCCGGTTGCAGACATAGTAATTGAAAATGTAGATTTTGATGCCGTTTTAGGCGTTGTTGAAAATGAAATTATGAATCTGCCAGATGGAAAAAACTTTAATCCTGGAGAGGAAGTTACTATCCTGGATTTCTTATCATATTTGAAAAAATTAGAGTCTTAAAAAAAGGAGATTGCTATGAAATTTATTTCTTTGTGTAAAAAAGTTAATTTGTTCTTAGTATCAGCTTTAATCTTATTTGCCTTTTCTTGTAAGGGAAAAGATTCTTCCTCTTCAGGAAAAGTTTTACCCAAAGGTGCTTCTAAAGATAAAGTTGCTGTAGGCTACAATGTTTACGAACCTTCCAGCAGAGTAAATGAGGAAGGAAAACCCGATACACTTTTTGTAAGTTTTGACGGTTCTGTTGCTAAAATTGAAGATGTTGGAAATGCACCTAGTTCTGCTATTTCTATTACACCTGCCATTTCAGGAACTTGGCTTTGGGTTGATGATTCATCCCTCCGTTTTACACCAGTAGAAAACTGGAAACTGGATACAAAATACAAAGTAGATATGCCTGCTGCAATTTTTGCAGATTCCGTTTCGGTTCGTGGCGATTTTACCTTTAAGACCGATGCCTTTTCTGTTTGGCTTACAAATGAAGAATTCTACATTAATCCCGAAAATCCAAATGAAAAATACGTAACCTGTACTTTGGGATCTTCTCACCCAATGGTAAAGGATAGTTTACAGAAATCTGTAAGCATGTCTTTTGTTTATCTTGATTCAAAGGGAAAAACTTCTAAAACAGATAATATTCCTTATAAAGTAAGTTTTAATAAAACTTCTACAGCCGCTTATTTGATTTCTGATCCACTTCCAATTCCTCCATATACATCAATGTTAAAAATTAATCTTACAAAGGGAATTGAAGCCCAGGTTGGAGGAACTTCTGTAGAATCAGATTCCGTTTCTGTTACAGTTCCAGGTATGAGTGACTTTGTTAGAATTAATAACATAAATACATCACTCGTAAAAAATAATGAACAAAACTACGACCAGATGCTGGTAATTGAATCAAAAGGTTCTGTTTCTGTGGAAGAACTTGCTTCTCATATTGAAGTTTATGAATTACCAGTTGACCGACCAGAAATGGAAGGATGGAAAGCAGAAAAGGCTTGCAATTGGACAAGTAATTTTGTAACAAAAGAAGTTCTTGCAATGTCTGAAAAGGTGAACCTTACTCCTGTTCCTACTCCAGAACCTGCAACAAGCTTAAACTCGTTTAAATATAAAGCAAAACCTGGTCGTTACATCTATGTAAATATTAACGGTGGAATTAACTTCTTTGGTGGTTATAAACTCCGTTTTGATAACGAAACAAATACTTATGAAGAAACACTAAGAGTTCCAAACTATCCAAAAGAGCTTTCAATTATGTCGGAAGGAACAATTCTTTCACTTTCTGGCTCAAAGAAAATGGCCCTTTATTCTCGTGGTGTAAATAAGGTTTATTACAGACTTTCAAGAATTATGCCAAAAGATGTAAATCACCTTATTTCACAATCAAACGGAAATATGAAAAACTTCAGTTTCGACTCTTATAATTTTAATGAAAACAATATTGCAGAATCTGAAGTTTCAAGCTACACAATTCCAGATGCTTCTGAAGAAAACATTTCTTACTTCTCTTATGATTTTACCGAAAAACTCAAAGCAAATGTTTCGAAGAACCTTAAAAATGGTCTCTTTATCTTCCAGGTTGCAGAAAAAGAAAATCAGCTTGGATCCAGATCTTATTATTCAGGCCTTTCAGATAGACGCTTAATTTTAATTACAGACCTTGGATTTATTGTAAAGAAAAATGCCGATGGTAGTCGCGATGTATTCGTTCAGTCAATTTCTTCGGGTATACAACAGGCTTACGCAAATGTAAGAGTTGTTGGATTGAACGGAAATACTTTGGTTTCTACTCAGACAGACAGCAACGGTCATGCAAAACTGCCTCCAATTTCTAATTTCACTGGAGAACATGCTCCAACAGCCTTTATTGTAGATACAGGACTTGATCTTGCCTTTATGCCTTATACAGAAGCAGGTCGTAGTCTTGATTATTCTAACTATGATGTAGGTGGTGAATACGGAACTTCTAATCCTAATAAGATTACAGCTTATATGTTTAGTGATAGAGGAATGTACCGCCCAGGAGAAACTGCCCATATTGCACTTATTGCAAAAGCAGGTGACTGGAATATTGATTTAAATGGAACTCCTCTTGAAATGGAAATTACCGACTCAAACAATGCAATTGTATTTAATAAACAGTTGCAGCTTTCTTCATCAGGCTTTGAAGAGGTAGATTTTTCAACCCAGGAATATTCTCCAACAGGTTACTACAACATCAATCTTTATCTTTTAAGAAAATATTCAAATAAAGTGGAACGTGAATTCCTGGCATCTGAATCAATTAAGGTAGAAGAATTCCTTCCAGATACACTTTCAATTTCAACTTCATTTGACCCACTCCCTTCTAGCGGATGGATTAATCCTGGCCAGCTTAAAGGTACAGTTTCTTTGAAAAATCTCTTTGGAACTCCTGCTGCCGGCAATGAAATTAAAGCCCAGATGTTCCTTAATCCAGGATTCCCTGTTCTTTACCGCTATTCAGATTATTACTTCTCTGATCCATTCTACAAAGGAAAGTCTTACGAGGAATACCTTGGCTCAACTACTACCGACGACAAGGGAGAAGCCTCTTACCCTCTCGATTTAAACAAATATGAAAAGGCTACATACAGACTCCAGTTCTATGCAGAAGGATTTGAAAAAGGTTCAGGACGTAGTGTAACAAGTCAGGCAAGCATTTATGTTTCTCCTCTTAAATATTTGATTGGTTACAAGGCAGACGGAAAACTTGATTACATCAATTCTAATTCTGTAAGAAAGCTTTCATTCATTGCAATTGACCAGAATCTTGAAAAAATTAATCTTGATGAAGTAACCCTTAGGATAGAAGACATTCGTTATATTTCAACTTTGGTAAAACAGTCTAACGGACTTTACAAGTACCAGTCGGTTAAAAAATCTTACCCTGTAAGCGAAAAAACTTTCAGCATTAGTAAGGATGGCAGTGACTTTATCCTCCCATCTGAAACTCCTGGCGAATATAAACTTACTCTGGTAAATAAAGAAGGCCTTGTATTCAACACCATCAATTACACAATTGTTGGCGATAAAAATATTTCCCGTTCTTTGACTCGTACTGCTGAACTTGAACTTAAACTCCAGAGCAAAGATTTAACTCCAGGTTCTACTGCCGAAATCTTTATTAAGGCGCCTTATGAAGGTACTGGACTTATTACAGTTGAACGCGACCACGTTTACAGCTACAAATGGTTTAGAACCGAAGGCCTTTCTTCTGTTCAAACAATTAAGATTCCTGAAGATTTGGAAGGAAATGGTTATATCAACATAATGTTTACCCGTGCTGCTAAATCTGAAGAAATATTTATGAGTCCATTCTGTTATGGTGCAATTCCATTCTCTGTTGGCCGCGAAAAACGCACTAATAATATTACTTTAAAAGTTCCAGATGAAGTTAAGTCGGGAACAGATTTAAACATCGAATATTCTTCTTCAGATGAAGGACGTATCGTTATTTTTGCAATTGATGAAGGTATTCTCCAGGTTGCAAATTATTCAACTCCAAATCCACTTTCACGCTTCTTTAGAAAACGTGCACTTGAAGTCAGAACCAGCCAGATTCTGGATTTGATTTTGCCAGAATACAATATCTTAAAAACACTTTCTGCTACCGGTGGTGGTGCCGAAATGGAAATGCTTGCTAAAAACTTAAATCCATTTAAACGCAAACAGAACGCTTCGGTTGCCTACTGGTCAGGCCTCTTGGAAACAGGTCCACAAACTCGTTCTGTAAGCTACCATGTACCAGATTACTTCAACGGTAATTTAAGAGTAATGGCAGTTGCTGTTTCTAAAGATAAGATGGGCGTTGCTCAAACTTCTACTTTGGCTCGAAATACTTTGATTATTTCTCCAAATGTTCCACTTGCAGCCGCTCCTGGTGATGAATTTGATGTTTCTGTTACAGTTACAAATAATCACAAGGGTAGTGGAAACAATAAGATTATCTTAAAGGCTCAGCCAAGCAAGCATTTGGAAATTGCCGGTGAATCTGCTGTTACAATGACAATTGCCGAAGGTAAAGATTCAACTGCAAACTTCAAGGTAAAGGCTAAAGATGTTTTGGGCGGAGCAGAAATAAAATTTACAGCCAGCGATGCTACAGAAAGCTCAAGTCTTGTTTCTACTTTGAGTGTAAGACCTTCAATGCCATACCAGATTTGGATTAAGGCTGGTCTTGCCAAGAATAACAAGGCCGAAACTGACGTAAACCATAGACTCTACGAAGAATTTGCAAAACGTCAGGTTTCTGTTTCAAACGTTCCTGCATCATTTATTGATGGTTTGGACTTCTACCTTGCAAATTACCCATATGGATGTGCTGAACAAATTACAAGTAAGGCTTACCCTTATCTTTACGAAGACTTTGTTAAGGCTGGTGGAAAGACTCATGCCGAAGCAGAAGAAATGGTAGCTAATACAATTGGAATAATTCAGTCTCGCATGAAGCACGATGGAAACATTGGTTACTGGACAAGCAAGAGCCCAGAAGATCCATTTATCACACTTTATTGTGCAGAATTCCTTACAGATGCTAAGAACAAGGGCTTCTACGTTCCTACTACCTTGCACGAAAAAGTTTTGACTGCTGTTAAAGCAATTGCAAAGAAAAGCGATGATTCATCTTACGGAATCTACCTGCGTTCATTCGCAATCTATGTTTTGACTAAGAATGATATAGTAACAACTACTTACATTGAAAGCCTCGAAGCCGATATGACTAGAAGTAACTTCTCGGCAAATGATTACGAAGGTCTTTATCTTGCCGCATCTTATGCAATGCTTAAACAGGATTCTAAGGCAAATGCAATTCTTGCAAAAATTAAACTTAAGAAGACCTTTGACTCATCTTGGGCTTATCATAATGATTTGCACTATATTGCAACTTATATTGATGTAATTTCTTCTTACTTCCCTTCAAGAATTAAGGATATTAAGGGAACCGAAGTAGAAGAACTTTGTAAGTACCTTGAAAATGTTTACTATAATACTTATTCAACATCTGCTGCAATTCGTGCCTTCGAAAGCTATGCTTATACCGATAAATCAGAAGTTTACAAGGCTTATGCAGTAAGTGGAAATAATGAAACTGAAATTCCTCTTTCTGGTGATGTAGTACTCCAGGGAAGTTTTGATGATAAGGCAGAAAAAATTAAGTATCTTTCAGATAAAACAATGCCTCTCTTCTATCAAACTTTACAGGCTGGTTATGAAAAAGCTATTCCTACTAAAGCAATCAAGGATGGTCTTGAAGTAAGCCGAGAATTCCTTGATGCAAATGGAGGAAAACTTAGCAAGATAACTGTAGGCGATACAATTACAGTTAAGATTTCTTTCCGTTCTACTAAGGGAACTTTGACAAATATTGCCATGGTAGATATGTCACCTGCCGGCTTTGAAACTGAAATTCAGTCAATAAGAAATGCAAAAACAGGGGACTGGACTCCAGATTATGTAGATATTCGCGAAGACCGTGTAGTAATCTACGGAACTGTAAAAGAAAATGTTCAAACTTTTACATATCAGGTTAAGGCTGTAAGCTCAGGTAAGTTTACTGTACCTCCTATGTTTGCAGAAAATATGTATAACAAGGACATTAGAGCCCTTTATCCAATGGATCCAATCACAATTGCTCCGGCTAAATAAAATTACATTAAGCAGAAAGACGCTGATTCTTTTTGGAGTCGGCAGCTTTCTCTTAATTCTATTTATCTCCTTTTTAATTCATGTTTCTTACATGAAGAAGAAGGGAGATATTTTAGATGGAATCGAATTTTCTAAATCATACTCAGACCGAAACGGTCAACTGCTCCAGGTTTTTCTTACTTCGGATGATAAGTACAGAATTTATCGACCTCTGCAAGATTACCCCCAGGCTTTTTTAGACACCCTGCTTTTACAGGAAGACCGTTTTTTTTACACCCATCACGGAGTAAATTTTGTTTCTGTAATTAAGGCCGGCTGGGAAACCTATATAAAAAAATCGCGACGAATTGGTGCTTCTACAATTACCATGCAGGTTGCAAAACTCAAGTATGGTATTTATACAAAATCAATTCCGGGAAAATTAAAACAGATTCGTAAAGCCATATATCTTGAAATGTGTTTTTCAAAAGAAGATATTCTGGATGCTTATTTGAATCTGGCCCCTTGTGGTGGAAATATCGAAGGCTTTGAGTCGGCATCCTGGTACTATTTCAATAAAAATATCCGCCAGCTTAATCTTTCTGAAAATATAATGCTTTGTGTTCTGCCTCAAAATCCTATAAAACGTGCTCCAACGCCAACCAAAACTCCATCTGAATTAATTCAGGCCCGTAAGATTTTATTCCAGTCTTGGGTAGAAAAGCACCCTGAAGATGCAGATAAAGAAATTTTTATGGATATGCAGATGTCGACCTACTGCAAATTTCCAAATCGTTGCCGCCATTTTACAGAAATGCTCAATCTTTCAACTGATAAAGCTATTTCTGAATCAAAACGCACGGTAAAAACAACGCTGGAACTTTCGCTCCAAAATAAGTGCGAGGAAATCTTCAATACTTATCTTAATCGAAACAGGAATTTTGGTGTAAAAAATGCCGCAGTTCTTATGATTGACTGGAAAAACATGGAACTTGTGGCCAATATTGGTTCTGCAGACTATTACAATGAAGATATAGACGGGCAGGTAAATATTACCACATCCAAGCGTTCACCAGGTTCTACCCTTAAGCCATTTATTTATGCTATGGCTCTTGATAAAGGCCTCATTCATTACAGAACTATGCTTAAGGACACCCCTCAAACCTTTAACGAGTATACGCCAGACAACTATGGTTCCATTTTTAAAGGACCTGTTCAGGCCTGGTTTGCCCTTGCAGATAGCAGAAACATTCCCGCCATCACTCTGGATCGAGATTTAAAAGATTACAGCCTTTACAATTTTATGAAAGATTCTGGAGTTGCCGGTATGCAGGATAAAGATTACTACGGACTTTCCATAGTTCTTGGTTCCTGCGAAGTAACAATGATGGAGCTGGTAAAAATGTATGCCACCCTGGCAAATAATGGTCTTCAATATGAAATAAATTTAACTCCTAAGGCAAAGCTAGGGGAGGGGAAGAGGCTTTTGTCTAAGGAAGCTGCCTTTATTACCAGAAAAATGCTGGAAGATAACACTCCACCTTATCAGACTAAACCTGCTGAAATTAAAGATATTCCTGTGGCCTATAAAACTGGTACTTCAATTGGATTTAAAGACTGCTGGTCGGTTGGTATTTTTGACCGTTATATTTGTGCAGTTTGGATTGGAAATGCTGATGGAGAAGGGAACAACTCCTTTATTGGCCGACAAATGGCCGCACCTCTTTTATTTGATATTGCTTATTCTGTTTTATCGGATATTCCAGAAAAGAAACTATTGCCAAAAGAAATGCATCCAGAAAATTGCTGCCAGATTCCAGTTTGTGCAGTTAGCGGAGGACTTCCGACAGAACATTGCCAACATACAGAATTGGCCTGGTTTATTCCTGGAGTTTCCCCAATCGAAAAGTGCCGTATCCACCGCGAAATATTTGTAGACACCAGAAGCGGCTATAGAACTGATGAAAGACCTGACGAAAATCCTTATGTAAAGGCTATTGTAAGGGAATTCTGGCCAAGCGATTTGCAACTGCTTTTTGAACAGGCTGGATTACCACGTATGACACCACCTTCTTATCCTCCTGAAGAACTTCGTCTTGATTTTAGGAAACAGGGCTTCCCGCCAGAAATACTTTCTCCAATGGGTGGAACAGATTATATTTTCAGATTAAAAGACCAGTCCCGTAATAAAATTATGCTTTGTGCCATAGCCGATGCAGATACATCAGAACTTATGTGGTTCCAGGGAGATTTATTTATAGGACGTTCAAAACCTGGACAGAGCATTGAATGGACTCCTAATCCTGGTAATTACGAAATTATTGTTACCGACCAAAAAGGACGTTCAGACAATGTTTATGTTAGTATTGTTGGAACTGGATTATAAAATATTTTTACAAATCTTTATAAAAATTCAAACGCCATCTTCATCACTATATTTTAGATTATGATGTTGGAAATGGCGTTTTTATCTTAATTATTCAAACCAGAAACAATCAAAATCTGCAATAAGGCCTTTTGAGTCCGAAAGGAATTCAAAGTAAATAGCCCGCTTGCCAATTAGACCGCTAATTACAGGAATTGTAAAAGAAGAAGCGCCTTTTTTTATATCGCAGGAAGCAACAATTTTACCCTTGTAGTCATCTACACGGACATTTAGTTTAAGGTCTTCTTTGGCAGTAAGTTTTCCACAAACAGATTTTGGAGTAAGAGTTCCAAACTGCAAATAACGGAAACCAACTGTAAGAGCATTGCTAATATCAACAATTGGGGCAGAAACTTCATCAGACTGTTCGTAAACTGCTTTGATGTAGGCACCACCCTGACCACCATTTGGACCACCTTTAGCTCCACCAAAAATGTGGCAGGCATATCCAGCAGAAATAATCTTACGGGCATCAAGGCCATTTATGTGGGCACCCTGGGAAGTCATTTCTACAGGTTCTGAAGAAACAGGTTCTCCATCCTTATAAGTAATTTTTCCAATATAGATTTTTCCGTTCTTATCTTGAGCAACATCTACCGGCTCCAGCATGGCCTGTCTTGAAAATTCGTCAATACCAGTTTGGCGGTGGTAGAAAACATACCACTGACCTTCAATCTGCATAATAGAACCGTGATTGTTTCCCCAACGGTAGGTCATTGTTTTAGAACCATCGGCATTTGGCAAAAGTTCTCCGCCGTTAAAGCTGATGTCTCCACCCATCTTGTAGCCATCCAAAGGGGAGTCGCTGTATTTGTAGGAAAGGAAGCCGTTACAACCACCAGCTGGAACTCCATATTCAGGGCAGGCCTTGGAGTATCTTTTTGAATATATATAAACGTACTTGCCGTTTACTTTACGAGGAGATGAAGCTTCGAAGAAGGAATCCTCTTCATCATACATTCCGTCGTCCGGAGCCCATGAAGCGTTGCAGTGTTTAATAACGTTTTCGTGGAAAGTTCCTTCTTTTATAGTAGCCATATCGTCGTTGAGCTCTGCACAGTACTGTTTGCAAAAGCCCCAGTAGGCATAAACGTGGCCATCATCATCAACAAGTATACCAGGGTCAAAGCCTAAATCTGTTTTAACAGGATTTGTAAATGGACCTGCAGGATTTTTACTACTAGCGACCATTACTCTAGAACCACGATCTTCGGCCGCGTACATATAAAATGTATCTCCTTTTTGAACAACATCTGGTGCAAATAAAATAGACTTGTCGTTGGCTTCGTAGCATACTCCGTGGTACTTCCAGTTTGTAAGATCATTTACAGGAGCCGACCAAACAACCTGATTACGACCGCAGTATTCAGTTTTTTCAATATCATGAGAACCGTAAACATAAACTCGTTTTTCGCCCTTGTATTCAAAAACTCTTGGTTCTCCATCTGGAACATGCTCCCATAATGGCATGTAAGGATTAGCCCCCTTAATAAATTCCTTCATTAGATTCCTCCTAAAAACCCCAGTTAGCAGTGCTACAAGGATACAATAAATCTATTCTATTATTTTTCATAAATTAGGCTAGGGGGGATAAAGTGTAATTTTTTTACAAATATAATTAAATTTATATCCATTTTAAATTGCAAATTACAATTTCACCTATTAAAATATTTTCTACATCGTAAAGTAAAAAAAATCTTTAGATAGGCGGAGCTACACATGAATTCTTACAAGATTAAATTTGTTGTTTTCTTTGGAACCTTTATTCTTTTATCTGTTGGGTTAATTACCTTTCTTGCAAATGTCGGTATTAATAAAACTGGGGAACTTATTGCATCAAATCAAGGTTTTCCTATATGCGAAAAAGCCAGCAAAGTAGTTGATGGTGATAAGTTTGCAGAATTCATCAAAAACCCGTCTGAAGATGATCCTTTCTACGAAGAAACCAGACTGGCACTCCTAGATATTAAGGATACCGTTGGTTGTGACTATCTTTATACAATGATTCCTGTGAAAGGAACTATATTCCGTTATATTATCGATGGAAGTTGTGACCCAAGTGATGAAGAAAACTTTTCTGCTTTAGGTGATGAAGAAGACATTTCCTCTTATGGAAGAGCTCCTTTTGAGGCAATTGAAACAGGTAAAACTACATCATCAGGTATTACAAAACAGGATGAATGGGGTCAGCAGGTAAGTACCTATCAGCCTATTAAAACAAGTCAAGGCAAGATTGTCGGCTTTATTGGTTGCGATATTTCTTTATCCTACGCAATGGAAACAATGAATACACAGACAAGATTTATTATTATTATTGGAGTTGTTTGTGCCTTGTTAGGAATTCTTCTGCTTTATGTTTTGATTAAGAAAATGTTTGGAGAAATGAAGGTCGTATCTACCGCCCTGGAAGAAATTTCCCGGGGAAATGCAGATTTAACCATGCGTATTCCCGAAAAAGGAAATAACGAAATTTCCAATTTGGCAAAAAACTTTAATCTCTTTTCAGAAAGACTTCAGTCAATTATTGGTACTGTAAAAGATTCAGAAAAAAATCTTTCTACCGTCGAAGTTGATATGGAAAAATCTATGGGGAATACAGTATCCTCAATTTCTCAAATCATTAATAATATAAATAATGTTCATACTCAGATTGAAAACCAGTCTCAGAATGTTCAGGAAACTTCTGGAGCGGTAAATCAGATTGCAGAAAATATTGAAAATCTTGAAAGGATGATAAAGAGCCAGTCAGAAGGTGTTTCGACAGCTTCAAGTGCCGTAGAAGAAATGGTCGCAAATATTAGAAGCGTAAACAATACTGTTGAAAACATGGTAACTTCATTTACATCTCTTGAATCTGAATCTAAAACTGGTCAGGAAAAACAGAAGGCCGTTAACGATAAAATCTCTCAAATTGAAGAAAAATCAAAAATGCTGCAGGAAGCAAATACTGCTATTGCAAGCATTGCCAGCCAGACAAACCTTCTTGCCATGAATGCTGCAATTGAAGCCGCCCACGCTGGCGATGCAGGAAAAGGTTTTGCCGTTGTTGCGGATGAAATTCGTAAACTTTCAGAAACGTCTTCTATGCAGTCAAAAACAATTGGAGAGCAGCTTAAGGGTATTCAGGAATCTATTGTTGATGTTGTAAATACTTCACAGGAATCAAGAAGATCATTTAATGCAGTTTCTGATGAAATTTACAGAACAAACGAACTTGTAAAACAGATTAGACAAGCAATGGAAGAGCAAAATGAGGGCAGCAAACAGGTTATGGAAACCCTTTACGCTATGAACTCAAGCACCGGAGATGTAACATCTGCTGCTAAAAAAATGACGGAAGGAAGTAAAATAATTATTCAGAATATAGAAGGCCTTGAAAACACAAGTAACTCTATGAAAACAACAATGGAAGAAATGTCTAGTGGAGTTGAAGAGATTCACAACGTTAGTACAGAACTCTCAAGTGTTTCTATAAAAATGAAGGATTCTATATCTGAAATAGGCGAACAAATAGCTCAATTTACTGTATAAGTATAAGAATCTTATTTTTACAGCTACGCAGAAGCAAAAAAGGGCGAAAATAATATTACAGGTCGACAGAACATGCATTATTGAATGTTATTCAATGCTAAATTTTAAAACAAATCTAACATAGAATCCAGGTAAACTGCTTCTCTTACCTGTAAATGATACTCTGGTTTTGTAAGATAAAGGAGCAAGGCTTCGAAAACCACTGCAGAACCAAGCCCCCTGCCTTCTATCTTAAAATTAGAGAATCCCATTGGCAAATAAGTTTCTACAATATCCTGTACACCAATAAAAGCAGGATTTTTTATAGCTTTTGAAAGACGATACCCACCTTCTGCATCTGGAGCAGAACACTTGTGCTCTTTTACTTCCTGCCCAAGATTTTTTCGGCTAACATTTTCGTAACAATTTTTACGGTCCTTGCAAGCAAAATTACAGCATTCATTACAAAGAAATTCCACTTTATTTTTTTGATATTGGGGCAAGTTTTTTAAGGCTTCAAATTTTTTATTAAGGCGAAAATCTGGTACAACAAATGAAAATTCTGGACGGGCCAATTCCTTTTCAAACTCTTCAAACTGAGTCAGAACCTTTGTAGTTGAAGAAACAAGATAAAGATTTGGATAATTTTTATTGATATAGGAAGTCAGTAAATCTGAATGAACTATTACACCGCTGGGTACCCGAGTTTTCTGGAAAAGCCGGCAGAGGGAATTACACTTTTTATCGCTAAGATTTTGCTCTTCCAGTAAAGAATTACTAAAAGTCAATCTGGCAGAAATCCCATATTCTTCCATAAGTGCAAAAACATCTTCTTTATCTGCCTGCCCAAAACCGGACCTTCCCCCACCCCAAAGGCAGTCCGCCGGAGCTCCATAAATTGAGGCTATATCACAAAAGTCGTAAAAAAACTCTCTGTGATGCTGGTAAAGTGGTAAAAAGACTTTGTAAAGCTCATAAAATTCAAAGAGTCCAGGAAGATGAAAGTGAGCACAAGCAGTCGATTTAGTTTCCATAGTTTTAGTATAAAACAAATTGATAAAGAATTCTGAAATTTTTTTAAACTTTTTTTCGTTTTACCTATTGACATAGTAGGTTACTAGGTTTATAAATGAATTATCAAATATTTCTTGTCAAAAGGAGGCAGATGATGAAAATTTATTTCGAAACACTCGTTCGTCAGAATTTCCGTAATGGAGTCATGTGCCTCTGTTGTCTCTAATTAGACTAAAAGTTCTTTAGTCTTTTTATAATATTCCAATTTAAATTTTTTAAAACAGGGTTTGGGGCATAGCCCCAGGCGAAGGGGTAGCCGATTCTTTAGATGAGGCGCAGGGGAAGGCTTTCCCCTCCTCTAAAAATAATAAGGAGACAATACTATGGCAAATTATAAATTCGAAACTTTACAATTACATGTTGGACAGGAAAGTGCGGATCCAAGCACAGATTCACGTGCAGTACCAATTTATCAGACTACATCTTACGTTTTCCATAATTCAAAACATGCGGCAGATCGCTTTGGACTTGCAGATGCAGGAAACATTTATGGCCGTCTTACAAATTCGACTCAGGATGTTTTTGAAAAACGAATTGCTGCATTGGAAGGTGGAAGTGCGGCTTTGGCAACTGCTTCAGGAGCTGCGGCAATTACTTATACAATTCAGGCACTTGCAGCTAATGGCGGTCACATTGTAGCCCAGAAGACAATTTACGGTGGTTCTTACAATCTTTTAGCTCACACTCTTCCACAGTATGGAATTACTACTACATTTGTGGATGCCCACAACTTGCAGGAGGTAGAAGCCGCTATTCAGCCTGACAGCCGTGCAATTTACATTGAAACCTTGGGAAATCCTAATTCTGATATTCCAGATATTGATGAAATTGCAAAAATTGCCCACAAGCACGGACTTCCACTTGTTGTTGATAATACTTTTGGAACTCCTTTCCTTATTAGACCTTTGGAACACGGAGCAGATATTGTTGTTCATTCTGCAACAAAGTTCATTGGCGGACACGGAACAACTTTGGGTGGAGTTATTATTGAAGGCGGAAAATTCAACTGGAAAGCCAGCGGCAAATACAAAAACATTGCAGAACCTAATCCAAGCTACCATGGAATTTCTTTCTACGATGCTCTTGGTCCTGTTGCTTTTGTAACATACATTCGTGCAATTCTCCTACGCGACACAGGCTCTACTATTTCACCTTTTAATGCCTTCCTTTTACTCCAAGGCCTTGAAACTTTATCGCTCAGAATTGAACGCCATGTAGAAAATACAAAAAAGGTTGTTGACTTCCTTAAAAATCATCCTAAGGTTGCAAAGGTAAATCACCCTTCCCTCGCAGAACATCCAGACCATGCCCTCTATCAGAAATATTTTCCAAACGGAGGGGCCTCTATCTTTACATTTGAGATAAAGGGAGGACGGGAGGAAGCTTGGGCCTTTATCGATAATCTGGAAATTTTCAGTCTTCTTGCAAATGTTGCAGATGTAAAATCTTTGGTAATTCATCCAGCTTCTACAACACATAGCCAGCTTTCGGAGCAGGAATTGAAGGATCAGGGAATCAGCCAGAGTACAATTCGTCTTTCAATTGGTACTGAGCACATTGATGATATTATTGCAGACCTTGAAAAGGGATTTGCAGCAATTAAATAACTACATATAAAACATATAAAAATACATATAAATAAAGGAGGTATTATTATGTCAGATATAAAAGAAACTTCATTGGACCTTGTTGGAAATACACCACTTTTAAATGCAAAACGCTGGGCTAAAAATGCAAAAATTACAGACAGCCTGGTTCTTGCTAAACTTGAATACTTAAATCCAGCAGGAAGTGTAAAAGACAGAATTGCAAAAGCAATGATTGAAGATGCCGAAGAAAAAGGCCTCTTAAAACCTGGTGCAACAATTATTGAACCAACTTCAGGAAATACAGGAATTGGTTTGGCTGCAGTTGCCGCAGCTAAGGGCTACCATGCCATCTTCACACTTCCAGACACTATGAGTGTAGAACGCAGAAACCTTTTAAAGGCTTACGGTGCAGAACTTGTTCTTACAGAAGGCAGCAAGGGCATGAAAGGTGCTATTGCTAAGGCAGATGAACTTAAAGCTGAAAATCCTGGAAGTGTAATTCTTGGTCAGTTTGTAAACCCTGCTAACCCTGCAATTCACAAAAAGACAACTGGTCCAGAAATTTGGGACCAGACTGACGGTAAGGTAGATATTTTTGTTGCTGGTGTTGGAACAGGTGGAACAATTTCTGGTGTAGGAGAATATCTTAAGAGTAAGAACCCAGCTGTAAAAGTTGTTGCAGTTGAACCAGCAGGAAGCCCTGTTCTTTCAAAAGGAACTGCAGGTTCTCATAAGATTCAGGGAATTGGACCAGGCTTTATTCCACAGACTTTGAATACTGGTATTTATGATGAAGTAATTGCCATTGAAAATGAAGATGCTTTTGAAGAAGGACGTGCATTTGCCAAGAGCGAAGGTATTCTGGTTGGTATTTCTTCTGGAGCTGCATTAAAAGCCGCAAAAGAACTTGCACAAAGACCTGAAAACAAGGGTAAAACAATTGTAGCCCTACTCCCAGATTCGGGAGACCGCTACTTGAGCACAGCCTTGTTTGGTGAAGCATAATTTCAAAACTTAATTTAATAAAAGTAGATCCATAAAAAATGATTAGAATTTTTGGGCATAGGTGAATCTTTGCGATTTGCCAAAGCCCAAAATTTTTTTAAACAAATTTCCTAAAATTTCTAAAATATATCATGAAGTACACGGAGACTAAAAACCATACCGATAAGCAAACGGCCTACCCTAGTTTCCGAAAACTTTCTTAAGTTCTTCTCCAAGACTTGCTTTCAATTCTTCCTCTGCGGATGCAAGAATTTTTCTGTCTACAAAAGCCTGAGCCTCTGTAAAACCACTTTGTTTAGCAAGAGATTTTTGATAGCTTAATTTGTCTGCAGAATCTGAACCATTAAGTCTTATACTTATACTTAATTCTGGCTGGCAGGTTAAAGTTTCGCCATGAACAATTTTACCCATATCCAAATCAATTAAAAGTTCGTAAGGGGAATCTTTTGCTGATTCTCCAACATAAAGAGCCTGACCTTTAATAATTTTAATGACACAAGGTATTAATTTTCCGCCTTCTTCATTACTTGCTCTAACATACATGCGGCAGTTTTTTCGGCAGCCATCGATTTCTGCATCCAAGCCTTCAACATACTTTCTGTCACCAGCAAAAGCACTTTCCTTATTAGGATTAAGAAGACGGGAAATTTGCAGGCTTTCTAAATATGCTTCACCAGGTTCCTTACAGGCAAGCAAAAGTTCCAGTTTTTCAAGAGGATCTTTTTCGGCAGCGGCTTTATCATAAAAAGTACGAAAAACATTTTTAGCCTGGCTAACACTTCCTTCATACAATTTAAAAGCATCTGCTCTTTTTATATAGGCACAGCAAATATATTTTTTATTTTGTCGATCAAACCAGGCTTGAGTTTTATGAACGTCAAAAAGTTCCTGCATAGAATCAACATTTACAGTTCTTTCGATTTTTCTTGAAACCTTAGAATCCGAACCATTTGATTCCTGACCAGACTTTTTTGAATCTGTCATAACCTGACTGGCTTTTACCTGAGAATGAACAGTGTGAGAAAAGTAAGAAACAAGTTCTGCTTCAGCCATACTTGCAGCTGCTGTAGAACTTGTAGCATAACCTATTCGGGCAATATAAACCGCATTTGGATAAACGCTTTCGATTGTTTCATCACTTGCCCAAAGAGGTTTTTCTGTATTTGTTTGTTTACTGGCACATCCGCTAAGCCCAAGTATGATGAAGAAACTAGCGAATGTACTAATAATTTTAGATTTATTCAGCATAAACAATGTATGAATCTGCTTCTTCTTCAACTTCAAGTTTATTTGAAGCTACAGAAAGTTCATTCTCAAGCTTTTCCTTTACAAGTCTCTTAAGTTCAGCAGCTTCTGTTGTTGCTTCATCAATATGTTCAAGAGCTTTGTTCAACTGAACATTGAATACCTTCTGATCCATAGACCAAACTGTATAATATTCATAATAAGAATCTACAACATTCTTTTTCTTATCAAGAACTTCTACTAAAGTCCAGTATTCAGCAACTCTTTCAAGACCAGAAATTCTTACATCCTGTAAAGCAATTCTATAATCATTGATTGCCTTATTTACTTCTGTTTTACTTACTTCAGAACCAGCAGCAGCGTTAGCACCTTCCAATTTAGAAGTAACAACTTTACCAGTTACACGTTCCAAAGCACCAGAAACTTCTGTTTCAATATCAACAAGATTTACCCAAGATTTTACAAAATCAAGATTGTCGCCACGGCCTGTTACAACAAAAACCTTTCTGCCTTCCAAATCAGGCATAGCCTTAGAAAGAACCTTCTGTCCATACTGACCTTCTGATACAAGTTTTACCCACTGTGGAATTTCACTTCCAAGTGTTGCACCCTGGTAATCAGCAATCTGACGTTTTACGCTCTTCATTTTTGCTGTCTTTCCTTTCATTCCAGAACCAGCAACCTCTGTTGTTTTACAGCCAACAAAACTAAGCATAAGCAAAGCACTTGTTACAGCCATAATCATTCTTAAAGTTTTTTTCATAAAAACCTCCAATTTAATATCTATACGAATCATATTTATACAAAGTTACAGGTATAGAACCGTTTTTTACAGTCAAAGTGTAACTTCCAGCATTCGAAGTATAACCAAGTCTAGGTTTTACTTTTATATATAACTTATCACTTTCATCTGAAGTGTAAGAAATTCCTGAAGTAATTGAATTACTATAGTGACATATTCCAAAACTTGAATAGTCGCTTACCGAAACTGCAACCTCTGTTCCAATTCCATTTTCCCAGTTAAAAACGTATTTATTTCCTGAATAAGTATAAAAATAGTAAACATCATAATCCTTTCCATTTTTAAATTCACCAGACACTGTTGCAGTAGTAGTTGTTGTTGGTGTAGATGATGATGTTGTAGTCGTCTGTGTAGTTGTTCCATTACTAACTCCAGAAACTAAAGCAAAATATGAACTTGCATCTGGAAACTTTGCATTTAATGTATCTGAACAAGAAGAAAAAAACAGAATTAAAGAAATTAAAAAAATATAAATTAAACTCTTACGCATAAAACCCCCTACCAGTTAATTCCTAAACTAACTCCCATTGCATTAGAAAATCCAGAACCATACAGGAATTTAAGTCTATAAACGCCACCAATACTATAAGGCCCCAAACAAATATCAAGTCCTGCTAGAGTTTCCAGAGAAAGGCCATATATATCATTATCAGACAATTTGTTATGACCAATTGAATAATAACCAATACCTACAGCTGCATAAGGTCTTAAGAATAAAATATTAAATGAAACTCCAAGAATCAAATTAACATCAAATAAATAGAAACTAGACCAAGAATTAGGATTTTTATATTCGTCCTTTATCCATGGAAAACCAAGATCTGCATCAATACCAAAGAAGACAACCTGGCCACCAGTTAATACAGAAAAATTAAGATTCATACCCTGATATAGAGAACCATTCAAATAAGTAATATCTGCAAATAATCCTCTTCTTGGTTTTGGAGAGCCAAAAAATGATGAACGTGAGAAATCAAAAAAATCGCCGATTGTAGCATAATCGTCATCATCTTCATCATATTTTGGACTTGTTTTTGGCTTTGGATTTTCTTTTTCGGTTTCTTTAGCACCAGTTTCTTTTGTATTAGTTTCTTTTGTTTTTGTTACACTAGAAATTAAGTCGCTTTCGCTAAAAGAAACAATAGCTTTTTTATTATCCTGAGTTCTAAAAATCTTGAACATAACAGGTTTAATTTCATACCAATCATTAACACTGTTATAAGACACTTTGATTGAAAGCTGAGAATACAAATATGGAACAGAAGTTCTAAAATACAAATCTGCCATATCAACTTTATCCTGGTAGTCTTTATAGCCTGCTTCACTAACCAAATCTGGTTTTGATCCAGTCATTAGTTCGTAGCTCAAAGAAACTCTTGGCAAATTAATATTACTATTTTTAATTTTCTGAATGTTGTTTAATGTAAAATCAGAATAAACGTCCCAAACCATTCTGGCACCATCAAATTCAGAAACCTTAAGACTCAAATAATCGTCTGTTACATCAATTGAACGGAAAACATAAGTTGTCTTTTCCATATCAGAAAGATTTGCCTGAAGCTGATTCTTACATGCGTCGATTGTAGGTTTTGCGGCGTTTTTAAGCTGATTTTCGCCAGTCTTTTTCTGACTTTCATATTTATTTCGAATTTTTTCAATCTGCTGATTTCGATAATTTAAAGCACGAACAGTTGGTTCACCATTCGATAAATCGGCCTTACGCCAAGGTTCAGAATTTACAGCTGTAATTTCTGCTTCCATTTTTTGGTCATAGTAAGCCGCATTTTGAGCAAGACTTTCTTCCAGCTGTTTTTCCAAACGTACTAAATTTCCTTTTGAAGCTTCAATTAATTCAATTCGCTTTTTTAATGGAAGAGATGTAAGAGCCTGCTTTCTAAGTTCGGCACGTGCTGCTTCAATTGCTTCAATATCTTTTAAGAATTTTTCACGCTGAGTATTCTGCATCTGCTCCATTTCTTTCTGGCGTTTTTCATTTGCAGCATCCTCAGCCTGCTGGCGACGAAGATTTTCCTCTGCAATCTGGCGGTTCTTTTCGGCCATTTCAATTTTTAACTGTAAAGCAAGTCGTTGAGCTTCCAGTTCAATACGTTCCTGTTCGGTTGCGGCATCATTTTGAAGTTTTGCAAGTTCAGCCTCGGCTTCTTCCAATTGACGTGTATAATCCTGAACATACTTTCGGAAACTTTCTTCCGAAGAATCCAAGTGCAAAAGCTGATTTCTTACATCAGATGAAATTTCAGAAATATAGTTTCTTTTGTTCAAAGCGGTAAGAATTTTGTAAACAAAACCATCTACAACCTGGTCTTTAGTTAACTCAGCGATTGGAAGTCGTTCCGAATTTTCACTGATAATCAAATTCATTGTTTCAATTTCAGAAATTGTACAAATAAACTGATAATTATTATTTCCAGCATTTGCCAAAGAAATTTTCAAAACTAAATCGGCACGGCTTCCTTTATCTGCCGCATAAGCTGAATTTTCACTTCCAAGTCCAGTTGCTGCATCAATCTGAGACTGTTTCTGAATCTCTCGTAATTCACTATCAATATCTGAAGTTCTAAGACTAATTTCAGGAACCATAGTAAAATCCTGAAGACATTTCATATAAGCAGAACTTACAAAGGCCTTAGAATTCTGATCTAAACTTGAATATTTCTTTTCATCCAGCGTTACCTTCAGTATCAGCTCTTTAGATTGAGCAAATCCTGAAAGCAAAATAAAACTAAAAACTATTAATGAAAGAATACGTTTCTTCATAATCATATCCATAATCTATTGTTAAATTATAGAATATATAAAAGCTTATCGCAATCTCACCTACCCCATAAATAAAGTAAAATTCGATTCAGATGTATTATATAGAAAAAAGTTTAAAATAATTGTTAAATTATTTTTTTTTCTTGCTAAATATATATTTCGCCTTTACACTGTATATTTATCTGATACCTAAGTATTAGAACAAATTTTTTATCGGCGAGGAATATATGAAAAAAATTATCGCATTTTTAGGATCTCTTTTAGTTTTGGCAGGTGCAATTTTTGCTGCAGACCCTGCTGTAGGTTTATGGAAGAGTATTGATGACAAATCAGGAAAAGTTACTGCTATCTGGCGTATCTATGAAGAAAATGGATTACTTTTTGGTACAATTGCGGCAACAACAGACAAACCACAGGATGTAATTGCAGATGCTTGTAAAAAATCTTACAAGAACTTCCCAATTGAAGGTGAAGTTAACAAAATGAGAACTGTTGGAACTCCTTGGATTTTCAACATGAAAAAAGAAGCTGAAGGTTCTTGGAAAGATGGAAACATCATCGATCCATCTAACGGAAAGATGTATGGTTGTGTAATTAAATATCTCAATGCAGGAGACAAGAATAAGAATTACACTGCAAAAGAACCAACTTTAGCAATGGCTGGAACTGTTGGACCAATCCAGGTTTTCCAGTACTGGGTAAAGGCTTCTGAAGAAGACATTAAAGCTGCTCAGGAAAAAAATCCTGCTAAAAACTAAAAAATCTTAAAACAGAAAATCCGGGTTTACCAAAGAACCTGGATTTCTGATTTGTAGAATTGGGCAATTGCCTTTTCCATGTATTCTACATCCTTTGCACCGGCACTTTCGTTTGGAGAATGCATTGCCCACTGTGCAAGTCCAATATCCACGGAAAGCACAGAGACCTGACTATTACTTATATTTCCTAAGGTCGAACCACCCGCAATATTTGAATTATTTGTAAAAATCTGATAAGGAACCTTTGCCTTTTCGCAGATTTTTTTGAACACTCCTGCACTAACTCCATCACTTGTATATTTCTGGGCGGCATTAAACTTAATCACAATACCTTCATTTACTCCTGGTTTGTTTACAGGATCTGCCTTTGACACATAATTTGGGTGTACGGCATGTGCATTATCTGCACTTACAAGAAAACTCTTTGCAAGGGCCGCAAGATATTCCTGCTCCGACCGGCCAAAACTTTCGTTTATTCTATGAAGTGTATCGTAAAGGAAGGTCGAGGCCGCACCCTGACGTGACTGACTTCCAACTTCCTCATTATCAAAAACAGCATGGATAAGGACACTTCTCCCCCCATCGCCACTTTCTTCTTTTACAGCTTTCAAAAAGCCCTGCAAAGTTGTGTAGGCACATTCCAAATCATCTAGTTTAGGGCTAGAAATAAACTCCTTTTTTTCTCCCCAGAAGCTTCCTTTATCACGGTTATAAAGATAAAGATCATAAGAAAGAATTTCCTCTTCCTTAACTCCTGCTTCCTTGGCAAGAAGTTTCTTAAAAGAAAAATCTTCATTGCTTGAAATAATTGGGCGGATTTCCTGCTGTACATCAACCTTGTGTCCGTCATTAGCATCGCGATTCATATGAATGGCAAGGTTTGGAATCATTAGAAGGTCGCGGTCAAAATTTACCAGAATAGACTTAAAAGAAAAATCTCTGCCCTTTTCAGAAACAATAAGTCTTCCGGCAATACTTAAAGCCCTGTCAAACCATGGATTTATAAGCATTCCACCGTATTTTTCTACGTTCAAAGAAACAATACCTTCGCTCTTTAGTTCCGGATTTTCTTTAATTTTAAATGATGGAGAATCGCTATGAGAGGCAGTCATTAAAAAGCCCTGGAAATTTTTACAAGGTACTGTAAAAGAAATGATGGCAGAACCATTTCTTATTACAAAGTATTTTTTACCTTCTTCCAGTTTCCAAACTGTATCTTCCTTCAATTCAGAAAAACCATTCTTTTCCAGTTGCCCCTTTATATTATTAATGGCGTGAAAACAACTTGGACTGTTTTGAATAAAATCTAATAATTTCTGACTTGAACTCATATATTACTCCTATAAAAACTCTACATTAGTGGTGCTGCAAGGATGCAGCAAATTACAAATTTATGCTTTTTTCATGTTTTTGGAATCTTGGGCCTGACGCAAAAC
The DNA here is from genome assembly GCA_002395155.1 of Treponema sp. UBA4267. Lineage (GTDB taxonomy): Bacteria > Spirochaetota > Spirochaetia > Treponematales > Treponemataceae > Treponema_D. Next base: position 62,526 of record DGWD01000029.1, read on the forward strand.
CTCTTCCAAAGGCATATTTATAGAAGACATTACCGCAGCCGCAATTGAACCTTCAATCATTGGGCAATCTGCCAAAAGAACCTTTTTTCCTTCATCTGCCATTTTTTTAATAACGGCCTTAGCAGTGTTTACAGAACTTCCTATATCAGCAATTACAATCACCCCATCATCAGAATACATTTCTTCAACAGCAGCTGTAATTTTTTTTTCGCTGGCACCGTATCCTCCATCATCATTTCCACCAATAGCTTTAATTTTTGCACCCTTGGCCATGAGTAAGGCTACCTCTGCTACCGATTCTGCTAATTTTTGACTGTGTGATACTAAAACAAGTGAAACCATAAAATCCTTTATCCTATTTTTATTTAAAACTTAAATACCAGACCGACAATTGCTCCAATCACAAACCAGAAAAATGGATGAATTTTCTTAAAAAGTTTAATCTGCAAAAGTGCCAGAATAATTGCCGCCAGAATAATAACACTCCAAACTGGTTGAAAGTTCCCGTCTGTTGAGTTGAATAAAATTGCCTTACAAATGCCCCAAATTGCAACCGCTATAATTGCAGTAACAGCAGGACGAATTGCAGAAAAAGCCGATTTTACAAAACGATTTTCGCTAACTTTGGAAAAAAAAGCTGCTACCAGACAAATAATTATGATAGAAGGTGTGACTAAGCCCAAAGTTGCAATTATTCCTCCCGAAATTCCAAGAGTTTCAAAACCAACGTAGGTTGCCATGTTAATGCCAAGAGGACCTGGAGTTGATTCAGAAATAGCAATCATATTTGTAAGTTCTTGCATGGTAAACCACTGATACTTATCGCCAAGTTCCATTAAATATGGCAAAGTTGCAGGTCCACCGCCTACAGAAAACAGTCCAACCTTAAAAAATTCCCAAAATAGTCGGAGGCCCAAAACTAAATTATTCAACTTTATCCTCCTTCTTTTTTCGTGATTTTATTAAATCAATAATAATTCCACTTGCAGCAGCCATAATAACAAGACAAACAGTAGGAATTGGAGTAAAAAAAGCCAAAGCCAAAATGATGATGGCGATAATCCAGGCTACTAGAGATTTTAAAGTCTTTTTTCCAAGTGTAATAACCGTATTCGAAAGCAAGGCACAAACAACAGCACGAACTCCCATCATGGCGTGACTAACCCAAACGTTATCCAAAAAGTTATTTAAAAATGCCGCAATAAGCAGAATGATGATGAGGGAAGGCGAAATCATTCCCAAAGTTGCAATAATTCCGCCAGAAACTTTTTCGCGTTTATAACCAACAAAAGTAGCGGTATTAACGGCAATAATTCCTGGAGTACACTGACCAATAGCATATATATCTAAAAGTTCTTCTGATTTTACCCACTTGCGGTTTTCTACCAGCTCGCGTTCCAGCATAGGCAGCATAGAAAGACCACCCCCAAAAGTAAGTCCTCCAATTTTAAAAAAGGACCAGTAAAGCTGTAAAAGAGATTTAAATTTGTTCATTGGAGCTATTATAGCAATAAAGAGCCTGGGATTCTATCTGGATTATATCAGAATCTAACTATAGAAAACTTTACTTTAGAAGACTTTCGGGAACTTGGTCTGCCATAGCTTTATAGGCCGCTTCGCTTGGGTGCAGATGATCTCCACTGTCAAAACCTTCTGCAAAGGCCTCTGTTTTTTTAGGATTTCGAACAGCCTTATCAAAATCTATACAACCGTCAAAATCTGGGGAAGTTCTAAGCCAGTCGTTAAAGGTATTTCTTACTTCATCACGGAAAGGCTCGTAGGTTCTCCATCCAAAAATTGGAAGCAGAGTGCCAGACCATACCCTTAGTCCAAGTTTTCGGGCATGCTTTATGTAAAGTTCTTCTACCCCATTTTCCATTTCTTGGGCAGTAGGCATGTCTGACCAGGGACGGAACTTATTCACTTCTACTCCAACCGGATGAATTATATCGTTTATTCCATGTTGGATAATGACATCGGAAGCACCAGCAACCTGTAATTCTATTGGAAAACGTGTCTGGCCTTTTAAACCATAAGCGGCATATGTTATACAATCATACTGACGAAGAATGCGGGTTCCACAAACAGCCCTGCGAATTATTGCAACATTATGAAAGCCCTGCTCCCAAGCCCTTTGAGCAAGATAGTCAGGCCAGGACTGAGCGGTAATAGAATCTCCATAACAGACAAGGGCATGATTTTTTTCTTCTGTAAGTACATCTATAGTATTTAAAAAATAGTACCAGTTTGTATTTCTACAAAAGTCATCTGTAAAATTTTCTTTATCTGCAAAGTCACCGTAAGCAAATTGCCCTTTTGATAAAGGCCCTGTAACCAGGGTACCGGCATTCATCTGGGTAAAATCTTTAAAATACATTGATACTTCAACGGTTTGGCCGGCTTCAATGGTAAAATCAATTGAATCAGAAAGGATTTCCTGGCCTGCAGGAATACTTAATTGAGTTTTTCCTTCAAGAGTAATTGCAATTGGAGAATAGTCACCATCATCATTTTTTTTAGCTACATAAGCCCTGGAAATATTTACAGTTTCGCTGCCAGTTAAATTTGAAAAGTGGAATCTAAGCTTTGAGCCAGAAAAAACAACACGAACTGGATAACGCAAAGTTAAATTTTTAGCGTACGTAGCTTCTTTACGATCGGTGATGGAAGTAGCAGTACCCCAGCAGGCTACCCATTTTGTAAAAGACAAATCAGACATAATTTTCTCCAGTTTTTTGAATTATGCCTAATTTAGCAAAAAATTGGAATTCTCTTCAATAATTTTTCCAACATCTTCAAGAGACAAGCCTAAAACCTGGGCAATATCGGAATAAACTCTCTTTATCAAGTTTACAGAATTGTCGCTTCCGCCCAACCAAGGTTCTGAATCTGGATTGTCGGTTTCGGCCAAAAGTTGATTAAGTGGAGTTTGTTTTAAAAGATTTTGGATATGCTTTGAACGGCATGTTTCACATCCAAAAGTAGTCATATAACCACGGTGCATAAATTCCTGAAAAATATCCAGAGGGCCGTCATACCAGTGAATAATTGGACGTGCCTTTGGATAGTCTTCCAAAATCTTACAGATTTCCTTTTCTGCATCTTTTGTATGAATTACGCAAGCCTTCCCTGATACGTTACAGTAGTTCAAAAAATAACGAAAAACTTCTTCTTGCTTTTGTGGACTCGCCTCTTTATACCAGCAAAAATCCATTCCAATTTCGCCAATCAAAGGAGACTGCTCACACAGCGAATCATAAACCGAAAGATTTTGAGGGGCATTAAGGGCTTGTTTTGGATGAATACCAAAGGTCGGAATAATTCTTGCAGAACAACCCAAGGCTTTAGCTTTTTCTTCCAATTGGAGATTTTTCTTATAAGAATTTGCATCCATTGAAGCCGCTACAATTGTTCCGCCAAAGCCTGCAAGCTGCTCCAGCAATTCCTTTTGATTTTTGTAGGAATCCAGATGGGTGTGAAAATCAATATAATGCACCAAACTACTCCAGCATTCCTTCATCAAAAGCTTCTGGGTTACCCTGCCAGAGGATTCGGCCCTTCTTCATCATAATAATTTTATCACTAATACTTTTTGCTTCCCTTATATCATGAGTAACCATAATTCCGGTAAAGCCCAAAGTTTTTTGCAAATCTCTGATTAAGGCAGCCAGTTTTTTTCTGAGCGGTGCATCCAAGGCAGAAAGAGGTTCATCAAAAAGTACAAGTTTAGGATTCATGATTAAGGTACGGGCCAAAGCTACACGCTGAGCTTCTCCACCAGAAAGAGTTGCAGGATACCGTTTTTCAAAACCTTCAAGCCCAAAATATTTCAAAAAATCGCGGGCTTTTTCGCGGGCTTCCCTTTTTTTTACGCCATTGGAAACAAGCCCATAAGCAACATTATCTTCTATTTTTAAATGATCAAAAAGAGTGTGACTTTGAAAAACCATTCCTATCCCCCGTTTTGCAGGAGGAAGCTTGGAAATATCCTGATCATCCAAAACTATTTTTTGTTCAGGACAGGCCTTATTAAGTCCACTGATTAAACGCAAAACTGTAGATTTACCGGAACCACTTGGCCCAACAATCGAAGTCATTGTGCCTTTTTCACAAGAAAAAGAAAGGTCAATTTTTACAGTATCAAAGTTTTCTCGTAAATTTTCTGCTACAAAGTACATTTTATCTCCATAACACTACATAAACACCAATTTTAACAACGTCATAAACGGATATATCATATTTTGACCTGCAGTTTTTAATTATATTAAACTTTTCAAATTTTGTAATCTGTAATTATTCTGATCAGATATCTGAAATTTCAGCTAATTCACTACAAGTTCATTCAGATATTCTTCAACATTCTTGTACATTACATCATTTTCAGATTGCATTGTTTCCCCGCGATATAGGACACACTTCTTTGTAATTTTTCCAAAACGTTTTTCAGTTAATGCAATTTTATCTTCATTAATCAAATGTCTGTATTGAAAAGGAATTGCTTCTAGAGAATGCTTTATTTCATAAATCTCACAGGTATTTGTCTGGTTGTCATATATTACCATATCAAATTCACCGGCTTCAAAACGAATCTGGAAAACCTGTTTTTTGTTTTCGTGACGATTAGGCATTAAAACTCTCTTAGTTTCATAAATAACGATATCTTCCAGCATGTGACCGAGAACACCTTCTATTATCTTTTCTGTAATAAGATTAATTTCACGCTCTTGAAGGTTCTTTATCTGTTCATCTTTCATTAATGAATAAACCAAAGCCTGTGCTTGGCAGAATCTCATTCCTGGTTGTGTAAAGATTGTATAATTAAGCTTTCCTTCACTACCTGTAAGAGTTTCAATATCCAGGTCGTCTATTAGATCAAGTCGTTTCAGATACTGTTTTATTTCTTCCACATGAGTATCAGTAATGCCAATTGTCTGATTGTCTTTTTCTTTAATTTCAAGAATCTTTTTTAAGGTAGCTAGAATCTGAGACTTGTCGATTGTATCCAGAACATCAGTTCTATTTTCTTCATCACGAGCTTTACGAAGAAGTTGTGCTGTTGAACCTAAGTCGTGACTTTCAAATAAGTCAGTAATGACCTTTACGGTAAAGTCATGGTTTTCATCTTCAATAATTCTGTTGATTGCATTAGTAAGCTCATTAGCATCATACAATTCCCGAAGGTGTCTGAAATAGCGTCCCTTTTGATAGCATTTCAAACTGTGCTGAATATTCTTACAAATGGCTGTATCGATATACCTTCTTGCAGTCTCATCATCACGGAATGAAGCTTCCTCTACATTCAGTTCTTCATCCTCAAAATCCAACTCCCCTGCTTTTAGGGTTCCACCATAACGGATATATTCATCAATGGATGTGATTCCTAAAAGTCGAGCATGTTCTTTATAAGGAATAAATGTTGTATGAACAGTAACGGCACGATCATACAGTTCTTCACTTTCTGCAAAATAGAATCCCAGAGAATCCGTTCCAGAAAGAACAAACTTTAAGCCCTGTACCGCATACACATCAGAAAGAAGAGCCGCATTATCAATAAAATCTTCAAGCAAAGTAATTTCATCAATCAGGAAAAACTTGATTCCCTTTTCGCGTGCAAGTTTTATATCCTTATTCAAATCTGCAATTGTTTCCCCTACCCTTGCCTTTATGTATATTGTCTGTTTTCGGTCTTCCTCTTTCATGTCCAGAATAAGTTGTTTGAGGAGAGTCGTTTTTCCGGTACGGCGAAGTCCATAAACAAGACAAACCTTGTCCGCTGGTTTTCCGTACAGATAGGAAGAAATCTTTTCGTAACAGTCACGCTTCTTAAAATCTTTGGCAGTTTCTGCCATTTCCAAAAGTCCGGATCCTGTTATAGCATTCATTATGAAAGAAGTATTGTCATCAGGCCTTGCAGATGCAGGAAGATTCTTTTTCATTTCTCGAAGTTTCTTTTGTAATTGGCGACGTTCTTCTATCAGAGGCCTCATTTTTTCAGCTTCATCGTTTGTGAGAAAATTGCTTACTGTTTTTTTGTTTTCTTTATACTGCTGATAGAAATAAGGCTTGCCGTCAATATTCTTAGTAACGATTGTTCCACGTGGTAAAGCCTCTATTTTCTTTTCCAATTCTTCTATAGATTCAGCCATAAAGCACCTCTTACTACCATACTAACACCTACTAACACCCCTTGTAAAGAGTAAAACGGTGTTAGTAGGTTATCATGTACATTAAAGTGTTTTCCTATCTATAGGATTTTATCTTTGCATTGATTCAGTAGACCCCCTCATGTGTATGAAACTGATTTGTAAAAAAAAAGGAGGGGAAGGACTTCCCCTCGCTCCCAAGCCAAGTCGCCCCACGAATCGTCCCTGCAAACAGTGCCGATTCTCTCCACTTTGTTGGCTTGTCCGCTACCCCTTCTGCGGGCTCAATCGCCGCCCGCAACGCCTGCTAAATCTTTTCTTTTACTAGTTCAAATTTTGTTAAATCCGGTCGAACTATATAAAAGTTTATTGAATTAGTATATCATTTTTCGATTGATTGTTTTATCGATTTAATTGTTTCTTTTGAAACCTTATAACCAAAATTAATTTCATTTAAGATATTATCATCATAAAACACTTTTGTTGTAAAAATGCCGTAATTTTCAAGCTGAAAATCAGTGTCCTGGAATAATGCTCTATATTCATGTTCTGTCGCCCAACATTTTTTCTTATGTGTTAAATTATAGTTGACATTTACAATCTGTGATTTTCTATCTTTGAACAATTGTAAAGGGTGATTACCTTTATTATCATATTTTATTTGCTGAAAATTAATAATGTGATTTGTGATTTTTACATTTAATGTTTCATTTTTATTTGAAAATTCTATGCGTTTAGGCATAAATGAATTTGTAAAATCAACTTCATAACCAATACAGATTCCATTATAGTTTCCTGCATATAATCCCCACATGGATTCATTCATACAATCAGTTGTAAGGCTTAATAAATGATTTTTTTCAACAATATACTTCCTCAAATTTGTAAGACCGTTCAAAACTTTTTCTTCTTGAATGAGTTCTTTTTATTCCGTCAACAGTTGATAGACGATTATTCGCATTAATTCTATAACGCCTGTTTTATTGCTTCGTCCGCTATATATAAATAACTTTGAGGTGCAGATGAAATATTTAATTCAGTTAAAGAGATTTGTCTATCATATTTAATGGGATTGCTTAAAACATAAGCATATGCAAAATCACGATTACTAAAATATTTCATAAAGGCTGATTTTTCGATTCCAGCATTTTTACAAGTAAGGTTCCAGATTTTTTCAGGAGTATCTTTTAAAATGTTTGAAACAGAAACCTCTCCTACAATTTTACTTACAGGAGAAGTTTCATATATTATAATTTTGGAAATTATTTTTTTACACACTGTTGTTCTAAATTCGAATTTCTTTTCACCAGAAAAGATTCTCATAACATATTCTGGCTTTATTGAAAACAGTGCATTAAGCATATATTACAGATTCTGGTAAATACAGATGTCCATTGAATGTGAACTCCGTATGATTATTTGCATAATAATTTGGCAAAGCATCAACTGATTCAAAATTGAATTTATTTAGCAACCTATCAAAATCATTTAATCGATTATCAGAAACTGTGATAAGAGGTTTGTCGGTATTAAGCTCATTAAATGCAATATTCATAAATTTCTGCCCAAAGCCATTCATTCGACTTTCTTTGTCCACATAAAGTGTACAAATTTTCTTTTCGAAATTTGTATTTTTAAGAATCAAAACACCATTAACTTTTCCAAAACTTAAAGTGGTTTGTGCAATAAATACTTCACGAGTGCCATTTGAAAGTCCTGGAACTACTTTATCATAAAACCAACTGTAAAATTCAGGGTATTCTGTTCGCAAAAATGAGAGTTCGCTAAAGATTGAGTCTATTTTTGAATCAACGGCAGTGATTCTTTTAATATTACAAGCCATAACTATCCTCCCTATCAAAATATTTTATCACGGATCCGGATAAATGAAAAGATATATTATTTTATTGGAAGCATTGAATTAATTTGCATATCCAAGAGGGAAGATTCCAAATAACATTACCTAAAATCGAGCCTGCGGATCCAATTAATATTGTTAACCAAAAATATTTCCAAAAAATTGACTTTCCTACATCATATTTTATAAAAAAATCAACCGCCTCATTATTATAATTAATTTCACCGGTATCCTTATTCTTAAAACTTTTTTTATAATGATAGGCAATCAAATTATCGGTATTTTCATTGTCAATATAATCATTCCATATATCTTTTTCAAGTTTTCTTGGAGAGCACTCTTCTGTTGTCAATAAATTTACAGATGTCTTTGTAATTAAAAGAAAATGAACAGATTCTATTACAAATCTATCATAAAGATTTATTTGTTGAAAAAGATTATCTCCCAAGCTTCTTTTATTATTAAAACGAAAATCAATTGTATATGTTGTGTAGAAATAATTTTGAAAGCTTTTTGTTGTAGGTTCAAATGAACATAATATTTCCCTAAAATCAACATTTTTTATTCTAAAACGAAAATAAATATTATCCTTTTCTTTTTCCAAATTCGAAAATAAACTCTTATTTGTTTTCTCATCAAAAAGGTTAATACTTAATATAGTACCATTGTCATAAATGGCTTTATCAAATCCATCATTTATCTTTATTTCATCTTTTAATGTATATGCATAGAAATTTTTTGAAGGATTCTTTTCATTTTCTAAAGGAATCAGTTTATTTTGTACAGATTTTACCGATAAATTTTCATTAAATAAAGCACTTGGTAACTTTTCTTTTAGTTTACATCCCAAATCCTTTATATTTGAAGATTTAACTGAAAATGGAACAAATAAGAAAAGTTGTTTTATGTTTTTTGTGTTTTTTGTCAAGATTCCAATATCTAAATAATTTTCATTATCTGCTTGAAATTCACAACTAGCCCAGAGATTAAAATTTAATTTGGCTTCAACCTTTATAGTTGAGTCTAAACTTTTATACCAAAAAGCAAAACTTTGCAATTAACTTCTCCCTTAAATTGTAAATATCTTTAAAAAATACTAAAAAATCACTCAATTAGCAACAAATTTTTCGAAATTAAACTTCAATTTCGCCATTTATCAACTTTTGTAGCAAAGTATCACGGAGATTTTCTAGTTGTTTGATTTCTCGTTGTGTGGATAACACTTTTTCGAATATCGGTTTAATTATATTCTGAAACTTTGATAATGTTTCTGTTGTTGGCAGTGAAATTTCAAAGTTTTTCAAAATATCTGTTTTAAGATTTGTGAAAATACTTCCATTCCCCAAGTTTAGTAATGATATGTAAACTAAGAAAATTCCTTATTTTACTTTCGAGGAAATACTAAAAGTACAGATTGGGTCTAGAAAACATCATAATGTGGATGAAAATTGTGGAAATTATGATGAACCGATCTTGATTTCATTTGATAAATAATTAAATATATGTTAAATTTTTTTTAACAAGTAGCATCTATTTGGGTATAGAATTAGTATTTCCTTGTACTCTGTTTATTTATTATCTTAAGTTCTTGCTTCATTTTGTATTTACTACTTATGGAGGATTCAGAATGGCAGATTTCTTAAACTTAGTTCTAGATTTTGCAAGTGATTGGTTTGGTGCAGTTATGGGGCAAGGGCTAACCTAAGCAGTTTCTAGAAATACTATAATATATCTAATGATGATAATTGCACTAGGAGGTTCAATTCCTCCTCACGCCCCACCATTTTTTGTTTTATTTTAATTACATTTCTAAGTTACCAACTAACTAGATTATTCCCAGAATTTTCTGCTTCATCAAAATAAATTGTTCTCATATCTCAACCTCTGCAATCAATACCTTCTAATTCTTAAATCTTTTTCCTCTTTCCAAAAACTTACTTTCAAGAACAACCCATTTTCTCATATCATTTACGGTATGGTCATTTAATTGCTTCTGTAAGTCTTCCATATAATTAACTTCAGGTAATCCCTTTTTATTTCTATAGTTTACTGCACGAAAAAACACTCCTGTACCAGCAAGTGGAAGCGGAAAGAATTGTAACATCTTTATTTGAGTTCCAGGTTTATCATAGAACCAACTTTTTCCATCCTTTAATGGAAATAATGAATCAAAAAATGAAAACGCTTTTGGGATTTCTTCAATAGGAATTTTTGTTAATTGTGAAAGTAATTCATATTCTTCTGATTCATAAGGTTTTAATATAAATCCTCCAAATAAGAAAATAAAAACTTGCCAAAAATATGGATACAAATAAAAATATTTATCATTATCCATATTTCTTAATGTCATACAAACATTTAATGGTAATGCATCATGTTGTAATAAATTAAAAATATCATCTTTTTTAGGAGAAAAATAATCAAGAACACATGTTTTCAGCAATTCTAGTTTTGCAAGTAATTCTATATATAGGGATACATAAATTGGTGAAATGTCTTCTACCTGATAGAATAATTTTTTAAAAATACCATCATTGAATCTAGATACTTCTTTAGGGAATTTTTTAGTTGCCTCTAATTCACTAAGCCTTCCTGATAAGTTTTTATTTTCATGAAAAGCAGAAATAAGCTCTTGTATTCTTGTTATTTCATCGGAACAAAAGAAGCTTAAACTGTTTATTCGTCTATAATATTTCTCAACTTGTAGATATCCATTATTTTCTTCTGCTTCTGAGAATGATTTTACCCTCTCATGCAAATATATAAACATTTCAGCTTCTAATCCAAATGCAATTCTATACAAAAGTGCATATTCACAATCATTTGAAGTCATGTTAAATGTTGACAAAAGATCTGAATCATCAAGGCAAGAACCGTCCTCAGATTCTTTGTCTATGACTAAATCAATATTAAAAAATTTTTTGCAATGTTCCTTTGTTAAATCAGTTTTATCTTTATCCTTCTGAACTATAAAACTTGCTTTATTATATTCAAGATATTTTATCCACCCGTAAACTTTAAAGATCTCTGGATATCCCCATTTTCCAGATTTTATTTCTATTAGGTTTCTATCTACAGAATTGCTAGAAAATTTTGTTGAAACTATGTCCAATTCCAATAATTCTTCTGCATCAATCCAGCAATGAATACCTCGTTCTAAATAATATCCACCACAAGCAAGAAGTGAAGCTATATAATCTTCATAATCTTTATCCTTTGGTATTGAAGGGAAAAATAAACCTTTATTCTTTTTGTCACTCATAATATAAGCCCATTAACCTCAATTTCACTATTCATTAACGTTGGTAATAAAGTATCTCGTATATTTACCAATTTTTGATTTTCAAGTTTATTATTAAAAATATGTTTCATAATTGGTGTAATTAAGTTCTCAAAATCTGATACAGCTTTGTCACCTGAACTAAATGCTATTTGCTTCAAATCGCTGGCGATAACATGTCCAAGCCCTGTTATTTGTTTACAACTGGCGCGATGGCAAAACTTTGGCTTAAAATATTTTAACAAACAATATGTGAACCATTTATTATTTGTATGACTTTTTACATTAAAAGTATGTTGATTTAAGATTCCATTTCCTAACGACCAGATAAAAATATCGATTGAAGTATCTGGATTACCTGACCAAGAAAAAAGAATATCTCCGTTTTCAACGTTATATTTTGGATCTTTCTCTCCATTAAAATATTGAGTCGCTTCTGTTATACCATTTTTTAATTCTGCTATTTTAATAATAGGTAATCCTTCTGTCCCATATTCATCTTCTTTGTTATGCTTTATCCATTTTTTCTGTCGTCTACATCTTTATAGACTTCCATATTTTCTCGTTTACCGATGCCCCAGACTTCTATAATTTCTACTTTTTCTGGAGTCAAAAGTCGATAAACAATACGGACTACCTTTCCGCAGGCATATAATTTATAAAAACCTGTTAAATCCATATTTGCCTTGTTTCCCAAAGGGAATCCAAGAAATGGATTTTTATCAAGTTTTGTGAATTTTTTGTCTACTTCAACTCTTATGCTTCCATCTAAATTATTGTACTCTTCGGCTGCTTCTGGAATTAATTGAATTTTATCAAATTCATCTTTTTTATCTTCCCATTTTTTTGCCATTACTTTTTCCTTAAAGATGACCAGCTGACATTTTTTGAAGCATCATAATGACTCATTCGTTCCTGTACCATTGAATAAATTTCTTTCTGTTCTTCAAGTTCTTCCAATTCAGCAAGTTTTTCGTAGCGGTCAAAAGACATTATTACAGCTTCCATTGTGTTATTTTTCATAATAAATACAGGCTGTTTGTCTTCAGAAACTTTTCTGACAGTCTGCGTAAGAGTTTTCTGCAACTGAGTAATTGGCATTATCTGTGCTGTATCTACCATCATATTATTACCTCTTATTTATATAATAATATGTATTTTTCTATATAGTCAAGTACATATCTTGAAATCGTACCATTTTTTTACTTTAATATTTAATTATATATCAAAAAACGGTCATGCATTTTTGTTGTATGATTTAATGTAAGAGTCGGATACTGAGTATCTTTTACGTTGTATTTGTCGATTAAATCAAAAAGTACTTCTACTTTTTTGTCTGTTTCTTTCTGATGAACATTTGTATCTAAAAGCTGCTTTTTAATTGTGTTGATCTCAGAAAAAACTTTCGCATTGTTTTGCAAAAAGTGTCGCATTGCGACAAAAGCACGCATAATCTGAATATTCACTTCTACTGCTGTAGGGCTCTTTAGGACCGATGAAAGCATGGCAACGCCCTGTTCTGTAAAAGCATAAGGCGTTACGGAGGAATGCTTCATTGTTTTAAACCGGTCACAATTTGTGACCAGTTCATCTTTTTCTGATTTGTCCAAAGCAAACATAAAGTCTTCTGGAAAACGCTCTATATTTCTTTTTACAACCTGATTCAGAACTTTTGTTTCTGTTCCGTAGAGTTCTGCCAGGTCTCGATCTATCATTACCTGCTGATTTCTGATTGTGAGAATTTTTGCTTCTATTGTTTTTGCTGTAATTTCATTGCTCATGCTATTAACCAAATATTAATATAGCATCATTCAGGGAAGAATTCGAGCCTTCCAAAATCTTGAAATCGCATATTGAAGAGTTGTATCATAATCCCATAAATTGTTAATTTCTGCAGGTGTTAAAATATTTCCTGTTTGTTCTAAGTTCTCAACGCTGCCCCCGTAACGCCCCTTGGGAAAGATTTTTATTTACAATTCACCCTCTTCCATTACTGAAACTTTTACATTTGGATACAGTTCCATCATTTTTTCATAGGTTAAAAGATTTGAATTATATTCTTCTTGTGTAACAAACAAATAAACTTCTTTATTATTTGAAAAATCCGGAATTTCTTTAATATCTATGCCTGAAAGAAAAGATAAAAATTTCTATTACACATTCAGAACATTCTTTTGGTAAAACAATTTATGCAGAAAGGAGTATTATTTTAAACCTTTAATCCGCTCTTAAACGGCCTGTAAGAATAAAAACCAGGGCACAAATTAAGCCCAAGATGACACCCGCCGCACAGGCTTCGTTAAACCTGTAAGCTCCAGCCAATCTATAGGTAAATAATGATAAAGTATCAAACCTGGGAATGGCTAAAACCAGCGGCAGGGTGGTATCTCCGGTGCTAATGGCAAAACAAAAGCCAAAAGCACTTATCAAACTTTTTTTACTAACTGGTAACAAAACTCTCCAAATAATGTCCAGCTTACTTTTTGATAATATAAGGGACGCATCCATTGTATCCCTGTTTATTTTTGACAAATGAGGATAAATCACCCTGAAAGCTAGCGGCCAGTTCAAAAGCGACTGGGCCAAAATCAGGCAGATTACATTCCCTTTGTGAACAATCATTGTAATTAAAACTCCAACAACAACACTAGAAATTGCCATTGGAATCATTGGAAGAACCTTAAAGATGATGTTTACAGGCCGTCCGTTTTTTCCTTCCAAAAATTGCAGTAAAAGTGAATAGGCAAATCCTAGCAGAGTGCACAAAAAACCTGTACAGCAGCCTATTTTTACAGTAGAAGCAACAGAAGGCCAGAAACTCCTCATCTTAATAATTCTGCGAAAGGTTGCTAGTGTAATTCCTGCAGGACCCGCAGTTACTCCCGTCTGACTTGAAGTAAAGGCATTAAAAACAATTCCCAAAAGAGGAGCCAGAAAAAATAAACAAATTACAAGAATTACCAGACTGAATACAGATATTTCTTTAAATCCAGTCATCTTTATCCTTGTATTCCAAATCTCCGAAGCAAGTCCTTTCAGTTTAGAAGTCTTTTGCTCCAGCATAGTATAGAAAACTGTTATAACAATTAAAATTGAAGTTTCAATTATGGCTAAAAGTCCAACCTGTTTATAGTCCAGGGTGGCACGGGCAGCCTTGTAAATTTCAACTTCGAGCGTAGAATTCCCAATCCCACCAAAAAGCAAAACCAGAATAAAACTCAAAAAACAATAAATAAAAACCAGCAGACTTGAAGAAGCTATAGAAGGCATAAGTTGATGTAGTGTAAGAGTCCTAAAAATACGTCCTTCACTAGCCCCAAGAAGTCTGGCGGATTCAGCAGGTTCCACAGGAAGTCTTTCCCAAGCGTCCGAAAGATTTTTCATTATCAGCGGGAAGTTGTAAAAACCATGTGCAATTATAAGACCTGCAAAGGAATATAAAAGTCTAAGAGGAGGTTTTTCAAGTCCAAAAATGAACATTAAAAAGCGATTAAGTCCCCCATTCATTCCCAAAAATGTCACATAGCCCAAAGCAATTAAAAGTGATGGGAGACAAAAGGGAATTGCAGATAATGAAAGTAAGAATCTTCTACCAGGAAACTTCCTTCGACCGCAAAAAAAAGCGGCTGGAATTCCTATAAGAAGAGCCATTAAAGTCGAAAGGGTCGCCTGGAAAAAAGTAAACCAGGCAACTCTTATAACATGAGAAAAATCCAAGTGCAAGCCTCAGATTATTCTGCAAGAACCTTCATAATTTCTTCTACAGCCTTTTCAGTTTTAGCTGGATCGGCATTAAGAGTTTTAGAAGGAATTGGAGCGGCAATTTTGTAGCTTTCTGGAAGTTCTACATTTTTGTTTGCAGGATTCATCCACTGTGTTAAAGGAATAAGTGATTGTGCTTCATCAGAAATAAGGAAGTCTAAGAAGGCTTTAGCACCAGCCTTGTTTGGAGCACCCTTCAAAATACCAGCACCTTCAACCTGCATTGTATGACCCTGTTCAAATACAGGAGCAATGTAACGATCTGTATTATCATATTCAACATGACTTGCAGGACTTGTTGTGTAAGAAATAACTAAAGGAGCTTCTCCCTTCTTAAAAAGACCATAACCAGAAGACCAACCAGGAGCCATTGTCAAAATATTTGGTTTAAGAGCCTTCCAGTAGTCCAAAACTTTATCACCATAAATTGCAACTGTCCAAGCAACAAATCCAAGTCCTGGTGTTGAAGTACGTGGATCCATCAAAATAATTTTCTTTTCATAAACAGGATTTGTAAGATCTTCAAGGCTTTCTGGACATGGCACATTAGATTGGGTATCGTAAATCATTGCAAAGTGACTGTAATCAAATGGAGTAAGAGTCCATTTTTTTCCAAGAACTTCTATAACATCTTCTGGAATAAGTTTATCAGCATTTTCTGGCTTATAAGGATCAAGAATTCCAGCTGCATTTGCTTTATCTGCAATATTATTATCAAGACCAAGAATGATATCGGCCTGAACATTATCCTTTTCAAGAAGAGCACGGCTTAATACCTGAACTCCATCACCACAATCTACCCAAGTAATTGTATAATCTGAAGAAGCTTCAAACTTTTCACCAATTTCGCGGCCAGCTCCCCATTCAGAAATAAAAGAATCGTAAGTGTAAATTACAACTTCCTTTAAACGTGGATCATTAGATTTAGTAGATTTTTTTGAACAGCCAGAAAGAACTGTCAAACCAATAATTGAACATGTAAAGATTTTAAAAAGCGAAGATTTGTTCATTATCTTCCTCCGCCGGCATTATCCGGATCAGGTTGGGTCCTCATACGAAGACCTACGGGTGTATTCTCAGCCTGGAATTTCCAAGCACCCCGGTTTCTTTTTAGCATTGCACTAAAAGTAGAAACAATTTATCACAATTGAAAAGGTCTTGCAATCAGGTTAAATAATTTTAAAAACAAAAAAAGCCAGCCCCTTATGTAAAGTGCCCTTTACTTGCAGGAACTGGCTTCCAAATTAGATTACTTCATTAAGCTGCTGTAATTGCAATTTTGCGAGCTGCTGCAATTGCTTTACGTGGCATATCAATATGCAATACGCCATTTTCAACTTTAGCAGTAATGTTTTCGGCATCTACATCATCAGGAAGAGTAAAGCTTCTTGAGAACTTAGAGTAAGTACGCTCTTTAATCAAATATTTTGGAGCTTCTTTTGCTTCGGCTTTTTCTTCTTTCTTTTCATCTTTTTCAGATTTAGATTCAGAAGAAATTGTCAAAACATTATTCTTGAATTCGATGTTAATATCTTTTTCTGTTTTTCCAGGAAGATCCATCTCCATTGTATATTCATCTTTTTCTTCTTTTACATCAACCTTTGGTGCAAAAACCTTCTTGTAATTGAAAGATGGCATTAAGAATCCGTCATCTCCAAATCCATCAAACAAGTCATTAAAAAGAGCTAATTCGTTCATAAATTCCTCCTAGCCAGGCGTTAGTCGCAAGGCCTTGTAATTTGAATATGTCGGAAGCTTGTTGGGTTTCCTTGTAGCTGGGAACTAAACTTGTTCTTGCTACACTAAATATATAGCAAATATCGTGCCAACCTTGTAAAAAGCTTACAAACAAAATAATTTCCCCAGTTTTCCTTTTTTTATGATAAAGAAAAGCCTTCCCATATCACTTTTTATGATGATGAAAGGACAATTTTACTCAAATGCTTTAGTTTCAATTTTTAATTTGAGACCTTTTGACCCATGAATTTAAAATAAATAAAAAAGATTTGAGTAAAATTGTCCTTTAATTTTGTAAACCGCAAGTTGTTTCAACAACTGAGGATTTACAAAACGTTCGCGTAAGCGAACATGTAAATAAACAGAGTTTTGTGAAAAAACTCGAGACTTAAAATGAATAGTGCCATCTGCACTATTCATTTTAAACCTTCCATTTTTCGCTTTTCCATTACATATCTACAGATATATATCTACAGACAGAAATTTATTCGCTTGACACTTTACCTACCGTTCGGTATATTAAATCTCATGGAAGACGAATCAACATTTTTAAATATCCAATCAATCGCTATTAATCTTTTTGCAACAAGAGGCTACGAGGCAGTTGGCGTTCAGGAAATCTGTAATAAAGCAGGAATTAAAAAACCTACTCTTTATTATCACTTTGGAAGCAAGTCGGGACTTCTTAGTCAAATTGCTCAAAGCAAGGGGCAGGAACTTCTAAATACTATTACAGAGGCTGCCAGCTACGAACACGACTTTATAAAAAGCCTGACCAAACTTTTAAAAGCCGAAATTAATTTTGCTCAGGAAAATCCAGATTTTTACCGCCTTCACTCTGTCCTTTACAATGCCCCAAGTCAAAGTGAATCTAAGCAACTTTATCAACCTTTACTGGACAAAATTCGAGACTGCTACCAGAACTTTTTTCTGCAATCAACAAAAGAAATTGGAAACATGAAAGATAAAGAAGCCCTTTACAGCCTGCTCTTCCAGAACAATGTAATTTCTGTGGTAACAAATCTCTTAAACAATAATCTACAGGCAACTGACCAGACTATTCACCAGATAATCCACAGTTTTATTTATGGTGTTGTTGCATAGCGTCATAGGAGTACAGAAAAATGGAAAACTTTTTATTTTCAGATAAAATTACCTATCATATATATCCACTCGGACTCTTTAATTGTCCCCAAAACAACAACTTTACATGTCCGGCTGGAAATGGTTTTGACCTTCTGCAAGGGGAACTGGAACGCATAAAAGATTTAGGGGTAAACCTTCTTTACATTGGACCAATTTGTGAATCTTCAAAACATGGCTACGACACCCTGGATTATTACCACGTAGATCGCCGCCTTGGAAATAACGAAAAATTCGCAAGTTTTTGTAACAGGGCTCACGAAATGGGCTTTTCAATTGTGCTTGATGCTGTCTTTAATCACACTGGCCGCGACTTTTTTGCCTTTAAGGACCTTTTACAAAACGGACAAAATTCCCCATACAAGGACTGGTATCTTAATCTTCATTTTGACCGCCAGAGTAACTACGGAGACCCTTTTGATTATGATGGTTGGGCTGGTTGCAAGGACCTGGTAAAACTCAACGTAGATAATCCACAAGTTCAGGAGCACTTGTTTGGTGCAGTAGAAATGTGGATGAAGGATTTTAAAATCGACGGCCTCCGCCTGGATGCGGCAGACGTACTTTCTAAAAACTTTATGGATAATTTGAACCGGTTTTGTAAATCGCGTAAACAGGATTTTTGGCTTATGGGCGAAGTTGTTCATGGCGATTATAACGACTGGGTTCGTCCAGGCCGGCTAGACAGTGTTACAAACTATCAAATTTATACAGCCCTTTATTCAGGCTTTAACGACGCAAACTTTTTTGACCCAGCTTTTAATTTAAACCGTGAATTTGGAGATCCTGGAATCTATAATCATTCTCCACTCTACACATTCCTAGATAACCACGATGTAAACCGAATTGCGAGTACTGTAAAAAAATCGGAGTTTCTTTATCCTCTTTATGGACTTGCTTTTACAATTCCAGGAATTCCGTCAATTTATTACGGTTCCGAATTCGGCATACAAGGTAAACGCGGCCAGTACGATGACTTCCAGCTCCGCCCTAGCCTGCCTCCATTTGCCCCAATGCCTGATTTTGCTAAACCTCAAACTGACCCGAACGTGCTGGTAGATGTAATAAAACGATTTGCAAAAATCAGACAAAATGAAGTTGCCCTGCAAAAAGGAAGCTACAAACAAATTGCCGTTACAAACACCCAGTTTATGTTTGAACGTAAGTATTATAATGACCAGATTGTTATTGCAGTAAACAGTGAAGATTCAGAAAAATCCATTTACAACAATTTGGACGGAACTTACGAGGACTTGTTAAATGGCGGAACTTTTTCTGGTAAAGAACTGCAGGAATTAAAAATTCCTGCAATTTGGATTAGGATTTTAAAAAAGAAATAACAGCAGATAATGAATTGTTTGCAACCTTTCGACCCTGATCATAAACTCTTTGCAGTTCATCAGGATTATGTTCAGTTCTACTAATTCCTAAATCTGTATCTGGGCAAATTACAAAAGCGGAACCTTCTCTTTCGCGTGCAAAAACATATTCTTTTTCCTGGTTGTAAACTTCGGAACGCTTTGCCATTGCATCTACAATCGCAGGGTACTTTTTTAGAGCCATCCGCATAAGACCTATAAGCTTGTTTGGACCTTTTACAAAGTTTCTTGGCTGAGTCAAAATTACAATATTTTTGTCGTAACCAATTGACTCAAAATATTGAAGAGGAATTGAATCTGTCATCCCTCCATCCAAAAGTTTATATCCATCTACTTCCACAATTTTACTTGCCAAAGGCATACTAGCACTTGCACGCATCCAAGTTAAATCATGAGCATCGCAGGTTTTGAGTTCCTTATAAACTGGTTTTCCGGTTACACAGTCAGAAGCTACAATGTAAAAAGGCATTGGGTTTTCGCGGTAGGTTTTTACATCGTAAATATCAAGTTCATTTGGAATTTTGTTATAACAGAAATCGGCACCATAAAGGTCGCCTGTCTTAATCAAGCTTGATAAAGAACAATAACGTTTATCTCGGGCAAAACGTTTATTATAACGGATGGCACGTCCAGGTTGTTTAGATTTAAAATTACAGCCAAAAGTTGCTCCGGCAGAAACTCCAATTGCTCCATCAAAGTTCACACCATTTTCCATAAAAACATCAATTACTCCGGCAGTAAACATTCCTCTCATTGCACCGCCTTCCATAACCAATCCGTACTTTGACATATTTTCCTCTATCAGTTTAGTTTCATTTTAGACTAATTGCTATTTTTAAGCTTTTCAATAAAATCAATTTCAGGAATAGGCTTAGAATAAAAGAACCCCTGAATAATTTCACAACCAATATCACGCAAAAAATCGGCCTGCGATTCTGTTTCTACACCTTCAGCAATAATTGCCATTTGCAGTTTAGCACTCATTCCAACTACAGAACTTAAAATTATAGAACCGCGTTCGTTCTTTTCCTTGTTGGACATAAAACGCATATCAAGCTTTATAATATCAAAATTAATATCTTTCAATACATTTAAAGAAGAATATCCAGAACCAAAGTCATCCATTTCAACAACATAACCATGCTCCTGTAATTTTTTAACTACAGAATTGATGTAGGAACTTCCTTCAATAACGGCGGTTTCTGTAATTTCTATGCGAATCTTTTCAACTGGAACATTATACAGTCCACGACATTCTTCCAGCTTTTCTACAAACTCTGGTTCAATAACATCATATCTTGAAAAGTTTGTTGATATAGGAACCACAGGAATTCCCTGATTCATACAATTTCGAATGAACTTACAGGCCTGCTCAAAAACGTACATATCCAAAGTAGTGATAAAGTTGTTCTTTTCAAAAACTGGAATAAACTGATTTGGCGAAATAAAACCTAAATCTGGATGTGCCCAACGAACCAAAGCCTCGGCACCTACAATCTTACCGGTAATATGACTGTATTGTGGCTGATAGTACAAAACAAACTGATTATTATCCAGGGCCGACAACATATCAGAAGTAAGGCTCTGTTCATTTACCAAATTTTCTGTAAGTTTTTCGGTATAGTAATTAAAGGTTTTTGTATAACTTCCCTTAATAATTTCTTGAGCAGTTAAAGCCCTGTCGACTTTAGCATTTGCAGATAGATTTTTTTCTGGTTCATTTAAATAAATACCTACATTACAAACAATGTTGAAATTTAAATCATAATCTTTAATTTCTTTTACAAGATTCATTGTAAATTGTTCAATGTAAACCTTGTCTGTATAAACAAGAACCGCAAAACGATCTGCAACAATACGTTCTGCAAATCCATTACTTTCATTATGTAAATGAAGTTTCAGAACATCCGAAATGTGAACTAAAAGTAAATCTCCACCCGCACTTCCGTATGTATCGTTTATTGCCTTAAAGTGCCATATATCAAAATAAAGAATTGCATAAGGCTGGGTAACGCTATCAACCTTGTGTTTAAAAGCAGAACGAGTATAAAGTCCTGTCAATTCATCATAATCCAAAAGCTTTGATAAATGATTAAAATACTGGATTTTTTCACTAATATTATTAAAAGTTACTATAAGTCGTTTTTTAGGATCTGAGAGCAAAAAATCCAAACGGAACCAACAAGGATTCCCCTGGCGGTTTTTAACTTGAATTTCGCGAGATATGGATTTTACTTCTTTTGATTGAATAATTTCTTTGTAAGCCTGATAAACAATTACAGCAGTTTCTTTATCTACATATCCTTTTTCAAGCAATTCTTTAGCAAATGAAATATCATAACTTGTCTTTAAACCTTCAGGAAAAAAAGCTTCAGCATCCTTAGAAAAAGTAAAAGTCTTCTTCTTTAGATTAAAGATAATGAAAAAATTAGAAACTGAAGATTGCTGTATATATTCCATCTATTTTTTAGTATACCTCTGTTGCTTATATAAAACTACTATATTTTTTTTACAAAATTATTAGATTATCTGCTTATTATCTGCTTGCCATATAAATTTTTAAGCCACTTTGCAAATCTGAAAGTCTATTTTTCTTTTCCTGCAAATCTTTTTCCATTATTTCTCTTTCTTCCAATGAATCAGTTAATTCTAATGTATGTTCAAGTTCAGGAATTTCTGTTTCGAGTTCCCTAATCATTTTTTTTGCTTCCGAAACGGCCTTTGGAGGGCGACCTCCCTTTTTTCCATTTTCTTTACTGGCATTCTTTTTAGCAAGACTTGTAGATTTTCCGTTGAAGGAATATAAAGAATCTATCCAAAACTTAAGCTTTTTAAGTTCCTGTTCCATTTTAAAGCCCATGTCTTCAAGCTTGCGATCTTGCAAATTCTTGTTATAATCTTCCAATTCCTTTTGCAAATTATTAAGATTATTTATTGACTGGTATATTTCTTGGGTCTTCTTACTCATATTTTTATGATAACCCAATGCTTTAGGATAATCAATAAAGTCTTATATAAAACTTTATTAAAAATATAAATTTTAATTATTACTTAAGAATATATTGATTTTATTTTGATTTATACTTATATTATAAGAGGCTTATAAATAAGCTGATAAACTCTCTCCGATGTTCAGCACAGCTGAACAACAAGGCTTCTAAATAGTGTTACTGTTTGGGAGCCTTGTTTTTTTTTAACACAAAAGTTCTTTATCTATAATTTCTATTCCAAGGTTTTAATGTTTGCCTTGATTACATTCAAAAGAGCTCCTCTTTCCACATTTTCAGGAAAGTTTCTCCATACAACATATTTTGCATTTGGAGCAACTTCTGCCAAAGGAGCCCCCTGAGGATTATGAACATTGTCAATTATAAAGTCATAATTTCCTGTTTTAGCATCTGCAATTTGATCACTTGTAACTGGACCTGGACCAAATACAGCTGCAATTTCAAGACCTAAATCTTTTGCCAAATAAGTCTGATTTTTATTACAAAGAACTCTAGCCCCTGCAAGTCCTCTTTTTTCCAAATCAGCCTTAGCATTCGTAATTTCACTTACATATTCCAAAAGACGTTTTTCGCATTTCTCCTGGCTTCCCCAGATTTCAGCAATTTTTCGGCTTTCTTTTGACACAGTTTCTATTGAATTATCACATGTAATTTTTACCATTTGTGTTTGTCCAACTGCATCGCCCAAAGTCTTCATCATTCTTTCAAAACCTGCATAAATGAAATACTGACTTTTTTCGATAGTTTGAATATCGCTTACTGTAATTTCATACTCAGGTGGATGCTGTAAACTTGCTGGGGCAATAATTTTTACCTGATCTGCACCTGCAATATCTGCAAATGCTGCTGTCCATGAAGTTGATGCAACAATTTTTCCTTCATCGGAACTAGCTGTAATTTTTTTTGTTTGACGACAACCTGTTAAAACTAGACCACCAATCAAAACTAACAAAAAAATAATTTTTCTCATTTTCGACCTACTCCTGTTGAAAATTTCCTAAATATACAAAATATAAGAAAGGCAAAACCCGAAAGCATGGAAATTGTTGCTGCAGGAGGCCAATTTATTCCTACAGCCAGCAAAAATCCAAATGCCGACAGAACCAATCCTATAATTGAACTAATGATAAAGAGCTTTTTCATGCCCAAAAACTTTTTTCCAGAAACAACGCTTGCACTCAAAACCGGAAGAATCAAAAGGGCATCTACCAGAAAAGCCCCTAAAAGTTTCATAGCAAGTGCTACAACAAGAGCAATAATTAAAACCATAATATTTCTATGTAATCCAACCTTTACTCCAAGAGAAATGGCTATTTCTGAATTAAAGAAGATGGTAACAATGTTCCTAAAATTTAAAATTATATAAAGCACAAGCAGTACTGCCAAAGCAGCCAGTACAACAAGATCAGTACTTGTAAGTGCAAAAGGACTTCCCCACATCAAACTAAGGGTATCCTTTGCAGGAACGTCATTTACATGCATGATGATGGAAGCAAGGGCCATACTAAAAACCATAGCTCCAGCAGAAGCCCCGCTAAAACCAAAACTTTGACTCCTGGTAAAAAATATCATTGCAAAAATTAATAGCAAATTTATAAGCAGAGTAACTGGAAGTATTGGTAAATTTAAAGCTAAAGAAATTGCACCACCCAAAATTACTCCATGCATAAGCATATAACGCATAGGAACCAGATCCAGACGCAAAAGCATAACTCCACACAGAGGAAACGAAAAACCACTTATAAGCATGGCAATAAAACCACGAGTAACAGGTGCAAGACTAAACAAAAGGACAAATCTATCAATCATCTATTTCCACCTGTACATCTTTTACAGAATTCTGCCCAAGATAGAGTTTGTCCCATCCAGGCATTTTTTCAAGTTCTTTATCATGCGTAACTACAATAATTGTAGGAATTTCTGAAATAGTAAGAGAAAGCAAAATTTTAATAACCATTTCTTTATTTTCTGCATCCAAACTGGCAGTTGGTTCATCAAGCAGCAAGACCTTTGCATTTTGGGCAAGACAACGCGAAAGCTGAACCTTCTGTTTTTCGCCACCAGAAAGACTATTAAAACTTCGTTTTGCCAGATTACTAGAACAAGTTCGTCGCAAACTATTAGAAATTATCTTTTCTTTATCATTTTTTTTTGCCTTTATCCCCAATCCTACAACTTCTTCCACTGAAAGACTTAAAGTTGCCTTATCGGTAAATTGAGGAATATAGCCAATTGTGTATTTTTCCAGTTCCTTAGGCGACTTTCCATCA
Organism: Treponema sp. UBA4267; assembly: GCA_002395155.1. GTDB lineage: Bacteria > Spirochaetota > Spirochaetia > Treponematales > Treponemataceae > Treponema_D. The sequence goes on from DGWD01000029.1 coordinate 87,106, forward strand.
ATCAGAATCTGACCTTGTTCAATTTTATATACCCCTGCAATAAGACGCAAAAGTGTTGTTTTACCAGCTCCATTTTCTCCGCAAATCATAAGGTGGCCACCAGCCTTTAGCTCAAAAGAAAGATTGTTTATGTGGCCAAAGGAATGAGTAAGATTCTGAACAGAAATATCTAAGCCCTGAACTTTTTTTGCCCTCTGCCGAAGAAGAAAATACATCTGATCGCTGTCGTGCAAATCTTCCAGCTGGTTTTCGGTCTGACACAAAAGTTTTGGAATTAAATTTGTCCATATAAGTTCAATTTTTTGAGAATCTTCTGCTTTCTGATTTACTTCTTCAATATAGTTTTTGGCATTTTGGCTTAAAAGCTCTGCATTAATTTTTTTTATTCCGCAACGAATTGATAAAAGAGCAGCTGCTTTTCCTATTGCAGAATCATGCGATTTTAAATCATCTTTAGGGCCATCATAAGTTTTTAAAAAATCCTCGAATTCAAAAAGAGGATGCAACCATTTTCCAGAACTTTGAAAAATTAAAGAATCTCCATTAAAAACCTGTAAAGAAATCCCTTGTGGTAATTTATCCGTATAAGCCATTAGGCAAGTATTATAACACGAGAAGGATACTTTTCCATAGAACAAAACTTTTGTAATTTTGAACGAATCCTATTATATTAGATGTTAAAAGAGGTACTTATGCAAAGAGCTATGGTTTATGATTCCGAAGAAAATATCTGGAAACCTGCAAATGGCCAGGGAATTGGAATTATTGAAGAGCAAATAATTCCCGAAAAACAAAAACTTGTCCTCCACTTCGGTAATGATGCTAAATACATTCGCTTTGATCTTATAAACCACTGCAGAAACTTTGCCAAAAAACTTCACGCAAAACCAAACTTTCTCTATGGGTCAACCCATGCTTTAATGAAGGCAAGTGGCCTAGATGTTGAAGAAATATACAATCTAATAAAAAAAGAAAACGCCTGGCATATTGCAGAATTTGCACTCTTTCTTAAACTTGCAGATAAAAACACAGACCGAGAACGTCTTGAACTTCTATATGATATAGAAAAAGACAATAATCCCTATAATTACTAAAATAGGTTTATAATATAAACATTATGAATGTACACATTTTAGAAATGCCCCTAGATTTTGGGGCCAGTCGTCATGGCTCAGATATGGGGCCTTCTGCAATTCGTCTTGCAGGTATAAAGGAAAGACTCGAATCTCTTAATCATAAAACTTTTGAACATGCCGATATTTTTCAGCCTCAGCCACAGGAATATGAGCAGGTAGGAAATCCAAAGGCAAAGTACTTAAAACCAATTGTTAATGCATGTACAAAACTTGCTGCCAGTGTAGAAGAAATTTCTAGCAAAGGAGACTTCCCTCTTGTTCTTGGAGGAGACCACTCAATTGTACTTGGTACTCTTGCAGGACTTGCAGCATCTGCCAAAAAAGAAAATAAAAAAATTGGTGTTTTGTATGTAGATGCCCACGGAGATTTTAACGACACAAACACAAGTCCAACTGGAAATATTCACGGGGAATGTCTTGCCGCATCTGCAGGAATTGGTTTACCTGATCTTACAAACCTTTATTTTGAAGGGCAGAAAGTCGATCCACACAATATCTGTTTTGTTGGATGTAGGGACCTGGATCCAGGAGAAAAAGTTTTAATGAAGAAAGCAGGCGTTACCGTTTTTACCATGAGTGATATAGACCGCCAGGGCTTTTCTGAAATTGTAAAAAAAGTTTTGAAATTCTTTGAAACTCACGCAGACTGGATTCACGTAAGTTTTGATATGGATGTCTTAGATCCAATGTACGCACCAGGAACCGGTATTCCTCTTCCTGGAGGATTAACAAACAGAGAGGCCCTTCTCCTCATGGAAGAAATGGCCTCTATTGGTAAAGTAAAATCTGCAGAAATTGTAGAAGTTAATCCAATTCTGGATGTTAGAAATCAGACCGCAATTTTGGCAGTTAGCCTTGCAGCCCGACTTCTTGGAGAAACTCTCTACTAGAGCTGGAAAGCACCTATCTGTTTTGACAGCTCATCAATTCCTATCTGATTATCTTGTGAAGATTCTGAAACTTTCTGTACAGCATTTGAAATGCCTGTAATACTTGTACTCATATCTCCCATCTGTGCATTAATCTTATGGGTAAGTTCGTTAAGATTCTTCATTTCAATAAGAACCTGTTCAGCTCCAGCAACCATTTCCTGAGAACCATCTGTAACCTGTGAAGTTGAGTTACGGATGTGTTCCATTGCCTCAAGAACCTGCTTGTTACCTTCTGACTGTTCTGTCATGGCATTCATTACGACATTTTCCTGAGATCTAACAGTACTTGCTAAATCATAAATTGCATCGAACTTCTTCTGAACCTCTTTTGTATTATCTGCAACAGCCTGAATAGAACCAGAAAGATTCTTAAGACTTTCATTAATTGTTTTACCCTGCAAACTAGACTGTTCAGCAAGCTTACGAATTTCATCAGCAACAACAGAGAATCCCTTTCCTGCTTCACCTGCATGAGCAGACTCAATTGCGGCGTTCATAGCAAGTAAGTTTGTCTGAGAAGCGATTGCCTGAATAATTGATGAAGCTTCCAACAAACTTGCAGACTGTTCAATAATCTGCTGAGAAGTCTGAACGGCAATATCAACAGAACGACGTCCATCATCAGAAGCCTGAGTAAGTGCATTTACAGATTCACTATTCTTTCCAAGAACCTGTGTAACAGAATTGATATTGGCAACCATTTCTTCTACAGCGGCAGAAGACTGAGTTACGGCAGAAACCTGCGATTCAATATTATCATTCAAAGCACGAGTGCGGCCCATAATCTGATTTACAGAAGCAGAAGCTTCTTCTACACCAGCAGACTGATTTGACATCTGTTCCTGTACAAGACCAATACCATCGCTAATAGATGAAACTTCGTTCTTTACAAGACCCATTTGTCTCTCCAGTTCCTGAGCATTTTGTGTAGTAGTATCAATTGAACTCTTAAAATCAATCAAAAGATCCTGTGTAGAATAATGTAACTGGTTTAATGAATTTGCCAATTCTCCCAATTCACAACGAATTAAAACAGGAATTGTAGGAGTCAAATAATTTTTGTTACAAAGATCTTCAGAAAATTTATTTGTAAGTTTGATAACATTTTTTACATCACTTAAAAGAATGTACATATCAACCAAACCAAATAAAGCTATAGAAATACCCATTGGAAACATTTTTTTTGCAAACAAAGCATTTCTAGTAAGTTCATCATTTGCAGGAACATCAACAATAGATGCCAAAAGCAAAATCATACCAACCATTACAAAGAAGATAATCAAAAGGTTTCTCTGCATAAATGAAAAACCCTGATATTCTTTTTTATATGGTAACCAATCTACATTTTTTTCCATTGAAAAAATTGAAAGAATGTAACAAAAAACGGCAACAACACAAATTCCGCCGCCAAACATTATTGCAAAAGAATAGAAAATATAAGAAGTTCCATTGAAAGCTTCTGGTACAATTCCCTTTTTCATATTGTAAATACCAATAATAAGACCATATATAAGGGTATTTGAAATTGGCAATGCAAAAGTAAGGGTTTCTGTAATATTCAAAAACTTATTTGTTCGCTTAATAGCCTCATCTGTACCATCATAACTCTTTACTACATTGTTAAATGCTACATAAGTAACAATTGGAAGTACGACAGCCATAATCTGACTAATAATACACAATGGATTCATGCATAATGTCATACATTCTGCAAAAGTAAAACCGCCTGTAAATAATGCAAATAAGGGAAATGATAATAGAGGTAGAACATAAGTTAGAAACATAATCAAGAAGATTTTCTTTGATACTCTGTACTTCGAGCTTAAGTCTGCTTCATTAATAGAAATTTCAGCCATTTTATAAACACTCCGTTTTTATAAATATTGTACTATTTTAGCACAGGTATATTATAATTGCGATTTTTAAATGAAAATTTATTAAATTATTTTACAAAATTCATTATCAGTGATGATATAACTCATTTTTTCATCATGTTTTTCTATCGGAATTTTATCTGAAATCTGAATTGAAAAACAAACTCCTGCTAAATGAATCAATTCCAAATTGGATTGGGAAATGCAGGATTTTAACTTTGAAATATATGTATCATAATAGCCTTTTCCCCTTCCAAGTCTGGCTCCTTCCAAAGAAAACGCACGTCCCGGTATAAGAAACAATATTTCTTCATCATCATTTTTTATTTGGAATTTTGGTGCAGATTCAAGAGGTTCTTTAATACCGTAATAGTTTAATTCTGAATCATAAGTCTTTTCATAAAAATCCATTTGTGAAGAGTTAGGAATTATTCTTGGAACATAGACCTTTTTTCCATCTTTTAGAGCCTGTTCCATAAAACTGTCCAAATTAACTTCATCTGCAAGAGCCATATACGAAAGGATGATGGAGGATTTTTTATAAATTTCCGAATTTAGAATACGCTGACAAATTAATTCCGATGCCTTTGGAAAAGTTTCCACAGAATCATTTAAAAGAGCTTTTATTTTTTTTCTCAATTCAACTTTAGTCATAATTTTGTTTGTGTAAATAATAATTTAAATATGCTTTTTTTTCAAAATTTGATGACCCTTTCCATTTATTTTGATATATTGATTATAAAATTATAGTTAGTCTTGCCTAACTTTATCATTTTATATGGGGTAATTAATATATGGATTTGGCTGAAATAGACGATGAAGGAAAAGGTCTTCTATATTATGGAGATGCACTTGTAGAAATTTGCAAATTGGTCGAAGGTCAAGCAAATGTGTATCTTTTGCAAACAACTTTTGAACTTGAAAGACAAACCCAAGTAACTCCACAAGCGGGACAATTCTATTTAATAAAAAGTAAAAAATCCAATGTAAATTACAATCGTCCTATAAGCGTATATCACGCTGAAGAAAGAATTAACAAAAATGGAAAAAAAGAAATTACCGTTCAATTTATGATTTTGGAAAAAGGTGAAGGAACAAAAGAACTTTGCCACATGAACACAGGTGAGCCAATAGTTGTAATTGGCCCTTTGGGAACTCCATGGCCTCGCCCAGAAAATAAAATAATTTCGGTTCAAAAACCAAAAATTGCTATTGTGGGAGGAGGAATTGGAGTTGCCCCTGTTGCAAATCTTGCATCTTCCCTTCCAGACGGCTCTTACGATTTTTATGCAAGTTTTAAGTCGGGTTCTTATGGACTTGAAAATGTAAATCCCGCTCATCTCTTTATCACTACTGATGATGGATCGGTTGGTATTCATGGAATGCTCCCTGCAGCCTTTTCGGAAGAAGCTGTAAAAAAAGCTGGTTACGAACTTATTTACGCCTGTGGTCCAACGCCTGCTCTTGCTTATGTAAAAAATCTTGCAGAAAAACTTGGAATTAAATGCTGGATTAGTATGGAACACCGTATGCTTTGTGGCCTTGGTGCATGTTTGGGCTGTATGGTCGAAACAAGCGAAGGTCTTAAACGATGTTGTAAAGATGGACCTGTTTTCGATTCAAAAATTCTTGAGTTTCCAAAACCTCCTGCCCGTCGCAAACCTTTAGATAAAGATGAAGAACCTGATATTTCTACTGAAATTGCAGGAATAAAATTCAAAAATCCAACAATTGCTTCTGCAGGAACATTCGCCTATGGTCACAATTTCCGCGGCCTTAGCGATGTAGCAGCATGGGGCGGCATCTGTTCAAAGGGGGTTACATTAGAACCAAGAACCGGTAACAGGGGAGAACGAAGCCTGGAAGTTGCAGGTGGAAACATGAACTCCATCGGGCTCCAAAATCCTGGGGTACCTTATTTTATAGAACATTTGCTTCCCGGAATGATTGGCCTGGGACCTGTAGTAATTGCCAACCTTGCCGGAAGTGATATTGAATCTTACGTTGAAGGTGCAAAACTTTTAGATAAAACCGACTGCAACATGATTGAGCTGAACATTTCCTGTCCAAACATTAAAGCAGCCGGTCTTGCATGGGGTATGAGTGCCGAAACTGCCTATTACTGTGTAAGTTCCGTCCGAGTAGCTACAAGTAAACCTCTTATGGTAAAACTCAGCCCAAACGCCCCTGACAACCGTCCTATTGCCCTGGCATGTATTAAAGCCGGTGCCGATGCAATCAGTCTTATTAATATGATTCATGGTGTAGCAATTGATATTGATAAAGGAAAACCTTTTTTTAATAACGTTCATGCCGGTTACTCTGGACCAGGCCTTAAACCGCTGGCTCTTAGAATTTGTTACGATGTAATAGAAGAAATTAACAAACTTCCTCCAGAGGAACGTGTGCCTGTAGTAGGAATTGGAGGAATTCAGAACTGGAAAGATGCAGTTGAATTTATTATGGCCGGATGCAGTGCTATCGAAATTGGTCAGGCTAAATTTACAAATCCAAATGTTGCAATTGATATTCAAACAGGACTAAAAGAATTTATGAAGAGTCACGGCTACCATAATATTGAAGAAATGAGGGGAATTGCTCAGGTAAAACATATAAATGAATTAGGTGATGGAAACGAAAAAGCCCACTACAAGGAATTAAAGGACATGGTTTTGTCTTACCTGCCAGTGCTTCCAAATACCTCAAAAAAATTAAAGTAGGCCTTAAAGGTTAATAACCTCCATAGTTATAGCTTTTCCCGACTTCTGTTTAATGCTTCCAGGAGTCGGGATTTTTTATTTCCCCTTCATGCAGATGAATAAGCCTCTGATTTTCAGAACCACGGAATTCCAGCATAAGATTTTTCTGCTCTAAAATAAATGGGCCATCAACCAGAACATCAATACATTTAAGCATGCGATCAGTATATTCGGTATACTTTCTACCACCTGCAACCAAGTCTCGATCCCAAACATAACCAGTCCAAGCCCAAATATCCTTTTTAGGGTAGATTTCCTTTAAACGCTCAAGAAAAGGAGCTAAAACTTCCTGATTTTCTTCCTCAAAAGGTTCCCCCCCTAACAAAGAAAATCCTTGAATATGAGAAGGCTTTAGATATTCTATAATTTTATCTTCAGTTTCTTTTGTAAATTCCTGACCATATTTAAAGTCCCATGTAGCTTCATTAAAACAGCCTGGACAACAGTTTCTACATCCACTTACAAACAGAGAAACTCTAACACCAAGTCCATCCGCTACATCAAAATTTTTTATATTTCCATAGTACATTTACATCTCCAAAAAAAATCCCGTGCCTTAAAACACGGGACCGTAAGATTATTTCACAAAATTAAAGATGAAGAACTCTTTCCTTAATTTCCTGAGTTCTACCCTGATTCCAGTACTGAGTTCCAATGTAGCCACAAGTACGGCGTGCAACATTCATCTTGTTCTGGTCTGTATTTCCACACTGTGGACATTTCCAGATTAATTTTCCATCTTCATCTTCAACTACCTGAATTTCGCCTGTATAACCACAGCACTGGCAGCAATCTGATTTAGTATTTAACTCTGCATACATGATATTTTCATAAATATGTTTGAGCAAAGCCATAACAGCTGGAATGTTGTTTTCCATATTTGGAACTTCTACATAAGAAATTGCTCCACCTGGACTAAGTTCCTGGAACTGAGATTCAAATGTCAATTTTGTAAAGGCATCAACAGGTTCTGTTACATGAACATGATATGAATTTGTGATGTAGTTTTTATCTGTTACGCCTGGAATAATTCCGAAACGACGTTTAAGACATTTTGCAAACTTATAAGTTGTTGATTCAAGCGGAGTTCCATACAAACTGAATGCAATTGTAGTTTCAGCCTTCCACTTTGCACAGGCATCATTCAAACGCTTCATAATCTCTAAAGCAAAAGGTGTTACTTCAGGATCTGTATGAGGTTTTCCTGTCATATAGCGGACACATTCGCAAAGACCTGCATATCCCAGAGAAATGGTTGAATATCCGTTAAAAAGCAGTTTGTCTATTTTTTCACCCTTTTCAAGACGGGCAAGAGCACCATTCTGCCATAAAATTGGAGCAACATCTGATGGTGTACCCAAAAGTCTCTTATGACGTGCCATTAAAGCTCTATAACAAATATCAAGACGATCATTAAGAATTGTCCAGAATTTTTCCTTATCACCACCAGAAGAACATGCAACATCAACCAGATTCAAAGTTACAACACCCTGATTAAAACGACCATAGAACTTTGGACGGCCTGTTTCATCACGATAAACTGTAAGGAAAGAACGACATCCCATACATGGGTAGCAGTTTCCTTCTTTAAGTTCAAACATTTTCTTTTCAGAAATATAATCTGGTACAAGGCGTTTTGCTGTACATTTTGCAGCAAGTTCTGTCAAATAATAATATTTTGAGCCTTCTTCTATATTATCTGGTTCAAGTACATAAATAAGTTTTGGGAAAGCAGGAGTAACCCAATATCCGGCTTCATTTCGAACCCCCTTATAACGCTGCTTCAAAACTTCTTCAATGATAAGAGCCAGGTCTGCCTTTTCCTGTTCATTTCTTGCTTCATTAAGATACATAAATACTGTTACAAAAGGAGACTGACCATTTGTAGTCATAAGTGTTACAACCTGATACTGAATTGTCTGAACACCACGAGTAATTTCATCTGCAAGACGACGTTCTACAATTGTATCAAACTGTTCTTTTGTAAAAGTAACTCCTGTTTCTTCAACAGTCTGATTAAGTTCCTTTATCAGCTTTTTGCGGCTTACATCAACAAATGGAGCAAGATGAGTCAAAGAAATAGACTGTCCACCATACTGAGAAGATGCTACCTGAGCAATAATCTGTGTAGCAATATTACATGCTGTTGAGAAGGAATGAGGTGTATCAATTTTTGTTCCAGAAATGACTGTTCCGTTCTGAAGCATATCTTCAAGATTTACAAGGTCACAATTGTGCATGTGCTGAGCAAAGTAGTCGGCATCGTGGAAATGAATAATTCCTTCATTGTGAGCGTCTACAATGTCTTCATCAAGAAGGAAACGGCGTGTGATATCTTTTGAAACTTCACCAGCCATATAGTCACGCTGAACAGAAACAACAGTTGCATTCTTATTAGAATTTTCCTGCTTTACTTCTTCATTTGCACATTCAAGTAAAGAAAGAATCTGCTGGTCTGTAGAATTCTGTTTACGCATTAAAGCATGACGATAACGATATGTGATATAAGCACGGGCAATATGAAAAGCTCCGATACGCATCAACTCAGTTTCAACAAGGTCCTGAATTGCTTCTACGTTCATTTCTACCTTACTTGCATAACACGCATCTTTTACCTTTGCTGAAACTGCCTGAATATAAGCTTCTGAAATACGGTCTGTTTCTGGTACAGCTGCGTTTGCCTTTTCAATAGCATTAATGATTTTCTGTACATCAAAAATTGCTTCTTCACCGTTTCGCTTGATAATCTTCATCTTTCCCCACCCTTTTAAATATAAAAGTTTTTTATTTTTGGAGCACACAAAATCACATTTGTCAATAGTGTTTTTAAAGTTTTTTCATAAATAAAAAACGCTATATCTAGTGTACTACGTGGATATGACTTTACTCCCAATTACCAAGAATTTCAATATAAAATCACTGCAAATTCCAGATTTTTAATAATTTTTCTTTTTTCCTCATTTTATTTTTATCTGACCTTTGGAAGGTTAAAAATATCCGTCGTCCAGTTCTTACTTAAAAATTCTCTTTTCATTTGCCAGCCGTCTATGGCTAACCCTTTTGCAAGAGTAACCGTCTGTCGACCATACTTTTGAGACAGTTTATCTAAAACTCCCATAAAAGCTCTCTTTTTAATATCTTCCATTGGGTCTACCCATAAGTCCCCCTGGTATGCAGCAGGTAACAGTTTAAATAAAGTAACCATCAAAGTTTTATACCCAAAGCCCTGCCTGTAAATTTCATATAAAATAGTCTGAGCTGCCTTCACTATATCCGGGGTATACGAAGTCATACGATTTAGCAAAAGCTCTCCAGGTAAATTCGAGCCTTTAAATCGCGGCCAATTTCTTCATATTCTTTAAGAGTCCAGTTACATTTGTCAAAAAACAAAAACGACTCATCTATGGAATATTCTTCAATGTCTGGAGCGAACTCTCTATATATGGAAGTAATTCTTTTGGAAATATCTGCATACAAGGTGTAATTACTGGAAAAAACAGAAATTCCACGAAGGTAACAGAACTCCTTAACTTTAAAATATGGCTTTCCCCTTAAATCCGGCCTGAAAATCTGCTCACACGATGCATAAAAACTATTCGAATCTGCATGCAGAATCATGATTCCCGAACCTTATGAATTACATAAACAATACTTCCGGTAATAACCACTTCAGAATGAATGTTAAACACTCTACCCAACACAAATTCTCCATCAGACTCATAAACAACAAGACTATTTGGAGTAACTTTCTTTGCCCTGTCCACAATCAGAATATCTCCATTATAGATGCCCATGCCAACATAACGGCTTGATGCAACTTCCATAAAGTAAGTAGCAGACGGATGCTGAATCAAAATAGAGTTTAAATTTATACTTTTCTGCTCATACCCCTGGGCAGGACTTGGAAAACCAGTTATCATACTTTTATTATACACATTTATAGTATTTTTACAATACTTTTTACAAGTATTTTTATAAAGAGTTATCACTACTAATATGTATGATAAAGATAACGGTTTTCTTCTATAAATTACCTTTTTCTCAATTCCCAAAAGATAATGGCCGCGGCAGCTGCAACATTCAAAGAATCAACTCCATCCTTCATAGGAATTTTTGCAACATAATCACAGGCATTTATAGTTTGAGGCAAAAGCCCCTCCCCTTCCGTTCCAAGCAGAACCGCCAGTTTCTTTTCTTCGCACAAAACCGGATTATCAATATCCACAGAATTATTGCGTAAAGCCATAGCAAGCGTTTTAAAACCAAGTTGGCCAAGTTCCTTCATCCCCTTTTCAGGCCAATCTTCGCGACTCTCCCCTAGCCTTGCCCACTGAATCTGAAAAACATTGCCCATACTAACTCGAATACACCGGCGACTCAGTGGATCTGCACATTCTGGAGTCAGTAAAACTGCATCAATTCCTAAAGCTGCTGCAGAGCGGAAAATTGCCCCTACATTTGTAGAATCTGCTATATTTTCCAAAACGGCTATTCTACAAGCCTTAGAACAAATTTCTTTAAATGATGGAGGATCCTTCCTCTTAAAAGCACACAAAACGCCTCTTGTAAGCTTAAAACCTGTCAAACTTTCAAGAAGACTCCTTGAAGCCGTATAAACAGGAAGATCGGGACATCTTTTAATAAGAAATGCGGCGTCTCCATCAATATGCTTTTCTTCCATAAGAAATGAAATTGGCTCATAACCCGCATCAAGTGCCCTCTCAATCACCTTAGGACTTTCGGCAATAAAGATTCCTCCCTTCTTTTCATAAGAAAAACGAAGTTCCCTTTCCGTCAAATTTGCAAATACATCAACACCCGGCTGATTCAAATCGCTTACAGTAATAATCATAGGCGGCATTATAGCACAAATTATCTCTAGTACCTTAAAAAAGAAAATGATAAAATCGCAAATAGAGGTGACTAACATGCCAATGATTAATTCTAAAATTACCGTTTCCCTTCCACAGGAAAAACGTGATGTTTTAAAGTCTGAACTTGGAAAAGCAATTTCTATTTTGGGTAAACCAGAATCCTACCTTATGCTGGGCTTTGAAGATAACTACGACCTTTATTTTGGAGGTAACAAACTTACTAAAGGTGCCTTCGTTTCTGTTGAACTCTTTGGTGGAGAAAATCCAGAAGCCTGCAATAAAATGACTGCTAAAATCTGCGAAATTTTTGAAAAGGAATTAGGAATTCCTGGTGATGGAGTTTACATTACTTACGCCGGTTACAAAAACTGGGGTTGGAATGGAAGAAACTTCTAACGGATGCAAAAAATGACTGATGAAGAATTAGACCAATTTCTTGTTGAAACCTTAAAAAATATTCTGGCAGATACAAAGGAATGTGCAGATTATGTAAAGGATATTCATACAGAAGAATACAAGGAAATCCAGGAAGATTATGAATACGTTATTGAGGACGTAACAGATCTCCTAAAAAAAGTAAAAGGCCTGGATGACCTTGCTGATATGGATGATGACAGAATCGGCGAAGTGTTTAATTATTTGGAATCTTATGCAGACAATTTCGTTGTTTCACATGACCCTAAAAAATATAAACAGGACATGGCTGACTACGAAAAAATCGAATGCCTCTTAAATCTTTTTTATGACGAAGATGACGAGGAATATGATGATGAAGAATCAGATGAGGACTAAAAAAAACTCCTGACCACTTAAAAATTTTAAGAAATTCAAAAATTCGAAAAAGGCCCGTTTTAGGGTCTTTTTTTGTTTAATCGATAAATTACTCAAAAAATTTATTTCGACGCGTCTACGCAAAGATATGAGCGATTTTTAATAACATATATTTTTTATATGTTTTCATACTATTTTTATATGTTTACATATATATTTTAATACTTTTTACATATATTCTTACATATGTATTTTACATGTTTTCATATTTTCTATCATAGAAATCATATTTTACATATATTTTCCCATTGATTTTTCCATATATAATAGCATATAATGTATTTAACATAAATTTATGGGTGGGACTAAAATGAAAAGAATTACTTTTGCCATTCAAAAAGGCGGCGTTGGAAAAACCACAGCCAGTGTAAACCTTGCAGCTGAACTGGCAAGATCAAACAAAAAAGTTGTATTAATTGACGCCGATCCACAGGGTAACTCAACAAGCACTCTGCTGGAAAATATTGAACACGAACTTGCAGATATTCTTTATGGAAACGTAGCAGTTGATCAGGCTGTATGTAAAACAGATGTAGAAAATCTTTATATAATTCCAACCGCTGCAATTGATGAAAAAGGTAACAATCAACTTAAAAAATACCGTGCAAATGAAGCTTCTGGAAATCCTTTTGCATTTGCAGATATTACAGATGCCCTCGCCGAAATGGGATTTGATTACTGTATCTTTGATACATCTCCAAACTTTGATGATTTTGAAGAAAACATTATGGCTGCAACTGATGAAACTATAGCTGTTGTTATGCCTGATATTTTCTCGCAAGACGGACTTCAAATTTTCGAAAACAATTTACAGAACTTCAAAAAACGCAAACGTGTGAATAATCCTGTTTTCAAAACATTTGTTTTTAATGCTGTAAACATGTCTACAAAAATGGCAAAGGACATTCTTGCTCAATTAAGCAATTCAGAACTTAACTATGTGACAGTGCCTCAAGACCAGAACTTTAGAAAAGCCCAGGGAGTAAGACAAACAATTCAGCAATATGGTGCAAAAAAAGAAACTTTAGACGCATTTACAAAACTAGCCGAATTAATTAAATAGGGGAGGAACAAATGGCAATTGCAATAAAAAAATCATCAGTTGTGGTAACAGAAACTCCATCAACATCACTTCCAACAGAAGTACTTTCACAAATCGAAAACAATACAAAATTAGATACAACTGATTACACAAATCAAATAAAAGAAGAACCCGTTGAAAAAGGTAAAAGAACCGATGACTTAGTTCAGTTAAAATTTTCAAAAGGAAAAAGAGCTGAAGCTAAATCATTCTTTTCATCTTACGACCTAAAAATGAACCAGGGCTTTGAAATGGCATATGAATTCCTTAAAGAAGAAGTAAATGCAGGAAATGTAAAAATTTCAAAGAGTGGCTACCAGAGATTAAGAAAAGCGGGGGAGTAGTAATAGTTTAAGAGAACTGTTACCTAATTAATAATGGGAAGAAAAAAAATAGACGAATCTAACGAATTGCTCCCAATCGATGATACAATTTCGGAACTCTTCGCACTAGATGCAACCAGAGAAAATAAAAAACAAATTGGATACATTCCAAGTTTCTTTACAACAGCATCTCTGCCTTTTAAAAACATGCATAAAACCTCTTTTGTTAGAAAAGGCTCTCAGGGACTTACATTAACTCTTACTTCTCCAAAAAACGTTCCTTTTGGAAAATACGGACGCTTACTTTTAAGTGTATTTACAACTCATGCTGTTATTTCTGCAAATAAAGATGATGGCGGCCCAATTATGATTCAGTATGCATCTTTAGCAGATTTGTTACGTGAACTCCAACTTCCAAAACAACGTGGTAAAGATATTAAAGAACAGATTGAATGTTTTGCAGGTGCAGCATTTAACTTTGAATCAAAAATAGAAGAATTAAAAGCCGGATACCTTTTTAAAGAAATGTATGATGGAAACTACCCAAAAACGGATGTACAGGTAAGAACTGTTACTACAGGTACTATTCTCTTTACAGATGGTGTTCAGTTTAAGGAAGTTACAGACGAAACAAAGGATACAAAAACCGGAGACTTCAAAATCATTCTTTCTGATAAGTTTGTGGCCTTCTGTCAAAAACATGCAGTTCCAATCGATTATACTGTTTACAAAGATATAAAATCACCAATAGGTAAAGATTTGTATGCCTGGTTAGTATACAGAAATAATTCAATAAAAGAACCTGTATTTATTCCTAGACACAAGCTGGTAGAACAGTTTATTCCTGTAGATGACAGTAAAGACTCAAATTTAGTAAATGTAAATTATGCAAGAATTGTAGAATTACTAAAAGAAATTAAAGAGAAGTATTATAAAGAAGTAAAATTTGAAATTGATTCTTCAGGTTCAGGAATTACTTTATATAAGAGTCCTACTCCAGTAATTAAAGACGATCCAAGATATGCTTTAATTACTACAAATTTATAAATTGTGAGGTAACAAAATTACTAAATAAATGAAGGTAACAGAATTCTTAAACAATTTTTATTTATCCACAATTTTAACTGTGTTATTACTAGTGTTAAATATATTAATAGTTGTTAATTGATATAATAGAAGATTTAAGAGCATTGTTACTTTTTTTAGTAGTTTTGTTACAAAGGAATTTATACAGAATAAGTTTCTTCTATATACAAACATAAAATTTAAGAATTTAGTTTTTTAGTAACTTTGTTACTTAGATTAAGGATGTCCACAGTCATTTTGTGGACAATTTTAGTCCTTTTGTTACTTATTGTGGCATTATTTTTTAGTAAAACTGTTACCTTCATTACAATAAGTTTGAGTTTCTCTATAAATTATCAAAATAAAAGTAAAAAAATGCTTAGAAATAGGGATTAATAAAAAAAGGTAACAAATCTCTTAAAATTTAATGTTTAGGAGTTTTGTTACCTTTTAAAGTCTTTATCTTAAAATTAAATTACCCTTGTCATCAAAACATTCTGCTATTTCAAAATCAACAAGAGAAAGAGAAGAAAAAATGAGAATAGCTTGAAGAGAGCATATAAGCAGGTTTAAGATAAGTTTGTATTTTACACATGAACCTAAAAAATGATTGCAAAGTATTGAAAGGAAAAATAAGGTTATTCCCAGAACTATTAGTAAAATACCGCAACGTTTTTGTGCGAAAATCCAGGTTTTGTCACTTAATCTTGCAAGTGGTGTTTTAAATGCAAAAAATGAGTTTTTATTCTTTGGTGGGTATTTTAATAAATAACCCCCGCATGTAGCAGCTAAAAGCGGAAGAATATAATTTAGTAAAGGCATGATCCCTCCTTTTTTTATATATATTCGGCAGAAATTACTCTTAAGTTTAAAAAAAAAGTGCTTTATAAGCATAAATGGAGGCATATATAGCTTTTAATGTTGGACTTACAACCTGTTATAATTTATAATTTTTGTAGGTTGTGGGAAAATTTAGGGAGTTATTATGTCGGATAGAGTGAGAAAGTCATTTTTTAAAAAACATTTTTCCGTAGCTCAACTGGGCTCGTTATTTTTATCAGCAATTGTCTTTTTAGGTCTTGAAGTATTTGTTTTTCGTCTTATGAGGGACTATCAATTAAAAGAAGAAATGTCTGAGGTTGCCATATTTGGTGAAAATCTTTCTGCTGGAATTAATATTTATCTTCAGCAAATAATAAATAAAAGTCAGGAGATAGAGAATCTTTATCTTGAATATGGAGATAAATTTGTTTCGGATTTTAGTAAAGTTGTTTCCCACTATAAGGAAAATGATGATTTATTAAGAGGCTTTTTTCTTGCTCCTGATGGAATTGTCCAGGCCTACTATCCTCCATCACTTTATGACAGCTTGGGCTTTGATATTTTTGCAGATACGTTTCAGAGTAAAAAAGCAATTCAGGCAAGAGATACAGGTGAAATTACTTTTGAAGGCCCTGTTTATTTGAAAGAAGGAGTGATTGGGCTGGCAATTAGAAATCCAATTTATAAGGATGGAGTTTTCAAAGGATTTTCTGTAATTACAATTGATTGGAATGGTTTAACAAATAAAATAGTCGAATATTTTAATTTGAGTTCTAAATCTGATTATATTTTTTCAATTTGGAAAAATGATAGTTCAGATACTATTACAATGGAAAATGGAAGTCTTTTTTCAAATACCGAAGAAAATGTTTCTGATTTATTTAAGGTAAAATTAAGCATTCCAAATGATGAATGGTATTTATCTGTAGAACCAAGGAGCCATTGGGGACATAAAAAAGATTTTTATACTAATTTTTTAGTTTTTACCCTTGCTCTTTCTATTATGATTTTGTTTTTCTGGTACAAACAGTTTGAAGCTATAAATAAAGCTTACAATATTGAGCACGATTTTCTAACAGGTTTATACACACGTTCAGCTTTTTATAGATATGCGACAAAATGGTTGAAGGAGTGTCCAGATATACCTTTTGATTTACTTATGATTGATATTGAAGCTTTTAAAGTTATAAATTCAATTCATGGAACCAAAAAGTGTGATGAATTTCTTGTGTACCTTGCCAATATCATACTTGAAGAAAACCCAATTTCTATTTGTGGTCGATATGGTGGGGATCAGTTTGTTTATATACTTCCAAGTTCAGAAGTAAAGGGCAAACTTTATTTAGAGAGTCGCGTTTCTGCAGTTTTGGAAGATGCTCCAATTAAGAATGTAAATATAAAATTCGGGTATATCCAAGATGTTGATAGAGACTTGCCAATGAATTTGATTTGTGATAGAGCTCTTTTGGCAGCAAGGTCAATTCTTCATAATTTTGATGTTGTTGTTGCTTCTTATAATGGAGAATTCAGTATAAAACAACTTAATAAACAAATGATTGAGTCTTCTTTTGATGAAGCATTAAAAAATGGCGATTTTAAGGTTTGGTATCAGCCTAAATTTGATGCTATAACAGAAAAACTTGTTGGTGCAGAAGCTTTAGTTAGGTGGATAAAGAAAGACGGTACAATTGTTTCGCCTACAGATTTTATCTACATTTTTGAAGAAGATGGTTTGATTGTAAACTTGGACGAATATGTATTTAGAACAGTTTGTGAAACAATAAAAAACTGGCTTTCGAAAGGGGTAAAAGTACTTCCTATATCAGTAAATCTTTCTAGAACAAGTTTGCACCATAAAGGAATTGTAAAAAAGTATAAGACAATTGTGGAAAGGGTAGGTATTCCTATTGAATATGTACCACTTGAAATTACTGAATCTCTGACCTTTGGAAATGAACAGATTAAGAATCTTGCAAAAGAACTTAAGAAAGAAGGTTTTAGAATTGATATGGATGATTTTGGAACCGGTTCTTCATCACTTGCCAGCTTAAATATTCTGCCTTTTGATGTTATTAAACTTGATAAGAGTCTTATTGATTATATTGGAACTCCATATGGCGAAGAATTACTCCGTCATTCAATTGAACTAGCTCATTTTAAAAACATTAAAGTTGTTGCAGAAGGCGTAGAGTCAGAAAAACAGCTTAAGGTTCTTAGGAATTTAGGTTGTGATACAATTCAGGGTTACTATTACAAGCCACCAATGAGTTACGAAGAAGGTGTTGAATATTTGAGCATGCTTTATGTTCAAAATAGGGTTTAGAGATTTTAGGTGGCAAAAATCCAAAAATACGTTATAAAGTAGGTAGAGTTAGAAGTTCTTTTTTCCGGTGATTTGAGAATCAGGAACTTTTTGACTCTATTTTAAAAAGATTTTAGGTGTGTAGAATGGCTTATGGTTTTATTAAGACTGCCTGTGTCAGTCCTGAATTAAAAGTTGCAGATTGTAAGTATAATGCAGAAAAAATTATTGAGGCAGCAAAGGAAGCTTCAAAAAAAGGTGCTTCAATAATTGTATTTCCAGAACTCTCTATTACAGCTTATACTTGTGGTGATTTATTTTTTCAGAAAAGCCTTTTAAGAGCGGCTCAGGAACAGCTTATAACAATTATTGAAAAAACAGAAAAACTGAATTCTCTTATTTTTGTGGGACTTCCAGTTAACAGAATTGAAGGAATTTATAATTGTGCTGCGGCAATTTACAGCGGAAAACTTCTTGCTTTATATGCAAAATCTTATCTTCCAAATTATGGTGAATTTTACGAACGTCGTCACTTTACACCTTTCCAGCTTAATATGAAGACTCAGTTTGTTACTTTTGCAGGTTTTGAAAACGTTCCCTTTGGAACAGATATTTTACTGCAAGATGAAACAAATTCTTCTTTAACTATAGCCTGTGAATTGTGTGAAGATCTTTGGGTGCCTGTTCCACCATCAAGTCGTCATGTTATGGCAGGAGCAACTGTTATAGCAAATCTTTCTGCAGGAAACGAAATTGTTGGAAAGGCTGATTATAGAAAAAGTCTTGTAAAAGCCCAGTCTGCTCGTTCAATTTGTGCTTACATTTATGCAAATGCAGGAAAGGACGAATCTACCCAGGACATGGTTTTTGCGGGTCATAATCTTATTGCAGAAAATGGAACTTTGCTTGCTGAATCTGAATTATTTTCTGGTCAAACAATTTATGCAGATATTGATGTTGAACGCATATGCCAGGAACGCCGAAAAACAACCAGCTATGGATATTCTGTAAACAATAATCCTTTTAATTTGGAGTATACGAAAGTTGTATTTGACATGAATACAGAACAGAATAAAGGTGGCTTTACCCGATACATTGATCCTCATCCTTTTGTTCCTTCAGATAAAGAAAAACGCAGTCAACGTTGTCTGGAAGTAATTACACTTCAGTCTCAGGGGCTTGCAAAACGTCTGCGTCATATAAACTGCCAGTCTGCTGTTGTAGGCCTTTCTGGTGGTCTTGATTCCACTCTAGCTCTTTTAATTACTTGCCGTGCTTTTGATAGTGTGGGTATAGACCGAAAAAAAATTACCGCCATTACTATGCCTTGTTTTGGTACTACAGACAGAACCTATAAAAATGCCTGCTCCCTTGCCAGAGAATGTGGAGTTACTCTTAAGGAAGTAAGAATTGCAGATTCTGTAAAACAGCATTTTAAAGATATTGGACAGGATGAAGAAGTTCACGATGTAACTTATGAAAATGGACAGGCCCGTGAACGTACCCAAGTTCTTATGGATTATGCTAACAAAACAAATGGTATTGTAATTGGAACAGGCGATTTGTCTGAACTGGCACTAGGCTGGTGTACTTACAATGGTGACCACATGTCCATGTATGGGGTAAATTCTTCAATTCCAAAAACTCTTGTACGTTATCTTGTTCAGTGGTTTGCAGATGAAGAAGATTCGGCAGTTCTTCGCGATATTCTAGAAACTCCTGTTTCGCCAGAACTTTTGCCTCCAAAGGACGGAGTGATTTCTCAGGTTACAGAAGATTTAGTTGGTCCGTACGAATTACACGATTTTTACCTTTACTATTTACTCAGATTTGGTTTTTCTCCTGCAAAAATACTCTTCCTTGCCCAGCATTCAGATTTAACTTACAGTCGTGATGATATGATTAAGTGGCTTAAGATTTTTTACAGACGTTTCTTTAGTCAGCAGTTTAAGCGTTCCTGCATGCCAGATGGAGCTAAAGTTGGAACAATTAATCTTTCTCCAAGAGGGGACTGGCGTATGCCTAGTGATGCAATGGCAACTGCCTGGCTGGATGAAATTGAAAATCTTTAGTCTATAACTGTAATTTCAGAAAAGTTGGCCAAAATCTGGAGTTTGCCTTGCAGGCCTGGAGAATAAATCAGTTCTTCATCATTAGTGATTAAGAGCAGATCAAAGTTTTGGTCAGGTTCTGAGTGATGTTTTTTCCAGTAGTTTACAGCTTGGTCTTTTCCCATAACAAAAAGAGCTGTGCTCAGAGAGTCGCCATAAATGCCTTTTTGAGTAACAATTGTAACGCTGGCTAAATCATTATTAACAGGGCGGCCAGTTTTACCGTCAAAAATGTGGATGTAATCTTTGCCATCATCTGCAGTAAAATAACGCTCGTAACCTCCGCTGGTAATTACTGCCATATCGTTTACAGTAAGTCCTGCAACTACATTTTTGCCCCAGGGATTTTTTATACCAATTGCCCAGGACTTTCCATCCGGTTTTTTGCCAAGAGTTTGAATGTTGCCGCCTAAATCTAAAATTGCCGACTTAATTCCATGTTTTTTAAGAATTTCTATTGCAAGGTCGCCGGCATACCCTTTGCCAAGAGAGCCTAAATCCAGCATCATTCCTTGTTCTAAATTAATTTCATTTTGATTTTCCGTAGAAAAAGAAATTTTTTTATAATCGGTTAGGGGAAGCAGATTTGCAATTTCCTTATCTTCTGGAACTCTGTAATTTCCTGTAGTAAAGCCCCAGGTTTGGGTAATAGGATAAAGGGCAGGGTTGAGTGCTCCATCAGTTTTTTGGGCCATGTCCAGGGCGTAGTGAATTATCTGTGAGCTATGAGGAGAAAGCAAAAGCTTTGGGTTTTCTAAATGATTAAGCTGGTAGATTTGACTTTCTTCGTTTGTGGTGGAAATAATTTTTTCAAGATTGAGGATTTCTTTTTCTACTTCCAGATTGGCCTGTTCTGAATTTTTGCCGTAGGACTGAATTACCATAAAAGTATTCATTGCTTCGAAAGAGAGTTTGTTGCTTTTAGGTTTACACGAAATTAGCAGCTCCATCATCATAGGAAAGGCTACAAAACAAATAATTTTAAATGATAAAGACGAAATCCTTTTTTTAAGCATAGTTCTAGGTTAGCATTTTGGGGCTGTTTGTAAAAGCAAGTTATTTGGGAGGAGGGGTAATTCCGAGAGATAATTTAAAAAATGAATATTTAGGTAAAATCCCTATAGAATTTTATTGTAGTTAGGGTAAACTAACATATATAAGTTAGGAAAGGCTAACTACAAAATAAAGGAGGCTCAAAAGTGAGCGAGTTTTTTAAGAACATTCCTCAGATTAAATATGAGGGAAAAGATAGTAAAAATCCATGGGCATTCAAGTATTACAATCCTGAATTGACAATCATGGGTAAAAAGATGTCTGAACATCTCCCATTTGCTATGGCCTGGTGGCACAATTTAGGTGCTAATGGTGTTGATATGTTTGGACAGGGAACTGCCGATAAGTCATTTGGTCAGGTTCCTGGTACTATGGAGCATGCTAAGGCTAAGGTTGATGCTGGTATTGAGTTTATGCAGAAGCTTGGAATTAAATACTACTGCTGGCACGATGTTGACCTTGTTCCAGAAGATCCAAACGACATTAACGTAACAAATAAACGCCTTGATGAAATTTCTGACTATATTCTTGAAAAGACAAAGGGAACTGACATTAAGTGTCTTTGGGGAACTGCAAATATGTTTGGAAATCCACGCTTTATGAATGGTGCGGGTTCTACAAACTCTGCCGATGTTTACTGTTTTGCGGCTGCCCAGGTAAAAAAAGCTCTTGAAATTACAGTAAAACTTGGTGGTCGTGGTTATGTATTCTGGGGTGGACGCGAAGGTTACGAAACCCTTTTGAACACTGATGTTAAACTTGAACAGGAAAACATTGCAAACTTGATGCATATGGCTGTTGATTATGGGCGTTCAATTGGTTTTAAGGGAGATTTCTATATTGAACCTAAGCCAAAGGAGCCTATGACTCATCAGTATGATTTTGATGCGGCAACGGCAATCGGTTTTCTCCGTCAGTATGGTTTGGATAAAGATTTTAAGATGAATATTGAGGCAAACCATGCATCTTTAGCAAATCATACATTCCAGCATGAACTTTGCATAAGTCGTATTAATGGAATGCTTGGGTCTATAGATGCCAACCAGGGAAATCCAATTCTTGGATGGGATACAGACAACTTCCCTTGGAATGTTTACGATGCAACTATGGCTATGTACGAAGTTCTTAAAGCTGGCGGTTTAACTGGAGGATTCAACTTTGACTCAAAGAATCGTCGTCCTTCAAATACTTTGGAAGATATGTTCCACGCTTACATTATGGGTATGGATACTTTTGCCCTTGGTTTGATTAAGGCTGCGGCAATAATTGAAGATGGTAGAATTGACAACTTTATCAAAGAAAAGTATTCAAGCTATGAAATTGGAATTGGTAAGAAGATTCGAGAAAAGAAAACTACTTTGGAAGAACTTGCTAAACTTGCAGGTGAGATGAAGAAACCTGAAAATCCTGGTTCTGGCCGCGAAGAATACCTTGAAGGCGTTGTAAACAACATCTTGTTTAATTGAGGGTTTATTACAAAACCCTCAAAACGGCGAAGTCAAGGCTTTAAGCGTAAGCGTGCCTTGACTCGACGTATTAGCTTCTAAAATAAAATATAACTCATAATTGGGCTGGTCTGGTATGTCTAGATCAGCCTTTTTGATTTCCTAGTGACATACTAGGTAATTTGTGCTATAATAATTTTATGTTAAAGATTTCAACAAAAGGCCAGTATGCACTTTTAATAATGACTGACCTTGCAGAACAAGATCCCGAAAAATATGTTCCTCTTAAACTTCTTTCTCACCGACATAATCTTTCGGTAAAGTATCTTGAACAGATTTTAATCCAACTTAGTAAGTCTGGACTTGTAACAGGTTTGCGTGGTAACAATGGTGGTTATAAACTGTTAAAAAAACCAGAAGAATATACTATTGGAGAAATTCTTAGAGCCCTTGAAGGAGATCTTTCTCCACGTGGTAATACCGAAAGTAATGCTGTTTCTTCTGTTGGAAATGATGTGTTCTGGAAGGACTTTGAAGATGTAATTAACAAATTTGTTGATTCTGTTACTTTGGAAGAAGTTGCTCAGCGTAACAGAGAATTTAACGGATATGATTATTGTATCTAACTCTGCCCATCTTTTTTAATCTAATTACTGAATAAGCGTGCCTTGAAATAGTTTTTTTACCTGATGAACTAATTTAGGCAGCTGATAATTCCTCTTTTTTAAAAGCCGGCTTTCTTCCGGTGTGTACATTGTTTTATCTTCGGTGTACAGCACTTCGGTTGTGTTGTTAACGGCAATGTGTTGCCCGAGAATTTCTATATAAGAATAGGTCCAGCCTGGTTTTTCCTGCATAGTTTTAATGTAACATAATTATAAAGTTTTGTGTATTATAACGAAAAAAGTTGATAAACAAGAGATTTTAAATGAATATTCCTCGATAAACAAAAGAAAGTTATATTAAAATGTCTTAAAATAACACAAAATTATAACAATATTGCTATAAAATCATAAAAATATGATATAAATCAATTTTAAATTTGACAAATGAATAGATTGGGTCCTACAATTAAGTTGACTGACTTATAGGAGGATGAAAGTCTATGAAAAAGTTTGTTAAAAATGTTATGGCTGCTGCTGGATTAACAGCCATGATTTTCGCTGCATTTACTGGATGTAGCAAAAAAGAAAGTGGTTCGGCTGCACCTGCAGCAGAAGGAAAAACTGAAGAAATAAAGGCAGATGCTATTTCGACTGTTGGACCAGCAAATGGTACACATCTTGAATTGTGGACATTCGTTGATCTTCACAGTCAACATTATGCTGCTATGCTTGAATCTTGGAACAAAGAACATCCTGATAAACAGATTCAGATTACATTCACAACTTATCCATATGGTGATATGCACAATAAGATGATTATGGCTAATCAGACTGGAAGTGGTGCTCCTGATATTTGTGATATTGAAATTGGACAGTTCCCTAACTTTATGAAGGGTAAGGTTCAGTTCGTAGAAATGAACAAATATATTTCTCAGTATCAGTCAACAGTTGTAAAGTCTCGTCTTGATATTTACGGAAAGAATGGAACTTATTACGGTATTCCATTCCATGTAGGTGCAACTGTTATGTACTACAACGATGAATTACTCTCAAGCTACGGAATTGACTATAGAACTATTAAAACTTGGGATGATTTCGAAGCTGCTGGTAAAAAACTTAAGGAAGCATCTGGCGGAAAAGTTATGATGACTGGTGTTGATACAGGCGGAACTGACTGGCTCTGGGTTTCTATGGCAGAAAACAAAACAGACTGGACAGATGCTAACGGTCGTGCAGATGTAAGAATTAAGGCTGTTTCAGACATGATTAAAATGCAGCAGCGCTGGTTGAAAGAAGGAATTGCAATTTGTACACCAGGTGGACAGATTGATACAGAAGAAGGATTTGCTACTGTTGGTGATCAGAAAGTAGCAGCATTCCCAAAAGCAATGTGGTACATGAGCCGTTTCTTGAACTACATGCCAGAACAGGCAGGAAAATGGGCAATTGCTCCATGTCCTGTATATAAGGCAGGTCAGCCACGTTCTGTAGGTATTGGTGGTACAGGTACAGTTGTATCTTTACAGTCAAAACACCAGGAACTTGCAGCAGAATTCCTTGCTTATGCAAAACTTTCTCTTGAAGGTGAAAAACGTATTTGGGAAGTACTTGGATTCGATCCTGTAAATACTGCTTTGTGGACAGATAAGAGTATTACTCATGATCAGTCTAACAAGTTTATTAAGTTCTTCCGTACAAACCCATTCGATACTTTGAACGAAATTAAAGACGAAATCATGGGTATTAAGGTTGTAGAAATAAGCCCTGCAATCAATGAACAGATTAACCTTAACGTTCTTGTAAATTGTCTTGAAGAAGGTGCAGATGTTGATGCTGAACTTCAGACAGCACAGGATGAAATTGACCTGGATCAATAATAAGAGACTTTCTTAGATATTTATAGGGATGGATGGAGATTCCTTCATCCATCCTATTTACTAGTAAGAGGAAAAGTTAAAAAATGAAGCAAAATAAAATCACCAAATTTCTATATAACTGGAAAGTTGCTCCATATGTTTTCGTTCTTCCTTTTATTTTGAGCTTCTTAATTTTCTGGGTATATCCATTATTCAGTACAGTTAAGATGAGCTTTCAAGATATTGAACCTGGAAACGTAACATGGATAGGCCTTAGTAATTATACTAAGCTCTTTAAAGACAAAACTTTCTTAACAGCTGTAAAAAACAGTTTTATGTACATGGTAATTTCATGTGCACTTCTTATTCCTTTCCCTATGTTATTTGCCTGCATTATGAACAGTCAGTTTATGAGGGCAAAAAAAGCATATAAAGCAATTTTGTACATACCGGCCCTTACTTCAGTTGTTGTAGCTGGTACAATCTTCCGTCTTTTGTTCTCAGAGTTGGACGGAGCAACTATGAATAGAATTTTACACTACTTTGGATTTAATTCAATCAAGTGGCTTAAGATGAAGCCTACTGGATTTGTTGCAATGATTACTCTTTGTTGCTGGCGTTGGACTGGTGTAAATATGCTCTACTTCTTGTCTGGTTTGCAGGGAATTGATCCTGCTTTGTATGAATCGGCAGAAATTGATGGAGCTTCAACCTGGCAGAAATTTAAGAATATTACAATTCCAATGTTAAAACCTACATCAATCTTTGTACTTACAATTTCTATTTATGCAGGTTTGGCAATGTTCCTTGAAAGTTACATGTTGTGGAATGGTAACGCTTCTCCTAAAAATATAGGACTTACAATTGTTGGATATCTTTACCGTCGTGGTATTGAGAAAAATCAGATGGGATATGCTTCTGCAGTTGGTTTGGTTCTTCTCTTCATCGCATTGGCAATTAATATTGTTCAGCTTGTTCTGAATGGAACTCTTAAAAAGGAGGATAAATAATGGCTAAAAAAGAAAAAGCTGTAAAAGTTGTACAGCCTAAATACCATAGTATTTCGCAGCAGAATTCTTTTAGAACAATTGGTGCATTAACAATTTTTACAATTCTTGCAATTTTTGTTCTTTATCCTCTTATTGCAGCCTTTTTGGCTTCTTTTAGACCAGGACAGGAATTAATTCGTTATGGACTTAATCTTAAGTTGGATTTTAAGTCTATGAACTTTAATAACTATATTTATCTGTTTACTCAGAATGCATTCCAGGATGGTGAATGGGTAAAGGTACCACACAGATATTTTATGTGGTTTAAGAATAGTTTTCTTCTTACAGGAATTACAGTTGTTCTGACACTTTTCTGTTGTTACATAACTGCATACGGAATTGCAATGTACGATTTTAAGTGTAAAAATCTTCTTTTCTTCCTTGTAATTGCTACTATGATGGTTCCTGGAGAAATTCTTATTCTTCCACTTTATCAGGAAATTATTGGCCTGCATCTTATAAATAAGACAGCGGGTGTTGTTCTTCCGGGTGTTTGTGGAGCTTCTACAATCTTCTTCTTCAGACAATTTATGGTAGGTTTACCAAGAGAATTGCTTGATGCAGGTCGTATTGATGGAGCCAGTGAATATAGAATTTGTTTCAATATCATGCTGCCAATTACAAAACCTGCATTTGCGGCAATGGGTATTTTGTGTTCTATGGGTGCATGGAACAATATGCTCTGGCCTATGCTGGTTTACCGTGATGCAAGCAAGTTTACACTTCCAATTGGATTGAACACCTTACTTACACCTTATGGAAACAACTATGACTTGCTTATTGCAGGTTCATGTTTTTCTGTATTGCCTTTATTAATAGTATTCCTCTTGTTCCAAAAGTACTTCATTAGCGGTATGACCGCTGGAGCTGTAAAGGGATAATATTATAAAGATAAAAAAAGATTACTCCTAATCTTGCCTTCAAAAGAATAGCCCCTTTTGAAGGCTTTCCTTTTTTTATAAATTTATATAATCTTGAAATCCTATGATAAGACAATTATTCACCGACAAAGACTTTAATCAAAAGCTTATTAAACTTACTTTGCCAATTATGCTGCAAAGTCTTATGCTGGCCCTTGTTGCTGCTGCCGATGCCCTTATGCTTGGAAGTGTAGAACAAAATTCCATGGCGGCCGTTTCTTTAGCTACACAAGTTCAGTTTATTCAAAACATGATTATTTCTTCGGTTACTTCTGCTGCTGCAATTTTAGGTGCTCAGTACTGGGGTAAAGGTGATATAAAAACTCTAAAGGATATTTTTGCTATAACTTTGCGTGTTTGTGGAATTGCATCGGTTCTTTTTTGGATTGCCTGCGTTTTTTTTCCACGTTATTTGATGCTAATTTTTACAAATGATCCAATTTTAATTGATATTGGGATTTCATATTTAAAAATTGCAGGCTGGTCATATCTTTTAACAGGAATTTCGCAATGTTATTTAACAATGATGAAGATAAGTGAGCATGCCAGGGAAACTGCCATTATCAGCTCTACGGCTGTAATTTTGAACATCATCTTAAATGTTTTTTTTATTTATGGTCTTATAGGTATTTCAGCTATGGGAGTCCAGGGGGCCGCAATTGCAACTTTAATTTCAAGAATTGTTGAACTTTCTTTCTGCTTTTTTCTGTCTTTTAGGGCATCATTTATTCGTTTGGAAGTAAAAAGACTTTTTAAGCATAATCCAGTTTTGTCTGCAGACTTTGTTCGTACTCTATGGCCTTTATTGGGAGCCTTTCTTTTTTGGGGAGTTGGATTTACTTCCTACACCGCTTTTATGGGCCATCTTGGAGCAGATGCGGCTGCCTCGAATTCAATTGCTTCCGTGGTTAGAGATTTAGTCTGCTGTCTTTGTAACGGCCTTGCAAGTGGAGGAGGAATACTTGTTGGAAATGAACTTGGAGCTGGAAAACTAGAAAAGGGAAAACTTTATGGTGACCGACTTTTGTGGATTTCTATAATTGCAGGATTACTTTCAACTGGGGTAATGTTTTTGGTAACACCTTTGGTGATGAAGTTCGTAAAACTTACTCCAAACGCTCATGAACTTTTGTTAGGAATGATGATTATTATGGCCATTTATATGATTGGTCGCGTAATAAATTCTGTTTTGATAAATGGCATTTTTGCTGCAGGGGGAGACACCCTTTTTGATATGTACAGTCTGGCCATTTGTATGTGGGGACTTGCCGTTCCTCTAGCCGCCCTTGGCACTTTCCTTTTTAAGTGGCCAGTCCTTCTTGTATATGCTTGTACTTGTCTTGATGAAGTTGGAAAAATTCCTTGGGTAATTATTCATTACAAAAAGTATAAGTGGGTAAAGGATCTGACTAGAGATATTGAATAGCAATTTTTTAATTTGCTCAATCAAATATAAGAAGTTATAATTTTTTTTTAATAGAGAATAATACACCGATGAAGAATATAGCACTTTTAGCACCAGATTTTTCTGTAGAGCACAGCCAGGATTTTATAAAAGGCGTCCTGCAATATTACGAAAAATGTCCCGATATAAATGTATTCGTTACACAGACCCTTTTTGGTCATGATTCCAAGGGGATTTTTGATTATCAGTATTGGTCTGGCTTGGAAATTTTAAAATCTGCACAAATAGATGCTTATATTGTTATTTCAAGTGTTTATTGTTCGTTGTTTTCCCTGGAAAAGATAAAGGAATTTGTTTCTCAATTTGATAATAGACCTGTAATTTCTGCTTCAATTGATCTTGGATTAGAAAATTCTTATGCGGTAATAAATGATTGCAGACAGTCCTATTTTGATGTTATAAAGCACTTAAAAAAAGAACACGGTTGTAAAAAAATTGCTTTTATTTCAGCTAATTCTACGGGTTCACCAGAAGCTCTGGAACGTTTTGAATCTTTTAAGGAAGCCCTTAAAAAAAATAAACTTAAATTTTATGATGATTTAGTTTTTGAAGGTGGTTTTGTTTCGGAGAATGCCGAAGCTGATATCCTTAAAAAAATTAAATCTAAAAATGATTTGAATTTTGATGCCATTGTTTCTGCCAGCGATTTAATGCTTGTAGGAGCAAAAAGAGCTTTTGATAAACTTGGTATTTCTATTCCAGAAGATATACTGGCAGTAGGATTTGACGATGCCGTTTTTGCAAGCCTTTCAAGTCCTAAATTTTCTACAATAAATCAGAATATTGTTGGACAGGGCGAAAAGTGTGCTGAAATTGCCTTAAGGGTTTTAAATGGCGAAAAAGTTGAACATATAGTTACTTCTAAATTATATCCTGTATTCCGTCAGTCTTGTAAATGTATCAGTATGTCTGATACTTCTATGATTTATAAAGATGCAGATGGAAAGATTTGCAAAGAAGAAACTTTAAAAGGAAATCTTCTTGAACTTTATATGAATGAAATTTTGGAAAAGCATAAATACGCATCTCTCCTGGATTTAGTAAAAGCTGCAAATACTCTAAAACAGCTTTATTTTAATTTAAACTATTTGGTCGATGTTGCAATGCTGGAAGATTTAGCATTCTGTTTATACAATGAGCCTATCTATATGAATAAGCATGAAAGCCCTAACATTCCAAAAATGGTAGAATTACTCATGTATTCAACTAGAAAAAATGATTGCAAGGTATATAAACCAGAAATTGTATTTAACTACCATAGAAATATTTGTCCTATTAATTCAATTCGCGAGGAACACGGGGCTTATATTCTTTATCCTATTTTTTCGGGCGAAGCTAATTATGGCTATTTTATTTGTAAACCTAGAAAGAAAAATTTTGATGCATATACAGTAAACCTTAAAATTTTAATTTCTGTATTTTCTTCGGCGATTGAATATACAAATAATCTTGTTCAAAAAGAGCAGTTGTCGAATGCTAATTTACATTTAACTGAAACAAATAATAATCTTTATATGCAGTCCAAAACAGACGAACTTACAAAGCTCTTAAATCGTCGTGGATTTATGGAAATTGGACAGAGAACAATTGATATTGTGCAGGAAATGGGAAACACTTGTTTGGTTTTCTTTGCAGATTTAGACGGTTTAAAAGTTATAAACGATACTTATGGTCATGAGATGGGCGATAAGGCTCTTAAATTGCAGGCAGAGGTTTTGAAAAAGGTTTTTCGTGCAAGCGATATAGTAGGCCGTTTAAGTGGTGATGAATTTGGAATTGTTGCCTCAAGTATGACCTTAGAGCATGTTGATTTAGTTCGTGAAAAAGTTAGAAATATGAATCGGGAAATTTCCCTTCAGTATGAATTACCTTTTACTTTATCAATTAGTTTAGGTGCCGTAAATCTTCAAACTTCTTCTGTTTTAACAAAATTACTTACCGAAGCCGACAAGGTTCTTTACGAAGAAAAGCGAAAAAAACATGCTGGCCAAAATAATGCAAACTCTAATGCTTAAAAGAATTTTTTAAAGAATTGTCCACTGCCCAAAAATTACATATACTAATAATATGAACACTATTCAAACTCCGTCTTTTTTAAAAAAAGGCAGCAGAATTGGAATTACAGCCCCTTCTTTTGGGTGTACAATTGAGCCCTATATCACAAGATTTAAGGATGCTGTAAGACAATTTGAAGCCCTTGGTTATAATTTCAAAATTGGCCAGACCGTATACAAAAATGATGGGCTTGGCATTTCAACTGATCCAAAGGTTGCTGCTCAAGAACTTGTAGATTTTTACTGTGACCCTTCTTTAGATTTGGTAATTTCTGCTGGCGGCGGAGAATTAATGTGCGAAACTTTATCACACATAGATTTTGAAAGAATAAAGAAATCTCCTGCAAAATGGTTTATGGGCTATAGCGACAATACTAACTTTATCTTCCCATTGGTAACATCTTGT
Organism: Treponema sp. UBA4267; assembly: GCA_002395155.1. Taxonomy (GTDB): domain Bacteria; phylum Spirochaetota; class Spirochaetia; order Treponematales; family Treponemataceae; genus Treponema_D. Next base: position 118,069 of record DGWD01000029.1, read on the forward strand.
GGAGTAAAGGCAATTTATGGTTCAAATATTTCAGGCTTTGGAAAACCCTGGGAGGAGCCGGAAATTCAAACACTGGAGCTTCTGCAGGGCAAGTCAAAGACTGTTTGCGGTTACAAACTATTCCAGCGACCGGAAGACGGTACAGAAGCCAAGGCTGCAAATCCTCTAAGTCCTTATGTTTTGACTCAGGAGAAAATATTAAAAATTTATCCAGAGACTCTGGGAAATAAAGAGTCCCTTACTTTTGATGGAGTTATGGTCGGAGGCTGTCTAGATGTTCTGGCAGGTCTTTCTGGTACTCGTTTTGACAATGTAAAAGAATTTAATAAGCAGCATGATAAAGTTGTGTGGGTTTTAGAAGCCTGCGATTTAAGCCCAATGGGTATAAGACGTGCTCTCTGGCAGTTGAAAGAAGCTGGCTGGTTCCAAAAGGCCTCTGGCTTTATCATAGGGCGTCCTCTTGCCGCCTGGGGGCAGGATATGATGGGTGTTAATCAGTATAATGCGGTTACAGGCATACTTGGACCTTTAGGAATGCCTATTGTAATGGATGCAGATGTTGGACACATTTCTCCAGATATGCCTTTAGTTATGGGTGCTCAGGCTCTGGTAGAAATTAAAGACGGAAATATTTTTTGCAATTTTGACTTGTAGGAATGGCAAATTGGGAAAATAGGGTGGATTCAATGGCAAGTGTTTTAGATGAATTGAATGAGGAACAGAAGGAAGCCGTTTCTTCAACCGAAGGCTTTATCAGAGTAATTGCAGGAGCCGGTTCGGGAAAGACTCGGGCACTTACCCATAGATTTGCCTATTTGGTGAATGAAATTGGTGTACTCCCATCGAACATTCTTTGTGTAACCTTTACAAATAAGGCCGCCAACGAAATGCGTTCAAGGATTCGTAAACTTACCGGAGATAATGATACAGGTTATATTTCTACTTTCCACGGTTTTTGTGTAAGCGTTCTGCAGGAAGACTCTAATGCAGTTTCATATCCAAAAAGTTTTCTGGTTCTAGATAATTCTGATATAGACTCAATGCTGCAGATTATCTACGAGGAGAGGGGACTTACCCTTAGGCAAATGACCTTTTCCAATGCACGGGATATGATAGAAAACCAAAAGCTGTTTAAAAAGCCCGAATACTACAAAGACTTAATCTGCATGTCTCTGGACCAGATTCACAAGAAATATTTGCAGGCAAGAGAGACCGAAGAAATTATTTTTTATGGATACCTTTATCAGGAAAAAAAGTGCTTTGGTCTTGATTACAATGACCTTTTAAAATTTGTACTCTACATCTTCCAGGAAAACAAAGAGATTCGCCTTAAGTGGCAGGAACATCTGGAATACATAATGATAGACGAGTTCCAGGATATTGATTTTATTCAGTATGAACTGATGAAGGTCCTTTGCGATTTCCACAAAAACCTTTTTGTTGTTGGTGATCCTGACCAGACCATTTACACCTGGCGAGGAGCCGATATTCGATATCTATTGAATTTTGATAAAGAATTTCCAGATGTAAAAACTATAATGATGATGAAGAATTACCGTTCTTCTCCACAAATAATTTCTGTTGCAAATTCCCTTATCAGCAAAAATAAAAACCGAATTGAAAAGAACCTTTTGGCTACCAGGGAGCAGGGGCCAAAGGTCAGTTTTTACCATGCAAAGTCAGCTTTAGATGAGGCCAACTTTATTGCAGATAAGGTAACAGAACTCTTAAATAATGGTCATTCCGCCAGCGATATAGTTTTACTTTATAGAGCCCACTATATAAGCCGTACAATTGAAGAAGTTTTCCAGGAGAAAAAAATTAATTACACCCTTTTTAGCGGGCAACCATTTTTTGATCGCAAAGAGATAAAGGATTCGCTTTCATATTTAAGAATGATTGCCTATAAGGATGATCTGTCTTTTTTACGTGTAGTAAATACTCCAAAAAGGAATATAGGCGAACGCAGAATTAAGTTTTTGAAGGAATACCAGAATTTGAATGGTGGCAGTCTTTACAAGGCCTTGAAAATTTCTTTGGACCAGGAAATTTTTTCTAATACAAAGGCCCGTGACTTTATCAACCTGATTGAAGAATATTCCAGAACTTACTCTGGTATGCAGATTTCGGAACTTTTTAGCCATGTGATGAATGATTCGGGGTATGAACTTGAACTACGTACAGAGGGTAGCCAGGAGCGTTTGGATAATCTAGCCGAGCTTAAGCAGTCAATTTATGAGTTTGAAACTTCTTGTGGCGAAGAATGTAATCTGGAAAATTATCTGGCCCATGCTGCCCTTTATACAAATGCCGATTTGGGAACTAGTAAGGACGCAATCCGTTTTATGACAATTCATACTGCTAAGGGGCTGGAGTTTCCAATCGTTTTTATTGCCGGAATGAATGAAAATATGTTCCCAAGCAAAAAGGTAGATTCACCGGCCGCTATGGAGGAGGAACGTCGTCTTGCTTTTGTTGCTTATACCCGTGCAAAGGATCAGCTTTATTTTACAGAGGCAGAGGGAACCGTTCAGGGTTTTGGACACCGTTATCCTTCCCGTTTTATTTTTGATGTAGACCGTCCGCTTTTAAATTATCTGGTTGAATTGCCGGAAAGTCTGATTAAGAAGTCGACCATAGAGATTCAGGAGTCGGAAGAAAAACTTGCTAAACTTGCCAACTTGTCGGTTTTGAAAGTCGGTGATGAAGTGTCTCACAATATTCTAGGCAAGGGTAAAATAATCGAAATTGATGAAGGAAAGCACGTTTATACTGTTCTTTTTGAAAAAATAAGGACGCCAAGAAAAATGTCTTTCAAGGCGCCCCTAAATAAAATTTAGTTCTCTTTATCCGAAAGTTTAGAATTTATATTCTGCTTTTATGTAAATTGTACTCAAATCCTTGTAGTTTCCGTAAGTACCATTTTTTTCAGGTCCAGGGATAAAGGCAAAAAGGCCTGCAGAAAGTCCAATCTGATCAGAAAGACTGTAGGCTGCTTCAAAGGAAATTGCAGAGTCAAAGTAGTTCCAGCCGATTAATCCGCTCAAAGACAATTCCAAAGTTTCGTTTAAGAAGGACTTTGAAATGCTGAGGGTAGAGCCGTGCTGGTAGGCCTTTTCACGGTCAAGATTATCTGACTTATTAAAGATGTAGTCACAGTAGTACTGGGCTGTAATGGTCCATCCGTTTGGCATCCAGTCAATGCCCGCAAGTCCCATTATCTGATGCTGTTTGATGGAGGTCTCGCCGCCTGCAAGAATAGATGTTGCGGAGCTTTGCATTTGTCTTTCTGGGAAGTAAGCTCCTTCTGCTCTTATTACAAGCTCTCCAATTGGGAAGGCTGTATCAAGACCAATCATTGCCATTCTCTTGTAAGAACCGTTTACGGTGATTGATTGTGGGATTGAGTAGACATTTGGATTATTTCCTGTATAAGACAAAGTTGGAGTCTTTTCAAAACCATAAAAACCATAGAGAGAAATGTCAAAGGCAGAAAAATATCCGCTGGCCTTTAAGGCGTATTCCCCGTTTTCTATTTTAAGCTCAGGGTTGGTAATAGAGCCAATTGAAATTGCTACAGTTTGATTAATGTTGTAGGCAGGAATAGAAATTGTATAAGAGCTTGGTATAACGTATTTTTTCAAAGGATTTGAGTCATCCAAAGGAAGACTTGTTCCTCTGAAAAAAGGAATCCACATTGCATCTACTGTAAAAGAATTTCCGTAAAGGGAGAGTCTAAGGGCATCTACTCCAAGCGAAGAATCATCATTAAAGAGGGATGTAGAATCTTCAGGGAATACGCAGTTGGTAATATTTACTCCATCCGCTTTTCCCCAGGCCCACTTCTGGCGGCCAATTCTTAATCCCCAAAGGCTGTCGGAATAATCTATGTAGGCTTCGTTTATGGACCAGTCCAAATTAAACTGAGTAAAGTCGTAGCCGATAGAGGCTTCTACAAAGGCTGTAGATTTGTCCATATAAGCTTCTATTCCGCCTGTAAAGTCTATTTTTCCAAGGTCAAAGTCCCAGGCTTCGCTGGTCCAGGGAGCGGTCAGACCCCAGGCGGTGTTAAGGTCACCGGAGAAGGTAACTTCCTGGGCAAAAAGACCTGCAGCGAGCAGAATACTAGCAATGCTTAAAAGTAATTTTTTCATAAGCAATCTCTTATCTGATACGGCCTTTCTCAAGGGCTGCTACTGTAAAGAGGGAGTCGTCAATGTCATCTGCATTGTAAATAATTTCTTTACTTTCAATGAGAGACCAAGTGCCCGACTGAACGTTTTCCATCTTCATCTTCTGGGCTGTAGTAAAGCCGTCAATTGTTGTAAAGTCTGTGCAGGTAAGAACTCTATGCAGCTGGTCCTGGCGGTCAAAAAATTCACATTTTTGCATAATGTAGTTGGCCTTTGAAATGTAAGAAATGTAACGAGGATCTTTTTCTGTTCCTTTTTTACTCTTGCATTCAACCTTGTAGCAGTCAACTCCGTTTACAGCTTCTTCTCCAAGCAGGGTGTAGTCGTAATCATTAAGACTGCGCTCTCCCATATCCTGGTAAGTAAAATCTGTTCCCATAAAAGAACCTTCACTTTCAGAACCACTTGAAGCAATACGGCGGGTCTTTTTCATAGCAGGCATATAAAGCCAGTTGTCAGCATCTTTTTTATTTCCGCTGGCGTCTTCTGCGTATTCAAACATAAGGTAACCAACTCCAGCAACATCCTTTGGAGTGGTAAAAACGATTACTTCCTTAGAAACATCGCCGAAATCCTTAGACTTCATAATAACTTCGCGGATACGGTCTGAACCCTTTTTAGAATGAATTGTCAAAGTTGCCTTAGATGATGAAGTTTTAGGTTCTGGAACTTCCTGAGCCTTTTTCATAATGTCGTAGCCGGATTGTGCACTAAGTGCAGAAACCATAAGAATTGTAGAAATCATTGATAAAATCTTTTTCATATATTCACTCCTTTTTTATTAGGTTTTAGGTTCTAGGTTTTAGGGGCGTTGCGGGGATGTGCCCCGCTAGAGAGGGTGGAGAGCAACGAAGTGCGAACCAGGGGGAGACTTCCCCCTTCCATCCTATCACCTATCACCTAGAACCTAGCACCTTATTTCTCCTTGCCAAAAGGCTTAGTTATAAACAGCAAAACTGGTGTAATTGTGTAGTCGGCAATCAAGGCACTGCCCAAACCGATAATTGAAAGCCAGCCTAAACGAACCAGACAAGTCATTGAGCTTGTAAGGAAGATTAAGAACATGGCACAGAGGATAACCGTTGTCATAATCATAGTTTTTCCAATTTCGCGGTAAGAGGCTAAAACTGCGGTTCTGTAGTCTCCAGTTAATTCCCAGTGGTATTTGATATGGTTTGTAAAGTGGATAGTGTCGTCAACGGCAATACCAAGAATCATTGGCATAATCATTGCTGTAATCATATCCAGATTCCAGCCAAGATAGCCCATAAGACCACCAATCAGAATAATTGGAACAACGTTTGGAATCATTGCGATTAAGCCAGTACGGAAGGAAGTAAAGGCAATAATGAGCAGAACAAGGATGATGAGGAGGGAAACTCCAATTGAGCGG
>DGWD01000022.1 GCA_002395155.1 Treponema sp. UBA4267
GATAGTTGAATACCATTACAGGACCGTTGTAGATTTTTTCTGTAAGATAACGTTCGTGTTCTGTAGCAATATCGCAGCCCCAGTAAGGTTTGAATTCAAACTTAGCACCGTTTGCAGCTGCCTTTTCCAAATCTTCAATAGCCTGAGTGTAACTGATTCTTGTGAACTTAGCCTTAGCAACTTTTTCCAGACTTGCAATAAGGCCTGGTTGAATGCGTTTATCAAAGAATTCCAAATCTTCGCGGCATTTTGTAAGAGCCCAGTTCAAAAGATATTTTACAAAGTCTTCCTGAATGTCCATATCATCGTTCAAGTCGTAGAAAGCCATTTCAGGTTCAATCATCCAGAATTCAGCAAGGTGACGTGGTGTGTTAGAATTTTCTGCACGGAAAGTTGGACCAAATGTGTAAACACGGCTTAAAGCAGTTGCAAGTGTTTCTGCTTCCAGCTGACCTGATACAGTGAGTGATGCCTTCTTTCCAAAGAAGTCCTTGTTGTAATCAACAATTTTATGAGCATCTTCAATTTTCATTCCACCAGCACCAGCTTTTACACCCATCTCAGCAATTTTTTCAAGGCTCAAAGTTGTTACCTGGAACATTTCTCCAGCACCTTCACAGTCTGAACAAGTGATTTCAGGAGCGTTTATATACTGGAAGCCCCTTTCCTGGAAGAAGGAATGAACAGCAAATGCCATCTGGTTACGCATACGGTAAACTGCACCAAAAGTATTTGTACGAGCACGAAGATGGGCATTTTCGCGAAGATATTCCATGGACATCTTGTTTTTCTGTAATGGATATTCGTCTGGATTACAAGTTCCAAGACATTCAATATCTTCTAGAGTAACTTCTACAGCCTGTCCGCTTGCAGGAGATTCAATTAAAAGTCCTGTAGCACGAACCGAAGCACCTGTGTTTAATTTTTTAAGTGTTTCTTCAATATTATTTACATTTGCATTATTAGAAGGATTATTGCGGTCAAAGGTAAGCTGGATATTAGCAAAACAACTTCCGTCGTTTACCTGGATAAAAACAAGACCTTTTGAGTCACGAACAGTACGAACCCAACCGCAAACTTTAACTGCGTGTCCGTCTGGAGAAGATTTAAGTAAATCTTTAATTAATGTAGGTACCATAATTTTGTACTCCTATAAAAAAAATGGGAGACTTCTTGGTTAGAAGCCTCCTTTAATAATGAAAATGTATAAATTATTTTATCATTTTTTTAAGAGCGTTACAATTATGCTACGTAAGCTTCCAATTTGCGGGCTCTTGTAGGATGCTGTAAGCGAACAATTGCATGCTTTTCAATCTGACGGATTCTTTCCTTTGTCAAATCGCATTCCTGTCCAACTTCTTTAAGAGACATTGGTTTAAGTCCATTCAAACCGTAACGCATACGGATAACTTTTGCTTCATTTGGACGAAGTGTATCAACAACCTTGTTGATATCATCATGCATAGCTTCTGTAATAGCCTTTTCTTCTGGTCTTTCGTATGATTCGTCTTCGTAGAAGTCTGCAAGTTTTGTATGACCGTCTCCGCCATCATTAATTTCTGCATCAAGGCTTACAATATCACGGCTGATATTTACCATGTCGCGAACGTGTCCTGCATCCATATTAAGCATTGCTGCAATTTCTTCGAATTCCTGCTGTTCAGATTTTTTAGAACCAATAACTTTCTTTGCATGTTCAATCTGAACAAGTTCGTTAGCTCTGTTGAGAGGAAGACGAATTGCACGGCTCTTTTCGCAGATTGCCTTTAAGATACTCTGACGAATCCACCATACAGCATATGAAATAAAATGATATCCTTTTGAAACATCGAACTTTTCTACAGCAGTAAGAAGACCAATATTTCCTTCGCTGATTAAGTCTGTAAGATCAAGTCCATGATTCTGGTATTTTTTTGCAACATTTACAACAAAGCGGAGATTTGAATTCACAAGTTTATTCTTTGCGACGACATCACCGGCCTGAGCTTTTTTAGCTAATTCAATTTCTTCTTCATGAGAAATCATTGGAATTTTATTGATGTCCTTTAAGTACATTGCCAAAACATTTTCTTCGTGTGCCATATTAAGTCTCCTATGTTTTAAGATTTTGTATAACTACACTAAAAGTATAGCAAGTTTTGTGCCAACTTCCATTTTTTGCAGAAAAAATTAAAAATTTTCAAATTTTTTTTGCAATTTAATAAGAAAGTTCTGAAAAGGCAAGAAAAAAATAAAAATTTGTCCAAATTCGACACAAAAAGGGGAGGGAACGTAAATTCTGGGTAAAAATGACACAGGTCAAAAAAAAATGTGCCAAATTGTGGAAATTTGACACATTCTTAGAAGGCCCTTGTCTTTATCAGCCTGTTTATTAGTTTTCTGGAACAGAGATAATTGCCTTTTTCTTCCAGATTCCTGTTTTATAACGGATTATACAGATGATGGCGGTAAGAGTCCAGGTTGCACCAGTTGTAACCCAGATTCCCCAGAAGCCAAGGGCTGGAATTTTTGTAAGGATTGGAGAAAGTCCAATTCGACCTACAACTTCGGCAATACCGTTTATCATGGCAAAACCAGAATCACCACAGCCATTAAGAACTGCACGTGGGATATAAATCATACCAAGCATAAAGTAACAAATTGAAGTAATCTGCAAACCTCTTGCTCCAATATTTATTACATCAACTTCGTTATTTACAAAGAAGCCGATTATATTTTTACCAAAGAACCAGAAGGTTGGCAGCATGAGCAGACTGAAAATGAGTACCATAACAGTTCCACGGTGGAATCCCTGTTTTACTCTGTTTATTTGTCCTGCTCCAATATTTTGACCTGAATAATTGGTGATGGCTGCACCGATTGAACCATATGGCTGCTGAACTAGCTGTTCAACTCTCATTACAATTGTGTAGGCAGCCATTACCGTTTCTCCAAAAGTATTTACTACGCCCTGTAAAACCATCATAGAAATGGAAATAAGGCAGCTTTGCATGGCAATTGGTGTACCAATTTTGAGGGAGTTTACAATAATCTGTTTGTTTGGTTTGAATTCACTTTTTGAAAGATGGAAGTAGTGAATTTTCTTGTAGGCATAAATGGAACTGGTTATTGCTGAAACGGCCTGCGAAATAATTGTTGCCAGTGCCACACCAAAAACGCCCAAATTGAAAGCAATAACAAAAAGCAAATCTAGACCTAGGTTTATTACACTTGAAAGAATAAGAAAATAAAGTGGTGATTTAGAATCTCCCAAGGCACGTAAAATAGAAGCAACGCCGTTGTAAAGGGCCACAAAAATAATTCCACAACAAGTGGTCCTCATATAGATGATTGATTGAGGTAAAATTGATTCTGGACATTGCAAAAGTCTTAATGCATATGGGCAGAGGAGGAAACCCATAATGCTTACTATGACAGATGCTATGCTCAGAACAAAAATGGCATTTGAAATTGTAGAACGAACCATTTTGTCGTTTTTTGCACCAAAATACTGGGCAACTATAATTCCAATACCTACAGCAAGACCCGAGCTTAAAGAAAAGCAGAAAAAATTCATGGAACCACATGTTCCAACGGCAGCCAGGGCACTTGATCCAACAAAGTTTCCTACAACGATTGAATCAACCATGTTGTAAAGCTGCTGGAAGACATTTCCAATCAAAAGAGGAATTGCAAAAAGAAGGATATGCTTGGTTGGTGAACCACTAGTCATATCTGTAATATTGTTAGATTTCATAATCGTTTGTAATTATAATAATGATTAACCTGCTATTAAAACTGTACAAAAATATATGTTTTTAGGATATTTTTTCCCTTTCAATTGCATCTATTCTAGCTTCCTGCATCAGCTGCATGTCCCTGCTTAAATCTGCAATTTTGAATTCCAGAGCCCCAGCTTGTAGAGTTCCGTTCAGTTCTCCAGGACCACGGGTTTTTAAATCCTGTTCAGCAATGTAAAATCCGTCGGTTGAGTATCTTAGTGCCTTCATTCTTTCAATTCCGGTTTCTGTAATATCTTTACTATATATTAAAAAACAGAATGATTGGGAGTCTCCGCGTCCTACTCGTCCTCTAAGCTGATGAAGTTGCGAGATTCCAAAGTGGTCAGCCTGTTCAATTACCATACAGGTTGCATTTGGAACATCGACGCCCACTTCAATTACTGTTGTAGCAGCCAAAACTTGAATTGAACCATCGTGGAAGGCCTTGAGGTATTTAACCTGATCTTCTTCATCAATCTTACTATGAACCAGGGCACACTTATATTGCGGATAAATGTGTTTTGAAAGGTGTTCAAATGCTCTTTCTGCCGATTTAATGTTTTCATCACTATCAATAGCAGGATAAACAAAATAGGCCTGATGTCCTGCCTGAAGTTCTTTGCGTACTGCTTCGTAGGCGTTGATTTCGTTACCTTCTTTTACAAGGTAAGTTTTAATTTCCTTGCGTCCAACAGGCTTTGTATGAATTGTAGAAATATCTAAATCACCAAATACGGTAAGGGCCAGACTTTGAGGAATTGGGGTAGCACTCATCATCAAAAGATTTGGTTCAAAGGCCGATCCCTTGTAAAGGAGTCTCCCCTTATTGATTATTGATTGCCTCTGCATAACGCCAAAACGGTGCTGCTCATCAATAATTGCAAGTCTTAAATCTTTATAAACAACCTGATTTGAGTAGAGGGCATGGGTACCGATTATGATGTCAATTTCTCCATCTTTAAGTGCCTTTAGTAATTGTGTACGACCTGCCGCTTTTACATTTCCAGTCAAGAATGCAACTCTAACTCCCAGTTTACCAAGTAAGGTAGCTGTTGTTTCTGCATGCTGGCGGGCTAGTATTTCTGTTGGTGCCATAAGTGCACATTGTCCCTTCCAGCTAATAATTCTTAGGCAGGCAAAAAGAGAAACAAGAGTTTTTCCAGAACCTACATCACCCTGTAAAAGTCTGGCCATCGTATAGGAAGGCCTTACTGGTGGTGGAAAGCCTCTGTCCAGATGATTGAGATTTCTTTCTCTTTCTTTGTAGCTTTTATCTATCTCTTCATCCATTTCGTAGATGACTTTTTTCTGGTCTTCAGTCAGCTTGAAGCTTAAACTTTCAACAAATTGCTTTTGTAATGGTGATAAAGAATCCAAAAAATCCTGTTCGCTAAGTTCTTTATCATTATCTTCTTTATTAAAGCCCTTTCTGTTGTAAGCCCTTCTTGCAATGATTGATTGAAAAAGAAACAGTTCTTCGTAGGCCAGACTTTTTCTTGCTAAAATGGCCTGTTCCATATTCTGAGGCTGGTGGATTAAGTTAATTGCTTCTTGTTTGGAAAGTAAATTATGTTTTTCTATAAGACTTTGAGGGATTTCGTCTTCAAGTCCTCTGCCATATTGTTGCAAGGCTTGACCAATTACCTTATGCAGGTTTTTCTGAGAAAGTCCTTCTGTAAGAGGATAGAGGGGGATAATTCCTGAATCTGCAGGTGTAATTTTTGATAAATCCAAAGGCAGATTTGGATCTCTGTCAATATTCATTTTTGTGGCTTCAAAAGCAGTACTTTGAAGACTGTTATATTTTACGTAAAACTGTCCAGTAACCGTGATTATACTGCCGGGAATTAGAGTTTTTTCCAAAAATGCTCTGTTAAAGCAGATTAGTTCGGCATTAGCAGAACCATCTGTGATTCTAAGCTTGAGAGTTTTCATACTTCCATAGCCGAACCATTCCTGCCCTGTAACTTGAGCTACAGTGTGGACTTTTTTGTGTTTGTCAAAGTCTCTTAAACAAACTCTTTGAGAACGGTCTTCATAATCACGAGGATAATACTCCAAAAGGTCTCCTACAGTGAAGACATTTATTTTGGCGAGAATTTTAGTTAGTTGGGGTCCTACTCCGGCTATAGAAGAAACCGGAGCTTTTATATCAGAAACTTTCACCTTGCGTCTGTTTCCTCAATTAAAAAGGAATCATTGAACAGAGGTTTACAAGTATGTTTACAAGTATTCTTCCAGCAACAAGGAAAACCAAAAGTGAAATCCATGAAACTAAAAGTGATTTTTGGTAACTTATTCCACCTTTAATAAATGTACCTGCAATTTTGTAGGTGAACTTATTCAAAAGCATATCAATCTGGTTCCAGCCGGAATCAAAAGGTGTCTGTCCCTTTTTTATAAGAAGAACAATCCAGCGGATTAAGATTAAAAGGAAGAGAATTCCTAACAGCGAAGAAATAATACTCCATAACATAAAAATGATATTGGCAAGAATTCCACCAAAGTAGATTCTTCCAGTTGCCTGAATGCCGCCTAAAATTGAAGAAAGCAAAGATAAGAGTCCAATTGAAACGATTGGAGAAAAATCTATGTTTCCAAAACGTAAAAATCCCCAGCGTGAAAAAAAGTGCATGTAAGGATCAGTTGCGGCTGAAATGAATTTTCCAAAAGCTGTAAATTTTAAGCCTGGAATCCAGGACATAATTATACTTATAAAGCATAGCAGAGTATAAATTGTGACTGCTGCCGATAAAACCGATAAAATTGTCTGTATCATATACTACCTCTCAAGGTTGATTCAGGATTATTCAGTCCACACTTCCTTTACTACATTTATGTCTTTCAGGGCTTTTATAGTTTCCTCAGAAGCCGTTACTTGAATCATACTGTTAGCTTTTACAATATATGGACTGTTTCCTACGTCTATATGAAAATATACTGAACAATTACCCGTTTTATCAAATAAAAAATCTTTTAATTGCATTAAAGATGCTTCTGAATTAATTCCAGGGTCCAGCATGATGTGTATAGCCTGAGCTGCATGCTTTTCTAGTTCGTTGGCATCTTCTATAGAATCTACAATAAGTGATGGAGTATCGCGGCTTCCATCAACTTTACCTTTTAGAGCGTAAATTCCAGAATCTTCAAGCTTTGGTTTAAGCTCTTCCCATGTTTTTGGGAAGAATGTTAAATCAATCTGTCCGTCATAATCATTCAATTTAGCAAAGGCCATCATGTCACCCTTTTTAGTTCTGATTTCGTGGATGCCGTTTATCATACCAAGGGCAATGTACTGCTTACCTGAATTCTTCATCTGCCAAGGTTTTAGACCACTTGCTGCAAGAGCTTCTTTTTCGGCCTTACTTTCTGCGGCAATTCTGTTTATATTGCTAGCTCTTACTGTTACAGCCCTGTCAATTGCCTTTTTATAACTGTCCAGCGGGTGTCCACTAACATAACAACCAATACATTCCTTCTCCATATTAAGAAGTTCCATATTTGGAAGGTTTTCGATTTTCTTAAACTTGAATTCTGTGTAAACTTTTTCTTCTTCTCCTAAATCTCCAAAAAGGTCTCCCTGTCCCTTCTTTTTGTCTTCAAGAATATTTGAAACAAAGTCCAGGGCATTTTCCATATTTTCCAAGAGTGTTGGACGATTAAGAGTTGTTCCGTCTTTTTCTTTAAGATGATCGAAGGCACCAGTCTTAATCAGAACTTCAATTGCTTTTTTATTTACAAGAGTTTTTTCGCGTCCATCTTCATCTCTTTCTACAAGGGCACCAGTTCTGGTTATAAAGTCTATAAAGTTTTGATAAGGGCCATGTTCCTCTCTTTCCTTTACAATTGCCTGGGCAGCAGCTTCTCCCATTCCTTTAATACCCTTGAGTCCGAATACAATACGTCCGTCAACAACATCAAAAATAACATCGGAACGGTTTACATCGGGAGCATCTACAGGAATTCCCATAGAACGGGCTTCTTCTATATAAACAGGAAGTCCATCGGTTGAGGTAATTTCGTTTGTAAGGTTTGCAGCCATAAATTCTGCAGGATAATGAGCCTTGAGCCAGCCTGTGCGGTAGGCAAGAACAGAATAAGCGGCCGCATGAGACTTGTTAAAACCGTAACCTGCGAACGGAACCATGATATCAAAAATCTCTTCGGCATGTTTTTCTGTATGTCCGTTTTTAAGAGCACCTTCTACGAAGTCTTTTTTCTTACCCATCAGAACTTCAGGTTTTTTCTTTCCCATGGCACGGCGAAGCATATCGGCACCACCAAGAGAGAAGCCCGCAATAATCTGGGCAACCTTCATAATCTGTTCCTGGTAAACCATTACACCGTAAGTTTCTTTAAGAAGGCCTTCCAGCGAAGGGTCAGGGTAGTGGACGGTTTCAGGGTGCCACTTTCCTTCAATGTACTGAGGAATACAATCCATTGGACCCGGGCGGTAAAGAGCGTTTAAGGCAACCAGGTCTTCAATTTTTTCAGGCTGAAATTCGCGGAGGATTTTCTGCATACCTGGAGATTCAAACTGGAATACGGCAACTGAATCACCCCGTTTAAAAAGATCAAAAGTTTCTTTATCAGTTTCGCTTACATTTGCCGTAACGAATTCTGGAGTTCCAGGAGCCCTGTGTTTATTTATGATTGCTTCTGCATAGCGGATAAGAGAAAGGGTTTTAAGTCCAAGGTAGTCGAACTTTACAAGTCCACATGGTTCAATAATATCCATGGTGTACTGAACGGCGACTTCACCGGTTTTTGGGTCTTTGAAAACCGGAGCCCAGTTTGGAAGAGGAGTAAGACCAATTACCATACCAGAGGCATGAAGACCTGTGTTTCGCTTTACACCTTCAAGACGGAAGGCAAGGTCGAAGAGTTCCTGATAGCGTGGGTCATCCTTGTAAGGAATAAGCTGACCACCATCTGGCATTTTTTCTGTAGGCTCGCTGAAGGCATCCTTAAGTTTTGCCTTCGGGCTTTCTGGAATGCATTTTTTGAGCATGTTTACTTCGGCAAGAGGAATGCCCAGAATTCGTCCTACATCGGCAATACAGTTTTTTGGTTTAAGAGTACCAAAGGTTACAATGTGTCCAACGTTGGCGTCGCCGTACAAATCGCGGGTGTGCTGGATAATCTCCTGGCGATAGTCGAAGTCCATATCAACGTCAAAATCCGGCATGGATACACGTTCTGGGTTTAAGAATCGTTCAAAAATCAAACCATATCTGAATGGGTCAATATCGGTGATGGTCATGGCGTAAGCTACAAGAGAACCTGCACCCGAACCTCGTCCAGGTCCAATTGGAATATAGTGCTTAGGACATTTGTGAACCGGATCATAAAGCGATTTAGACCAGTTGATAAATTCCCAAACGATTAAGAAGTAACCCGAGAATCCCATACTAAAGATTGTGTTCATTTCGTAGTCGGCACGTTCGCGGATTTCTGGGGTAATTTCCTTGTAGCGTTTTTTCAATCCTTCTTCTACAAGATATTTTACATAGTCGTTCTGGTCGCTCTGATAGTCATCTCCATGTGTGCGGAATTCTTTAGGAAGTTCAAAACGTGGAAGACATTCCTTCAGTTCCGGTGTTGAGTACTGTTTAATAGTAAGATTACACATATTGGCAATCTTGATTGTGTTGTCGTAGGCTTCAGGGCACTGAGGGAAGAGTTGACGCATTTCTTCTTCAGTTTTGAAGTACCAGTTATCAAGATCCATGTCGCCGCCCATTTTTGCGTGCTTTTCGTGCAGCTGGTTTTTAAAACCAATACAACGCAGGGCATCCTGAGCAATGGCATCTTCTTTTTCTACATAGTGAATATCGTTTGTAACAACAAGAGGAATATCCAGCTTGTGAGCCAGGGCAATCAGCTTTTCGGCAACAATTTTCTGGTCGGGAATGCCGTGGTCCTGAAGTTCAATATAATAATGGTCAGGTCCAAAAAGATTTTTATACTTTAATGCAAGTTCTTCTGCCTCTTTGTCCATGCCGGCCAGCAGCATTTGAGGCAGTTCTCCCTGAATACAGGCAGAACAACAGATGATTCCTTCGTGGTACTGTTCAAGAAGTTCAAAATCTATACGTGGTTTTCCGTAGTAAAGGGCATTTTCGTCACAGAAAGCACGGCTACTAAGCCAGCACATATTTTCGTAACCCTTCTGGTTTTCGCACAGGAGGATTAAGTGGAAGTAGTGGGCATGACGATCCCCTTCTTCACCCTTGTGGCTGTAAGGAACGTCTTCGTGTTCATAATGACTGCCATATGCTACATAAAACTCTTCACCAACAATTGGATTAATTCCGTTTACATGGCAGAGTTTTTCAAAGTTGAGGGCACCAAACATGTTACCGTGGTCTGTAAGGGCCAGAGCAGGCATGTTCAGGGCTTTTGCTTTTGCTACAAGCTTGTCCAGCGTTGCACAGGAGTCCAGGAGAGAATAATCGGAGTGTACGTGAAGGTGTACAAAGTTTGCTTTTGGAGTTCCTTCTGGAGCATCGGGAAAAACGTGATAGTCAGCCATGAATTTACCTCATTTTTATTTTGTAGAGCACTTTTTGCGAAGCAAAAATGCGTAAGTAAAAGAATGTCTCTTAAGACATTCTTTTACTAATTATACCATATATAGAAATCTCATTGAATGATATTGAGAAAAAAAAAGAGGCCTTTTACAAGACCTCTTTGGTAAAGTTTAATAACTAAAACTGTAAATTATTTTTCAAGTTTGAAGTCAGAAATTTCTTCCATCAAAGTTGAAAGACTGTTTTTAGTACTGTTGATTGATGAAGTTGTAATTGCAACTGCGTCTGAAATGCCTGTTGAATAATCAGAAATCTGAGTCATTCCCTGATTAATTTTGCTGGAAATTTCTTTAAGATTTTTCATAGTTTTTACAACTTTCCATCCGCCTGTAAGCATATCTGTTGAACCAGATTTTACAATTGAAGTTGAATCGCTGATTGCACGCATTGCTTCAAGTACCTGCTGGTTTCCAGAGTTCTGTTCTTCCATTGCGTTAGAAATTACAGATTCCTGTTCGCGAACCTTCTGAGAAAGCTCATAAATATTTCCAAATGCAGCTTGAACAAGTTTGATATCGGCAGAGATTTTTCCAATTGCTTCAGAAAGTGTTTTGAGGTTAGCATCGATTGCTTTTGACTGGGCTCCAGACTGTTCTGCAAGTTTTCTGATTTCTTCTGCAACAACAGCGAATCCTTTTCCTGCTTCACCGGCATGAGCAGATTCAATTGCGGCGTTCATGGCAAGAAGGTTAGTCTGACTTGAAATGTTCTGAATAACACTTGAAGCCTGGAGAATACCCTCTGACTGTTCAAGTACATTTGCGGCTGTTTTTACTGCAATATCAACCTGCTGCTGACCATTGTTTGCGGCTTCTGTAAGCATTGTTACAGCCTGATTGTTCTTTTCAAGAATCTGAGTAACACTGGCAATGTTTGCAACCATTTCTTCTACAGCGGCAGAAGACTGTGTAACACCAGCAGCCTGGTTTTCAATAGCTTGATTAAGAGAACGGATATTTCCCATAATCTGTTCTGCAGAAGTTGATGACTCTTCAACACCAATTGTTTGCTTAGTAATATCTTCCTGAATGCTTGAAATAGCACTTGTAATTTTTGTGATGTTATCTTTTGTTACATCCATGTTTGCAACAAGGTCGTCTGACTGTTTTACAGTCTGGTTTGTAGAACGATTCATTGAAACAAGAACTTCTGCGGTTGCATCTTTTAGAATGTTCATATCCTGGATAATAATTCCAAGTTCACTGCGGTTAGTTGCTTTTCCGTCTGCAACAGAATAATCTTTATTAGCAAGTGCTCCAGAAATCTTTGAAATTTCATTAAGACAGTGTGTTACATCACCAACAAGGAAGATTTCAATTATAAGGAAGTAAACAACAGCAATTACTGTGAATGGAATAATCTTTTTTGCAAGCGGAAAAACACCTTGTGAAATATTTGCAGGAGTAAGAATAACTGCAAGCATGAGCATAAGTACACCAAGAAGAGCAAAAATCAGAGTCAGAATGTTACGGCTTTTGATATCCATTGTAATTCCTTCTTTATTGAAAGGAATATCTGTTAATTCTGCTTCCATTACACGAATGTAGATAACATAAGACATAAGAGCGGCATCAAAAACAACTGCCATTGTAAATAAAGTCATTGGCAGATAGGCTGAAACTCCTTCGAAATTGCTTAGAACATAACCATTTGCAATTCTGATGTTGTAGAGTGCAGAAAGAACAAAACCTGATGAAACAGGGATTACAACATTTATCAATGCCATAAGATGAAGCTGTTTGTTGGTAGATTCTTCATCAAGAGTTTTGTTTCTGTATGCATTTACAATTTTTGTGATTTTTGTTCCTGTAAGAATTGGTGTTCCTATTATTAATAGACAGTAAATAGCAAAAATTGGACTTGCTACTAAACCCAGATATTCTGAAAGTGAGAATAAATTTGCCATAAGTCCAATTGGAAGAAAGAAAAAGGCTGGAGAAATGTAGATTAATGCCAGAGTTAGATAAACTTGTATAGGAAATTTCTGAGAAGTTGGGGTTTGAGACATAAAATCCTCCTTATGTATCCCACTTAGGTTGCTAAACTTGTTGCTCATGCTAAAAATTTGTTTGCCAACGACAAACGTAAACTAAGTAACTTTTAATAATAAAGAGAACACTTTTCTGATTTTATAATTATAGCACTACTTTGTTGGAAGGAAAAGTCTTTAAATTATCCGTAATCATAATCATTGCATGTTTTTACTATAATATAAATCTTGAAGGGAAAATAGCATTTCATTAGAATAGAAAATTACTATCCGTGCAAAGCGGAATATTTATCTCATTAATATCGAGGAAATCATGGAAAACATTAAAGAAGTTCGTGTCAGATATGCCCCTTCTCCAACTGGTATGCAGCATATTGGTGGTGTACGAACTGCACTTTTTAATTATCTTTATGCACGTTCAAAAGGTGGAAAGTTTATTCTCCGTCTTGAAGATACTGACCGTACACGTTATGACGAAAAATATGTAAAAAATCTTTATGACACAATGGCCTGGCTTGGAATTGACTGGGACGAAGGTGGTGATAAAGGTGGTGAATACGGACCTTATGTTCAGTCAGAGCGTTTTGAACTTTACAAAAAATACGCTGAAGAACTGATTAAGAACGGTGAAGCTTATTACTGTTTCTGTGATGCAGAAAGACTTGAACGCATCCGTAAAATCCAGACAGAAAACAAGATGGCTCCTGGTTATGACAGAAACTGCCGTCACTTAACTCCAGAAGAAGTTCAGGAAAAACTGGCCGCTGGTGTTCCGCACGTAATTCGTCTTAAGGTTCCAATGGAAGGAACTACAAAATTCCACGATCATATTCTTGGTGATATTGAATGGAAGAATGAAGATATTTCTCCAGATCCAGTTCTTTTAAAGAGTGACGGATTCCCAACTTATCACCTTGCAAATATTGTTGATGACCACTTTATGAAGATTTCTCATGTAATGCGTGCTCAGGAATGGATTCCTTCTACACCTTTACACGTTCAGATGTACCGCTCTTTTGGTTGGGAACACCCTGAATTCTGCCATCTTCCAATGGTAAATGGTTCAGACGGAAAGAAACTTTCAAAACGTCATGGTTCTACATCTGTAAATGAATTCCGTGCCCGCGGTTATCTTCCTCAGGCAATTGTAAACTATGTTGCAATGCTTGGTTGTTCTTACGAAGAAGGAAAAGAATTCTACACACTGGAAGAACTTGCTAAGGCATTTAAACTTGAACATTTGAACAAGGCTCCTGCTGTATTTGATTACAAGAAGCTTGAATATTACAACGCAAACTATATCCGCCAGCTTTCTACAGAAGAACTGTACAAGTGGACACTTCCATTTATCACAGGAACAGGTGATGCAACATTGGAAATCAATCCAGAAAATCCTCAGCCAAAACCAAATGTTGGTCCTGAATACTCAGGTGTTGCACTTGGCGAAGACGGAAGACCATACTGTGTTGATAAATCAATGAACATGAGCACAGAAGATGTTGAAAAAACATTGATGGGACTTATGCCACTTATTCAGGAACGCCTTAAGTTCTTAACAGAAGCAGCAGAAATGGTTCACTTTATGTTTACAGAACCAGCTGTTCCTCCTGCAGACCAGATTATTCCAAAACGTCTTGACGCCGCAAAGACAAAGGAAGTTTTGGAAAATGCAAAGGAATTTGTTGTAAAAGTATTTGAGCTTGACCATGAAGGTGCAGAAGAATTTGCTAAGGCAAAGGCAGAAGCTCTTGGAATCAAACTCGGAGACTTCATGATGCCGATAAGAATGGCAGTTACTGGAAGTCGAGTTTCTCCACCACTTATTGGTTCAATCTTAGTTCTTGGAAAAGAGCGTTCTCTTGCTAGAATTGAAAAGACAATTGCTACTTTGTAGTAAGGTGATTTTATAAGGAAAGTGGTTCCGTTTTGAAGAGCACTTCATTGCGGGACCACTTTTTTTTGTTTTGAATCGATTTATTTATTCTACAAATGGGTATGTTGAAGAAGCAGTAGAGCTGCTAGCAGTTATAGAAGGGTTTGTAAGAGTATCATCTCCAAGTAAAGTTCTTAGGAAGTCTTTTGTAGTATCATCTGAACCAGTTACAGTGACAAGAAGATTATCATCATCTCCCAGTGAGCAAGTGTATCCCAGTTGCAATGTAATACCGTCTGAAACAAGGGTATATCCTGCTGAAGAAGATGTATATTCAGCTGCAGAAATTGTATTTGAACTTATATTTGTTATAGTAAATGTCTTTGATGCAGATGTTCCTGAAGAAGATCTGGAAGTTGAGATTACACCTTTTGTAATAAGTGATGCCCCTCCGTTAGACATTAGCGTAGTAGTTTGAAGAATATTTAAATAGAAACTTATCGAATTGTAAGTACCATTAGAGTTTTGACTACTGGAATAAGATACAATATGGCCGCTATTGTTTGTTAAAGAAGAAGGTTCTGTTTTGTAGTAACTTATACGAAGTACTAAATTATTAGATGCATCAAGTTCTGCCTTCCAGATTGTTGTTGTTTCAAACGAGATTTTAGTAGAATTACAATAGTTTTGAATCAATTCTTTTAACTGGTCGTCTGTATAATAAGTAGTAGTGTTACTCATTTCAGCAAATTGAGAACGAGTCATATTTAATAAATAATTAATATATTCTGCATAGGTATACCATCTATATTCTGTTGACCCTGGTACTTTTTGAAGTATATGTGTATATTTCAGACTTAATTCTTTTGTAGTTGCATCATAACTGTAAGAATATTTTTGTCCGTTTCTACTAGTGGTTGTACCAGATGTCATTGTAGAAGTATAAGTTAGTTCACCATTGTTTCCAAAAGTATAACTAATATCGTAACTGCCGTTACTGTAAGAAGCTGTGGATCTATAAGTATGTCCTTTGAATGGGTCTGTTCCAATATTTTCTGGTAAAGTTGGATCATTATAAGTTGTACTAAAAGAAACCCCACTGGTACCTGTAATAGTAGTGCCAGTTCCTGTGTCTGTTCCAGAGCCTGTAGTAGAGCCACCTGTGGTACCTGTAATAGTTGTACCAGTTCCTGTGTCGGTTCCAGAGCCTGTAGAAGAACCACCTGTGGTAGCTGTAGTAGTAGTGCCAGTTCCTGTGTCGGTTCCAGAGTCTGTAGAAGAACCACCTGTAGTAGCTGTAGTAGTAGTGCCGGTTCCTGTGTCGGTCCCAGAGCCTGTAGAAGAACCACCTGTGGTAGCTGTAGTAGTTGTACCAGTTCCTGTATCAGTTCCTGTATCTGTAGTATAGCCTCCTGTTGCAGGTGTGCAGCTAAAGAACAGTGCCATAACTGTAGTATAAGTTGTAAACTTTAATAATTGTTTAAATGTAGTTTTCAAAACAATCCTCCGTAAGTTAAATATGTATAAAAATACTATAAAAAAAAACAGTATTTTCAATAATTTTTATAGGAATTTGTTATAAAATATATGCGTGAAATTTTTTAAAGGCTTGTGAGTGTTCAAAGGACTTTCTGCTGGAAAAAACTTAACTATTTATAATATAATTCAAAAATATTTTTTGACTGGAGTTTTTTGTGATTAAAATTCTTTTTATTTGTCATGGTAACATTTGCCGCTCCCCAATGGCTGAATTTGTGATGAAGGAACTGGTTCGTCGTGCCGGCCGAGAATCAGATTTTTTAATTGAATCAGCCGCTACCAGTCGCGAAGAAATTGGAAATGACATTCATTACGGAACCCGTACAAAACTCCGCCAGATGGGCATTCCTTTTACCCGCCGTGCAGCCCGTCAGATTCGTCCAGATGATTATGAAAAGTATGATTATCTTGTTGCAATGGATGATGAAAATCTTTATTACATGAATCGAATGTGGGCTCCAGATCCTGACCACAAAATCAAAATGCTGCTTTCTTTTGCTGGAAAAGACCGTGATATAGCAGATCCCTGGTATACAGGCAATTTTGATCAGACTTATGAAGATGTTCTGGAAGGCTGCGAGGCTTTTTTGAACTTTTGCCTTAGGGGGACAGGCCGTTAAAAATTTTGGGGAACTTTCTTCATCATCTTTATTTTTATAGAAAAAAGATTTACAACATTTATAACGAGGTAAAAAAATGGAATACACAATCAAATCATTTACAATGGAAAGACTTAAGATTCGTAAGGATGATCCAGTTCGTTCTAACGTTTTACTTATGCTTGCAGATGCCGTTAAATCTGTAACAATTGAAGAACGTCGTCCTGAAACTGAGGCAGATTTTAAGAAAGCTGCTATGAAAATGTACCAGGAAACAAAGAATACAATAGAAGAATATAAAAAAGGCGGAGCTTCTACTGCAGAATTGGAAGAGGAAATTAAAGTTATAGAAGAATTTCTTCCAAAAATGCTTTCTACCGAAGAAATGACAGCTGCTGCAAAAAAGATTATTGATGAACTTCCTGAGTCTGACCGAAATCTTAAGAATATTATGCCAAAACTTAAGGAAATTGAAGGTTTTGATATGAAACAGGCTAAGCCAATTGTTGAAAATCTTACCAAATAATTTCTTTTTTTTATATTTATTGCATTATTGTGATATAATTCCTTCCCGTGAAATCTAAATTTTATTTTTTGGCTACAGTTTTTATATCACTTTTAATGCTTACGTCTTGTGGAGATTTTGATAATAGTTCTACCAAACTCTCCCTTGACGACAAAGCTTCCTGGGCCTTGGGCAAAGAGTATGATGATGTAGCCATTGCTGCAAATTATAATTACATGCCTCTGGAATTAGGTTTCTGTAATCTTTCTGATATACTCGGTTACGAAAAAAATTATGTTTGGGTAAAGTTCACCTTTTCCCTGACAGATGAATTAAAAAATCAATCATTAGGCCTTGTTATCCCTTATGTACATTTTTCTGAAAAAACATGGATAAATGGAAATAATATTGGTCAGATGGGAGATTCCGAAAATGATCCACATTCTTCCCTTTTATCTTCATATAGCTATTTTATTTCTCCAGAATTTTTAAGACAAAACGGTAAAAATGAAATTCTTATGAAGATTCTTTGCCAGGGCCGTTCTTCCATTTCCAAGGGAGTTTTTCTTGATACCTATAATAATGCAAAAAAAGCCAGTGAATGGATGAATTTTCTGCATTCCAGAATCTACATGATTTTTGATGGTATTTTGATTTCGTCCTTCATCTTCTTCCTTATACTTTATTTTGCAAATAAAAAAGACCTCTCTGTTTTGTATTTTTCATATATATGTGCTTGTTCTTCCGTTTTTTTAGTTTATATGTTTGGTGCAGAAGTTCCTTTTTATGCTTCTGGAATGTTAAGTCATCTTACATTTGCCAAGGTCTTTTTGTGTAGTTTTACTTATCTGTCAATTTATTGTACGGTTTCCTTTATCCTAAGTTTTATTTTAATTAGAATTCCTTTTTGGATTACTGTACTAAGACAATTAGTTTTGTATGTTACAATTATTATTACTTTGGCAGCTCCAGACTACAATGCTTTAATAAGACTTTTTGTTCCAATGCTTACTATTTATTTGTTGCAGTTTATAACGGCCGAAGTCTTTGTCATAAAAGCTTTTTTTAATAAAAATGTAAGAACACGTGCAATTATTGTTCATGTAGGATTTTTGCCAATGATAATTTCAATGGTCTCTGATGTTATTGTACGAGATTTAATGGGAAATATAAGCAATCCGTATTTTTCTATATTTGGTTTTCAGATAACAATCGCCTTTTTTGTAGTTTACCTTTCAACTCGCTACAACAAGACTTATCTTATAAACGAAAAATTAAATAGAGATTTGCGACAGGAAGTTAAAAATCAAACTGCGGGGCTTAGAGTTGTAAATAATAAGCTTATGCAGGAATTGGACAGGTCAGAAAAGAACCTTACAATGGCATCTATTGTTCAGCAGAAGTTCTTCCATAAGCCAGAAGGAATCTTCCAGGACTGGGATTTGGCAATGGACTACTATCCTTTGAGTAAGGTTTCCGGGGACCTTTACGATTTCTTTACAACCGAAAATCAACTTGATGGAGTGGCAATTTTTGATGCCTCTGGACATGGTGTTGCGGCTGCCCTGGTAACAATGCTTTCTAAAAACATAATCTATCAGGCTTTTAATAATTCACTTATCAAGAAAACAAAGCTTTCTAAGGCTATGGAAGAAGTAAACGACACTTTTATAGATGAAAAAGGCGAAGTGGAAAATTATCTTACTGGCATTATGATTCGTATGAATTATATTAATGATGAAGTATGCCAGGTCGAAATGGCAATTGCAGGGCATCCTTATCCTGTTTTATATTCTGCCGAAACCTGCGATATAGTAAATTTGAAAAATCTTGTTACAGATGGGCCTCATTACGGGGCAGTTGGAATGAGCGAGATGATGGTTAACTATGCCGATATCACTTTTAATATGAAGAAAAATGATATTTTGCTTTGTTTTACAGACGGAATAACCGAAATGAAAAATGAAGATCATGAAGATTTTGGTCGTGCACGCCTGGAAACTCTTGTAAAAGAAAAAAATCAGTCATCTTCACAAGAAATTCTTTCTGCTCTTAGTCAAAGGGTTCAGGACTTTAGAGGTAAAATTCCTCGTGAAGATGATATTACCGCTATAGTTTTGAAAAAAAACTAGAAATATAACACATCAGTATAGATTTGTTAGATGATTCTTTTCAAACTTGTTGTTAAATCAAAGTAATTGGAGTCATTATGTGGTATGGATTTAATGTTTTATGGTTTTTTAGTGCTGGCTGGAAAGATTTAGTTATCAATCCTGGTAGAATTCATATAGATGAACACGATCTGGATTTTATAAAAGGAATGGGCTGTAATTTTGTCCGTCTTCCAACAGATTATCGTTATTTCATTCACGATTTTAAGTATGATGAATATGATGAAGAAATGCTCAAGGTTCTTGATAAAGCGGTGGAAGCAATTGTTTCAAGAGGCTTGCATTGTTCTTTGAATGTTCACCGCGGGCCAGGTTATTGTATAAATGGAAATGAGCTGGAACGTCACAATCTCTGGACAGATAAAATTGCTCAGGATGCTTTTACAAATCTTTGGGCCATGTTTGCTAAGCGTTATCAAAATTATTCTAAGGAGCAGCTTAGTTTTGACCTTTTGAATGAACCTCCTGCCCCAGGCCAGTATGGACTTACCCGTGAAAATCACAAGATGATAATGGACAGGGTTGCTAAGGCTATAAGAGCAGTTACTCCAGACCGTGAAATTATTTGTGATGGACTTGGCGGCGGTCATATGGCAGCTCCAGAACTTGCAGATTTGAATGTTACAATGAGTGGACGTGGATATCAGCCTTTCCACCTGACCCACTGGAAATCTGAATGGAATGAAAAAAATGGTTCTTTTGAATGGGATTATCCAAAATGGCCAGGCACCGAAGAAAATGGCAAGGTTTGGGATAAGACCGCTTTGAAAGAATTTTATGCACCATGGAAAAAAATGGCTGATGCAGGTTCAAAAGTTCATATTGGTGAATGTGGAGTTTACAACAAGGTTAGAAATGATACTGCTTTAGCCTGGTACAGGGACTTCTTTGATGTTTGTAATGAAATGGGCTTTGGCTGGGCTCTCTGGAATTTCCGTGGACCTTTTGGAATTGCAGAACATGGGCGTCAGGGTACAAACTGGGAATACAAAGAAGGTATAATGCTCGACCGCGATTTGTATGAATTATTTATAGAAAAGATGCAGAATCACTAGGGTGGTTTTTGCATTTTTGCGTGGCATTTTATAGGAGTAAGAACAGATGAACAAACTTGGATTTGGATTGATGAGACTACCCTGGTCTGATGATAAGACCTGGAACAATGTTGATATTGAAAAAACTAGAGAGATGATAGATGCCTATATATCACAGGGCTTTTCTTATTTTGATACAGCCTGGGTATATCATGGTGGAATGAGCGAAAAGATTTTCGGGGAACTTGTGGCAAAAAGATATCCTCGGGAAAAGTTTCAGGTAACTACAAAAATGCCTCTCTGGAATGTAAAGGAAACTGCCGATTTTGAAAAGATTTTTAATCAGCAGCTGGCAAATTGTGGTGTAGAATATTTTGACTATTACTTCCTCCACGCCATGAACAAAGATCTGTTTGAAAAGGCAGAAAAACTGGGCGGTTTTGAATTCATGCAGAGAATGAAGGCAGAAGGAAAAATCAAACATCCGGGATTTTCTTTCCATGACAGTCCGGAAGTTCTGGAATGGGCACTGGAACGTCATCATAAAGAAGTTGAACTTATTCAGCTTCAGATAAATTACATTGACTGGGAAAGTAATGATGTTGCCAGTCGTCGTTGTTATGAAATTGCAGCTGGAAAATACAATAAATGGATTTCTGTAATGGAACCGCTCAAGGGTGGAAATCTTGCAAAGGTAACTCCTGAGGCAGAAAAACTTTTGAAGTCTGTTCAGCCAGATTTGTCTATTGCTTCATGGGGAATCCGTTATGCTGCTTCACTGGATAATGTAATTGTCGTTTTAAGTGGAATGAGCAATATGGAACAGCTGGAAGACAATATGTCTTATATGAAGGATTTTAAACCACTTTCAGATTCAGAATATAAGGCTGTTGAAAAGGCAGGGGAGATTATAAAGAATTCAATTCTTGTACCTTGTACAGGCTGTCATTATTGTACAGATCCTTCAACAGGCGGTTGTCCAAAGAAGATTGATATTCCTCGTTTCTTCCAGTTGTACAATGATCAGAATAAATATTCGCTTTCAAATGGTCTTAAGTGGAATTATGGGGAAGCTTCTAAGAATGGAGGTTCCCCTGCAGATTGTATAGGCTGCGGACACTGCGAAAGACACTGTCCACAGAAAATACAGATTATTTCAGAGCTTAAGAAAGTTAAAGAAACTTTTTCCTAAGCTTGTAATGCTGTTACAGCTACGGTTGCGACGATATCATCTACGTTGCAGCCGCGGCTTAAGTCGTTTAATGGTTTTGCAAAGCCCTGACAAACAGGACCAATTGCCATCCATCCACCCATGCGCTGGCAAATCTTATAACCAATGTTACCTGCGTTAATGTTAGGGAAGATGAAAGTATTTGCATGACCTGCAACCTTGCTTCCAGGAGCTTTGAGTTCTCCAACTTCTGGAGCAACTGCTGCATCGAACTGGAATTCACCATCTAAAGCTAAATCTGGAGCTGCTGCTTTTGCTAATTCAGTAGCCTTCTGAACTTTTGTTACAGTGTCATAGAATTTTGCATCGTTTCCAGAACCTTTTGTAGAGAAAGAAAGCATTGCAACACGAGGTTCAATTCCACCAATCTTCTTTGCTGTATCAGCAGATGCAATTGCAATATCAGCAAGTTCTTCTGCAGAAGGTTCAATATTAATAGCACAGTCACCAAATACTGCAACTCCTTCTGGAACATATTTGTTTCCGCCTTCTGGAGCAACCATAATGAAACAAGAAGAAACTGTCTTAAATCCAGGAGCAGTTTTAATTACCTGTAAACCTGGGCGAAGTGTGTTAGCTGTTGAATGGCATGCACCAGAAACAAAACCGTCTGCATCGCCAGCTTTAAGAATTAAGGCACCGTACATTGTGTGGTCTTTAAGAATGTATTCCTTAGCAGCGGCAACATCAGCATATTCTGCCTGACCAGTCTTCTTATTGATTTTTCCTTCGCGAGCCTTGTAAAGAATTTCTGCATACTTATCTGCATTTGCATCTTTTGCAGGGTCAACAATTGTAACTCCGCTTAAGTCAGCAGTAGAACCGCTCTTTTTAATATCTTCATCAGAACCAATCAAAATAATCTTTGCGATTCCATCTTTTACAATTTTTGAAGCAGCTTCAACAACACGTTTATCTTCACCTTCGCAAAGAACGATTGTTTTGTTAGCAGCTTTTGCTTTTTTCAACAATTCATCAACGAATGCCATTTATATAACCTCTTAATAAAATTAAAATTACTACTATATATTAATGATATTTTTCTTCTTAAACAACGTTTGAAATCCCCTATCTTTAAGAAAGTTATTTTTCTAATTTTTGACAACAATTACCTTTATAAGCCTTATAAGTCTTGTTTAAAAATCTTTTTAAGTGTGATAAAGTAGATAATTATTATTATTTTTTGGAGTTTATATGACACAAAGACGAGTCGTTGTTACAGGACTTGGAGCAGTTTCTTCAGTTGGTAATAATGTAAAAGATTCCTGGGAAGCTGTAAAAAATGGAAAATGCGGCATAACAAATATCACACTTTTTGATGCTTCTAAACATCAGGTTCAGATTGCTGGTGAAGTAAAGAATTTTACACTTGATGATTATGGAGTAGACCACAAATTATCTAGAAAAATGAGCCGTATGACAAAGTTCCTTATGGGAGCAAGTATTGAAGCCGTAAAAGATGCAGGTCTCGAAAAAGAAGATATAGCTAATGATACAACAGGAATTATTACTGGTGTTGGTGTGGGGCTTTCATCAGAATTGGAAACTGCTTATCAAAAATATTTAGATCCAAATAGTGGTGTAAACCGTATTCCACCACTGACCGCTCCTCTTATTTTGAATAACGAAGCTGCTGCCAATGTTGCAATTTATTATGGTATCCACGGTTCATCTTACACTCTTTCAACAGCCTGTGCTTCTGGAACAGATGCTCTTGGTTTAGGCTTAGATATGATTCGTTCCGGCCGTATGGACATTTGTCTTGCAGGTGGAACAGATGCAAATATTACAGGATTTAGTATTGGTGCATACCAGGCTTTATCAGCTTTAACAAATAAATATAACGATTGTCCGGAAAAAGCTTGTCGTCCTTTTGATAAAGATCGTTCTGGATTTGTTATGGCAGAAGGTTCAGCTGTTTTAATTTTGGAAGAGTATGAACATGCAAAAGCTCGTGGTGCTCATATTTATGCAGAACTTGCAGGCTATGGTTCTTCATCTGATGCTTATCATATCACCGCTCCAAATACAGACGGTTCAGGCGGAGCAGAAGCAATGAAAAAAGCCTTTGCAGATGCTGGAATGAAACCAGAAGATATTCAGTACTACAATGCACATGGAACTTCTACTGCAGCAAACGATTCTGCTGAAACTGCAATGTTGAAAACAGTTTTTGGTGATTATGCTTATAAACTGCACATTTCTTCAACAAAGAGCGAAACTGGACATATGATTGGAGCGGCAGGTGCAATTGAAGCAGTTCTTTCTGTAAAAGCAATGGAAGAAAACTTTGTTCCTCCAACAATCAATCTTGAAAATCCTGATTTGGAACACGGCTGCGACCTTGACTATACACCAAACAAAGGTCTGTCTTGCGAAATTAAGGCTGTTGCAAGTTGTTCTCTTGGTTTTGGTGGACATAACGGTTGTGTGATTTTGAAGAAGATATAAAAATAATTATATTATTGCAGAAAAAACTGTCCAAGAAGTAATAAAACTTCTCAAAAGGGCAGTCTTTTTTTTCTTGATTTCATGTTTTTTAAATATATAATAGTCATTAATTTAATGAGCATTAAGTTAATGACTATTATATTAGGATTAAAGTCAAATGGAATCTTTTTATGACAGAAAAAATGAATGGAAGTTACTCTCTCAAATAGAAAGGCAGTCAAAAAAGAATGCCTGCTTTACGGTAGTTACAGGCCGCAGACGCATTGGTAAGACTGAACTTCTGAAGGAGTTTATAAGTGACAAGGAAAGTGCATATCTTTTTTCAACCCGATGTGCCGAAAAAGCACTTTGCAGTCAGTGGCAAAAAATTCTGGAAGAAGGCATAGGCTTAAAGATTTTTGGAAGCATTGAAAGTCTGTCAGAGCTTTTTGAGCAGGTAATGATTTATTCTAAAGACCATCATTTTACGCTTGTTATAGATGAATTTCAGGATATTGAATATATAAATAAAGCTTTTTTCAGCCAGATGCAGAATATATGGGACAGCAACAGGGGAGATTCCAAAATCAATCTGATAGTGTGTGGTTCTGTTTATTCTCTCATGACAAGAATTTTCAAGGATGAAAAAGAACCTCTCTTTGGAAGAAGCACTCACTTTATTCACTTAAAACCCTTTTTGCCATCCGTTGTAAAGGAAATTTTAAAGGATTTTAATCCAAAATATAAGACGGAAGATCTTTTGTGCCTCTATATGCTTTCTGGTGGTGTTGCAAAATATATTTTTCTTTTGATGTATGCCGGAGCAACAACTAAAAATAAAATGATTGATTCTGTCTGCAATATGGCGTCTCCTTTTTTAACTGACGGACGCGATATGTTAATTAGCGAAATAGGCAAGGATTACGGAATTTATTTTTCAATTCTGCATGCAATTGCTACAGGCCATACTTCGCAAAGCGAAATTGATTCAATTATTCAGAAAAATACAGGGGCATATCTTCAGAACCTGCAGAAGGTGTTCGGGATTATTGCCCAAACAAAGCCTTTACTTTCCAAGAGTGAAAGCCGGAATGCAAGATGGCGTATTATTGATGAATACACGCTTTTTTATTTCCGCTTTATTTTTCGCATCAGGATTTGGTTGAGCTTGGAAATTATGAGATGCTTAAGAACTGCATTTTGCGTGACTATGAAAGTTTTACAGGAAAAACTCTGGAACGTTATTTTACTGCAAAGCTTCTGGAAGAGGGCAATCTTACGAAAATCGGTGGCTGGTGGGATAAAAAATCAGAAAATGAAATTGATATTGTTGCCCTCAACGAGCTTGAAAAATCCTGTAGAATTTATGAAGTAAAACGGCAGGCAGATAAAATCAGACTTGATAAAGTGGAGGCAAAGTCTCAGGCTTTTATGCAGAATCTGAGTGGTTATAAGCTTGAAGTTTTCGGACTTTCTATGGATGATATGTAGGAGATTTTTGAAGAAGATATAATATTGAAAAACGTTACAAAACCCCTTGTAAAAAGGTGGAATAATGTTACAAAGGAAAGTCATTTCTTACTTATTAGAATAATCCTTACACTTTTCTTCAAGTAATTTAAAGTCGTTGCATCTTTTTGAAAGCGGAGTTGAATTACCATTTTTCATTTTATACTCATAAAGTGATTTTGCATTTTTTAGAATTCGTTCTGTAAGTGAAGTGATAATACGATATTCTGCAGAAAGCAAAGCCTTATAAGACGGATTTGATTCTTTTGAAATATCTACATAAATGCACTGAGACTTTGGAACAGGAAACATATTGTTTAGATTTATAACAGCGTAATTTCCAACTTTAAGGAAATCCATATTATTTTTCATTTTTTTGTGTTTCTCTTTGAAAGAAGAAAGAGGTGCAAAATAATCTAATCCATTTACTGTTAAAATAATTCCGATATATTTTCGCTCATTTTCTTGATTTTCTTTTTTGTTATGAAACAAATGTGGAGCAAAAGGAAAAAGATAGTCAATGTATGCATTTTCTATTTCATAGATTTTCAAGTTTTCCATATTTCTCCAACAAAAAAGGCAAGCTATAAGCCTGCCTTGTTAAGTTTCGCGTATAAAGGCCGCGATATACCTCGTGTAAATTCCTTATTAAGGTCAAGGGAAACCTCTTATAACTTACTCTTTAGAGGAGAGCGAGCCTCACTAGTAAATTTTATAACATGGAAAACTGTTTCTGTCAATCTTGAAAAAAAACTCAAAAACTGTGATATAATATTTTTAATGCAATTAATGAAAATAAACTTGACAGAAAAAAGTATTAGAACAATAATCCTTCGCAATTCGCAATTCGCAATTAACGCATAATGACGTCAAGGTGCGAAAGAGAAATGTCTTGCATTGCTCTTTCGCACCAGCAGAAAAATTAAATCAGAACAATTCACTTTTCTCACCCTGTAAAACAGCCCGTGATGCAGATGACCTCGTGTCTTTGTATCAATGGCTTTATTATTTTAAATCAATTTCAAAAGGAGTAGTTTTATGAAAAAACTTTCTAAATTAATCGTGCTCGCGTTAAGTGCGGTACTGTGTTTCACTGCATGTCAGACAGAAACTTCATCTACAGACCCGACCGAGACGCCGGTTGTTACACCTCAAAAGACAGCCGGCAGCATAAGCTATGTCACCGCAAGCGTAAGCAAGACTACCGATGACGCGGCTTTCACCAACGAGCTTACAATCGTAGGCGACGGAACGGTCACTTACGCATCAAGCAAGTCTGAGGTGGCCACCGTAAACGCAACGACTGGCGAAGTAACCATCGTGGGAGCGGGGGCGAGCACAATCACTGCAACAGTAGCAGATTCCGACACATACACCTATGCCACAAAGACTGCGAGCTACACTCTTACTGTAACGCAGGCTGTCACTATTCCCGAAGTCTTCGGAAAAGTGTTAGGCGCCACGATAAAAGGAGACGAGACCTGGACACCTTCATCAAGAGTGTTCAAAAGCGAAAGAAGCCTTACCATACCTGACCTGATTGTGTGCGACCACGAGGTGACAAGGGGCGAGTTCAAGGCTCTCATGGGAGAAGACCCGAGCACGGCAGATGCCTATGACAAGGACGGAAACAAGCTTACGGGAGAGGCCGTGCAGAACAATCCTGTGAACAATGTGAACTGGTATGCGGCAATCGCCTACTGCAACAAGCTTTCCATAAAAGAAAGCCTTGACTGTGCCTATACTGTCAGCGGAATAAGTGACTGGGAGAACCTTGCATATTCAGACATTCCGACTTCAAGCGACAGTGACTGGAACGCCGCCACCTGCGATTTTGAGGTCAACGGCTACCGCCTTCCGACGGAAGCGGAATGGGAATGGCTTGCCCGAGGCGGACAAAACTACACCTACGCAGGAAGCGACACTGAGGATGATGTGGCGTGGTATCTATCCAACACAAAAGGATCAAGGGATGTAAAGACCAAGGCTGCAAACGGCTACGGACTTTATGATATGAGCGGAAATGTAAAGGAATGGTGCTGGGATTGGTATGGAAACATTTCGTCTTCTACAGGGGCTTCTGGTGCGTCATCGGGCGATGACCGAGTTCAACGAGGTGGTTCTTTGTCTTACAATGCCAGCGACTGCAAGGTTGCTTACCGTGACTACTTCCCCCCGGACTGCCGTTACAGGGGCAATGGCTTCCGCCTGGTTCGCTCCGCGCAGTAGACGTGTCATTCCCCCACTCGACGCAGGAGTCCCTGTCATTATCGGGCTTGACCCGATAATCTCGTGCATGAGATTGACCGGTCAAGCCGGGCAATGACAGATGTGACAAGTGCGGGATGGTTCCTGTTCTGCTGGTAGCTTAAAAACGCGAACGCTGAACAGGGGCTGTTTTTTTCTATCTTTGTGCAAAAATTAATAAAGCTGAATAAATAATTTTCTTTTTTTATGGTGGCTAAGCCTTTTATAGTTGAATATTTATCAGGCCTATTTCCCCACTAGTCCAAAATGACATTTTTTGCTAAAATGTAAAAATAAAATGCGCAAGGGCATGGAGCACCCGCGAAGCGGTCCACCGCAGGCGGCGCCACTTGTGGCGGCGGCGAGGAGGATGAGCGTTAGCGAAGTGCGGAACGCCCGACCGACTGGTGGTTGAGCCTGGCGAAACTGCCAGCCGGTTGCGCCCGAATATAGGAGTAAAAATTTATGATTATCAAACCAATGGTTCGTTCGAACATGTGTCTTAACGCTCACCCAATTGGATGTGCAAAAGAAGTTGAAAATCAGATTGCATACGTTAAGTCTCAGAAAGCTAAGCGCGGAACAAAATCTATGAAAGAGGGCGGAAATGGTCCTAAGTTTGTTTTAGTTTTGGGATGTTCAACAGGTTACGGACTTGCTTCCCGTATTTCTGCAGCATTTGAATATGGTGCAGATACAATTGGTGTTTCTTTTGAAAAAGCAGGAACAGAAACTAAGGGTGGAACTCCTGGATGGTACAACAATCTGGCATTTGACCGCGCTGCTAAGGCAGAAGGTTTGTTTACAGAAACTTTTAGTGCTGACGCATTCAGCCACGAAACTCGCAAAATGATTATTGAAGAAGCAAAAAAGGCTGGAAAGAAGTTTGACCTTATCGTTTACTCTCTGGCTTCTCCTGTTCGTTCTGACCCAGACAAGATTGACCCTAAGAGTGAGACTGGTGCTCACGTACTTTACAAGTCTGTAATTAAGCCGATTGGTAAAACTTATGCAGGACAGGGAATTGATATCCTTACAAACACTTTGAAGGAATCTGCTGCAGAACCTGCTAATGATGAAGAAATTGCCAACACTGTAAAAGTAATGGGTGGTGAAGACTGGCAACTTTGGATTGACCAGCTTTCGGCTGCAGGCGTTCTTGCAGAAGGATGTCGTACAGTTGCTTATTCTTACATTGGACCAGAATTGAGCCATGCCATCTACCGCGATGGAACAATCGGTCAGGCTAAAAAACATCTTGAAGCAACTGCTCACACTTTGAACGAAAAACTTTCTAAGGAACTTGGCGGTGCTGCTTACGTTTCTGTAAATAAAGGTCTTGTAACACGTTCAAGTGCCGTTATCCCAATCATTTCTCTTTATCTTTCTATTTTGTTCAAAGTTATGAAGGCAAAGGGAACTCACGAAGGTTGTATCGAACAGATGGAACGCCTTTTTGCAGAACGTCTTTACACTGGTGAAAATTCCGCTGCAGGAAAAGTTCCTGTTGATGAAGAAAACCGCATTCGTGTTGACGATCTGGAAATGCAACCTGATGTTCAGGAAGAAGTAAACAAACTTATGGCAAAAGTTAATAATGATAACATTGCCGAAATTTGTGATCTTGATGGATATAGACACGATTTCTACGCAACAAACGGTTTTGATGTAGCAGGTGTTGATTACACAGCAGATGTTGCAAGAATGGATCAGATTTAATTTGAAAAAAATTGATTATTCTCGGGCTTGAACCGGGAGTTTATACAAAGCGGTGATGTAATAGTCATCGCTTTTTTTGTTTCTAGAACTCAACTTTTCTTTATGTTATAATATTCTTAATGGAGGAGCAAAGTTTTGAGTAAAGATACATTTGAATTTGTAATTTATATACTTCATGCATGTGCAGACAAATGGGCTCAGCTTCCGTCAGCAGTATACAAAAAACTTAAAGACTCAGACTGCATTAATAAGCTTCTCGTTCCATATTATGATATTCTCCATACCCAGGGAACCGCATTTGTAGTTGGTGATGTTGAAGATTATTTGGCCACAAGAGGGGTTTCTATATGATTGTTTATCATGGTTCCATAGAAATTGTAGAAAAACCTGATGTGTTGCATTCTTACAGGCCCTTGGATTTTGGAAAAGGTTTTTATACTACAGCAAATAAAGTTCAGGCAGAAGTCTGGGCGAAAAGAAAAGCTGTTATTAAAGAAATTAAAACATATCCGAATTATGATCAGTCAGCTTTCATTACGCAAAAATCAATTGATCAGCTTTTGACTTTTGAATCTTATGTAGAGGTAAAGATTCATGAATGATGAAGCATTAGAAAAAAATTATCAGGAACGCCTGGAAGAAAGAGTAATTTCGTATATAGCCGAAAAACAGAATATTTCTTTATCAGATGCAATGGAACTGTATTATAAAAATAAGCTTGCAGATAAAATTGCTCAGGGACAGTATGGAATTCAATATCTTGATTATAAACTTCTTGGACAGATGATTCTTGAAAAATAATAATCATACAAACACGACTTCTACGCAACAAAGAATCTACTTTTCGGGTATTTTATGTGCTTGGAAAGTAGATTTTTTTTTGTTATATTAATTTTTGTTATGATAATTAAACCAAAGGTACGTGCAAATATTTGTATGAATGCTCATCCTCTTGGATGTGCAAAAGAAACTGAAAGACAGATTGAATACGCAAAGGCTCAGAAAATTAAGCGTTCTGTAAAAGATAAGGAACATGGTGGAAAAGGTCCTAAGTTTGTTTTAGTTTTGGGGGCATCCACAGGTTATGGCCTTGCTTCAAGAATTACTGCTGCTTTTGAATACGGTGCAGATACAATAGGTCTTTCGTTTGAAAAAGAACCTTTAGAAAATAAAACTGCAACACCAGGCTGGTATAATAATCTGGCATTTGACCGTGCTGCTAAGGCAGAAGGATTGTTTTCAGAAACTTTTAATGCCGATGTATATTCCCATCAGACTCGTAAAATGGTGATAGAGGAAGCAAAAAAACTTGGCCGCAAATTTGACCTGGTAATTTACAGCATTGCATCATCTATGAGAACAGACCCTGACACTGGCGAAGTTTATCAGTCTTGTGTAAAAACTCAGGACTGCTACTACAAGGGCTGGGGAATCAACATCTTGCAGGACTGCCTTGTTGATGGCGAATCCGAAATTGCCACAGAAGAAGATATCCGCAATTCTGTAAAAGTAATGGGCGGTGAAGACTGGAACTTATGGATTTCTCAACTTCTGGAAGCTGATGTTTTAGCTCCAGGCTGTCGTACCCTTGCTTATTCATATGTGGGACCTGTTGAGTCTTATCCTATTTACAGGGATGGAACAATCGGCCACGCAAAAAAACATTTGGAAGAAACAAGTCATAAATTAAATAAACTTTTAGCAGAAAAAATTGGCGGTTCTGCCTTTATCTCAATCAATAAAGGTGTAGTAACTCGTTCTTCAGCTGTTATTCCGGTAATTTCTCTTTATCTTTCTGTTTTATTTAAGATTATGAAAGAAAAGGGAATTCACGAAGGTTGTATAGAACAGATGGACCGGCTTTTTGCAGAAAGACTTTATACAGGTGCAGATAATGCGGCTGGTAAGGTTCCTGTTGATGAAAATGGAAGAATCCGTCTGGACGAAGAAGAACTGCGGGAAGATGTTCAGAAAGAAGCCGCAATTTTAATGGCACAGGCCAACGACGACAATTTCCATGATATTTGCGATGTAAAAGGTTATATCCATGATTTTTATGCGGTAAACGGTTTCGACATTGAAGGCGTAGATTACAGTGCGGATATTCCTGTCGATAAAATCTAATCTACATTTTTACAACAGTCAAAAAAATGCTTCCGCGGAGAACCTGGCTTTACTACGCCGAGAAGCCTCGCCGCAAACTGCGTTTGCTCTGTAGTCAGTACTAAGATACAGTCTTTACGATCGGCTTCTATGCTACATAAAGCCAGAACCCCCGCTGCGCATTTTTCAGATTTTTCTTAAATTGACTGAATGTCTTTTTTTTGTGAATATGAAAAGAAAACTTTGCACGTGTAACAGTCAAAAAAAATGCTTCCGCGGAGAACCCTGTCTTTATTCCGCCGAGAAGCCTCGCCGCAAACTGCGTTTGCTCTGTAGTCAGTACTAAGATACAGTCTTTACGATCGGCTTCTATGCTACATAAAGCCAGAACCCCCGCTGTGCATTTTTTAAGATTTTTCTTAAATTAACGGAATGTCTTTTTTCTAATTTGAATAAGGCATTATTTTATAAAGCTTTTAAGAAATCTATTAGTGCTTCTTGTTGTTCTTTTGATAATTTTGCATAACACAGTAAGAGTTCTTTTTGTTCCTCTGTAAGATATGTTTCAGTTATATCATCCTCAATTAAAAACTGTG
This sequence comes from Treponema sp. UBA4267, assembly GCA_002395155.1. Taxonomy (GTDB): domain Bacteria; phylum Spirochaetota; class Spirochaetia; order Treponematales; family Treponemataceae; genus Treponema_D. The sequence continues at coordinate 31,901 of DGWD01000022.1, forward strand.
ATAAAGAGATATTAAATGCAGAGCAGATTTTGTCTAGAGATTGAATTGTTGGTATTTGATTTTTTCTATACCAGGATGAAATTGTAGATTGGGGAAGTTCTGATTTCTCTGCTAGTTGATATTCACTCCAATTACGTTCAATTCTATATTTTCTGATTTTTTCTAAAATATTTATCATAGTATAATCTTTCTTAAAATACTACGCTTTACCGTTGTAAAATAATAATTCATGACGTATAATTATAATGTTAAAGCGTTTAAAAGATACGATTTAACAAGGAGAAAGAATGTTTTGTAAAAATTGTGGAAAAGAAATTGAAGATGGAGCTGCATTTTGCAATAACTGTGGAACAGCAGTGGGAAATGAAAGTTCGGCAGAAACTTCAGGTAAAGTAAACCTTGCTGGAGGACAGAATTCATCTTCTATTAAGGAAGTTTTTGTTCGCGGATTCAAGTGTGCTGGAAATGGAAAGTATTATGCTTTTTGTTATTATGTTCCATTTATAGTATTTATTTTAGGACTTTATTTATGGCAATATACAGCATTAGGACCAATACTTGCTCTATTAGGCTTTATTTTTGCTCTTGTAGTTAAGAAAATTTTCAAACAGAGTCTTTTATATGATGAGACACAAGAAGCTTTTATATATAATGCTCATTCCCATCTGTCATTTACTGTTAAAAAATTGAATGTTTCAGATATCAAATCAGTTCGTATTAGATATGTAAAGGTTGGTTTTGGTTCTGCAAAATTTTCCTTAAATGATCCAGGAAAATATCATGTAATTTGTTTGGATGCAGTAGATTCTAATAATTCAATAAAGGTTTGGTTTCCAAAAAAAGGAAATGCAGAAGAATTTATTCCAACAATTAATTATGCACTTCAAAAATCAGGAAAACAAATTCAAATCGATTGTAAAGAAGATTTGATGAAGGGGTACGATTTTGAAATGGAGAATCAGAATTCTTAATCGAGGGAAAAAATGTTTTGTGAAAAATGTGGTGCAAAAATTGAAGATAATGGAAAGTTTTGCCAAAGTTGTGGTGCAAAAATAGAAACTTCTTCAATACATCAAAAAAAAGTAAAGTGGCCTGTAATAGCAATCGTTGCGGGCGTTATTTTATTATTGGGAATTATAATTGGAGGTTCTAATCCTGTTGATAAGGCTCTTGATAAAATGGAAAAAGCTATTGTTAAGATAGAAAATCTTCAAGAAAAAATTTCAAATGGTTCAGTCGATGAGGGTGAGCTTATGGTTGAATATAATAATATTCTGAAAGATTTTAATGAGGCTGATAAATTGTTAGAAGGATATGATGATTCTGATTTAACCTCTAAACAATGGCAAAGATTGATTGAGCTGAACAAAAGAGCTAATGAAATAAGTTATTAAAAAAAGGAGATTGTATGTTTTGTAAAAATTGTGGAAAAGAAAATACTGAAGGAACTCAGTTTTGTTCTGAGTGTGGTAGTAGACTAGGAGAAGAAGTAATTCAATCTACTGTTGCATCATCTAACAAAAAAGGTTTATGGACTTATTTTGCAGAGACAATTAAAAAGTTTTATAAATTGATTATTGAAGGTAGAGCAAGACGTTCTGAATATTGGGGCTTTGTTTTGTTCTATTTAATTTTTGCTTTTGTAGCAGGAATTATTGATTATCTACTTCTTGGAGAAGGTGATAGTACTTTAGTTGTTGATTATTACATTGGAATTTTTATGCTTCCTTATCTGTCTGTTGGATTTAGAAGAATGCATGATGTAGGAAAACCTGCCGGTTTTATTTTTATCCCAATTTATGGTTTTATTCTTACTTTAATGGATAGTGAAAAGGGTTCAAATAAATATGGAGCATCACCTAAGGGAGTATAAAAATGTTTTGTTCTAAATGTGGAAAAGAAATATCAGGCAGTCCGAAGTTTTGTCCATTTTGTGGAGCATCACTTTCTGCTGATGCAAAATCAACAGGTTCTTCAGTTCCTGTATCAAATGGAACTGTTACTATCTCTAATCTTTTTGAAAATAAAAATATTGAAAAAAAGGAAAGTGGAGGATGTTTTACAATTTTGGAACATCAGAATGATTTGAGCGTTACTCCATCATCTTCCTTAACTTCTTATTTTATGCAGCAGATGAATGTTAAAAAAAGACAGGTATTATGTCAGTTAGAAGGAAATTCTATAAAGATTCAGGCTGGTGCAATGCAATGGATGAGTGGTAACGTTCAAATGGAGTCTGATGTTAAATCTGTGGGATCCTTTTTGGGTAAAGTTGTAAAAGGAGCTGTAACTGGCGAGTCAGCTGTAAAACCTTTATACTCAGGAACTGGAAATGTAATGCTAGAACCGACCTACCGATATTTGCTAATTGAAAATGTAGCAGAATGGGGAAGTGGTATTGTTCTTGATGATGGATTATTTTTGGCTTGTGATGCTGGAATTCAAGAGTCGATTTCTAAAAGAACAAATATTTCTTCTGCTTTATTAGGTGGTGAAGGATTATTTAATTTGTGCCTTTCTGGAAATGGTTATTGTGTTTTAGAGTCTCCTGTTCCAAGAGAAGAATTGATTGAATTCAACCTGGATAATAGCGTTGTAAAAATTGATGGAAATATGGCTATTGCCTGGTCTTCTTCATTAAATTTTACTGTTGAAAAAGCTGCAAATTCATTAATAGGTTCAGGTTTAAGTGGAGAGGGATTTGTAAATGTGTATAGAGGCACTGGTAAAATACTTATGGCTCCTACCATTACAGGTACCGTTCATGACAGTGTAAGTGCTGGACCTACACAAACTGAAGCAAATTCTTCACAAGGGTTAGTTTCAAGTATAGCAAGTAGTTTGAATTTATAATTGACAAATGTAGAAGTCAAAAAAGGCGGTAGCGAGGTTCCAGAATTGCGAAGCATAGAAGCCGATCGTAGGAATGTATCTGTAGAATACCATACAGAGACACACAAAGTGTGTCGTCGAGGCTTCTCGGCGTAGCATATTCTGAGGTTCTCGCGGCAGCCTTTTTTGACTATTTTCACAATTGTAAAATATTCTTGTAACGAGCCTAATTTTTCTGTATTATAAATAAAAATTCTGTGGGGTGTTACGAATGTTAGCAGGTCGTCATTTGATTCAACCAGATGATTTGTCGGTATCTGAAATCGAAGAAATTTGTTCTTTGGCTGAGCAGATTATTGTTGATCCTAAATCTTTTCAAGATGTGTGTCGCGGGAAAATTCTTGCGACACTTTTTTTTGAGCCAAGCACTAGAACAAGGCTTTCTTTTGAAGCAGCAATGCTTCGTTTAGGTGGAAGTGTAGAAGGATTTTCTGATGCTGATAACACTTCAACTGTAAAAGGTGAAACTCTTGCTGATACAATCCGTGTAGTTTCGAGCTATGCCGATGTAATTGCAATGAGAACTCCAAAAGAAGGAGCTGCTCTTTTAGCTAGTAAATATTCAGCTTGTCCAATTATTAACGCCGGAGATGGTGGACACTATCATCCTACTCAAACATTAACTGACCTTGTTACAATCCGCCAGCTTTTGGGTGGACTTGAAAATCATACAATTGGATTCTGTGGAGACCTTAAGTTTGGACGTACTGTTCATTCCCTCGCAGAAGCAATGAGACATTTTAAGGGAAATAAATACATCTTTATCAGTCCTAAAGAGCTTACAGTTCCAGATTACTTAATCACAAATGTTCTGGAGCCTGCTGGAGTTAAGTACGAAATTGTAGAAAGTCTTGATGAAGTAATTGGTCAGCTTGATGTACTTTATATGACTCGTGTTCAGAAGGAACGTTTCTTCAATGAACAGGACTATATCCGCTTAAAGGATTCATACATTCTTGATGCAGAAAAAATGAAAATGGCTCGTAAAAATATGATTGTTCTTCATCCTCTTCCACGTGTAAACGAAATTACCGCCGAAGTTGATAATGACCCTCGCGCTGCATATTTCAAACAGGTAAAGTACGGAATGTATGCGCGAATGGCTTTGATTGCAAAACTTACAGGTTCAATCTAAAGAGGGGAGATAAAGAAAATGTTAAACGTAAATACTATAAAAAATGGTCTTGTAATTGATCATATTCGTGCAGGAAGCGGATGGGAAATCTACCAGTGGCTGGGACTTAACAAAGCTCATTTTACTTCTTGTCTTATTCAGAACGTTCCTTCAGAAAAATCTGGAAAAAAAGATATCATAAAGATTGATAACATCATCAACATTGATTATTCAGTTCTTGGTTTTATTGATCCGGATATTTGTGTAAACGTTATTGAAAACGAAAAAATTGTCCGCAAAATTAATATGGAATTACCTGCAAAAGTTCAGGGTGTTTTCAGCTGTAAAAATCCACGCTGTATAACTCAGACTGAACATTATGTAAAACCTACCTTTATTCTGGCAGATAAAGCAAAGGGTATTTATAAATGCGAATATTGTGATACTCTTTATAAGGCTGGGAATCACGATTAAAACATCCCCCTGAAAAGGGAAAAACGGAGCAAAAAAGGCAATCTGGCAAAGGAAGGAAAAATGACAAAAGCTATTTTGATTTATAATGCACGACTTTTGGATGAAGCAATGGACACTCCAGGTGCCGTTCTTCTTATAGATGCTAAGATTCGCTCCGTTTTTCAGGGCTATTTTACTACATCCGAAACTGTAGAAAATATGGCCAAAGCTGTGATGAAGGAAGATGGTCTTGCCGAAGATTCAAAACTAGACCTTTACAACGCCAATGGGCTCACCCTGACTCCTGCTTTTATTGATATGCATGTTCACTTGCGCTATCCGGGACAAACTCAAAAAGAAGATTTGAATTCTGGTCTTCACGCTGCTGCAGCAGGAGGATTTGGAACTGTAGTTGCAATGCCAAACACCACTCCCGTAGTTTCATCTATTGAGACCGCAATGAAAATTGAGAGAGAGGCCGCTGCTATCGGTCTTACTCACCTTTTTCAAACAGTTAGTATTACCAAGGATTTTGGTGGTGTAGAAACAAGTCATCTTGATGAATTAGATAAAAAATATGTTCCTGTAATTACCGAAGATGGTCGTGATGTTCTTGCTTCTTCGGTTATGCTGGATGGTATGACAAAGGCTGGCCGTAAAGGAATTATTGTTGCCTGCCATTCCGAAGACACAACTCTTGGAAAGGAAGCTGTTCCTTACCGACAAGAGGCCCTTGAAATTATGAAGAATGTAGGACTTTCTGCTTGGGGTACTTCAGAAGATATTGATGAAGATGACGAGGAAATTTCTGAGGCTATACAAAAAATTGACCAGCTTTTTTCAAGAGCAAATGAGTATTTAGCTTTGGCGGAAGACCTTGCTACAGTTCGTAATATTATGCTAGCAAAAGAAGCAGGCTGCCATGTTCATATTTGCCATGTTTCAACTGCAAAATCTGTAAATGCTGTTTGCGAAGCTAAGAATGAACTTTATGATGATGAAGCTGACTACTACGCAAACGAAGCAGATGCCGCCTACCAGGCCTTTGAAGAAAAAACACCATTTGTTCCAGGTCCTAGAGTTACAGGTGGTTTTGGCGTTTCTTGCGAAGTTACCCCTCATCATCTTGCACTTTGTGGAAGCGATGAACCTTACATTCGTGCCCTGGTAAATCCCCCTTTAAGAAGTGAAGAAGATCGGGTTGCCCTTATAGAAGCCTTGCGTGATGGTACAGTTGATGTTATTTCTACCGATCATGCACCTCATACTCTGGAAGATAAGGCTGCTGGTTCACCTGGTTTTACTGGCGAAGAAACTGCATATGCTGTTTGTAATACAGTTCTTGTAAAAGACTGCCAGTTTAGTCCAAAAAAACTGTCCCAGCTTATGTCGGCAAATCCTGGTCGCCTTTTAGGTTTACAGAAGGGGCTTTTAAAATCTGGTTATGATGCAGACCTTACTCTTGTAGATCCAGATGAAGAATGGATTGTTGATTCAAGTTTCTTCTACAGCAAGGGTAAGGCTACTCCTTTTGAAGGCCAAAAGTTGACCGGCCGTGTAAGAGGACTTTTTATAGACGGCCGGTTGGTTTTAGAAAAGTAAACTTTTCTTGAAAAATAAATTACAAATCTATAATTTTATTTTCCTTCATAAACCAAAGTTTACAATTCACTTTTTCCTCTGTAGTTCCAAGCATTTTTGCAGCGGCTACCTTGTAACAGTTCTGCTGACCAATGTACTTTTCTTCATCAACCTTGTTGTCGGATTTATAGTCAACAATCTGGTAAGTTCCGTCTGCCTTCTGGTAGATTAAGTCTATGGAGCCAGTCCAAAGTGTTTCCTGCCAGTACATCTTAAAGCCCCATTCTGCTCTGTAGAAACGACCCTGGTCTTTTGCCTGCTGGAATTCCTGGCCCAGACTAGTTTCTTTAAAGAGCTGGCAGAAATTTTTACAATCGTTGAGGACTTTTTCTTTATCATTCTGGCTGTTCAAGCCCTTTAAAAGATTTACAGGTGGGTCAAAAGATTCTGCATTAATTCCCAAAGCCTGGGCTTCTAAAAAAGCGTGAACTAAAGTACCAAAATCGGCTGCTGTAAAGTCTGGATTATGAAGACGGCCTGCTTCCTTTGAGTCGGTTTGGTTAGCATCGCGTTCTGCATCTTCCGAGGTCTGTGCATCAAAATCTTTTTCCAAAGCACTAGGACAAGATTTTGGAATAGAATTGTTTTCGTAAACAATTTGAGAGGCAGTTTCAAAAGCCTTGGAAACATTCGAAAGTCGTTCTTCCCTTATTTTGTCCATATTTAGAGTATTTTGATTAATTCTGGTCTGGCTATAAGAAACCAATTCCAGATTCTGGAAGTCAAATGCCTTACCGTCAATATAACAAAGATTGGTACTGCTGTTTTTCCCATAAGTATTTTTGACAAGGTCTTCAAAAATCCTGAGCTGGCTTTTACTTTCATTTTTGCTTTCTTTTGTAGACCAGGAACCCATTACATAAACATCCTGAATTGCTCTGGTTATTCCTACGTAAATCAAACGTCTGAATTCTGCAACTTCCTTGAGTTTTTCAAGTTCCTGCTGGTAAATGGCAAAATAATTTGGAGAATCTTCATCTGCCTTAATTGAAATTCCTGTTTTTTTGTCAAAGAAGATATTTCCTTTTTCGGTTTTTGATTTAACATTTGTGCAGGCACAGAGGAATACATGTTCGAATTGCAAACCTTTACTTTTGTGAATGGTCATAATTTGAACTGCCTGACTTCTTTCCAGAGGGTAAGAAATGTCTCCTGCATCCAGATCTGCATCATCAGAAGAAAGAGCTTTTTGCAGATTTTCCAGCTGATCTATAAACCAAGCCAAAGATTTTCCATTTTCTTCAGTTTGACGGGCTAACTCAAAAAGCATATCAAATTGTTCGGCACATAAATCTGTTTGAGAGGTAAGCATTGTTTCGTACTTATAGCCCTTTTTATTCCAGAGTAAATTCAGGCTGTCTGTAAGTTTCTGCTGTAAAATCATGCTTTTATTTTCTTTGTAAAAATTCAGGGCATTCTGGTATTTTTCATATTGTGATGATGAAAGATCGGCTTTAATCTCCTGGTCAAACGGAGCGAATGGATCAAAAACAAAATCATAATCATCAATATTTACAAGATGAGAAAGAATAAGTTCTACAGAATTTTCGCTTAGGGCTGCAAAAGGACTGGTCAGGTAAGCCGCATAAGCATTTATATCGGAAGGATAAACACAAATACGGAAGAAATTATAAAAATCGCTTATAAGACCATCTTCAAAAATATTATTAAACTGATCAACCTGGTAAGGAATATTAAAAAGGCTCAGATATTTTGTGATAGAGGAACGGTGGGTTCGGCTTTTGTCCAGAATTGCAAAATCTTTCCAGTTCTTCTTGTCCTTGCCCATTTCGTAAATTCTTTTAGCAATATTGTAGGCTATCTGGTCATCTGCTGGGATTAAAAGGTTTTGAGGATTATCAATTTCTTCATTTAAATCAGAAAGACTTGTGGTATCAACAAAACGAATGTGAATAGGAACATTTTGAGCAGTAAGAGATGGCAGTTCTTCCTCCTTTTTTAGTTTTGGATTGAACTTGCGGGCATCTTTATCATAATAAGCTTCGTAATCTAAACGTTCTTTTTCATTTAAATAAGTTTTAAAAATTCCTTCTCCGTTTTTGAAAATCAGATTAAAGGCCTGGAGTAATTCTGGACTTGAACGGTAGTTATAGGACATAGAAACCAGTCCGTTTTCATTTTTGCTGGTTAATTCATTAAAAACAGAAACTTCGGCACCTCTGAATTTATAAATAGATTGTTTTTCGTCACCTACAAAAAAGAGTTTTTCCTTCTGTCTTAAATCCTTGATAATGTTGCCTTCTGAATCCTTTTGAATGATTTGAGGATAAATTTCTTTTTCTGAGTCAATTTCCTGTCCAGGCTGCAAAGATAGGATATAGAGCATATCTCGGTTTTGTCCGTTGTTGTCCTGGAACTCATCAATCATTATTTTTGAGTAGGCTGCAATTTCCTGTTCCCTTATATCCTTATTTTCGATTAAGATTTTGAGGGCCAGCTGGGAAACATCCACAAAGGTTAATTCACCAGAAGTAAGTTTTACTTCCTTTACCTGTTTTAAAAACTCATCCATGAGTTTATAGAGAGAAACAAGAGATTCAAATTGATTAAAATAGGCAAAAATTGAATCCAGGGCAGGTAAAACTTCATTTTTGAGTTTTGTAACAATAGTTCTTACTTTTGTGTTGTAGCCGGAACCCATTGAACTTGCTGAAAGAAGAGCTTTTTTAAATGCCTTGTAAGACTGGCAGAATTGTTCAAGTTTCTGACTCTTTTCACTTATATCTTTTTCTTCAATTTTGATGATAGAGAGCTGGTCATAGAAAATCTGTGCAGCCTTATCGATTTTTGTTTTATATTCCAGTTGTTTTTTAGGATCAAAACTAACTTCGAATTCTTCCCGGATTTCGTCCAGACTTTTTGCAAGATTTTTCTTTCCTATAAAATTATCATTTTCTTTAATATCTTCTGAAAAATAGAATTTGACGGCATTGCAAAGTTCCTTTAATTGAACTGGCAATTTGGATGTAAAAAAGTTATCGGGACTGGCAAGACTTGTGTGTTTAATAATTGTCTGTGCAATTTCCTTTTCTGCAAAGTCCTGAAGTTTACCTGGATTTACAAAAGTTTTTATTCCAGGATCCTGGGAGTTTTGCATAATAAACTTAAATGCCATGTCTTTAATCTGTCTTTCTCCATCACTTGAAGCAAGCGAAAAGTCTGGCTTTATTCCGTAACGGTTTGAACACTGGCGGACAATGTTGGAACAGTAGGAGTCTAAAGTTTGTATGTGGGAATTGGCAAAGTCGGAAAGGCCTTCTTTTGCCAGCTGAATTTCTTCTTCCGTAAGGTTAGGGCCTGATTGTTGGCTAGCAAAAAATAAAAGAGTTTGATAAATACGCTGGTACATTTCTGCTGCTGCTTTATTTGTAAAAGTCAGAGTAAGAATCTGGTCCGCTTTTGCCTGTTTGGTCATTACAAGCCAGGAAAAACGAGTTGCAAGAACCTGAGTTTTACCAGAACCAGCACCTGCCGCAATTACAGAGTTTTTAATACTTTCCAGAGCCTGACTTTGAGCATCATCTAGTTGTTTATCAAGTAAATCTAAAAATGGATATTTTGAATTCATTATTTATCTCCTCTGTTAGTTACAGCCTTTACAATGTTCTTTCCTGCAACGTTGTAAGTAGTTCTGCAAATTCCCTTAAAAGTACAGTTAATACAGCTTTCAAAGTTTTTTACATTTAGTTTGTCTTTTTCAGATGATGATGTGTAAGGGGTAAAATCCAGCCTGCCAGTTTCTGGGTTTGCGATGGAATTAAAAATTTTGGCGTATTCCTGCAGGCAATCCATAGAAGGTTTAAAGTCCTTGTAGAGGGCATTTTGAACATAGGCACCTTTTATGCTTTTGCCACTATCATCTTTAGCAGTTTCTAAAGATAGTTTGTCTACAACCATAGCACTTTTTAGTTTGTTGATGGAATAAAAATAGCCTGCAGATATTTCGTGTTTATTTTCTTCATCGAGCAGTTTAAAATAAACTGGCATTTGGAAATTGCCCAAAATATCATTTTTGTTGCACTTAAGGTCTTTTACAGACGGTATATTTGAATTTTTATAATCTAGAATAATCCAGTCATTTTCTGGTGAAAGGAGCAGACAGTCAATTTTTCCAAAGTAATCAAAATCCTGGCCAGAAATAGAGAGTGTTTTTTCGCAGTCGAACAGGGTACACTTACCAACACCAGGCATTTTTTTTGCTTTAGGATTTTGAGGACCGTCATAAGGTTTTAAAAGATATTGTAAAAATTTTGTAATTTTTTCTGCAATTTTTTCCTTTTGATCTTCAAGACTTTGAGTTACAAGAGGACTATCTTTAAAATCTGATGGAGCTTTAATGGCTTCTTCGATAAAAGGAAAAAGATTTAGCTCAAAATCCTGAGACTGACTGTTAATTTCATCATCCTTTTTGATAATAATTTTAAAAGACTCGGATTCTTCATCATAATAAGGCAGAGTTTGACCTTTAAATTGCGAAATAAAAAGTTCCAGAATTTTGTGATTAAGGTTACCCATATCAAAAGGCTGCATAAGTTCTGTATCCAGGCTGTCATCTTTCAATTTTAAGATTGATTTTAAAAGCCACTGTCTAGGGCAAGGGAAAAACTTTTCCAAATCTGCACGGGCTGAAATTTTTAATTTGGAATCTTTTATATCTTCTCCATAAATATTCTGGCCTTTTCGATTTTGAATCAGGATTTTTTTTATGTTTGCAAGAATTTTGTCATTTATTTTGTAGTCATTCTGGGCTTCAGGGCAGTTTTCTTTCCAGTTTTCAAAAGCTTCCTTTTGCTCCAGAGTCATTGCTCCTGGTTTTTGATTATCCTCTGGATTCAGAACAAAAAGTCTTTCCTGTTTTACATAATCATCTGCATCCAGATTAGGTATTTTGTTTATTTCGCCGATGGCTTCATTTTTGCACTTCAAAACATTTAGATTAAAGTGTGGGATTGCAAATCCTGCAAAAGTTTCTTCGGCGGCAGAAAAAGTAACAAATTCTGAATCAGGCTTGGAGTCGGCGTAAGAATTTTTGGCATAAAGCTTGATAAAGACCTCGGAGGCACGCAATTCTTTATCATCATTAACCAGGTGCAGCTTTGTTCTTTTTGTTGCGTTTAAAAAAGTCAGTCGTTTATAAGGAATATCAAGATTTTTTTGGGAAGCGTCAATTACAAATTGATATTTAAAACAGGCTGGACCTGAAAGCTTGTAAGAAAAAATTGAAATGCCACTTTTATCATTTTGCTGAGGAGAATACTTTTTGCTGTCCAGTTCCTTTAAAAAGAAAGAGTAGGCATCGGAAATTTGCAGCTGACATTTTGCGTAAGATTCTTCTATATTGATGATTTCTTTGAGTTCAGAAAGACAACGTCCCAAGATTGCGTTTGCCTGTTTTGAAAACTTATCATCCTGCTCAAAAAAGATTCCCTTAAAATTGTGCCAGGCGTTTTCAATATCCTTGAAGGTGTTTGAAACAAAAAAGCCTTCCACCTGAGATTTTAATTTAAGATAGAAATCTTTAATTTTGTTGTAATCGTCAATTTCTGCCTGGAGAGCTTCTTTTATCTGTTTTGACTCTTCGCTATCATCATCAATTTTTTTAAGGCGATATTCAAAACCAGAAATCCTTTTTCCAAAGGCCGAAAGCCAAATGTCCTTGTCGCCGGGAGAACAAATACAACGCAAGTCCTTTCCAAGTCTAATCAGTTTTTCACGGTCCTCCTTGTATTTTTCCTGCCATGGAAGACATTCATCCAGTAAAAGTGCACGGACTGAATCAAAAGAAAAAGCTTCTGTGTGACAATCCTTAATTTCTTTAAAAATTCTGCCGGCATTATTTTTTGTAAGCGAAAGGCCTGCTTTTATAACGTAAGGAATACCGTAAATGTAGCATTCTCTTTCAAGGTAAGGTCTGTAGGTGTCAATATCAGGAATGCTCAGGGCAATTTCCGACCAGTCTGCCTTTTTTTCTTGAACCAGTTTGATGATGGAGAGCAAAGTCTGTCTAAGTTCGCTACGGGAATCTGGGTAAAAATAGGCAGGGGGATTTTGAATATTTTCCGGCATAGTACAGATGGTGATATTGGAATTTGCCTTAAAAATATCTGTAAAATCTCCAAAATCTTCCAGAAGTTCTGGGTAAAAGAGGATGAATTTTGTGTCTTTATCACCAAGTTCCAGGTTATCCAGCCAGGCAGGTTCAAAAAGATTGTTCTGGTCTAAGAAGGCCTTGTAAAGCTGGTAGAGTTTTTCGTAATCCAGGTCTTCTGCATCCATCTGGCCGTAAGTTTCTGAGTTTTGTTCCATACGTTTTTTCCAGAAATGCAGGCTTGGGAGATTTTTACTAATCCAGTCTGCAAAAGAGGCTGCTGCTTTTGCGTAAGAATCTTCTGGATTTATGATGACCTGAAAACGTTCCTCTTTTGGAAGTTTTGCATTTTTTTCAATCAAATCCTGTACAAAAAACTTTCTTAAAATAGAAGGAATAGAAGTTTTTCCATCTTCGCTGGCATGCAAATATTTGCCCTTAAAATTATCCCAGGCAAGAAAACGTTCCAGAGGCAGGGCTTCCAGTCCAGAAAGATTTGGATGGGTGATTAAATATTCGATCCAGGAATTCATAACCGTGTCGGTAGAAAAGACAAAAATGGTAGAAGGGTCTTTTATGTTTTCGATTAAAACTTTTGAAATTTGGTCAGGATTTAATTTTATTTCTTTCATATTTTTTAGTATAGCATGTTAATGTGTCATAGAACGACATAGTATAGAAATTTTTAAGTAAAAAATAATATAATTAAGGATATAGGAGATAAAAATGGAATTCTCACAATTAGTAAAAGATCGTTATTCCTGCAAAAAATATAGTTCAAAGCAGGTTGATAAAGAAACAATCGTAAAGATTCTGGAAGCAGGCCGTCTTGCCCCAACTGCAAAAAATCTTCAGGAAGAGCATGTTTATGTTTTGCAGTCGGAAGAAAGCCTTGCTGCTGTTGATTCAGTAACCCCTTGCCGTTACGGAGCTCCTGTAGTTCTTCTTGTAGCTTTTGATAAAAATAATGTTTATACCTATCCAAATTCAGAAAGAACTACTGGTATTGAAGATGCTACAATTGTTGCAACACATCTTTGTCTTGCGGCAGCTAACGAAGGTGTTGATAACTGCTGGATAAATAATTTTGATCCTGCAAAACTTCATTCAGCTCTGGGCCTTCCTGAAAACGAAGAAATCTTAATGCTTTTAGACTTGGGATATGCTGCAGAAGGTTTTAAGCCTCTTCCAAATCATTTTTCAAGAAAAGCCCTGGAAGAAACTGTTTCTTGGAAATAGTTTTTTATTCATGAATAACTTTAGCCAGATTAAATAAATTAAATTATCTGAAATACTTTTCATAGAAACGTTATTTGTGGTATATTTTTACAAAAGGGATGCATAAATATACATTTTTGATATTTTGCCTCACCTAAGGAGTCATTTAAATGAAAAACGCTTACATTAAAAAAATCTGGGATGACGTAAAAGCAAAGAATGCTAACGAACCAGAATTCCTCCAGGCTGTAGAAGAAGTTTTGACAACTCTCGAACCTGCAGTTGACCAGATGCCGCAGTTGGAACCAAATGCTATTCTTGAAAGAATGGTAGAACCAGAACGTGTAATTATGTTCCGTGTTCCTTGGATGGACGATGCTGGAAACTATCACGTAAACCGTGGTTACCGTGTTCAGTTCAACTCTGCAATTGGACCATACAAAGGAGGACTCCGTTTCTCTAAAGAAGTTAACCTTTCAGTTTTGAAATTCTTAGGATTTGAACAGGTTTTGAAAAACTCTTTGACAACACTCCCAATGGGTGGTGGTAAAGGTGGTTCAGACTTCGATCCTCATGGAAAATCAGATAAAGAAGTTATGAGATTCTGTCAGTCATTCATGACAGAACTTTATCGTCATATTGGTGCTGACGTGGATGTTCCAGCTGGAGACAAAAACGTTGGTGGACGTGAAATTGGATACCTCTTCGGACAGTACAAGAGAATCCGCGATGAATATACTGGAGTTTTGACAGGAAAAGGACTTACATTCGGTGGTTCTTTAATCCGTACAGAAGCAACAGGATATGGACTTATCTACTTTGCTCAGGAAATGCTCAAGAAAGTTGGAGATGACTTCAAGGGTAAGACTTGTGTTGTTTCTGGTTCTGGAAACGTTGCAACTTACGCTGCTCAGAAGCTTATTCAGCTTGGTGCAAAGGTTGTTACACTTTCTGACTCTAACGGATACATCTACGATGCTGACGGAATTACTCAGGAAAAACTTGACTGGGTTAAGGAACTCAAGGGTGTTCGCCGTGGTCGTATTTCTGAATATGCAAAACAGTTCCCATCTGCAAAATACTTCGAAGGAAAGAAAGTTTGGGAAGTTAAGTGTGATTGTGCATTCCCATGTGCTACACAGAACGAACTTCTTGGCGAAGATGCAGATATGCTCTTGAAGAACGGAGTTAAATTGGTTGCTGAAGGTGCTAACATGCCTTCTAACCTCGATGCAGTTAATAAGTTCCAGGCTGCAAAGATTTTGTATGCACCAGGAAAAGCTTCAAACGCTGGTGGTGTTGCAACATCAGGTCTCGAAATGAGCCAGAACTCAGAAAGACTTTCATGGTCAGCTGCAGAAGTTGATGAAAAACTCCACAACATCATGATCAACATCCACGACAACTGCTACAACACTGCTATTAAGTTCAACCAGACAGAAGGCAAGTGGGTTAACTACGTAGCTGGTGCAAATATTGCAGGTTTCGTTAAAGTAGCTGAGGCTATGATTGCTCAAGGCTTGGTTTAATTCTAGTGGCGTAATTTGCGCCAGCGTCGCCGGTTGATAAATCAACCGAGACATTTAGTAAGTAAATGCTAAAAGACAGTCCACCGGACTGTCTTTTTTAACGCATTTGCTATTTTAGTCAGGTGCAAACATTGCTGGTTTCGTAAAAGTTGCTGAAGCAATGGTATCACCGGGACTTGTATAATCTTACATAATCTAAATCATAGAGGGGTCCTTCGGGGCTCCTTTTTTTTGTTTACATGTTTTTTTTCAAAAAAAATTCCCATTTCATTTCCTAAAATCGCACATCTTGGAAATAACTATAATGGGGTTTTTATTTTCCCCCAAGGAGAAAACATGTCAAATAGTTATTATTTCAAACCAGTAGACCAACTGACTTTCGCCGATAACTGGATGTTCCAGGCCGTCCTCCGCGACAAAGAAATCTGCACCGAATTCGTCGAACGCCTTTTACACATCAAAATTAAAAACGTAGAATACCCTGAACTCGAAAAGTCCATTGCCCCCTTTTACACCTCAAAAGGCATTCGACTGGACGTCTACCTCAAAGATGAAGACAAAGTAATCGACGTAGAAATCCAGACCTACCCTCAGGAAGCCCTAGGCAAACGCACCCGCTACTACCAGTCTATGATCGACATGGACAGCCTGATGAAAGGGCAGGATTACACAGAACTTAAAGATTCCTACATCCTCTTTATCTGCCAGTTCGACCCCTTCAAAACATCCGAAAACTCCCCAGAACTCCCCCGTTACACCTTCCGCACCCGCTGCGATGAAAATCCCGAAACAAGTCTTAATGACAATTGCCTCAAAGTGATTTATAATGCAAATGCCTACAAGCAGGAAAAAGATCCTCTGGTTAGAAGCATTTTGCACTTCATAAACACCAACGACCCGGGCCAGGACACCTTCGCAAACCGCCTTTCCTCACTTGTAGAGACCTTAAAAGAAAGAGATATTTTCCGACAGGAGTATAGTGCCGTGAATTTACATGATAGAGATTTAATTAGAATGGCCAAAAAAGAAGGTAAGTCTGAAGCGAAACTTGAAGCTGCAATAACAGCTGTAAAATCTTTTAATGTTACTCCAGAAATTGCCGCAGAAAAGATGGATGTTCCCTTGGAAAAGCTTCAGGAAGCTTTGAAAGAATCCTAAGAAAAATTGCTTCTCTCCGCTCGCAAAGACACTATTACTTCATCAACAAAATCAGCCCCAGCTGAGGCAATACTACAATTGCAAAGAAAATCAGGCTTATCCAGGTGAAGGTTTTTATAAACTTGAAGCCCTGGCCTGGATATTCCCTTACATAAATTCTTAAGTTTATAACGCTTGCAAGGGAACCTATAATTGAACACAAGCCTGCAGAATCCAGTCCGTACAAAAGTGCCCGTAAGTTATTTGTAAAAGGCCACAATACAATTGAAGCCGGAACATTTGAAATCACCTGGCTTAATAAAATTGACCAGATATATTCATGCCCACCAACCGAGCTTTTAAGAAATTCCGAAACTTTTGGATTCGAACAGATTGACGATGAAAAAACAAAGAAACAGAAGAAGGTGAGTAAAAGAACATAATCAGTCTGCAAAAGAATCTTTCGGTCAAAAATTAAAAGAGACAGAGCTACTGCAAGTGTTACAAAAGGCCAGAAGCGGGTTCTTGAAACAATACTTGCAACAACTACTAAAAAAAGTGTGATATAAAGAATGCGTTTTCCCTTTCGTTCTTTTTCCCACTCCTGGCAGACTTCCTGTTTTTCAATGGTGATAAGTTCCTTCTCATCCTTGCGGTACAAGAACAGAATAAAAAGATAAAGCAGTACAAAACTAAAAAGCCACAAAGGAAGCATTGTAAGCAAAAATTCAGGTGTTGAAATTCCGCTCTGACTGTACAAAAAGAGATTTTGTGGGCTTCCAAAAGGAGTCAACAGGGAACCTCTGATTGCGGCAATATTTTCAAAAGTAAGAACTGGCAGAATGTATTTTTCCTTGCCGCCCGCCCTAAAAAGAATGATTGTGAGTGGAACAAAAATAATCAGGGAAACATCATTTGTAACAAACATTGAAGAAAAGAAAACCGAATAAACAAAAAAACAGGTTAAACCTTTCATACTTTTTAGTCTGATTGTTTTTTGTAAGAGAGGCGAAAAAAGATTTTCCTTCTTGAATCCTTCCAGAACTGAAAGCAGCATAAATAAAGTTGCCAGAGTTTTCCAATCTATATCTTTTAATAATTGTGTACTTGGAGGGGTTATAAATAAAGAAAGAATTGCTGCCAGTAAAGAAACACTAAGCATCAATTCCTTCTTAAAAAGTGCAATAATTTTTTTGAACATAAAATCCACCATAAAGCTTGCCGGAAAAATCCAGCAAGCCTATTATAGTGTTTTTCCTACTCGAATTTAAACCACTTAAAGTCAAAGTTACAGCCTGGAAGGAATACAAAACTGATTTTCTGACCGCCGCTAACTTCTTCTATATCAAAAGTTTTTTCTTCGTAGTCATCTGTGTGGGCAAATTCTATCACCTGTGTAGAGTTCTTTCCGTCAGCACCAAAGAATTTTATGTTGATAGTATTGTTTTCGGTGTTAGATTTTCCGCAAATTGTAAGTTTCTTTGCCTTGCTAGAGCCAAAATCCATATTTGCAAAGTCAAGGTTTACATTGTTTCCAATTCCTTCTACCGCCAGTTGGGTCTTTGTGAAAGAATCCCCTGTTACAACATCTGCATCCAGAGCACGGAGTTTTGCAAAAGCTTTTGGAGTTTTGTCAAAATAGAAACCGTGGAAATAGATTCCGTCTGGAAGAACCACACTAAGAGTATGAACACCAAAAAGACGTCTGCTCAAGGTGAATACATTTTCTGAATATACATTGTAGATAGATTCGTGCTTGTAGGTGAATTTTCCAAGACATTCTCCACCACCTTCTGTTACTCCCTTTTCTGGAGCTTTAGAGCCGTTCCAGTCGGTTCCAGGAGCAGGTTTTCCATCCCAAACTTCAAGAGGAAGTTCTGTGTTATGACTGAAAATTGGAAGATGGATTGTATCAGCGCCATCTGCACCAAAATCAACCTTATCAAAACTAATCCAGGTGTTACTTGAGTTGCGGGTAGAAATACCACTTTCAAGAGAAAGACCAGGTTTTTCCTTGCCTTCAAAATCATCCCAGCCATTGAGGCGGCAGGCTTCCACCAGCTCGTAAGGATTTACTTTGTGAGTACCAATTCCGCTTACAGTGAATGGTAAATCGCTCAAAACTTCATCATAAGTAGTGCCGTTATGAGCTGTACAACGTAAAATACATTCACCATCACCAGCTGCTTTTATAAGGGCCTTTTCAGTTCCGCTTCCAATACCTTCTTTGTCGCAAACTTCAATATTATCGCTCGCAACACATTCTTTAAGTACAGGATTCCAGTTTATTTCTTTGATAGAAGCATTTTCTGGTAAAACTTTTGCAGTTACATGAACTTCTCTACAGTTAGCATTAAGTTTTGTTCCACCATCAGCCTGAATTTCTATTTTTCGGCTTGGAATAAAATCGCTTTCTGGACGAATTGCCATATAAGGTGCAACCTGACTCCAGGCATTTCCATCATATTTCATAGAAACATTTGGAAGATCCTTGCTGGCAGCAGTTACAACAAAAGATGATTTTTCACTCTTGGCACGAACAATGGCAATCAGACGGTTTGCAAAAAGCTTTCTTGTATGACTGCGAGCGCCACCGTTTCCTTCATCGGTGGTGTATTCGTCGTAATCAGTTGAATCTCCATTGTCCATTCCAACCAGTTCAGCATCGCCTGCAACATTGAAGGTAATAAGATTTCTGGCATTTTCAACAAGAGTTCCATCCTTATCGGCAGTCATAATCTGAATAAAGAACAAGTTTCCAGTTTTTTCTGTTTCTGGTTTAAGGATGATAGATGCAGGGTCTCCAAATGACTTTTTAGAATCTTCTGCAATCACATTTCCATTTTCATCATAAGCAAGAGCCTTAATTTCACCCTTGTGATATTCCAAAATCCAGTGACCAAAAGGTTCTTTTCCATCTTTATGATTAATTTCCTGCTTACCCAAAGAATTTCCATTAAAGAAAAGTTCAACGGCCGCAGCATTAGAGTAAGCCTTTACATCCACCAGCTGACCTTCGTTCCAATCCCAATATGGTAAAAGATGTACAAAAGGTACCGCATTTTTTCCAGCCCATTCAGACTTGAAGAGGTAGAAAGTGTCTTTTGGGAAACCTGCTGTATCAATCTGTCCAAAGAAAGAAGATTTAGTGTGATAAGGAGTAGGCTCGCCAATGTAATCCCAGCCAGTCCAGATAAACTGACCAGCACTAAAAGGACAATCGCGGTCGTTTGCAATTACAGTCTGAGTGTTTGCACAGCCCCAAGGAGTTGTACAGTTTCCAAGAGTTGAACACTGACCATCGCTGAAAGTTACCAGCTTAAGACTGTCTGGGAAGTGGTAAATTCCACGGCTTTGTACAGTTGAGCCAGTTTCAGAACCATAGATTTTCCATTCAGGATATTTTTTGTGATGTTCGTCATAAAGGCGTTCTAGATAGTTGTAACCAACAGTGTCAATTTCTGTGCCACAATGCTGGGCTCCATCAGTCATCATATAGTTTGAAGCAATTGTGATAGGGGCATTCTTTTGGGGATCATGCCTTTCTACAATTGAATAAAGCTTCTTTGTAATTTCAAAACCATTTCCAACGTGAGTATCGTAAATTTCGTTACCAATAGACCACATAATTAAAGATGGATGATTTCGGTCCTTTCTAACCCAAGAAACAGTGTCTTTTTCGCACCAGTCGTTAAAATAATTTCCGTAGTCAAAGGAGGTTTTTGGTTTTTCCCACATATCAAAGGCTTCATCATCAATCATAAGACCAAGTTCGTCAGCCAAATCCATCCAGGCTTTTGGTGGAGGATTGTGAGAACAACGTACCGCATTTACGCCCATTTCTTTAAGGCGGAGGAACTGACGTTTCTGAGCATTTTTATCAAAAGCAGCACCCAAAGCACCCTGATCATGATGCTGGCAGGCTCCATAAATCTTTACATGCTTACCGTTGAGGAAAAATCCTTCGTTTTTGGTAAATTCAGCAGTCTTGAAACCTAAGTGCTGATTGTAAGAATCGATTACATTATCATCTGCATCCAAAAGCTTAGTTGTTACAGTGTAAAAATATGGATCTGTAATATCCCAAAGATGTGGAGCAGAAATTGTAATTTCTTCGTTAGTTCTAGAAAGAGATTCGTAGGTCAGAGCAGGAACCACAGATTTTAAATAAGATGCTTCCTCATCATTTAAAGGAAGAGGGGCAAGAGGGAATTCTGACTTTGCAAAAACATTGTCTGCCTGATCAGTAATTACATTTACAATTTTGTGACCATGTATAGGGCCTGCAACTTCAACCGAAGCCTTTATAGTCCATTCTCCATCAAGCTTAAGTGCTTCAAGAGGGCGATTTACAAAATAAGTTCCATCTGAAACAAGATGAGTTTTTTCAGTTTGGATTAAGTTTACATCGCGGAAAATTCCAGCTCCAGAGTACCAGCGTGTGTTTGGTGACTGATAAACAGCAATCACTATAATTTCGTTTGAACCTGCTTTTACCAGATTAGAAATGTCAAATTCAAAAGTTGCATAACCATATTTCCATTCTCCGGCCTTTTTTCCGTTTACCCAAACTGCCGAGTTCATATAAACCCCTTCAAAACGGATTGCAGTGTGACGGTCTTTTACATCTTTTTCTTCCAAATTAAAAGATTTTTTATAACAGCCAACAGAGTTTTTGTAGAGGTCCTTTGTATGGTGAATCATCCAGTCGTGAGGAACTTTTACGGCTTTATATTCTGCTTTTTCAGCTGCTGATAAAAAGTTATCAGGAGTAAAGAGAACAGGTTCTTTATCCTTGTACATTGAATCATTGTCTAAAGGAATTTCAGAAAATTCCCAATTATCATTAAATAAAGTAATCATAGTAAAAATTATAATAGGGAAATTGCAAAGAATACAGTGAAAAACTTTGTACAAAAATATGTATTTTTTGGATGATAATATAATGTTTAAAAAAAAAAAAGAGGCCCAGATAATCCCAAGCACAGCTCTTAGCGCATACCGTTGCTGGATTCCTCCTCTGGCGGGGTTTTGCGAAAGACACTTGAAGGGCATCTGGACCATCTTAAAATTAACCTTTAATTTTAGATGTGTCAACACTCTACATTATATGATATAATATTTGCCACGATGAAAAAGAGTTTATTGCTCAGATTTACATTTTTATTTTTTCTCAATCCGCTTATTGGACAAAATCAAGATCAAAAATTTCTGAAACTTACCCAATCCGATTTTTACATTTTGCCTGCAGAAGATAATGGTTACCATCTATATGTTAGGAAAAAGTACGGAATTGAAAGTGTTATGCTGGTAGAGTCAAATAAAGATCCTGCTGGTAAAAAAACAAATTACGCCTACCGTGCCCTGGAATACAATCCGGTAAATGGTGATGAAGTAAGACTTCTTGACGGTAAAGTTCTGAATTCCAAATATGCTAAATATTCCCTTATCGATTCAAGTGTCGAAAAAAATCCTGTTTATGGCCAGGCCTTCCACATTTACATTCCTAAAAAAATTGTTTACGGCTATCCCTGGTCAAGAAACGGAAGTGTCGAGCTGAATCAAGAATCCTTTTTTGTAAACATCCGTTCCTTTGGTAAAAAGTTTGCAGATTACAGCGGCGGTTTTTTAGATAATTCATTCACAATCAGTCTTAAAAAAGAAAAGCTTACTCTTCCACAGGTAAAAGAGCCTGCTGTTTCAGAAAGTTCTACTTTTAATTATGAAGATGATGATGAAGACCTGCCTTTTGTAACCCTAAATTCAAGCAGTGCTCTGGAAATAACCCTTACTCCTTATCAATCTAGTGATGAAGAAAACTCTCTTTTGCCAGAAGAAAACTTAAGCACGGAAGAAGAAACTTCCTCTTGGAACGAAAACTCTTTATCAGATACCTACAATTCTGACTCCTATGGAAAATCTTTTGACTACACTAATGATGATACAGAAAGTGAAGATTACTTATATATAGGAACAGATGATAGAGATTCCGAGGCCTACCAGGCTGTAAAAACAATCGATAATACAGATTTAGATTCTCCATCATCATCTCTTTTTGATGAAGATAAAGCAAAATATAATCCAGCTTACGGTTTAAACTCTACTAAATCAATTTCAGATCTTCCTTTGGATGCAGAAACTTCAATTCCTCAAGATCCTTATCAGGAATCTATGAATGGAGTTGACCAGGTGGCAATGGAAGCTTTGATTAATTCTGTACCACAGTCTAAAAATGCTGGAAAAACAGCTCAAAATAAAAAGACAGAAAAATCTGCAGACGACAAAATAAATCCTTTTGGTGAAGATTATTACATTGGTTATGATGGAATTAAGTTTATTTACGAAAAGGGTAAAGGTAAAATTCCAGATTTGTATGTTTCGGAAACAGAAGTTAGTCAGGCTTGCTATGAAAGAATTATGGGAAGCAATCCTTCTGCAAATATAGGACCTGATTTTCCTGTAGACAGCATTTCTTTTTATGATGCAATTTATTTTTGTAATAAATTAAGCCTGCGTGAGGGGAGGACTCCATGTTATGCTTTAAAAGGCGAAACTGATATAAAAAAATGGGGTTCAGTTCCAAAAACCAGAAGTTCAGTTTGGTCTAATATAACTTGTAATTTTGATGCAGATGGTTACCGTTTGCTTACAGTTGATGAATGGGTTTTCTTTGCCAATGGTGGAGTAAATCGTCAGGGTGGAAACTATGCAGGTAGTCGTGATATTGAACACGTTGCCTGGTTCCTTGATAACAGCGGTGAAATATCAGCAAAGTGCGGTCAAAAAGAAAAAAATCCATGTGGACTTTATGATATGTGTGGTAACCTTTCAGAGTTTGTTTACGGGCCTTCTGGCGATAAAGAAAAAACAACAGCCCTTAAAGGTGGAAATTATCTTAGTGATGCTAAAAGCTGTCAGACAAAATTTACAATTGCAAGCAATCCATGGCTGGCAGAACCCACAAATGGACTTAGAATTTGTAGAAAAATAGAAAAGAAATAACAACTCTAGAACAAAATATTGAATGCAGTCTTAAAGAAAAGTATGAAATTTAAAGTGATTATGATTCAGATAATGCATTTGGAAGGCACTCGAAGAATCAGAAGTAATCTTGATTTTTCATGAAACTTAATTATAATACGAATTAACCGAAATGAATTTCGCCTAAATGTATTTCGGTGAAATCTATTTCGATAGGTCGAGGTTAGCCATGCAGGAAACTTTTAGAGGAAGAACAACAGAACTTAGAATACTGGAAAATAAATTCCAGAAAAAAGGCTTTGTCATGACTATCCTGTACGGAAGACTCAGAATCGGTAAAACAAGGCTAATAAATAAATTTATTAGCAGCCACGACTGTAAGTGCATTTCTTTTACTGCTGTTGAACGTGGTGAAGCTGAATTGCTTTCAATGCTTACAGAATCAGTGCTTAGTGCTGTAGCTCCTGATTTGCTCGGAACAGTTACTTTTAGTTCATTTGAAAAACTCTTTGACTTTATTGGAAAACAGGCAGAAAAGGAAAGAATAATATTTTTTATAGATGAGTATCCTTACCTTGCAAAACAATGCCCTTATATTCAGTCTGTGCTTCAAAAGCAGATAGATACAAACTGGAAGATGGGGAATATGTTTTTTATAATATGCGGTTCTCTTGTAAGTTTTATGAAAGACGAAGTTCTCGCAGAATCAGCCCCACTGCACGGAAGAAGTGATTTGGAACTGAAGCTCCGTCCCTTTAATTATCTTGAAACTGCTGATTTTCTGGCACCGTATTCAAATGAAGAAAAAGCTATCTGTTATGGCCTTACAAATGGAGTTGCAAAATATATAGAACAGTTTGATACAAATCTTTCACTTGAAGAACATATAATCAATCAATTTTACTCGATAGGCGGATATTTTTCTGATGAAC
>DGWD01000024.1 GCA_002395155.1 Treponema sp. UBA4267
TCAGCAAAATGAAAGCTGACGGCCTTATTGATTACTGGAAAAATCATTTTAGACTTTTACATCTGGATTAGATTCACCAAATTTTTCAATAAGTTCAGAACAGATTTTTTGATGTTCAATACCATTTTTTTCTCTGTTTTTAATATGCTTATAAGCTTTGAATAAAGTTGATGGTCCAATTTCTGAAGCAAAAAATCCGATTCCCTGATTCCAGGCAAGAAGTTCAAAAACATCATCCAGGGCCTGACTATCTATTCCATGAATGTATGCTTTTACAAGTTCTCGTGTTGCCTGACGCATTCTTCCAGCTCCTACAGCATTTGTAAGAGATAATAAAAGTCTGGTT
Source organism: Treponema sp. UBA4267 (assembly GCA_002395155.1). Taxonomy (GTDB): domain Bacteria; phylum Spirochaetota; class Spirochaetia; order Treponematales; family Treponemataceae; genus Treponema_D. The sequence goes on from DGWD01000024.1 coordinate 347, forward strand.
TCATAAGGAAGATAACGCTTTTTATTATTCCATGTAAGATCCCAAAAGTTTACGGCTACATTCCCAAGCTCTTCATCAATCATCGGAAAATTAAGAAGTGCTGCCGGACGGAAAGGAATGTCCATTCCTTTTTCATCTATTTTTGTTCGATAAAAATATACGTGCCATTCATTTTCAGAAAGCTGCTTTGTAAAACGCTCAAAACCAAGCCCATCCATTACTTCATATAAAGGAAGTGGTTCAAACTTTTGTATTATTTCAAGACCTTCGCCAATCTGCATTTTTGCAGCCTGTTCTCTTAAAGCAGGAAAGAAGTTTCCCTGTGTATTTCTTACATACATCTCTTTGAAAGAAGAAATTTGAGAAAACCATTCAGGTTCATTATTTATTTTGCCCGAAGATTCTATATCTGCAATAAGATCTGTGATTCCTTTTATTAAGTCTTCTTCTGACATTCCACTGCGTTCAATCATATCTGCAACAGTCGTTTTTGGAATCATTATATTTCCCATTGGAGAAGAAAGCATCTTAAACTTAGGGTTTACTTCCGAAAGACGGCTACGGAGTTGTGGATAAGTTTTTGATTAATTCTGAAAGTTTTGTTTTTGTGTTTATTGTATTCATAAGTTATACCTCTCTATATCTTGTTAGTTATAACTTACAAAATTTCACAAAGATTTTATGTTGTTCTTACAACATTTTGTACTATCTTACTGAAAAATGGAAATGGACCGATGGCGAAGAAGGAACTTCAATAATTGAAGAAATCTGATACATTTGACCTTACCAGATGATTTTTATTATCTTTAATGTATGACTTACAAATCAGAAAACAATAAAACCTGGATTGAAGACGATAACGGTAAACAGATTGCCATTCTTGAATATCCGGAAGTAAAAACAGGTCTTGTAAATATTGTTCATACAGAAGTTGCTCCAGAAATGAACGGGCAGGGGCTGGCCGGAAAAATCACAGAATATGTTGCAAAAGAATTGAGAAAACAGGGGATAAAGGCAGAATTAACCTGTTCATATTCCATCAAATGGTTTTCAAAACATCCTGAATATAATGACATTCTTAGTGATTCTGAAGCTGAGGCAAAAAAAGCTGCTCAGTTGGCAGGGCCTGCCTGTGGTATTCAGAGAAATTAAGCTAAACCAATGGAAATAACCTACATAATCCAGAAATCCCGACGACGCTCAATGAGTATACAGGTGGCAGATGACAAGAAAATCATCGTAAAAGTGCCGCTCGGAACACCAACTTTTGTGGCAGAAAACTTTATCCGCGAAAAGAAAGACTGGATTACAAAGCAGCTTGAAAAGGTGGAAAAACAGTCAAAACTGGCTGATTCCATGGGGCCTCTTACAGAAGAAGATATCAGGCAGATCAAGAAAAAGGCGAGGGTGATAATTCCGCAAAGGGTAGAGCACTACGCCAAAATGGCAGGTATTTCCTACAACCGTATCTTTATCCGACTGCAGAAGTCGCGCTGGGGAAGCTGTTCTGTAGACGGGAATCTCAATTTCAACTGCCTTCTGGTACTCATGCCGCCGGAAGTTCTGGATAGCGTAGTAGTTCACGAACTCTGCCATCGCCGTCATATGAATCATTCCCGCGAGTTCTATGACGAGGTGTTCCGCATTTTCCCAGATTACAAGAGATGCAACAAATGGCTCAAACAAAATGGTGGCGTGTATTTTAAGAGGGTAGTGAAAGAGGACTAAAAATTGTCCGAAAAATCAGTATATTTTTATATACAAAAAAAATATATTTTTACCTAGTCATTAAATGATTATCTGTATACTCTATAATAACATTATAAAAATAGGTTCTTAGGATTAAAATATGACTATGTTATTGACAAAAGTTTCGTTACATTTCAGACTCGACAACTTAGGCGAACTTTGCTCTAGCGTAAATATCAACAGAACTAATAGAAGACAAACGCACATTCCTATTGCTTAAAGGCGGCAGGAGTGTGCGTTTTTTGTTTTTAAATCAAAAATATAAAAGCAAAGGAGAAAATTTAAAATGAAAAAACTTCTTGTATCAATCTGTTTGTTATTTTCAGTTTTTACAGTTGCTGTGTATGCTGAAGAAAAAATTGACAGGTCACTATGGTGGAGTAGTACCGCTGATGATCCAGGGCTAAGAAGAAAATTTGAAGAATTAAATAGAAAATATTTTAGTGGCACACTTAAAGTTAAGTATATCAGGTATGGACATGGCTTGTGGAAGCAAGATAAGTTAATGTCTGTGACATATTATTGGGGGGTAAACGCAGTTGCAGACTATGCGGGTTGTTCGGTTATAACAATTGATGATGAATATTTTGTTTCTCATCCTGATGAGCTTGAAAGTTCTCTCCTTACAGATATGTGTCGCGTATTTGCGAATATGAATGATAGGAATGGTAATAATGACAATGTTAGTTCAGATGAATTGCCGTCATTTAAACTAATGATGGATTACTTGACTAAGGTAGGGGCAAAACCTTGGCTTTCACATAAATCGATACCTGTTGACTCATCAACAAACAATAATACTAATCAAACTTCTACAAAGCAATCTTCACAAATAGCTCAGGCTCCTCAGCAAAATCAGACTCAGAAATCCTTTACTAGCACTCAAACTTCCAGAACTTCTTCTCAGACAACTTCTCTATCTTCTCCGCAAATAGCCCAAACTACAACAAAATCTTCATCACCAACAACCAATTCAATTGAAACAATTGACAAATCATCCTGGTGGAACAGTCGAGAAGAAGACTCATATTTAAGAAAAAGATTTGAAGAATTAAATAAAAAATATTTTAATGGAGAGCTAAAAGTTAAATATATCAGATACGGTCATGGATTGATTGATGATAACTTTACCGCTATTACGTATTATTGGAACTCCACTGCTAATGCTGAGTATGCTTGTCAATCTATCATAACTGTTGATGACAGATTCTTTGTCCAATATCCAGAAGAACTTGATGGAGCTCTCCTTCATGAAATGTGTCATGTTTATGCAAATATGCACGATGCTGATGCAGAAATACCTGGTATTGATGGACACCAATTACCTTCATATAAAAAGATGATGAAACATCTTATTGAAATTGGTGCAAACCCCAGAACCGGTGAGGGTATTGTAAATATAGAGTAAGGAGAAGTTTTATGAAAAATATTAGATTTATTATCTGTGTATTGGTTTTTATTTGTACTATTGCTGGCGCTTATGCACGACCAAGTAAAGGAAAAGGCAAATCTGATGATGTTGCATGGTATAACTATGCATGCTGGATAAATCAATTCTTATTTGGTAAAGATGGTCCTGCATTAATTAACTGATTATAGTAGTCGTTTATTTTGCTTTTAAAATTGCTTGAAAAATTTCAACTCTAAAATATAATAATGATGGGCTGGTCGAAAGACCCTGGTTCAACCTACGACGGCGGGAGTATTTTCATTAGATTGCTCCAAATAACTGTGCGATTTCTTCGTTATCTTCATCAAAATCTGTTGGATAAATAAATTTTCCTTAGTTATCTTGCACCTTTTACAGCAATCAGCTTTACAATTTCTGTGGCGGTGGTTAGCTTACTTACATCTGAATAAACTTTTCCATCTGACCCGTCAATTGAGCCGCAACCATCAAAAGACAATTTGATTTCTTCACTTTCATTATTAAAATCAGCTGGAATTTTTGCAGAATAAATTACAGAAGGCTGGCCGTTAACTCCAGAATTCTTTTTTGTATAAAAGTCGTTGTAATCAAAGCTGGTATTGAATTCTGCCTTAATCAGATATTCCTTATTTTCAATTTCAGTATTAAAGATTATTCCGCCTTTTGGAGTTGCACTGGTAACTGCATCAAGTTGAGTATCTTTAGCATCATGTTTTTTTGTCTTACTGCTTTCATGCTTTGACGAATGATACCATACAGGAAGAGATTCCGGCCTTCCTTCCTTTGGACTCATTATCCAGCTTTTGTGGCTGGCACGTTCTGTTACATATAAAGTTCTTATAAAGTTTCCATCAGAATCTTCAAGCCAGACAGAAAATTGTGGCTCTCTTTTTTCTTTCCAATGCTGACCTGCTCCTACTGAAATTTTAATTTCTTTTGCATAAAGAAAACTCAAACTTAAAGTAAGTATAAATATTAAGGTATGTTTTTCCATTTTTTATCCTCGCTTTTTTGTATTAGAAATATTCTTTGTCTTTATGATTTTAAATCCTGAAGATTTAAGAACTTCTTTTACAGCATGAACTGCTCCGCCTGATTGCCCGCAAAGATAGTTGAAAGGGAAGGGGGTTGTGCAGCTAGTTACAATTACAGCTTTTTTTCCTTTGTGCAGTGGAAGCGGAATTCCTCTTTTGCTTTCTTTCATTAGAACATAGACAAGACGATCAAAAAGAGCTTTTAATTTGCCGTTCATATTTCCCCAATAAACAGGAGTTCCCGCAATAAGCATATCGCAGTTTTTGATTTCTTCTGCAATTTTGTGTGCGTCGTCAGCTGGCAAAATACAGTTCATTTTTGAGCGGCAGGCCATGCAGCCTTTGCAAAAGTCAAAATTCAAATCAGAAATATCTTTCCAGATAATCTGAGTGTTTTCATATTTCTTCTGGATTTTTGCTGTTTCTGATTTTAAGATTTTAACAACGTTTCCGTTTTTTCTTGGACTTCCGTTCAATACAAGAATATTCATTTTTCATCTCCCACAAAAATTGAATTAATCCATAGTTTTATAAAACGGTCTGTATATGCATTACCTTTTTCCCAGTAATCCGGCTCACTTTTCTTTAATAAGACAGATTCAATACAGCCCCAAAGTCCGGATACAAGAATGCTTACATCAAGGCGTGGATTTTTAGATTTTGCCATTCCCTCTTTGATGGCTTCTTTAAGAAGTTTTTCTCCGGTTCTGTTACAAACATAATACTCTTCGATAAGTTCAGGACTTGCATCATCAGCTGATTTTATTCCCTGCATTACAAGAAGGGCTCGTCGTGGATTTTCAAAACACCAGTCGCGATAAGCTTCAATTGCATTTTGAATCTGACTCTTTAAGGTTTTTCCTTTTTGAGCTGATTCTGTAAGTCTGGTATTTAATTCATAAAGACAATCAAGTGATATTTCCTGAAAGAGACGGTCTTTATCTTTGTAATAATGATAGATATTTGTTGCTGTAATTTTGCAAGTAGCTGCAATTTCACGCATACCAATCTGCTCAGGATTCTTTTGCATCAGAAGTTCCAGCGTTTTTTCTTTTATTACTGTTTTTATTTCAGTGTTTGGTTTTCGCATTTTTGTCTCTCTATATATAACAGTGTAAATATAACAATGTTAAATAATAAGGTCAATGCTTTTGCGCTTCGAAGCTATTCATCCATTTCAGGATGGCAATGGACGGCATCAAGAACTGGAAAAATGAACGCGGCTATTTGCATGACACCTGTCTTACCTGCCAGGATGCCATGAAAACTACCTTAGATTATTTTGGAGTAAAATATAATGACTAACTTTCGAAAATCTAATTTTCGGCCTTTTTCAGATCTTCAAAAATAGCTTTAATCTGGTAGACAAAGGAATAAAGATCATTAAAAAGCATCTGATTGCGTGATGCACAGTCAACAAAGATGTTTACGGTTTCCTTGTTAAGGTCCTCAGTTTCCTGAACATTATTGATAATGGAATTAATCTGGCTTACATTATCATTAATGTGGTTTGCAAAATCTTGTACGCTCTGACTTGCGGAATTGTTTTTTTGCATAACCTGTTCGTAAGATTCAAGGGCAAATTCTGCGTTTTTGGTAAGCTGATTTAAGGCATTTGTATTTTTTGCAGTTTCTTCTTCCATTGCTTTAATGGAGTTTTCCAGTCTTGCAACATTCTCCATCATCTTATTTGTGGTTACTGCAGTATTTTCCGAAAGCTTTTTAACTTCGTTGGCAATAATTCTAAATCCTGCTCCTGCACTTCCTGCGTGAGCCGCTTCAATTGAGGCATTGAAAGAGAGCAGGTTAGTCTGATTAGAAATTTTCTGAATTTCTTCAATAAAGTGATTAATATTTCGGGTATCTTCAATAATTCTTTGGAATTTTTCAGCATATTGTCTGTAAGAACTTTCGGTTTCGTTTATAGACTGTGTTAGTTTTGTGATAGAGTCTGAAATATTATTTAAACCGTTTACATTTTCTTCTGACATTGTTTGAAGATTTCTAGTGCTTATTTCCATTTGTGATGATGAAGAAATAAGGTTTGAAAGGATATTTTTTTGGCGTTTTACGGCTTCTTTCTGAATATCACGGGTTGTAGAATACTTATTCATAAAGTCGGCACCTACTGCATCCTTTGCAAGGTACTTAATCAGGGTATTTGCTGCGTCTATTCCGCTATCAATTAAGGTTTTTGTTTCCATTTTTAGTCTCCAATTACAACAGTTACAAGTGTCTGATTACAATGCATTTTTCCAATCTGTTCACCATAAACAGAAAAGCCTGCAAAGGTTGGGAATGTGTTCTTGTATTTTTCAATAATTTTAGAACTTAAATTTTCTCGTCCAAAATACATGGTTCTTGTAATACAAGACATCATAAGTGTGAATTTAGGATAAGGGATTATGGATTTGATTCCCTTACAAGTTTCGTCCGCTTTTTCCAGAGCGTTTCCAATATGCATAAGTTCCAGAGTTGAGTTTGGAACTACGCGGGCAAAAGTTGTAATTTTTTTATCTGGAGTAAAGCCTGCAAGAGCTACAATATGCAGTGCTCCATTCATCATACGTCCAAATGGGTTTTCAAAAGTCATTCCTTCTGCCTGGGCTTCCGTAACCCCTAGTTGTTCGGCGTAGGCGGTTTTAGCAGGCTTACCGTTAAAGCTGGTAATTTCTCGTTTGATAGGGTTTGATTCATTTACAAAGAATGATTTTCCTGTAGGATTAAAAATATCTTCCTGGCGAATATCAAAACGACAACGGGTTTTTACAAAAAGCATAACAGCACCATCTTGGGTAGTTCGGCCATTGTAACTTACAAAAGTTTTTGGAGTGTCTCCTGTAAATCCTGCGGTTCCACCTGCCAGCATAAAACTATCATTTTGGATAATGGAATAAAAGTTTGAAAGAATTGTTTCTTCCGCATTAAAAACACCGTTTGTATAGGCAATTGCAAATGCATCTTTGTGGGAATTTGGATCATTACAACGAATTCCAACTGAAGATAGGGCAGATTCTATATCATTCTTACTTGCAATAGGGTATTTACTTCCATTTTCGATAAAGACTCCTTTTACTTTAGTAGAAGAGTCTGACATGGTAGTAAGAAGAATTGTATCATTCAAAAAGCCTCTTTCCGAGATTTCGCCTGCAGTAGAGGCCCCAATTACTTCGCTCTGGGGGAATCTGGCCTTAATTGCAAGTGACAGTTCTTCAAAATTGTATTTTATTGCAGCATAAAAAATGACAGCATTATATGATTCAGATGATTTTTTTAACTTTGAACATAAATCATTTACGGCAGTTTCAATGTCGCTGGCGTTTGTTTGTACAACTTCTTGTTCCATATTTACCTCTTAAAAAATTATAGCACGTTTTTTTTGAGATAAAAATATATAACACTGTAATACAATAAAAAAATGATGATTCAGAAAAAAAGCCCCATTCCTAAGAAAAATCCTGGGAACAGGGCCTTAATAAGCATATATTTCACTTAATTATGAGTGAAATACTGTTAGATTTCTACTTGTTTTCTGGTGTATGCCATTTCCAGTTTACTACTTCTGGAAGGTCTTCACCAAGTTCAGAAATGTGCTGTTTATGAGCAACAAGAGTATCATTCATCTGCTGTACAAGGTGACTTGCAGTATTTCCAAGCTGTGGTAAGTACTGGAGTGCAGCCTTTACAAGGTCGAAACGGTCAATCTTGTTCTGTACACGCATATCAAATGGAGTAGTGATTGTACCTTCTTCGTGGTATCCGTAAACATGGAGATTGCGGTTTTCGCGGAGGTAAGTAAGTTCGTGTACCAGTTTTGGATAGCCATGGAATGCAAAAATGATAGGCTTGTTTGTTGTAAAGATAGCATTGTATTCTGCATCTGTAAGTCCATGTGGATGCTGGTGGTCGCTCTGGAGCTTCATCAAGTCTACTACGTTTACAAAACGAATCTTCAAGTCTGGAAGATTGTCACGTAAGATTGTAGTTGCAGCCAAAGCTTCAAGAGTAGGTGTATCACCACAACATGCCATAACAAGGTCTGGTTCTTTTCCCTGGTCGTTAGAAGCCCAATCCCAGATTCCAATACCCTGAGTACAGTGTTTAACTGCCTGATCCATTGTAAGCCACTGATAGCTTGGGTGTTTAGAAGCAACAATTACGTTTACATAATTCTTACTCTTAATACAGTGGTCAAAAGTTGAAAGGAGACAGTTTGTATCAGGAGGAAGATACATACGTACTACATCAGCTTTTTTATTTGAAATATGATCGAGGAAGCCTGGGTCCTGGTGAGTAAATCCGTTGTGGTCCTGCTGCCATACGTTTGATGTAAGGATGAGGTTCAAAGATGCAATTGGTGCACGCCATTTAAGCTGGGAACAAACTTTGAGCCATTTTGCATGCTGAGAAGCCATTGAATCGATAATGCGGATGAAAGCTTCGTAACTTGCAAAGAAACCGTGACGACCAGTCAAAAGATATCCTTCGAGCCATCCTTCACACATATGTTCACTCAGGTAAGAGTCCATAATGCGTCCGTTGTGAGCTAATTTATCATCTGAATCAATGATTTCGCCGTTGAAATCGCGGTTTGTAGCTTCAAATGCGGCGTAAAGTCTGTTTGACATAGACTCATCTGGTCCAAAAATACGGAAGTTCTTGTTATCTTCGTTAAGTTTGAATACATCGCGAACATAATTTCCAAGTTCTTTCATATCCTGAGCTTTTACGCTACCTGGAGTTTTGATATCGAGGGCGTATTTTTTGAAGTCTGGAGTACGAAGATCTTTAAGAAGATTTCCACCATTTGCATGTGGGTTTGCAGAAATTCTCTGGTCTCCCTTAGGTGCAATAGCAGCAATTTCTGGCTTAAGACGATAGTTTTCATCAAAAAGTTCTTCTGGTTTGTATGATTTGAGCCATGCTTCCAGTTCCTTCATGTGTTTTGCTTCATTTGGATCTGGTTTTGTAAGGTCGATTGGAACCTGATGTGCACGGAAAGAGTTTTCAATTGGAAGTCCGTCATCATTGAATTTAGGACCTGTCCATCCCTTTGGAGTGCGGAGAACAATCATTGGCCAGAATGGGCGTTCTGTTTTTCCGTTTTTGCGGGCATCTTTCTGAATCTTAAGGATTTTTTCAATACACTTATCAACAGCGGCAGCCATTGCGTGGTGTACTTCCATGTGGTCAGAATCTGGACTTGCTTCTACAAAAATTGGATCCCATCCGCAACCATGGAAGAAGCTGCGAACTTCATCTTTAGAAATACGGGCAAATACAGTTGGATTAGAAATTTTATATCCGTTCAAGTGGAGAATTGGGAGAACAGCACCATCTGTAACTGGATTAAGGAATTTGTTTGAATGCCATGCAGTTGCAAGTGGACCTGTTTCTGCTTCACCATCACCTACGATACAAGTTGTGATGAGGTTAGGGTTATCAAAAACAGAACCGAATGCATGTGCGATAGAATAACCAAGTTCACCTCCTTCGTTGATAGATCCTGGAGTTTCTGGAGCAACGTGGCTAGAAATTCCACCTGGGAAAGAGAACTGCTTACAAAGACGGCTCATACCTTCTTCATCGAGGCTTACATTTGGATAAATTTCTGAGTAATGACCTTCGAGGTAAGAGTTTGCTACGAAGAAGTTTCCTCCATGACCAGGACCAGAAATAAGAATCATATCAAGATTATATTTTGTAATAGCGCGGTTTAAGTGTGCGTAAACAAAGTTCTGACCTGGAACAGTTCCCCAGTGTCCAACAATCTTTGTTTTTACCTGATCACGTGTTAAAGGCTTTCTTAAAAGAGGATTCTCTTTCATGTAAAGCTGGGCTGCTGCAAGATAGTTTGTTGCACGCCAATACTGATCAAGTTTTTTGAAGTATTCTTCTGAATCTTCAATGCGCTTTGGCTTTTTTGACATAGTGTACTCCTGTTAAAACTTAAGTGATGGCCATTTTAATGATGTGCTATGTTTAAAACAATAGGAAAAATACCGTATAAATCAAAAAAGTTACTTTTTCGATTTAAAAAAGGGGAAATATTTAGTTTATAAGGTTTTTTAAAATCGGATAAGACAAGAAATTGACCTTTTTAAGTTTTTAAAAGGGGTAGTTTTGCGGTTATAACAAGTTTTGGATTTTTTTTAAATTTAGGATGAAGTTAAAATACCCACTGTTTGTTTCTATTTTGAATAAAAGAAATTTTTAATATTTAATTACATATCATTAACAAAGTGTTATGTGTTATAATTGTAAATATTAATAAGCAAGAGGTCCCCAAATGGTAGCATTCATCAGGCAATATCAGGTTTATATTGTTTTATCTTTAATGTCTATTTGTGCTTTAATCTTTTTTCTAGCTTTAATTACAGGAAATCTTTCAAAACGAAGAAGACTGGCTATTTTAGTTCTGGAATTTAGTGCTTTTGCCTGGTTGTGGGGATCATTTAATTTTAATCTTTATAAAGAACATGTAGATACAACTTTTGCCTGGTATATGGTTCGAATTGGAAAAACTACAGATTATTTTTTCAGTAATTTTATTGTTTTTGCCTTTGGACTCTATCTTAAAGATTTGTTTGCAAATGAAGCGGGCGAAAAAAAGAGGATTATTAGGCTGGTAATTTCAGATATAGCAGTTTTTGTTGGAATTGCCTTAATTATTGTATCTCTTTTTACAGGATTTTATTTTTATTTTGATGAAAACAGCGTATATCGTCATGGTCCCGGCAGACCATTCTTCTATATTTTTTCAATAATCTCTTTCGGAATACAGCTATCTTGTATCATAAATTATTATAAAAGGCTTAGCAGAGGAATTCGTATTCCTGTTTTACTTTTTGGAGTTTTACCATTTGTTGCAACTTTACTTCAGTTCTTTGCTAAGGGTATTTCATTAGCAAGTATGTCTGCTGTAGGAATGGCAGTTGTTTTGTACATTTTTACAATTGAAGAAATGAACAAGGCTGTTGAAAGAGCTCATAAATTGGAAGTTGAAATGCTTGAAAGATATAAAAAGGAGCTTGAAGAGACTGTTAAACTTCGTACTCATGAACTTAGCGAGGCAAACGAAAAAGCAAATAATCTTCTTTTGAACATTCTTCCACAACCGGTTGCTAAGGAACTTACCGAAAATCCGGGGAAAACTATTTCACAGAAATATCCAAATGCAACAGTCCTTTTTACAGATATAGTAGGTTTTACAAAAATGAGTAGTTCAATGACTGCCCAGGAAACCGTTTCTATGTTGAACGGTATGACTTCTTTGTTTGATATAAGATCCGAAAAAGAGGGAATTGAAAAAATTAAAACCATTGGTGATGCATATATGGCCGTTACAGGATTAAGTGACGATCCAAACAATAATGGTGCCGAAAAAATGATAAAGTTTGCTAAAGGCCTTCTTGAAGATGTAAAGGAATTTAACGAAAAAAACAAGATGAACATTCAGATTCGTATCGGCATAAATTCTGGTGATATTGTTGCAGGTGTTATTGGTAAAAAGAAGTTTATTTACGATGTCTGGGGTGATACTGTAAATGTCGCAAGCCGCATGGAAAGTTCCGGTTACCCAATGAAAATTCATGTTTCAGAAAATGTCTACCAGCAGGCTAGAGGAAAATGTTCCTTCTACAAGCCCGTCGACGTTGAAATTAAGGGAAAAGGATTAATGAAAACCTATTTCTGTCTAGATTAATTCTTAAAATGTATACAAAATTAGACTAAATTTATAAAAGAAGATGCTTTTTTAATAAAATTTTGATACTAGGACTTATTACTATTTGCATTTAAAATTATTCATGCTAGAATGTATACAAGAAAAGATTAAGGAACTTGCCTTTTAAAAGAAGGTAGATCCCGTTAAGGCGGGGTTTTTATAGGAGAACTTTATTATGGAAATGAAATTTTACAAATGTAAGACTTGTGGCAAAGTAATGGCAATGCTTAAAGACACAGGTGTAGATACAATCTGCTGTGGTTCAGAGATGGTAGAAATTAAAGCAAATACAACAGATGCTGCAGTTGAAAAACATGTTCCAGTTGTAGAAAAGAATGGAAATACAGTTACTGTTTCTGTAGGTTCTGTAACACACCCAATGGAAGAAAAACATTATATTGAATGGGTTGCTCTTCAATCTAAAAATACAACTCAGTTTAAGGCTTTGAAGCCAGGTGAAACTCCAAAAGCAGTTTTTGCTTTAGTAGATGGTGATGAGGTAGTTCGTGCTTATGCATACTGTAATCTCCATGGACTTTGGGCAGATAAATAGAGTAGTGTAATTTTATTTTTTCGGTCCCCATGAACTTTGTCTTTCTGGGGACCTATTTATTTATAGGAGCAAATTATGGAAAACAAAGCCCTTTACAACATATCATACGGTCTTTTTCTTTTAGGTAGCCAGCACGACGGCAAAATTAATGCCTGTATAACAAACACATGTATGCAAGTTGCATCAGATCCAGTCAGACTTGCAATTTCTGTTCTTAATCAAAATTATACATGCGATTTAATCAAAAAAAGCGGCCTCTTCTGTCTTTCAATTTTAGATAAAACTTCACAGTTCGAACTTTTTAAGCATTTTGGTTACCAGAGCGGAAAAAATATAGATAAGTTTGCTGATTGGGAATTCAAGACCGATAAAAATGGTTGTCCATACATCACTAAAAATTCGTGTTCTTTTATTAGCTGTAAGGTTGTTTCCCAAACAGATTTAGGAACTCACACTCTTTTTATTGCAGAAATTCAAGACGCCCAGATTACCAGTCAAAATGTTCCGGTTACCTATAATGACTACCAGAAAGATATAAAACCAAAGGTTCAGATTCAGGAAAATAAGAAAATTATTGGCTGGCGTTGCAAAATCTGCGGCTATGAATATATGCATCCAGAACTTCCTCAAGATTACGAATGCCCATTATGTGGCCACCCAAGAGATGACTTTGAGCCGATTTATGGTTAGTTAAATATATCTTGTAAATCAGTAGGGGTACCTGGAAAAATGACGTGTAGGAGGAAATTGACGCTTACCAACCAGTTTTTATTCTATATAGGTAGACAGAATACACATTATAGAAAGAATGTGGCAGGGTAATTTTTTAAATGTAACGTTCTTGTTTAAGAAAAATTTATATGTCTTAATCATATAAATAATGTGTGTTACAATACTTACAGGTGGTTTTTATGGAAAATTGTACTCGTCTTTATCATTATACAGATTTTAACGCTATGCAGGGCATTATTGTTAATGGCGAAATTTGGTTATGGAACTTGCGTCGTATGAATGATAGTCAGGAGATGGAATATTTCATAAAAGAACTTAAAATTGCTCTTAAAAAGCAGTTACAGTCATCTGAATATGAAAAAATGGAACGAATATTTGCTGAAAATCTTAAAGATTTTGATAAATTATCATCGTATGCGGCATGTTTTAGTGAATATTCTGATGATGCGGCTCAGTGGGCTCGTTATGCAAAAAATGGAATGGGCGTCTGTGTAGCATTTAATAAAGAACTTCTTGCAAAAATTGGAGAAGCCGGTCATGCCCCTTTGTGTAAAGTTAATTATTCTCCATCATGTGATGATTTAGATATTGTTAAAGAATTAGCTGAACTTGTAAAAAATACTTCAAAATCTTCCAGTCAAACTGCACGAGAAATTTTTAATAAGCTGATAACAAGTTCACCTTTGTTTAAGCATCCTTCTTTTATAAGTGAAAAGGAATATCGTTTAGTTTCACTTCCTTACAATGTAACCAAATACCTTGGTCAACCACATTTTTATGTCGAAGAAACTAACATCAAAAAATACTATATCTTAAAACTAAAAGAAGTCTGTAATTCCTTAAAAATAAAATATACCGATTTATTCGAAGAAGTTTGTATTGGACCTCAGGCACGTGTTACAAAAGATCTTTTAATGGATTATTTTGCTTCATATGGAGTTTCTGAACTTTGTGATAAAGTAAAAATTTCTGATTGTCCTTTAAGACGTTTCTAAAAATTATATCTTTTTTATAAGACTATTTACCAAAAAATGCTTATATTTAAGATATGAACGAAAATAATATACCTCGATGGAATCTTGATTCCCTCTACCCGTCTTTAGATTCTACAGAATACAAAAATGACCTTTTAGAACTCGAAGAAACTTTTTCAAAACTTCAGGTCCAGCTAGATGCCCCAAAGTCCGACTTCCCTGCCTGGCTTAATTCCTATTTGGCCCTTTTAAACAAGGAAGCTTTCCTTTTAAAAACTTTAGGTGCCTATGCCTATATCATTTATTCTACAGATACTACAAATCCTGCTTATATGAACAATCTAAATCTTATGGATAAATATGATACCCAGGCTCAGCAAATTTTTATAAAGTTTTCTACAGTTCTTGCCGATAATGAAAAATTTCTAGAAAATTTCTATAAACAATATCCAGAAAAAGAAGAATACCGTTATCTTCTTAAGGAAATAATTGAAGAAAAAAGTCATCAAATGGCCCCAGAATTAGAAGAACTGGCTTCAAAAATGTCGCATACCGGAGCATCTGCATGGTCTCTTTTACAGGAACAGATTATTTCCAATTTGCATGATGATGAAGGAAAAACTTTCAACGAGCTTAGAAATGATGCAAATGATGCAGATCCTGCCTTGAGAAAATCTTCCTGGGAAAAAGAAGTTGCCCTGCTTGCTCAAAATCGAATTGCATTTGGGGCTGCCTTAAATAACTTAAAGGGCGAAAAAATTACTCTGAATGAAAAACGTGATTGGAAAGAAGGTCTTGATAATGCCCTTTTTAATTCTCGCCTTTCTCGAAAAACTCTGGATGCCTTAATTGGTGCCATTGAAGATTCCCTTCCTGTCTGGAGAAAGTACTTTCAGGCTAAGGCTGCCCTGCTTCGTGCTTCAAATTCTACAGTAAGTAAAACTGCTGGTACTAAAGAACATCCTGGCATTGCCTTTTATGATCTTTTTGCCCCTATAGAAAAACCTAAAGCTTTAGGTAAAAGTGATAAAGATGATGATGAAAGCACTTCCCTTATCTCTAAAAAATGGAATTTTAAGGAAGCCTGCGATTACGTCATTAAAAAATACTATTCATTCAGTAAAAATATGGGCGATTTTGCACAAAATGCAGTTGATCAGCAGTGGATTGATGCTTTGGTAAGGCCTGGTAAAGTTGGTGGAGCTTATGACGAAGATTTTCCTAAGGGGCACCAAAGTAGAGTTCTTTCAAATTTTACAGGGGCCTTTAGTGACATCATCACTTTGGCTCATGAACTTGGTCATGCCTTCCACTTCTCCTGCATGAAAAATAAGGATCCCCTATTCTATGACTACCCTATGACTTTAGCAGAAACCGCTTCTACTTTTGCAGAGACTATTGTAAAACAGGATATGATTTCCAACAGTCAGGGTTTTGACCGCATGAAGATTTTGGATCTTGATTTAACTGATACAAGTCAGGTTCTGGTAGATATTCTTTGTCGTTTCTACTTTGAAGAGTCAGTTTTCCAGGCTCGCAAAAAATATGAACTTACTGCTGATGACTTTTGCAAACTTATGATGCAGGCCCAGGAAAAGTCTTATGGGCAGGGACTGAACGACGAAAAAACTCCGGATGGTAGTAATTATACCGAACGTCACGATTATATGTGGGCAGTAAAAAGTCATTACTACATCACTTCGCTGGATTTTTATAACTTTCCTTATGCTTTTGGACAGTTGTTTGCGGCTGGTCTTTATCAGCGTGCAAAACAAGAAGGCCCTGACTTTGCTAAAACTTATGAAGAATTGTTGAGTCAGACCGGTTCTATGTCTTGTGAGGAACTTTGTAAAAAAGCGGGTTTTGACATAACTACAAAGGATTTCTGGAAATCGGGAATAGAAATGTATGCCCAGGAAGTTCAGGAATATTGTAACTATGTGTTAAAGTTATAACAATTAATTATATTAAAAATTTAATTGCATTATTTACGAAATAATGCTAATAATTAGGTAATAATAAAATAATTAAACAAGTGGAGAGGTTTATTATGGAGACAATGCTTTTGACCGCCATTATTGGTGTTGGTCTCGCTTATTTATGTGCTACTGTATTTGTTTGTGTTTGCATAGGTAAATTAAACAAATCAAGACGCTAAATAATTAGATTTTAATCCAGAGCATTGCTGCTAAAAGTGGCAATGCTTTTTTTTTATTTTAAATAAGAACTAAAGGCTTTTAAAATAAAAAACGCTACCGAGCAATCAGGAGTTTCATGGCAGAAATAAGTTTTTTGCTTGGATAAGAACTTTGTTTTCAGCCACAAGTCTCTCTGATTACGGGTAGCAATTCAAGAGTTTTGTTATGTTATTAACAAATATTAACCAACCAGTTCTGTTCCCAGTGTTTCTGGTTTGATTTCTGTGTAAGCATAGCTGTAAAGGATTTCAGCTACGTCTGTAAGAGGCTTTCTTACTTTCAAGCCCATGCCATATGCAAAGCTTACAGAAGCTTTTGCAGCCTGTGGATTCCAGAGTTTAGCGTTATCAAGGTTGATGAATACAGCTTTTTCTGAATCTGCAAGTGCCTTAATGTGGCGGTTCATTTCTGCAATTGTCTTGTCAGAATTAGGATTGTTTACAGATACAAGTGCGATTCTGCATTTTTTGTTGCAAGCTTTTACTGCAGCGAGCAAAGTAAGATAGTATTTATCAAAGTCAGCAGAGTTAGTCTTAAAGAGGTTCATATCAGAATCACCAAGGTGGATAATAATTCCTTCTGGTTCCATTGCATTAATGTTGTCCTGGAAAAAAGTTCTTGCCTGTTTTACAGAAAGCTTTTCTTCACTTCTGTTGTAAATCTGGAAGTTGAAGTCAAAAGACTGAGCCAATTCTGCAACTGGAATCTGTTTGTCCAGATCTCCACCCATTAAAATAACTGCGTTTTTCTTAGCAACTGTGTTAAGTTCCTGATAATTCATATCTTCCTCCTGGAAAGTTTTATTTGATTTAAACTTCTGCTGAAGTTCATAAATTTTCTGTTTTGTCTGTACAGACTGTTTTTTATTGTCTAAACGAACATTTCTGAAATAAACAAAAACGTTTGTCATAACAATTGCAAGGTTCAAAAAGTAAACTACAAGTACGTAGTTCAATTGACCGTTCAAAAACTTTGCAGTAATACCTGCAAGGTAACCGGTAATGATTAGAAAGATAAAGGCAAGACTTGTTCCCTTTGCGGTTCTAGCCTTATAAGCCTTTACAACATTGATTGGCCAGGAAAATCCGAAACAAATCAACATAGCTGCTTCAAATAGGTGTCCTAATTCCATAATCGTTTAATAACTCCTTCAGTTTTCGAGGGGTTTCTTTTTGCCCTTCGTCTTTGTACATGAAGAAGAATAGTACTAAGTCCTTGAATCTACAATTTTTCTAAAGTTTAAAAATTATTTTTTCTTGTTCGTAATTTTTTTTATTTTTTTAAGTCCATTTTTTTTACTTAAAAAAGCCTTTTGAAAATATTTATATGTGATATATTCTATATATGAAGATTAAGAACAATAAAAACAAACTAGAGTCTATTAGAAAGGAAATTAAAAAGACTCAGTTGATTTTGGTTGCCGCAACTACCCTGCTTCTAAGTTTTGGCGGACTTTTTTTGAATATTAAATCTAACGATAAAGCCTTCAATCAGGATTTGCAGAACACCTCAGACTTAATCACCAGACTTTATTCCTTTACAAAAGATTACAGCCAGCAGGATCTTTGCGATTACATGGATTCCATTGTAGAAGAACTTCCTGGTGTTGATGTTATTTCAATTGTAGATATAAACAATAATCGTATTTATCACACACATCACGAACTTATAAACACCCAGTACGACGGAAAGCACCCTGATTTTAACTGCCACAAGCTGGGCTATTATACAGAAAATGATATAGGACCTTCTGGCCCACAACGTCGTACATATTCTGCTATTTATGATGATGGAATTTACGAAGGTTTTATAATGACTATTCGTCTGCAAACCTCCATCAAATCTGTAACAATTCGAACTGTAGGCCTCTTTTTGATAGTTACAATTATTGCAATTGTGATTGAGCTTTTCCTTTCCAGAGTACTTTTCCGAAAGATAAAAAAAGAATTCTACACTTTTGCCGAAGATTTTGAAGGCACTAAGTTCCTGGTAGATTCTATGAGAGCCAATAATCACGATTTTACTAATAAGTTGCATGTAATTTTGGGTCTTATCCAGATTGGTGAATATGACAGGGCGGTTTCTTATATTGAAAATATTTCTATCATCCAAAAGGAAACTGTTTCCAGGGTAATGCATGCCGTAGACAATCCTTCCTTTTCTGCCCTTTTGATTGGAAAAATTGCCCGTGCTTCTGAATGCAATGTAAAATTCATCCTTAAAGAAGATATGGTTTTTAATTCTGATGATATAGACCTGCCTTCTGAAGCCCTTGTAACTATTACCGGAAACCTTATAGACAATGCCCTGGATGCCATGAATACATCTGAAGTTATGTCTAAAAATGACCGTTCCCTTATTTTTGGCGTTTACACTCAGCCTGGTCAGCTTTTGATTACGGTACAAGATACTGGAAACGGCATTCCTGATAAAATTAAAGATAAGGTGTTTGAAAACGGTTTTTCTACCAAAGGAAGCGGTCGTGGTGTGGGTCTTTATCACACTAAACAGCTGGTCGAAAGTCTTGGTGGAAGCATTTCTTTTGAATCTCAGAATGGAAAAGGAACTTGCTTTATGGTAAGTTTAAAGAGATAAAAATACCTGGTGTAAGGAGTTTAATTTGAGTTACAAGGTTCTGATTGTTGAAGATGATCCAATGGTCGCTATGATTAATGAACAGTATGTTTGCAAGAATAAAAATTTTACCGTAGCGGCATCCTGCAGAAATGGTCAGGAAGCTTTGGATTATCTTGTTGAAAATAAAATTGACCTTGTAGTTCTCGATGTTTTTATGCCTCTTTTGGATGGAATTGATACTCTAAAAAAGATTCGTCAGGCTAAAATTCCAACCGAAGTTATAATGGTTACAGCCGCAAATGACACTTCCACTTTGGAAGAAACTATGCATCTTGGTGTTTTGGATTATCTGATTAAGCCATTTGCTTTTGAACGTTTTCAAATTGCCTTGGAAAAATTTTCCGCAAAAGTCGAATCTTTACAGGGAAAAACTGTTCTAGATCAGTCAAATATTGACAATATCTTGCAAAATAATCGTAAGATGTCTGAAAAATCATACCCTAAAGGCATTCAAGAGAAGACTTTAGGCTTGATTATGGACTTTTTTAAGCAAAATCCAGGCTATCAGACCGGAGATTCTATTGCCGAAAACACAGGTCTTTCTTGTGTTACAGTAAGGCACTATATGACTTACCTCATAGAAAAAGGACAGATAATCGAAAGTATCAATTACGAAACCGGAGGCCGTCCTAGCAGTCTCTATAAGGCTAAAAACTAATGGCATCAAACTTTGACCTGTCAAAATTACTAATCACAAATCCCAATCCTAGTAGATCCCAAAAGTTATCTTTTGTCTGGAAGTTAAGTCTTCCAGGTATGTTGGCCCAAATTTCATCAATTTTAATGCAGTATATTGATGCTGCCATGGTTGGAAGTCTTGGTGCAAATGCCTCTGCTTCAATTGGCCTGGTAGCCTCTTCTACATGGGTTATAGGTTCCCTTTCCAGTGCAATGTCAATTGGTTATACGGTCCAGGTTGCCCATGCTGTTGGCGAAGGAAATCAGTCTCGTGCAAAAGGGATTATGATTAAGGCTTTAAAATCATGTCTGGCCTTTTCATTTATTTTGACTATACTGGCCCTTCTTCTTAGTGCTCCCTTACCAGGCATTCTAGGAGCTCAGAGTGAAATTAAAAATGATGCTTCTACCTACTTTTTTGTATATGCCCTGTCAACTCCATTTTTCCAGATGATTTACCTTATGGGTGGCATGCTCCAGTGCAGCGGAAATATGAAGGTTCCAAGTATTTTGAATTCTCTGCTTTGTATTTTAGATGCGGCTTTTAACATCATCTTTATTAAATTTATGGGTCTGGGAGTTTTGGGGGCTGCCTGGGGAACTACTGCCAGTGCAATTTTGGTTTCTGTTTTTATGATTTATTTTACGCTGCACAAATCGGATTATTTGGGAATTACAAAGGGGCGTAAACCTGTGCATTATTACAGTAACAAGATTTTTGCGCGATCGGTTGATCGGGAAGCTTTTAGACTGGCGGCTCCAATCGCGGTGGAAAAAGTTGCTTTTACAGGTGCTCTTGTTGCCGTTACCCGAATTATTGCCCCTCTTGGTTCAACTGCTCTTTCGGCAAATTCCTTTGCTGTTACGGCCGAGGCCCTCTGCTATATGCCAGGCTATGGACTTTCCGAAGCCGCGACAACTTTGGTTGGGCAAAGTTACGGTGCCCGCCGCAAGGATTTAGCTTCATCATTTTCATGGATAACTGTTATTGCCGGAAGCCTTATAATGCTTTTTACCGGAATTATCATGTATTTTCTTTGTCCTTTTGTTTTTACACTTTTAATACCGGTTAAAGATATTCAGACTTTGGCTGTTCAGGTTTTAAGAATTGAACTTTTTGCAGAACCTTTTTATGGGGCCTCTATTGTTGCAAGCGGTGCTTTGAGAGGTCAAAACGACACCTTAATTCCAAGCATTTTAAACTTAATCAGTTTGTGGATTGTAAGACTTGGGCTTTCCCTGCTTTTGGTTACCAGACTTGCCTTGCAGGGAATTTGGATTGCTATGGCCATAGAACTGTGTTTTAGAGGTTTGGTTCTTTCGGTAAGGCTCTTTTATAAAACACGTTGGAAAACACCTTGGGCTGGAGAAAGGTCTAAAAGTAATTAAAGTTTTTCCAAAGTTACCAGGAATACTCCCAAAATAATTGTAAAAATTCCAACAACACGAAGCAGGTTTATCTTTACTTTTTCAGTTTGAATTAAACCAAAAGTGTCAAAAAGAAGTCCACAGGTAAGCTGTCCAATCATATAACAGGCAACTTGAATGGCAGTTCCCAAAGTTCCAACTGTATAAATACTAAAGAAAATGCCACCAACACCAAAAGCTCCGCCTATAAGCATCCAGGGTTTTAGGCCTACTCCCTTCATTGGCATAATTCTTCCCTTATTTGCAAGTAAAGAAATTGGGATAAGGGCAAAAACTCCTACAAGAAAAGAAATAAAAGTTCCTTCCCAATTTCCAATCACTTTTGCCATAGATGCATTTGTTGGAGACTGCATTGCTCCAAAAACGCCCCCTGCAAAACAGAAAAGAAGCATAAGAAAGCGTTTTAAATTATTAGATGATGAAGAATTTTCATTTTTTTTATTGCTTCCCAAATAAATTAAAATAATTCCCAGGGCAACCGTTGCAATTCCTACAATACGTAAAGGAGAAACTTCTAAAACCGGTGAATCAAAAAAGCCAAATGAATCTATAAAAATGCCAGCGATTAACTGTCCTAACATTATGGTAGTTAAAGCTAATGCCGCTCCAAGAACAGGAAATGCTGCAATTGTAGCACAGACATTTATAAGGCCGTATAGTCCACCAATAAGCTGCCAGGATTTAAGATTACTGTATTTAGAAAAGTCTCCATCTCCAAAAAAGATAAGGATAATTAAAGAAATTATGCTTCCGCCTAAAAAGGAAATAAAAGAAGCTTGAAAAACTGAAATTCTCTTGCCAAGAGCTGTGTTTATAGGTCCCTGAATAGCAAAACAGGAACCGCCAATTATTGCCAGAAAAAGCATTAAAAAATACATGGATAAAATATAGTGTTTATTTCACAATTGAGGAAGACTCTTATTTGTAGTAAAATAGATTATACGTAGTTGAGTAAAGAGAATGGCAGAGAAAAAACGTATACTTGGAATCTTGAATCCAAAAGATTATCCAGAAGATCAGCAGGCTTTAGTTGCCGAATTCAATCAAAAACTTCTGGCTTTAAGTGAAGAAAATGCTCGTCTTACAATGACTGTCAGTAAAAAAGACCAGGAAAAACAAAACCAGATTGTAGGAACAGTTCGCCTTTACAATATCAATGTAACAAAAGACCTTATTGAAGATGAAATTTATGACTATAGTATGGGCGACGGAATTCCAATTTTCAAGACTCTTAATCTTCCAAATCCATGCCCTCTTAATGATTTTATAGAAAAAACTGTTGCCTTAATATTAAAAGGTTCTAATCAGGAAAGATTCCGAAATCACTTTAATCGAGACCGTCTTTTAAAAGCCTTTGAAGCTGGTGAATACAGGCAGGATTTGGAGTACGAAATGCTCTTAAATCCAAGAGAAGCTCCTCACACCTTCCATCATTCTATTCTGCTTACTACCGAAAAAGACAGTGGTGATGTAATTGCCATGTGTTCTGCCCGCGATATAACTTCTTTAATTCAGTCTCAACGCCAGTTAAATGCTGCTAAAGAGTCAATTAATGAAGGTTTACAGGTAATGGAAGCCCTTCTTCGCGATTATTCTTCAATTTGGATAGTAAATTCAAAGACCGCATTTTTAAGGCTCTTTAGTTTTAACGAAGATATTGTAACAAATACTGCCCTTAATCAGGCTACCGATATTTCAAATTATCAGGAAGTTCTGAAAGTTCTGGTAGAAAAGTATGTTGTGGAAAAAGAAAGGGAAAAACTTCTAAAAGAAATTTCTCTGGAAAATATAGAAAAGAAACTCCAGAACTCATATATCTACAATGCTAAATATACACAAATTGATGAAAATGGCAAAGAATCTTTCCACCTTATTGTTTATGTAAAAATAAATGAAGATAGTTTTATTCTTGCTTTTAAAGATGTTGATAAAATTGTAAAAACCGAAATCAAAAATGCTTCAAGAAAGGCCAAACTACAGCAGTATGAATCTGACTTATCTTCTATGGAATTGATTCATGCTGCACTTGGTTCTGGTTCCTGGTCTATGGAATTTGACGAAAATGGACAACTGTCAAAATGTTTCTGGTCAGATACCTTCCGCAACATGCTTGGTTTCAATGATGAAAAAGATTTTCCAAATATTCTGGAGTCCTGGTCGGATCTTTTATACGGTGAAGACAGGGAAAAGACTTTAGCGGCTTATTGGAATACAGTAAATGATTATAGCGGTAAAACAACCTTTGATGAAAAATACCGTCTTTATACAAAAAATGCTGGAATTCGCTGGTTCCATGCTTTAGGAAGGCTGTCTCGACGTGCGGATGGTACACCTGTTAAATTTGTAGGTCTTTTTATTGATGTAACTGATGAAATTGAAACTACAGAAAGAGAAAAGGAACAAAACGAAATTGTACAGGCTCTTAGCCGTGGTTTTATAAACATTTTTTCAATCGATATGAAGACTCGTTCTGCTCAAGTTATTAAAATGGATGGTTACGTGCCTTCTGGAGTACCTAATGTCGCTTCAACTCAGACTTTCCCTTATGATGCAATTGTTAGAAGGTACATAAGCGAACGTGTTTATAAAGATGATATAGAAGATCTTACACATGCCATGTCTTTGGAAAATGTTCAAAAAAAACTTATAGATAATAATGAATTTGTTTATACTTACAGGGTTTTAGACGAAGATGAAATTCATTACTTCCAGTTTAAGTACATTCGCCTGGATCCAAATGATAAAGAAAGTAAGGTTATTGTAGCCTTCAAGAATATTGATGAAGTAATTCGTCAGGAAAGAGAAAAGGAATCCCTGCTTTATCTTTCTCAAACTGACCAAATGACAAAGCTTTTAAACAGAACTTGTGGCCAGGAAAAAATAACTAAACTCCTTACAGAAAAACGTGGCGGAATCTTCTTTATTCTTGATATTGATCACTTCAAGCATTTTAACGACACTTATGGACATAAAACCGGAGACGATGTAATTATCTCTTTTGCAAATACAATAAAAGAGACCTTCCGCGATCAGGATATAATATTCCGTTTGGGTGGAGACGAATTTGCAGTCTTTGTACCTAATATCACAAATGAAGATTTAGCACTTGTTGTTATAAACCGTTTTATAAACAAACTTAAAGAAATTAAGATTAAGTCTGCAAAATCTGAATCAGTTTTTGCAAGTATTGGAGCCGGAATAATCCCAGAAGGTTTCAAGATTAACTTTGAAAAGCTCTACAGACTGGTTGATACAGGCGTTTACAAGAGTAAAAATGTAAAGGGCCAGAGTTCAGTTACTTTTGTAGAGCTTAGATAAACTTGCTCGCTTAGGCTTATTAATCTTCTTCAATTATCTTTTTCATTACATAAAGGCCAGATGCAGCGGCGTGTGATAAGGAATGAGTAATTCCAGAACCATCACCAATGATGTAAAGGCCTTTTTTGCTTGAAACTTCCAGATTGTTGTCTACTTTTACTTCGGTATTGTAGAATTTAACTTCAACGCCATAAAGTAATGTGTCATCGTTGGCAGTTCCTGGGGCTATTTTGTCCAGAGCATGAAGCATTTCTACAATATCATCTAGAATGCGTTTTGGCAGAACCAGGCTTAAATCTCCCGGGCAGGCTTTTAAGGTTGGACGAACAGTGGCACGGGCAATTCTGTCGGCAGTACTTCTCTGTCCTCTTTCAAGGTCACCAAGTCTTTGTACAATTACACCGCCACCAAGCATATTTGACAGGCGTACGATTGATTCGCCATATTCGTTGGAATTGTTAAAAGGCTGTGTAAAATGCTGACTTACCAGAAGTGCGAAATTGGTATTGTCGCTTTTTTTGCCGTTTTCGGAGTTGGAATGACCATTTACAGTAACAATTCCATTTGTATTTTCATTTACAACAAAACCATAAGGATTCATACAGAAGGTACGGACATTGTCTTGATATTTTTCGGTAGTATAAACAATCTTACTTTCGTAAACTTTATCTGTAATATCAGAAAAAACTTCTGCAGGAAGTTCTACCCTAACTCCAATATCAACTCGGTTAGATTCGGTTAAAATATCGTGAGCCTTACAGTAGTCTTCCAACCAGTGGGCACCAGAACGTCCAACAGCCAGAATTACATTTTTAGCCTGGAAAGAAGCTTCCTTTTTACCAGTATAAATACTGAATTTATAAGGTTGGGTAACAGGCATGTCGCGAAGTATGTCAGTTACTTCTGTATCGAAAAGAAAATCAATTCCATTAGATTCCAAATAATTGTGTAGAATAGACAAAATATCGTAGTTTAAATCTGTGCCAAGGTGTCTTACTTCGGCAGAAAGCAGATGAAGTCCCTTTCTTGTACAGTTTTTCTTTAATTCAGAATCAGTTTTAAACAGTTTTGGATATGCTGATGAAGTTGAAGCAGTCAATTTTTCATTAATCATATCAACTTCATACATAAGCTGAAGGGCCTGGTCTTTGCCAATTTTTTCCCAAAGGCTTCCTCCAAATTCATTAGTGATATTGAATTTACCATCGGAATAAGCCCCTGCACCACCTTCGCCAGACATGATTGAACAAGTTTTACACTTAATACATGAAGGAGCCTTGCCTTCTGTAATAGGACATTTACGATTTTTGAGGGAATGTCCCTTATCAATAATTAAAACCTTGCTTTTTTTGCCAGAAAAAACATAGTCATAAGCAGCATAAAGACCAGCTGGTCCTGCCCCAACAATTACAATATCATACTTAGTATCCATTTACTTGCTCGCTTTGTTTTGTTGGGAGTATTATAGAATAATTTTACAATTTAAGGAAGAAAGCCCATTGCTTCCTCCCTTTTTAATTAAATGATTTCTATCTTTCCAATAGAAGCTTTATCCTTGCTAAGTTCTTTTGTGTCTCCTTCTACACTGATAGAGGAATCTTTTTCGGCAGCTTTTAGAAGGCCTTTTGCATTGCTGGAAGTAATTGTCATTGACATTTGTCCGCCGTTTGTACCGGTTTTTCCCCAGTGCTGACTTTCATTTTCTTCGCATACTACAAAATAGTTTTCATTTGTGTATTCTTTATCATTTATACCAGCATAGAAAGTACAGTCTTTAACAGTAACTACTGCATGGGTATTTGTAACGTAGAACATGGCTTCTTTATCATCTGCATACTGATTATGGAAAACGCAATTTTCAATCTGGAGTTTTCCCTGTCCAATTGAAGAGTCTCCCGAGAAACTTTGATAAATCATGATTGCACCCTGGCCTTTTCTAGCTCCTGTAAATTCAGAGTCGGTAATTTTAACGTTATTCAAACCTTCTATAACGACTGTCTGGGCGGCCAAAGCACTTCCTGTAATTCCGCTGGCAATAATGTCTCCTGTAGAATAAATGCATGGAGAATCGTTTGCCTGGGTTTTAAGAATGTTGTTTTTGCCTAAAACAGTAATGCTTCCACCACCTCTGTCTGTTGCAAGTGCCGCAGAGTTATTAGATTTTGTAGAAATGTAAACTCCTCCATCATTACTTGTTACAGAACCCTTGTAAGAAGCAAAAAATCCACGGGAACCACGCTTGGAGTTGTTAATTGTAATTCCGTTTGTAACATTTATGTATGCATTGTCTGTGGCAAAAACGGCATTGGCATGAAGGGCATTTGTAGTAATTTTAACGCCATTTAAAGTCATTTTTGAATCTTTTCCCACAGCTACAAGTGCATTGTTTATTCCGTAGAAGTTATAGGCATCTTGATTGAGGGATTTTTCATCTGCATCACCTGTCTTTTCGATTGTTACATTGTTTAGGGTTAAAGAACCTCCGTTTATAACAAGGAAGGCAATTTCGTTAGCTGCAGAAACGCTTACTTTTCCGTCTTCAAAATCTTCTGCCGAATAAGTTACGTTCTGGCCGTCAATAAGATATTTAGCATGGTAGGTAACTTTTACTCCGCGGGCATTTGTAAAGCTGTATGTTATTGATTTAGCATCTGGATCTGAACATTTTGCTTCGAAAACGGAATTACGCATTCCTCCAGGACCCTTCTGACCAGGTTTTCCGCCAGGACCGCCTTTCCCACCTTTCCCAGGCCCTTTTCCAGGTCCACCTTTTGCAAAACTGCCAGTTTCAAAGTCTGATTCAAAGTCTTCCTGACTGTTGGGAGGCATTCCAGGGCCACCGTTCTGGTCAAAATCTGGAGGCATCCCCATGTCATCTGAATTTCGCATTGGGGGTCTGTCCCCTTTTGGTAATTTTGACATTTCTTCTTTATCTGTTTTTTTTGAATTTTCTTTTGATAAATCTTTTGATTTACAGGCAGTTATGCAAAGTGCCGTAAATAACAAAAGGCTTGAAATAATTAGTAAAGTGTTTTTTTTCATAGAATATACAATCTCCTTAGATTTAATTTTTAATTTCCTCATGTAAAATATAATTTAGATTGGAGTTTCTTGTTACTAAGCAGTCCATAATGTTTTGTAATACAACAATTTATTATGAATGCAGATTTGTTCCATTATTCAGGAGAGAAAGTTTTTTTATAAAGACTAAATTTCTTAAGTAAATTTAAACTTTTTTAATGACAAAAAATGCCTCTTCTGTTAGGATAAGGAAACTATTCTCTAACAAAAGAGGTATTTTTATGATTATCGATTTTCACGCCCATATATATCCAGAAAAAATTGCTGCTCGTGCAAGTTCCGCTATTTCAGTTTTTTATGAAAATGCTCCAATGGCATGGACTGGAACTGCAGAAGAACTGATTGAAACCGGAAAAAAAGCTGGAGTTTCCAGTTATGTTGTTTGTTCAGCTGCAACAAGTCCTGCCCAGGTAGAAGTAATCAACAACTTCATCATTAAAGAAGCTCAAAAACACCCTGAATTCATTCCTTTTGGAACCATGCATCAGGATTACCAGAACTATGCAGAAGAACTTGAGCGTATTCATGCGGCAGGTTGTAAAGGAATTAAACTTCATCCTGATTTTCAGCATTTTGCAGTAGATGATCCAATTATGGACAAAATTTACGCTAAGGCAGAAGAATTAAACATGGCAATTCTTTTTCACGCTGGAGACCGCCGCTACGACTATTCAGGTCCAAAACGCTTTCTTAATCTTATTACAAAAAGACCTAATTTAAAGGTTATTGCGGCACATTTTGGTGGTTATACTGAATGGGAAGAGTCTATTCATTATCTTGTAGGTAAAAACATTTATTTTGATACTTCAAGCAGTTTCTGGAAGCTTCCATTAGATAAAGCAAAAGAAATGATAAAGAATCACGGCTATGAAAAGTTCCTGTTTGGTTCTGATTTTCCAATGTGGGATTTTAAAGGCGAACTGAACACAATTGACCAGCTTGGCCTAAGTGATAAAGAAAAAGAGGCTGTTTTATACGGAAACGCTAAAAAATTACTTGAAAGCCTATAAAAAGAGCTTTTTAAAATTGTCATCAACGGCGGCACTTAGCTTAGCTGTTGAGACATTCCTTTTAGATGCAATATATTCGTATATATAATGCATATTGTTTGGTGTATTTATAGTATTTTTTAGAGGAACTGGTGCATAATAAGGCGAATCTGATTCAATTAAAATACGATCTTTTGGGACGTAGGATACTATATCAGCCATATCTTGGGCCGCTTTTTTACCAGAATAAGTAACCGCACCGCTAAAACTAATGTACCAACCCAAATCCAAAAAGAAATCAAGTTCAGATTTTGAATATGAATATCCGTGAATAACGCCCTTATTCCATTTAATAGCCTTTAATACATCGGAAGTTTCATTAAAGCCCTTTCTTGAATGAACAATTACCGGCATATTAAGTTTTTTACCCAGAGTCATCTGCAAAGCAAAAAGGTCTCTTTCGTCAGAAATGATGGAGTTGTCAAAATAGTCGTGTTCCCTGCCCTCATATTCTACAGAATCCCAATCATGATCAATTCCACAAGGACCAATTGCAACAAGGCGGTTTGAATATTCATCATCAGAATCTTTAAAAGATGTAATTGTGTCTTCCAAAGTTTCAATGTATTCGTAACGGTTTTCAACTGAATCTAAATCACCCATAATTCCAGCCGAAAAATACATCATCTGATTTGCAATTCTTTTAGCGTTGTCATCATCAATTAATTCTATAGCCTCGCGAACTAAATCGACTCTGTTCCACAAATCATCTGCCTTAATTCCTGTATCAAGAGCAAAAAAAGGTTTAGAAGTGGCCATTTCGGTAAGTACCTGGGCTGCAAAATCTGAGTCAGGATCTTGGGTCATTTTTGTAAAATTAAAAAGCAAATCCGAATACATAATAAAATATTATATCACTAATCAAATCTTTTTTCTGCTTTATATACTTTATATGATCTGTAGAATTTTAAAGACAATGCCCTAGTGTAATAAAGACCTATTTTTGTTATTATAAGCACAATTTTAAGAAGTCTGATGAGGTACTTATGAACTTTTATATTCCAACTAATATATTTGTAGAAAAGGATTGTGTTACAAGGCATTCCAGCGAATTTGCACGTTTCGGGAAAAAAGCATTGATTGTAACGGGTGCCCATTCTGCCAAATCTAATGGTTCTTTAAACGATCTTATAAGTGTTTTAGAAAAAAATAATATTGGGTACCAGATTTTTGATCAGGTGGAAGAAAATCCTTGTGTTGAAACAATTGCAAAAGCCGCCTCTGTGGGCAAAGATTTTAATGCTGATTTTGTAGTTGGAATTGGTGGTGGTTCCCCTCTGGATGCGGCAAAAGCTATTGCCCTTTTAATTGCGAACCCTTTGGAAAATGAGCAGGTACTTTATCAGAAAAAGGATTTGGGTCACCTGCCTGTAATTGCCGTTCCAACCACCTGCGGAACTGGTTCAGAAGCAACTGCTGTGTCTGTACTTACTAATCATCAGATGGGCTTAAAAAAAAGCATTCCTTATAAAATTTTTCCAGAACTTGCACTTGTTGATGGAAAGTATCTGGCAGGAGCAAGCAAATCTTTGATTGTGAATACTGCAGTGGATGCTCTTGCTCATTTAATTGAAAGTTACCTTAACAGTAAGGCAAATGATTTGAATAAAATGTTTTCGGAATATGGCTTAAAACTCTGGAGGCAAAATAAAGAATTGCTAAGTTTGGAAAAGCCTTTGAACGAAGATGATTTGCAAAAGCTTATGTTTACTTCTACCATCGCGGGAGTTTCAATTGCCCATACAGGAACAGGACTTCCTCACGGTATGTCTTATGATTTAACCTATAGCTTTGGGATACCACACGGAAAAGCCTGCGGATATTTTCAGGCCGCCTACCTGGAAGTCTGCCAGAAACACCTGCCTGACGAAGTAAAAAAAGTTCTTGAGCTTTTACAAATAGAAAATCTTAAAGAATTTCAGCTGATGATTGATAATCTTATTGGAAAATACAAACTTTCTAAGAAAGATGCAGATAAATTTGCAGAGGCAATTTCACACAATGAAGGAAAACTTTCTGCAACTCCATTTAAAATCAGTCAGGAAGAAATTTTTCAGATTTATGAAAAATCGGTTTTATAAGTTTTAACTTTTCAAGAATATTTTTTAATCAATTATTCTATAGATTTTAACAATTAATTAAAAAGATTATCGATAATAATATTGGCTGCAAGGCATTTATAGGAGAAATCATAATGTATATTGCAAGCGATAAACGATACGAAAAGATGACTTACAATCGTGTAGGAAATTCTGGACTCAAGCTTCCAGCAGTTTCTTTGGGCTTTTGGCACAATTTTGGTGATAAAGACAATTATTCTGTAATGGAAGAAATGTGTTTTACCGCCTTTGATAATGGAATTACCCACTTTGACCTTGCAAATAACTACGGACCTGCTGCCGGAGCTGCCGAAAAGAACTTTGGTCGCATTTTCAAGGAGCACTTCAAGCCATACCGCGACGAAATGATTATTTCTACAAAGGCCGGCTACTGGATGTGGAATGGACCTTATGGTGATGGAGGAAGCCGCAAATACCTCATCTCTTCACTTAATCAGAGTCTTGAACGAATGGGTCTGGATTATGTAGATATATTCTACCACCACAGAATGGATCCAAATACACCTCTCGAAGAAACTATGCTAGCCTTGGATCAGATTGTAAAAAGTGGAAAAGCTCTTTATGCAGGTCTTTCAAATTACGATGGTCCAACTCTTGCAAAGGCCACTGCAATTTTAGAGGAACTCCACACTCCTTTTATCATTAATCAGAACTCTTACAACATTTTGAACCGTACAATTGAAAATAACGGTCTTAAAGAAACTTCTGCAAAACTTGGTAAGGGAATTATCTGTTTTTCTCCCCTCGCCCAGGGACTTTTGACCGACCGCTACTTAAAAGACATTCCAGCAGACAGCCGTGTTAAAAAGGACGGTCGTTTCCTTAAGGAAGAAACTGTAAATGAGAAAAGAGACATGCTGATTAAGTTGAACAAAATTGCTGCAGCCCGTAATCAGACTTTGGCCGAAATGGCTCTTGCCTGGATTTTGAAGGATTCTGCAATTACTTCTGTTCTTGTTGGTGCTTCCAGACCTGGCCAGATTCTGGATAATATTAAGGCGCTGGAGAATACTTCTTTCAGTAAGGAAGAACTTGCAGCTATAGACAAACTTACACTTTAGAGGTGGAATAAAGGCCGGAAATAAGGACCTTGTCTATGGCTTTCCGGCTTTTTTCCCAATCTTCATCACTCTTGTTTATATCCCGGCGAACGGCATTAAGGCAGCCTGAAAACTGAAAGGCCAGAATGCTTTCCAGCTGTTTTTCGGTCATTGTGCTTTTTGGAAGCATTCTTTCAATAAAGGACTGAAGGTCACTCTGTAAATAGCGTTCAATAATCTGATTAGACAGGGCTGGATCGGTCAAAACATTCTTATATTTGCTGTTTTGTCTGATAAAGAGACATAGAGGCATTTTACAGGGATTTTTTTGGCTGGCTGAATAGGACTGCATGCTTTCCAGACTGGAAATTTGGGAAAAAACGTCATCCATAATTTCGGCAAGTACATCTGCGAGAGTTGCATAATGCTGATAAAAGGTTGAACGGCTGATTTTAGAAAGATTACAAATATCTGTAATGCTAAAGCTGCCATAATTTCTTGTTTCAAGCAGTTTGAGGAAGGAGTCTTTAATTAATTCCCGGGAATGCAAGGCCCTTCTGTCAGTACTTTTATTGACCATAATCATAATTTAACATAATTCTCGTACATACTGTATGAAATTGCAAGTTATCGTACACATTGTACGATATTGTACGAGATTTTAGAACCTTTAATTATTAAATTTAAGGCAATAAATTAAAACTTAGGAGTTGTATATGAAAATTGCAGTAACTTATGATAAAGATTCTGGCGAAGTTTTCCAGCATTTTGGTAAAACTCAAAACTTTAAGATTTATGAAATTGAAAATAAAGAGGTTATCAACTCCCAGGTAATTGATAACGGTGGTTTTGGACACCATGATCTTGCAACTTATTTGAAAAACTTAAGCATTAATATTCTTATTCTTGGAAATCGCGGTCAGGGCGCAATCGATGCCTTGAATGCAGCTGGAATTGAACAGGTTCCAGGCATTACAGGTTCTGCAGACGAAGCTGCTAAAGCCTTTGCGGCAGGAACTCTTCAGGGAAATCCTGATGCAAAATGTGATCACCACGGTGAACATCATCACCATGATCATGATGAAGGAAAAATCCCTCTGGTTAATCTCTAATTCCCCCGCCTGCTCTTCCAGGACTCCAGGTCGCATACCAAACCCGTCTTTTTCTTCTTGACGTGTTTTCAATTTCAACGTAATATTACAGTGTAATATTTAATAAAAAGGAGAAGTAAAAATTATGATGCCTTATAAGAGTGTATTTATCAAACTGTTTTAATTTCTTTTGAAGAAACCCCTTAGCCAGCAGTTTGGTAAGGAACTTACTAAATCAACCTTCATATTTTTAATTACTTCGTCGCCAACATAATGTCCATAGCGGTCATTAACTGCCTTAAAATCGTCAATATCTGCAATAGCGATTGTGTAATTTCTTCCGCTGGTCTTAAAATTATTCAGATATTCTGCAAGAATTTTATCTCCAAAACTTCTGCTGCCAGCCCCTGTAAGACTGTCGGTTGCAACTTCATCCTTGAGAATTTCGGTTTCCTTATACATTTTACTTCTGATTTCTAATTTCCACCCTTCGAATTTTACCACTAACAGTCTTTGGCAACTGGTCAACAAACTCTATAACTCTTGGAATTTTATAAAGAGCAAGTTTTTCCTTGGCAAAAGTCTTCAGTTCAATTTCCATTTCCCGGCTGGCCTTGTATTCTTTGGTAAGAACAACCGTAGCTTTTACAATCTGACCTCTTTTTGGGTCTTTCATGCCTGTTACTGCACATTCAAGAACGGCCGGATGCTCCTGCAGAACACTTTCAACTTCAAAAGGACTGATTCTAAAGCCTGTAGATTTGATAAGGTCATCATTTCGGCCTACAAACCAGATATAACCGTCTTCGTCGTAGCAGGCAGTATCACCTGTATCGTACCAGTCGCCGCCCAAAGCAGCCTGGGTCTGTTCCGGATTCTTATAATAGCCGGTAAAAAGGCCTGCTGGTCTTCCATCTGCAATTCTGATTTTGAGACTGCCCTGCTCCTGTGGCTGGCAGCGACTTCCATCTTCACGGACTACCTGAAGGTCAATGCCTGGAGCGGCCTTACCCATTGAACCAGGCTTTACTTCCATTCCAGGGAAAGTACCGGCAAGAACAGGACCTTCTGTCTGACCATATCCTTCGTGAATCTTAATTCCTGTCTTTTCGTAGAAGAGCTTGAAAACCTCGCCGTTCATTGCTTCACCGGCAGTTACACAATATTTAAGATTGGATAAATCGTATTTAGAAAGATCCTGTCTTACAAGGAATCTATATGCAGTTGGAGGGGCACAGAAAGTTGTTACTTTATAATGTGCCAGTTTCTTAAAGAACAAGTTAGGAGTAAAGGCCAGCATATCATATACAAAAAGCGCAGTTCCCGAAATCCACTGGCCGTAAATCTTACCCCAGACAGCCTTTGCCCAACCGGTTTCTGCAACACTTATATGGAGACCATCATCCATTACATTCTGCCAGAACTTTGCAGTTGTAATATGACCTAGAGGATAGATAAAGTCGTGCATTACCATTTTTGGATAGCCAGATGTTCCAGAAGTAAAATACATAAGCATAGGATCATGATTATGGGTAGCCAGTTCTCCCTCTGGTCTTGGGAAGGATTCACACTCTGCAGACAGGGCATCGAATTCCTTGTGGAAATCTATCCAGCCGTCTTTATTACCAAAAACGGAAATCTTTTCAACAACCGAAGGACAATCTCCCATTGCCGCGTCAATTTCTTCCATAACGTGTCCATCATCAAAAGAAATAATCATTTTTACCTGGGCTGCATTACATCGGTAAACAATATCATTCTTCAAAAGCTGATTAGTTGCAGGAACGGCAATCGCACCAATTCTGTGAAGGGCTGGTAAGAGCCACCAGAATTCGTAACGTCTGCGGAGAATGAGCATTACTACATCTCCCTTTTTTATTCCATGATTTTTGAGGAAGTGGGCGGCCTTCTGGGTATCGCGGGAAATTTCTGCAAAGTTGTAGAAATGTTCTTCACCTTCATCATTACACCAGACAAGGGCTCTTTTTTCTGGAGCTTCTTTTGCATAGCGGTCAATTACATCGTATGCAAAGTTAAAATTTTCTGGAATATTGAGGGCGAAACTAGATTTCATGTCCTCATAATCCTTATATTCATGATAATTTTTTACAAAAGTTGAGAGAAAATTCATATTTTCACCTTTAAGTATTAAATTTTTAGCTTAGAAATAAAGCTCGCATTCAAACGACAGCTCTTTTTCCTTTTCTCCGATTAAGGTAACTTTTTTTCTATCTTCACTGATTGCAAGACTAACCTTTACAAGGTCTCCTAAAAGCAATTCGCGGGAATAATTAATTCTAAAATCCTTTGGGGTAAGTTCCTGAAAATCCTGAGGAAGACAGTCTGTTACAAAGGCCGCATACCAGGCGTTGTTTACATGTCCATTTCCATCCAGATGGGAAGGAGCAATTTTGAAATTCCCCGCCTCCATCAAATTGTCCGGACGAGCAATTCTACCATTTGGCAGACAGTCATGCTCCTTTCTTTCAGTATTTGGGACACGTAAATCAAAAGATTTTGTAGGAACTAAACGCTTGTTTTGAGGATCAAGGAACATCCATTCGCTTTCCCCGCTAATAAGAGGATTGCCATCTTTATCCTTAAACTCATAGGCCTGAATAATCTGAACTGCACTTGGTTTTTCTTCCGTAGTAATTACTTCGATTTCTTCATCCCTTACAGGCATTCTGTGAATTCTAAAAGAGGATCTGGCTACTATTCTAAGAAAGCCTTTCTGGGCCATATGGTCCATAGACATTCCCCTTAAACGAAAGTCCTCGGTAGAAATGTCTGTTGTTCTTTTTAGAAGTTCATATAGGGTCAGACATTTGTTGGGACCGCACTGAGTATACCAAACCCTGTCTCTTACGTGTAGAGTAAATCCATCTTCTTCGTAATAGTATTTATAATTTTCTTCAATACTTGTTCCACTCATAATTGCATCCATTTTCTGATTTAGAACATGTACCACAAGCTGAAAAAATGACAAATTGTTCCAGCAAGTGAAAAAAGTTGGAATATTACCTGATTAAATTTCATTTTTTTAAGGGAGTAAAAAATAAAGCCCAATGTGTAAAGGATTCCGCCTAAAAGCAGAAAGTTTGTACTTAATGCCGGAACATTCCTTACCAGTCTTGGCCAGACAATCGCGATTGCCCAGGACATTGGAAGATAAGTGATGGCAGACAACCAGCGCATTTTACTTCCAAAAATTGCGTAGAAGGTACAGCCGATTATGGCCAGTCCCCATTCAATTCCAAAAAGTGCCCAGCCTAAAACTCCTCCCAGAGCGACCAGACAATATGGAGTATAGGTACCTGCTACCAGAAAATATATAGAACAATGGTCCAGAATACCAAAGACTTTTTTTGCCCCTTTAGGTGTAAGAGAATGATAAAGAGTTGAAAAGAGATATTGTATGAACATCGATGCACCACAAACCGCCATACTTACAACGGCCAGGGCCCGGTCTCCCTTCATGAGATTTGTAACGGCATTTACGATTAAGAGGGGAATTGCTGCACATGCCAGGATTGCCCCTATTCCCTGGGAAACTGCAGAACTGATTTCTTCTTCCCTGGAAAAACGACTTACTATATCTTGATTTTCCTGCATTACGGCAAGAATATTCTTCTCGGCTTCCTGTTTGTAATTGTCTGCGGAAATTTTCTGTCCCAGCAAAAGTTCATTTACAGAAATTTTAAGTTCATTGCAAAGAGGAATCATTAAAGAAACTTCAGGAAGTCCATTACCGCATTCCCACTTGCTGACAGTCTTATCGCTGATTCCAAGAATCTCGGCAAGCTGACTCTGGGTATAGCCACATTCTTTTCTCTGGGTCTGAATAAAATGTCCAATTTTTACCTGGTCCATACAAGCTCCTCATCTTAAAATCTATTTTAAAGATAATGAATTATGGACAAAAATCACACCCACGAACCGTAGAGTTCTGAAAATTCCTTAAAAAGTATACAAAATACAAGAGAAATCTGATAAAAAAATCTTCCTTAACCTCTGGTGATAATTTGTGAATCAGCCTTGTTAACGATGTTTTCTTCTATAATAATTTCACCAATCTGGTCAGCTTCAATTTTACCACACAAAGGATTTTTTACGCTGTCAATTTTTCCTATAATGCTGGCCTGAACAGAACTTCTTTCAAAAGCAAGATCACAGTTTTCCATTGTACAGTTTTCCAGAACCAGATTCTTACAATAGCAGAAAGGCTGAGTTCCAATTATCTTACAGTTGATGAGGGTAAGATTTTCTGAGTACCAGGCAAGGTATTCACCCTTAATCACGCTGTCTCTAACTGTAACATTTTTTGTGTGCCAGAAGGCATCTTTTGTGTCAAAGTTGGAATTTGTAATTTCAATATCTTTATCATACTGGAAAGAATACTTTCCCTTCATTGTAAGATTATTGATTTTGGCACCACTAACCTCAAAAAATGGGTATTCAGAGCCTTCAATATTTACATTATCAATTGTGAGATTTGAACACTTCCATATAAACTCAGGCGAATTAACAGTGGAGTTTTTAAGAACAATATCCTGACACTCTCGCAGGGCCTTAATTCCACCCAGCCTGCAATTGTCAATTTCCACACCCTTATCATACCATAGGGCAGCCCGACAATTTTCGGTCATTTCAGTTCCAGAGATTTTTGCATTTGTAACATGCCAGAAGGGATAGCGAAGATTCATAAAGGAATTTCGAACTTCAAAATCGGAAGCTTCCTTAAGTGCAGATTCTCCATCAGCAGGACCATCGAAACGACAATTTTCTACAAGGGCATCCTTAATTCCGTAAAGTGCTCTTTCCTGGTCAAAAGTTTGATTTGTATAATTCATTCTAGCCTCCTTAATCATCCCCTATAATATAATAAATATTTTGTGTTGTGTCCAATATAATTGCACTATTTACATTCTTTTAGGAGTTTCCCCTATGCCTGCTTTGTAAGGTTTTTAAGCCAGCGTTCCCTTTTAAGCCAGAAATGGAAGACTGTTACTTTTACAAGATCCAAAATCTTTACAAGAAAATACATCATAACTGGTCCAATCGAAGTAAAAATTCCAAGCAGTAAAACCATTGGGACCATAATCACAATTGTAAGACTGGCATCTGTATAGGCGCCCATCGCAGTATCTCCCCCTGCTCTGGCAACAGCCTGCTGAGTATTCATATAAACCCAAACAGGCATAAAGAAGGACATAAGGATTACCATCTGCCGGCAAATTGTAATTGCATTCTGACTAAGCTTTCCAAAAACCAGAGGAATGATAAAGGTAGTAGAAAAACCGAAGAACATCATGGCAAAACCGAAAACAGCGGCACCGGAAAGTAACCAGGTCTTTTGCTGGCGGGCCTTTTCCAGATTACCCTCGCCTAAAGTTTTTCCCATAATTACGCCGGTTGTAGTATAAATACCACCAAATGCAACAAAGAAGAGATTGGCAATTGAAAAACTAGAGGCCATTCCCGAAACTACATCTGCACCACCACGTCCATTGTAAATAGCGGTAGTAAGAGTTTCCGAAAGAACCCAAACCATTTCGCAGAAAAGAACAAAGGCTCCCTTCTTAAGCATTTCCCTGAAGAGTTTTCCATCAATCTTAAAAAAGGAGAGAATATTAAAGGCAAAAAGAGGCTTCTTCTTAATATAAATGATGATGAAGATGACCAGTTCCAGACAACGGGCAATTACTGTAGCAATGGCAGCCCCTCTTACTTCCAGTCTTGGAAATCCTAAGTTACCGTAAATTAAAAGATAATTGAAAAGTGTATTTGTAATAGTAGCAATAATTGTTACTACAAGAGGTGCTTTTACCTGGCCTAGATCACGGAGGGAACTTGCAATACACATAGAAATAGTCATTGGAATGCCCATAAGGAACATAATACGGATATATTTTACAGCCTGATCCAAAATCATATCGGCCTGGGTGTTTCCTATAAGCATGAGAGAAAGAACCTGACGTGGAAAAACCAGACAAACTAAGGTATATGGTATAAAGGCGGACAGCCCCATTATCAGCTTAAAGCGGAAGGCCTGCTGCATACCTTCACTGTTTTTTGCCCCAAAGAATTGAGTCATAAAGATTCCGCCGGACATACAGATGGTATTGATAAAGACCATAAAAACAAAAAGTACTTGACCAGCAACATTAACGCCGGACATAGAAACATCCCCAAGACCTGAAACCATAAAATTGTCTATCAGGGAAACAAGGTTTTGAATCAACTGCTGCAGCATTATTGGAAGTGCTATAGAAAAAGCAGAGCCATAAAAGGAAATTGGGGCAAATAAAGAATTTTTATTTGATTTTGAAATTTTAGCTAACATAAAAACCGTCTCAAAATTAAGAAATATACAATAATTATAGCGAAAATGCCTTTTATAATCTTTTGTTTTATCTAATAATAGCCAGTAATTATTGACATTAATATAACTATAGTCCAATATTGTTGTACAAAATATTTATATAAAAAAGTGTCATAAAACTGGAGAGAAAATTATTTGTTCTTAATTCGGGGGACACCATGACAAAAAAAGAAAAGGCCAGCTTTATCCTTAATCTTTTGATTTTTATTTTTACACTCTTTGCTACTATAAGCATGATTATAGGTTTTTATTTTATGGGAGACATAAAAGTTCTCTCTTCAAGAAACTTCCAGGCGTTCAAATTTTTTACAGTAGATTCCAACGTATTTGCAGGTTTAGTATCACTGGCCTACATCATTTTTCAGATTTTACAGAGTAATAATAAGATAAAGAAAATGCCAGACTGCATGCACCTTCTTCAACTTGCAGCAACAACCGGCGTAACCCTAACAATGATGGTTACAGTTTTCTTCCTTGCACCACAGTCAACCACCACCTACTTCGATTACTTTATGAACTCAAACCTTTTTATGCACCTTTTGACACCACTTTTGTGCATAATCAATTTCATCTTCTTTGAAAAGGCAGAAATCCGCTTTTCAAAAACACCTATTGGCATTATCCCAATGATTCTCTATGCCCTTTATTACATTCCAAACATTCTTCTTCATCTGGATAATGGAAAAGTTTTGCCAGAATATGACTGGTACGGCTTTCTTGTAGCAGGACTGGGAACAATCTGGTTTGTAATTCCTTTGATTATACTTATAACTTATGCTTTCTCGGTTGGGCTCTGGGCTTTGAACAGAAAACTAGCCAAATAAAATTTTTACCTTAGATTTAAAGAGTTTCAATATCAGGTGGAAGGCAGGCAAGCAGTTCTTCCTTTGGAATTTTAAGGAAAATTGCCAGAAGCTCTGCATCCACCTGTTTTCCAGCAACATTTTTAAGGATTTCGATTGCGGTCTCATGACTGCGTGGATCCTTATAAACCCTTTTCATAGTGATTGCGGAATAGGCATCGGCAATAGAAATTATTTTAGCAGCAAGAGGAATCTGGTCTCCAGGAACTGAGTAATAACCTGTTCCATCAATCCTTTCATGGTGATAAAGAATCCAGCTTTTAATGTGTTCAAAATTACGCAGAGGCTCCAGAAACTTTACACCGATTTTTAGATGCTGTTTCATAATCTCCCATTCTTCATCAGTCAGCTTACCAGGCTTATTTAAAACCTCTTCAGGAATACCAAGCTTTCCTACATCATGCATAAGAGCCGCATATTCCAGACTCAAAGGATTTATTTGTTTCTTTATTTCTTTAGGAAGATAACTGTAGAAAAGCATAGTAATGTTCTGAACATTCCTTCTGTGACCGTTCAGGTTAGGATCACGCTTTTCTATGATGGAGATTAAGACCTCGGTAACATCAAGACAATTCTGTTTGACAGATTCGATAAGGCGGAACAAAAGAGTTAATACAATCATAACAAAGAAACTGCCGCCAAAAAGAATACTTGCAACCATCAAATCAGGCTTACTAAAAATACCAATTGCAATATAACCAAAAAGGAAGAAGATAAGGAGAAGAAGTCCTGTCAGTTTCCATCCGGCATCCTTCTTGCTGTTGGAAGAAAGAATATCCTGCATCTTCATAAAGCGGGCATAACGGTATATGTTAGTAATCATAACCACTACGCCTACCCCAATCATTGAGTAAATCAAAATAAGGAAATATATAGACTGACTAAAATCCATTATTTAAAAGGCCTCTTCTTAAGCTTGGTTTATCAGTTAGTTTGTCAACCATAACATTATAACATTGTTTTGGGAGAAAGGTAGGATAAAAAAAGGGGGACAGCCCGAAAGCCTCCCCCTCATAAATTACATGAATTCTCTAATTACTCCGCAATAATCCTTACATGCAGGCTTTCAAGCAGGTTTGCAGCCTCTTTAAGTTTCTGGGCTGTATTATTAACCGTACTTGTAGATGTCGAGAAGTTTTCGATTCCGGAAGAAATCTGACGAACAGTTGCAACAATCTGGTCAAAGGCTGTTGACTGCTGGTTGATGATTTCCTTAATCTGATTTGCCGATTCAACAGTAATTTCAGATGAACTCTGAATATCATCGAACTTTTCTTTGAGTTTTTCGGAAAGTTCTAGACCTTCGCGAATCTTTTCGGTTCCACTTTCAGAGGTAATAATAAGGTTATCAGAGGAATGCTGGATTTCGGTAATTCTTTCCTTAATCTGATTTACAGAGTTTGTAATACCCGCTGCAAGACGGCGAACTTCGTTAGCAACGATATGGAAGTTTTTTCCACTGTCACCTGCAGATGAAGCTTCAAGTTCGGCATTAAAAGCAATAATTCTAGTCTGATCTGCAATATCATTAATAATCTTAACAATTTCCCAAATGCCTCC
The DNA here is from genome assembly GCA_002395155.1 of Treponema sp. UBA4267. Classification (GTDB taxonomy): domain Bacteria; phylum Spirochaetota; class Spirochaetia; order Treponematales; family Treponemataceae; genus Treponema_D. The sequence continues at coordinate 41,992 of DGWD01000024.1, forward strand.
AATTTTTTCACCAAGGGCACGGATTCCTGAAATTGTAGAAACATTTGCATCGGTAATTTCTGTCATCTTATCAAGGTTTGACTGGAGAGTTTCAAAACCGGCATTTACATTACTTTCGGTTCCTTCTGCAACGGTTGTTACATCTGCAATTTTGTCTACAATGTTTCTAGTCTGGCGGTCGGTATCTTCCATTGTGGCAAGAATTTCTTTTACACCTGTAGACTGTTCTAAAGAAGTAGATGCAGTTGACTGGGCAATTTCGGCAAGCCCTTCCATTGGCTCAATCATTGTATTTCCAATTTCATGAACATCATTCAAAATTGAACGGAACAAAAGTACAATCTGATTAATAAGATAAAGATTGTAAGAAACTTCAGATTCAAAATCAGTTGGAACAAGTTTTACCGTAAAAATATCATTTTTGATGATATGAAGCATTGAATCCTGGAGTTTATTAGAAGAAATTAAAATACTGTTGAGAAAAGAATAAACAGAAACAATTCCAATTACAGCATTGATTGCAATAATAACTGCAAGACGGGAAAGTTGAACTTTACGCAAACCTTTTCCATAAATATCTGCAGGAAGGAAACCGGCTCCAGCTGAAGAAACAACATTGTTGTAATAATATACATAGAAAAGTGCAATTGCCAGTATGAATCCCCAGATAACAGGAACTGTACAATACAGCACAAAGGTTCTCTTATATGACATTCCAAAATGGGTCTTTTTGTTCAGTATTTTCTTATCAATTCCAGCGTCTACCAGGCGGCAGGCATATTCATTACAAATATTACGAGTATTTGCGAATGCCAGAAGTCCTGCTACATACGCCCCAAGAAAACAAGAAAAAAGACTTACTATATTTATGCTTAGATTTACCTTATAAATGCAGTGATAAGCTAGAGCAAGTAAAATTCCACAAATAAAAAAGTAAGAAAAGGCTTCGTAGGCTTTTTTTCTAGGAGCCTGATGAAGGGCAAAGAATAGTTTTGTACGCTCCTCCATGTTCAGTTCGTCGGATTCAAATTTTTCTACCTGTTTTGAGGTTTTACCAAAAAGCCAATGATTTGTAATGGCAGAAACTACAAACTGTGCAAATAAAACTCCTGCAATTACGACAATAATCAAGCCATAAAATTTTCTATAATCCAGGTTTAAAATAAATACTGTATACAAAAGAAGAACTATTCCACATGCAATATCAGGAATATGACTTGCTCTATAGAGTTTTCTTTCCATTGTCATATATTTTTCATTATCTTTCATTATTGCACCTCACTATTTGAAGTTTCTTCTACTTTATCACTTTCTAATTTTGCAGCTTCATTTTCTTCCAATACATCATCAGGCTGTAATTGCTTTAGCTTTTCAGATATAGTACAAAGGTTCTGAGCTGAATCACTAATTTTTTGAGTTGAACTGGAGAAAGATTCCGCTGCTTCTGCAATTTGACGAAGTGTAATTACAATCTGGGCAAAAGAAGCTGTTTGCTGTTCGATGATTTTCTTAATATCTTCCGATGCATAATTCATTGATTCGGAAGATTCTTTAAGGTCTTCAAAACGCTGGTTCAAATCATTGATAATTTTGTTTCCATCAAGAATCTTTTTACTTCCATTTTGAGAAGAAACAAGAAGTTCGTCTGAAGAATGCTGAATTTCTATAATTCGTTTACGAATTTCTTCGGTAGACTGAATGGTTGAGTTGGTAAGACGGCGGATTTCATTAGCAACCAGAGAGAAGTTTTCACCAACTTCACCTGCACTTGAAGCTTCGAGTTCGGCATTGAAAGCAATAATATTTGTCTGATCGGCAATAGAATTAATAATTCTTGCAATATCAGAAATACCAGAAACCTTTTCTGTAAGTTCCTTAATACCGTCTACTGTAACATCATTAGCACGTTTGATTTCATCAAGCTTTTGCATGTTTTCTTTTAAGATAGAAAAACCTTCATTGATATTATCTGTAGTACGTCTGGCAACCAGAGAAACTTCCCCAATCTTTTCTGCAATATTTTTTGAAAGGGCGTCTGATTCTTCCATTGCAGAAAGAAGTTCTTTTACCCCAGAATTCTGCTCCAAGGAAGTTACGGCAGTTTCTCTGGAAATAACAGAAAGTTCATTGCTGGATTCTACAACTGACATAGAAATACGCTGACTTTCTTTAAGAATTTTTTGCAAAATCTCCACTATTATATTAATAAGATAAACGTTATACATAAATTCGTTTGAAAGGTCTGTACGTTCAAACTTTACCTTATGCAGGTTTTCTTTATTAATTCCGCTCATCAAATCCTTCATGTTATTAATAGAACGCATCATTCTTTTAAAAAGAACTGATGAAAAATATTGGTAGGTAACAATGCTTATTCCCCCAAGAAGGAAAAGCCTAAAAAAATCTATTTTTTCGGAAGAATAAGAAGCGTAAGTTCTCCATGCTAATATATAGAAGAAAGCACTAAATAAAAGAATTGGTGCAAAAATATGAATGGTTGTGATTACGGTAGAAGATATTCCAAAACTATGATTTTTTTCAACTTCTTCTTTTGAAACACCTTTTTCAACAATATTTGCGGCGTGTTTTGAACAGATTTTCTGTGTAATTTCTGTAATTGCATTTACCGATGAAAAATATGCACCAATATACATTGTACAGGCAATCAGTATGACTGAATTCATGTTTAATCTGGCAATTCTTGTAAACATGGCAATCCAAATAGCACCACAACCTATAAAAATTGAAAAAGACAAGGCTCCAATTCTTGCAGGCATACCCATTAGCTGCTTCATCAACTTTGTTCTTTCCTTTACCGTTGATTCATAATAATAGAAAGATGTTAAATCCTCTGTTATTGATTGAGAAGCTAATTGATTTACAATGCTAAGAATAAGTACATGGCTAAAAATACAAAATACAAAGCCTAGAATTATTATGCTTGGCATTTTTACCATACGGACATTCCCATATGCCATAGCAATACAAGCAGCAATTGTTATAGCTTCAAAAAAGATATTCGAAATTACAAGTTTATTGAAAACCTCATTTCCAAAGTTTACATCCTTATCAGACAAGGATTTCTTTTTTTTCAGTTTCTCCTTAAAACTCATATCCACTCCTTTTTTTATTTTGAAGTAAGTGCAATAGCACCATCCCAATTTTCTGGTTTATTGATTGAAAATTCATTACAACGGTTAAGCATAAGTCGTGCGGCCTTATCGTCAGGCATAAGTTCTACAGCCTTTTCAAAATAAGGAATTGCAAGATTAAATGCACCTTCGTTGTATGATTTAAAGCCCTTCTCATAGGCCTGACAAAAATCTTCTGGCAGAGCTTTTTCATCGGCCCTATAGATTAATACACTTTCCTTTTTTCCCTTAACTTTTACAGAATCCAAAAGCAGGATATTCATTGAATCGTCCAGTTCGTCTCTAACAGCCTGAGATATAATGATTTTGGCACCGTATAATTTGGTAAGACCTTCTAGTCGCGAAGCCAGGTTTACAGTATCTCCAATTACGGTATAGTTTGTTTTATCGGCACTACCAATTTGGCCTACAATTACATCTCCATAATGAATACCAATTCCAATATCAAGCTTTATACCTTCTGGAAATTTTAGCTGACTGCATGGAATAGTATCTAACTGTGCATACATTTCTAAAGCGGCCTGTACAGCACGTTTTGCATTATCGTTATAACTGATTGGAGCACCGAACAAAACCATAATTGCATCACCAATAAACTTGTCTACAGTGCCACCATATTTTTTGACTACATCTACCATGCGGGTAAAATAGGTATTCAAAAAGTTTACAACATCTTCAGGGCGGTTTACTTCGCTGATGGAGGTAAAACTTCGAATATCACTCATCAAAATTACAACATTACGTTTTTCATTGTTATTATTAAGTTCTGTATCTTCATCAGAATTTACAAAATCATTAATAACCTGGGCTGGTACAAATTTAGAAAAGGCAGTTCGTATTTTTGATTCCTTTTGAATAAGTTCGGAACGGTGTACAGCTTCCTGTAAGATATTTGCAAGTTCTGGCATAATATAATCTATAGACGATTGCACCTTATAATTGAAAATCTTTTTTCTACAAGAGGCAAAATGAAGTGTACCTACAAATTCTTTTCCTCGTAATATGGTGTAGGAATGGTAAGATTCCAGTTTTTTATCTGAATTGGCTCTAGGTCCAAAATCAAAAGTAAGTTCACCATTTGTATTTACAATCTGAATAAAAGTCCTTTCTTCATAATTGATTGTATGATTTTTTTTGGCCTTATGTTCATACTCTGTTTTACAAATATTCCAGAACTCATCTACAGTAGCCTGATTAAAATATTCAATTCCAGTTTTGTAAACTTTTGCATTTTGTGCATCAAGAATAAGAGTAATTACATCGTACTGGAAAGCTTTATAAAGCATTCTGAATAAATTACCTACTAAAATATCCAAATCCCTGACATCTTCATAAAGTTGCATAACATTTTTAGACATGTTAAGAAAATTACTACTTTTATCCATTGAATTAACAATCCAGGAAGTTAGAATTTCTTCATCAGTCATATCTTTTTCTTTGGATTTGCTTTTTTCTTTTTTGTCGTCATTTATGAATGTTGATGGAGAAATGTATTTATAACTCATCAATTCCTGAACAAGAGCAATAAGCGAATCTACATTTTGACTTGAAATTGACAGAGACTTATTTGCAAGTTTTGAGTCACTCCAAAAATCGTAAACTTTATCTTCAATTGAAATAAGGATAAATAGAATGTCGTTTTTAGAAGAACCTGTTTTAATAATGTTACAAAGTTCTCCTCCATCAATCGTTTCCAGATTCTTATCCGCAATAATTATACTTGGAGTAGCTTTTATAAGCTCCTTCAAAAGGACGTATCCGTCGGTAAAGAGTCTTACTTCATAATCAAGTTTTTCCAGCTGACTACAAATTATTTTTGAGAGAACTTTGGAAGTTTCGGCTACATAAATTAAAGGTTTATCTTTTTTAGTCATGTAAGAGCTCCCTTACCTTGGCTGCAAGGCTTTCTCGTTCAAACTCAGATTTTACAATATAGCCTTGAGCTCCCAGATTTCTTGCTTTTTCTAAAGTATCCCCTTCAAATACAGACGAAACCATAATTACAGGAATATCTTTAAGTTCTTCCTTATGTCTCATATTATGAAGAAGAACAAAACCGTCCATTCTTGGCATCTTAACATCGGTTACAACAAGATCAAATTTGTACTGCTTCATTTTTTCAAGAGCGTCAATTCCGTCTACCGCAGTAGAAACTTTATAATTTTCCGCTTCAAGAATAATCTGTTCAATATGACGGGTTGTGTGAGAGTCATCAACAACAAGTACAGAATAAACTTTTGGCATTTTGCGTACTTCTAGATTCTTAATATCATAGACATTTACAACTCGGAATCGACGGATTGTATCTGGAATATTTAAAACCGGCAGAATACGGTAATTTTCATCAAAAACTACTCCCTGCAAGGCGTTAAAATCTTTTAATAAAGGTGGAACCGGCTTAATTACAACTGTTCCGTAATGCAAAATTTCATCAACAATAACACCAATTTTCCGGTTCAAATACTCAAGAATTACCACAGAAAGTTCTGTTTTAGTATTAGTTGTTTTCTTTGAATTTGGATTTATGATGTCGAAGTCGAAAATTGGAACCAGTTCATCATGAACATTTAGAACTGGACCATGCTGCATTTGTAAAAAGTCCTTCTTCTGAACTATCAAAATCTCTTTTATATAATGAGAGAGAATAAGGTAAGAGTTGTTTGAAACCGAAACAAAAAGACCGTCCTGGGTTGCAAGAGAAGCAGGAAGCGAAAGTTCAAAATTGGTTCCCTGATTAAGTTCCGAATAAACTGTAATTTTCCCCTTAAGCTTGTCCATTTCGGTTCGGACAACATCCAGACCAATTCCCCTGCCAGAAAGTTCAGTCTGCTCATCTTTTGTAGAAAAGCCTGAAGCAAAAATAAACTGGAGTAAATCGTTTTTATTGGCCTCAAGAATTTCTGCTTCTCGTTCTGGATAGAGTTTTAGGGCTTTGGCTTTGATTTTTTCGTAATCAATTCCGTGTCCATCATCTTTTACATTTACAAAAATACGATTTGAAACCTGATTAACAGAAACCGAGATTTTTCCTGTTTCACTTTTGCCAAGTTTTACTCTTTCTTCCTTAGTTTCAATTCCATGGTCAATAGAATTTCGAACCAGGTGAATTAAGATGGCTGGAAGTTTTTCCAAAATAAACTTATCGATTGTAATATCTGATTGAGGGATATCGAAATCAATGTTTTTGCCGGCCTTCAATGCCTCTGAAACAATGGAACGCTTAATTGGACGTAGAATCATGTCGAAAGGAAGCATTCTAAGGGCAATAATATTTTTTTGTATATCCACACTCTGATTTTCAAGAACGGAAATGTTTTCGGAAAGTTCCTGGAAGGCCTGAAATTCTCTATGTTCGCTATCTTTTTTTAGAAATTCAATTTCATTTTTAAGTTTAATCTGTCGCATAATCAGCTTATCGAGCGACTGTAAAATGGAATCAATTTGAGAAATTTGAACTTTAATTGTCTGGGAATCGTGGAAGAATTCAGAATTGTCTTCGCTTACCTTATCTTCATTTGTCCCTTTATCATCTTCTTTTTTGTTTTTTTCAGAAAAATCTGTTTTGAAATCTTCATCTTCAAGGGCTTTATCAATATTTTCAAGAAGTGTTTCGTACTGACTTAAACTGCCGTCTCCCCCATCTTCAATTTCTTCAATAGTCTTGCGAAGAACTTCATCAACGCCCATAAGCAGCTGAATAATTTTATTGGAGATTTCGGTCTGATTATTCTGGATATTTTTAAACACGGTTTCCAGATGATTTACAACCTTCTCTATCTGAACATATTCCAGCATTCGGGAAGAACCTTTTAAGGTATGCAAAAGTCTCAAGATTTCTTTTAAACAAGAGGTATTTCTTTTGTCTTTTGTAGAGGCAATTGCCATATCATCAAGGGAATCTAAAATATCGCGAGCTTCTGAAATGTAATCTGCTACAAAAAGACTTTTATCGAGATTCATTAGAGACCTCCTAAGTTAGAAAAAGTTTCACAAAGAGATGTAATATAAGCCGGACTAAAGGAATCCAGGGCAAAATCATAAGGGATCTGACTTCCAAATTCAGAAATCAGCTTTTTACATTTTGAAAAACATGATAAAGCGGTTTCATTTCTTCCCATATCGCGGAGTACCATTCCATGGTAAAAAAATGCCGGCCAAAAATCTGGAGAAAGGCTTTCTGCCGAAGCAAAAAAAGTTTCTGCATCTGCCCTATTATCTGCATGATATTCAATATAGCCCTGCATAAAATAAGAGTACTTTTTAAGACTTGTTCCATTTATCTGTCTGGCAAGGTTTCTTGCTTTTACAAAATCTCCACGAGATATTTCCTGACAAACATTTTCGTAGACCTTTTTGGCATTAAAACCATTTTCAACAAATTCAGATGAAGATGATGGAAGTATTTTTAAGCTTGACTCAGAAGATTCTATATTATTACTATTAATGTAATTTTGCAGTTTGACTTTTTCGACCTGCATTTGAAGTTTTTTATTCTTCTTCTCAATCTTTTTTTCTTCCATACGCTGATCAATTGGTTTTATACAAGAGGCTTTTTTTGCTTCATTATGATTTTTAATGAAATAGTAAACCGAACCTTCATTTGTTTTATAAATATCAGAAGGAATTACTGTATTGTCGATTGATCCAACTTCATTCATTGAAAAAAACAGCAGGCCATCGTTTTTAAGGCGTTCAGTAACTTTTTGGGTTACGAGTTTTCTTGTTTCTTTATCAAAGTAGATAAAGACATTTCGCATAAAAATGATATCAACATTTTCAAAAAATGGAAGTTTTGACAATTCTCCTTGAATAAGATTGAACTTAAAACTGTGAATGCGATGTAAAAAATCCTTATTAAAAATAATCTGATTTGTAGTCTGACTGGAATATGGTTTTAATAAGTCGTGATACTTTTTGCCATCTGGTCGCAAAGAATAAAGTGAATATGTGCCGCGAGAAAGTGTTTCCATAGCATTATCATCTATATCAGAGGCATAAATAGTAAGATTTACATTCATTGAAAGTGCTAATGCCAAAAGTGATATGGCTTCTTCGCCGGTAGAACAGCAGCAAGTCCAGATAGTAAGATTTTTTCCACTAAATTTTGGGAAAACCTGGTCACGCAAAAAGTCGAACTGCTTTTCTTCGCGGAAAAAGTAAGTTTCATTTACGGTAACAAGATTAATTATTGTGTCAAAATCTTTTGAAAAAGGAATTAAACTTTGACAAAAGACCTGAGGGCTAATTCCTCTAGCAGCGGCGACAGTTTCAATATGAGAAGCCAGACAGGCATACTGAGTTTTTGCAACATAAATGCCCGAGTAAGTGAGGATTTTCGAATTTACATAATCTATAAGCTGATCAGTAACTTTTTCCATCATATAACCCTTGAACTAGCTGACTAAATTCCATAATCTTTGTGGAATTTGATTAAGTGGAAGAACTTCGCAGGCGGCTCCCATTTCGTAAGCAGCTTTTGGCATTCCGTATATAACGCAAGAAGCTTCATCTTGTGTAATTGTATAGGCCCCAAGATTTTTTAGATTAAGACATTCTCTGGCTCCATCTGAACCCATTCCTGTAAGAATTACGGCGATACAATTTTTTCCAAAAACTTTAGCGGCACTTTCAAACATTTTATCAACAGCTGGTCTTAAAAAATTGACCGGTGCATCGTGGTTAAGAATTATGTGGAAATCATTTTCTGGATATGGGATAAAGGTAAGGTGCTCATCGGCTGGAGCAAAATATACGTGACCTGGTAATGGTTTTATATTGTTTTCTGCCAGATGAACAGGAATTTTAGCCTCGCTAGACAGCCAATCGATTAAATTTTTATCAAAGATTGAGTCAATGTGCTGGGTAATAAAAATCGGAAGAGGAAAACCATTTCCAATTCCCTTAAGCAATTCCAGAAGGGCTCCTGGGCCGCCAGTTGAAACTCCAACCAAAACAGCCTTGTATTTTCGATTGGAAAAATCTATGGAAACTGAGTGCAACTGACTTACAAGAGAACCGTCTTCATTTACAGTAGAAATTATAGATGTGGGATGATTTTCTAAAAGTAAATTGCATTTTATATCCAAAATTTCCTGTTCCAAATAGAGTGCATATTCATCAAGTTTTGTAGATGAAAAACTAATAAACTCTGGTCGTTCCAAAAATTTTATGTTTTTAGATGAGTAAGTGGACTTTTCGCCTGGAGTTTTAAAAATAATAGTTGGAATTTCGGATGTGTGGCAGTAGTCAGCAAGGGTAGAACTTCTGTCTGCATCAAAAAAAGATTTATCTGTAACAATTACGTTTGGCTTTAAATTTGAAATTGAATTTTTTAATTCATTGTAAGAAGAAATTTCACCTATCCACGAAAGTTTTTTCGATTTTAGAATTACTTCCTTTATGACAGATTTAGTAACTGCAGAAGATTCGGCTACAAGAACAGAAATCATAATTCCTCCAGAAGACTATTATTCATATATTCAATAATTTGTTTAACATTGATTAAAAGTCTGAGTCTTTCTTTATCAAAATTACAGGCCAAAATACCCATTGATTCAAACTGAGAAGAATATGAATCTGAAAAAAGCCCGAAAGTATTTAGAGGAACATTACTAACTCTACACTCCTGGTTTGTAACAATAGATATATTACCAATACCCCGCCCCCTTAAAACAATCATTGTTTTTATATCAGAAACACGAGTGGGCTGGTTAAACTTTTTAGCTACATCATCAAAATCAAAAACTCCAGAATTTTGATCGTGCAGTAAAGAAATGTTTAAATCTTTAACACCAACACAGGAAACTACATACTCGTTGGGGATAAGAAAATCTATTTGAGGATATGTGATGCAAATGAATTTTTCAGGCTGCCGCAATTTCTTTTCCCACTTTTTCTATAATAGCTTGAACCTTTAACACAAAAACTTCCTGATTATTTACTTTTAAAGTTCCTTCATAATAATCAGAAAGTTCTTCTTCAGAAAAGTGAATTACATCTTTTTCAGAAGCTGTAAAAAAGTCTCTTACATCTGTAATACGAAGGCAGGTATGGCTTTCATCATTCAAAACAATAAAAAGCATAGACTGTTGGGCTTCTTTTCCTTCAAGAACAGCGGAATCTATTACGACATAAGGGTCACCATAACGGTTCAATACACCATTTACATAAGGTGGTACAAAAGGAAGAGGGAAAACTGTTGCATCCCGTAAAATTTCTTTTACAGAATCGGCTGGAATTGCATATAAATTTTTACCATCAGCTTGATTACCAATTGTAAAAATCAACCACACAGCCTTTTTTTTAAGCTGTTTTTTTTCAGCATTTTCACGATTACTACTTTTTATTAACGATAAAATCTCTTCTGACATGAAAAATATTATAATAGATATTAGTATAAATTGCTATTTCTTTTATCTATTAACTATTTCATCAGAGACATTTTTCTTAAAAGGAGATTCTGTATCCTACACCACGTACAGTTTCAATCAATTTCTGATTATTTAATTTTTGCCTTAAAAGTCTGATGTGGACATCTAGAGTTCGACTTTCAATTTCCATATCATACTTCCAGACCGATTCAAGAATCTGTTCGCGACTAACAATTTGTCCTTTGTTTTCCATAAGTAAGGCAAGTAATTCATATTCTTTAGCAGCAAGCTGAACTTCTTTGCCAGAAACAAAGGCCTTTCTGCTTTTTGTATTTATAATTACATTTTGAGCACTTATAAGATTTTTTTCGGAGCCATCAGAAGGAATAGAGTCCCCCAGATTTGGCTGAATAGCCTGAATAACCCCAAAAATACAATCTCCGGCCTTCTCAATTTTACGAACCAAATCCAAGTAATTCAGTTCAGCTTTTACATTGCTGCCGTTTTCAATTCGCTTTCGGCTGGCTTTTTTAAATTCCCGCTTAGTTCTGTCAATTTTATCTTCCACATCAGAAAGGCGAACTTTATCAATTTCAGACAGACCCAGGGCTATATAAGTACAAGTCTGCTCATAAAAAATATGAACCTGATTAAAATAGTCAATTAATTCAGCTGTTTGATTTTTTAGTGATGATGACTCGGATTCCTTTTTGAACTTACAAAGTGAATGCATCATAGAACAGCATTCGTCACTTAAATCTTCAAGATTTTGAATAACGGAAATCATATTGGCATAATTGTTGCGGTCATCATGATTGGCACTTGGAAGACGGGAACATTTTTGCAAAAAATAAGAGATTTCATGATTCATTTCATCAACGTAATCTTCCCTTTCACTAATTTCTTCCGCTAGAGTTTCCAGACTGCCTTTTTTTTGATTAAGGCCTTGATTAAGTAAATCCATCATCTCCATTACGCGACCGGCCATTTTAGTAATTTCTTTTTGAATCTGAAAGGCGTACAAATCTGTGCTTACATGATTTTTTGGCAGGATGATTGGGATTTTATAATGAGCATCTTTTTCTTTTTGGCTTTCCACAATCAATTTTTCTGTAATATGGGCAATCTGTTTTACAAAAGGCAGAAAAAGGATTGTGGCAGAAATATTAAAAACCGTATGCAGCATGGCAATATGACTTGTAATGTTTTGTGCAGGCTGGCCAGGAACAATAAAATCAATAAGATTTAGGAAAGGCTGGAAAAAGATTAAAGCCAGAAAAGTTCCAGTCACATTAAAAGCAACGTGGACAGCGGCAGTTCGTTTTGCATTAACGCTAGCTCCAAAAGATGACATTACAGCATCTACAGTTGAACCAATATTGCTTCCCAGAACCATTGCAGCTCCAAGTTCCCATGGCAGAGATCCATTTGCAGAAAGGGTCAGAACAATTGCTGTTGTGGCGGAAGATGAATGAATCAGGGCTGTAAAAACTGTACCAACCAAAACACCAAGCAAAAGCCCTGCGAAGTTTAAATCCTGAAATTTCTGAAGGAATGATACAGATTCAGGTTTTAGATTCATGGAAGTTTTGAGCAGGCCTAAAGCCATAAATAAAAGTGCAAAACCCATAAAACAGTCAGAAAAATTATGGATTTTGAATTTTTTGAAATATTTTAAGATGAAACCGAAGCCGAACAGAGGAATTGCCGCTGCTTCTACGCTAAAAGAAAAACCAAAAAGAGAAACAATCCAGGCTGTAACAGTAGTTCCGATATTTGCACCAAAAATAATTCCAATGGCCTGAGTAAGACTGATAATTTCGGCATTTACAAAACTGACCACCATAACCGTAGTTGCACCGGAAGACTGAATTATTGCCGTAACCGCAAGGCCTGTAAGAACCGCAGTAAATCTGTTCCCCGAAATTTTATGGAGTAAGGACTGGAGGCTGTTCCCCGCCCCTTTTTGAATACCATTCGAAAGCATCTCCATTCCAAAAAGCAGCAGACAAAGAGAACCAACAAATCCTAAAATCTGATTTATTACAGTTATCATAATTTTTAATATAACTTCTAAAAAACCAAAATGATAGAGATTTTATGTTAATTGTATGTAAATTTTGAAACTTGAACACAGGAATGGAACAAAAACAAAAAAATCTGCTACTCTAAAGGTATGGAACTTGCAGAAAAAACGGATTTACAAAAAATAATTCATCAAATACCGCCAGTCTGGAATTCTGAAAGTCAGGTTCTGATTCTTGGAACCATGCCTTCTCCCAAAAGCCGTGAAGCGGGATTTTTCTATATGCATCCTCAAAACAGATTCTGGAAAGTGCTGCCGGCCGTTTTTGGTGAGTCCCTGCACAATCCCAATAACTCTCCTGACAGAGAGGCTGCAATTTCTGAACGTCGTGATTTTCTGCTTCGCTATCATATTGCTCTTTGGGACGTGCTTGCCAGCTGCCAGATTTCCGGCGCCGCAGATTCTTCTATTAAAAATGCAATTCCTAACGACTTTGAAGAGCTCTTGGGGCATTCGAAAATCAAACGCCTTTTCTGCACAGGAAAAACTGCCTTTTCACTCTGGAAAAAAACTTGTGCAGAAAAATATGAAGAACGCTATCATCTGACAGTTGAATGCCTGCCTAGTACCAGTCCTGCAAATGCTGCCTGGTCGCTGGAAAAGTTGATTGAAGCTTATAAAGTGATTTATAAATTTTAAAGGCTCCCGACAGACTTCCAAAGGCAAGCGGGCACGTCCTACAAATTTTCTAAATGCGTGCTATAATTATACTAACAAACAAAATTGAGGCACCGAATGGAAGTTTTCGAAATACTTAAAAACCTTCGCGAAAAAAATAATCTAACTCAGGAAGAAATGGCAAAGCGCGTAAACATTACAAGGCAGGCTGTGAGCCGCTGGGAAACCGGGGAGACACAACCGAATCCCGAAATGCTCAAGGTTCTTTCGCGCGAGTTTAATGTTTCTATAAATACGCTGCTGGGATCGCCGCGTCAGCTTTTCTGCCAGTGCTGCGGAATGCCTCTTACCGAAGATTCCATGATTAGCCGCGAGTCGGATAACAGTTTTAACGAAGATTACTGCAAATGGTGCTATATGGACGGCGAGTTTATATATAAGCAGAAGGATTCGCTGATTGATTTTCTTTTGCAGCATATGCCGAATCCGCAGAATCAGAGTGATGATGAGCGCCGCAAATTGTACGACAGCATGCTCTCGCAGCTCAAGCACTGGAAGGAGTAATCTGCCGGCTACGTCGCCCTCATCCGTGCGTCTTCAAAAAGCAACAAGCTGTTTCTTTTTGCCTAACGTGCCCCGTGATATACTTATGTCATGTTCGGGCGGTTGCTGAGGCTCTCGAAGCATGTCCCGGGCATCTAAAAACTCAGGAGGACAAACCATGCCAAGACCACATAACAAAGAAGACCTGCTCAAAGCAGCACAGGAAAATTATGAATCACTTATGAGCCTTATTGACGGACTTACTGAAAAGGAACTCAACACTCCATTTGATTTTTCAGGCCAGCCAAGCAAAAAAGAAGCTCACTGGAGCCGCGACAAAAATGTACGAGATGTTCTGATTCACCTCTACGAATGGCATCAGCTTTTACTGGATTTTCCAAAGAACAACAAAGGCGTAACCGACAAGAAATCCGCCATTGCATTTTTACCAGCCGACTATTCATGGAAAACTTACGGTGCAATGAATCAGATGTTCTGGAAGCGCCATCAGGAAACCAGCCTCGAAGCCGCAAAAGCAATGTTCAAAAAAAGCCACTCTGATGCCATGAAGCTGATTGAAGGTTACAGCAACGAAGAACTTTTTACACAGGCCTACTTCCCATGGACAGGCAATGCGGCCCTCGGAGATTATTGCGTAAGCGATACTTCAAGTCACTACGCCTGGGCCATCAAAAAAATTAAGGCTCACAAGAAGAATTGCGGGAAATAAATGATTAAGGAGGGGGAAGTCATTTTCCACTTGAACCTATTCAAAATATCCCTGATTATCCCTACTCCAAAACATATTCCAATTAGCAACATTCAAGGTTAACACTGATTAATTCTCGATAGAATTAATCAGTGTTTTCTTAGCATGATAGAAAATCAGATTTTGAAATTTGATTTTTTTTCGTAACTCTAATCAATTTCTATTTTATCACAGTATAGTGCATCTGCCGAACCATAAATTTTTATTCCGTGTGCATAAACTCTTACCTTATGATTTTCATAAGACATAAGTTTACGAACGCTCTCAGCAGGAAAATTATAATAGATATTTAATACACCTCCATTTTTACCATAGATGATAAAGCACTGTTCGTCTATACCTGATAAATATGCATCTATTACAACTTTTTTATTATAATACTGACTCTTAAAAGCGTAATATTCTGAAATAGTTATTGTTTGATACGATGCAGAAGAATTATTATTTTGAGATGTAGACTGTTGTGATTTCTGTTGCGGCTGAGAAGAACCTTGCCAGCCGCAACCAAGAGCTATTCGAGAATCAGCACGAATTTCGTTTATAAACTCCTGGACCGGGTAATGAGTAGATTTTGTTCCAGAAGTTACTATATCTATTCTTGGTGTACCATCGGGATTTCTTTTTTTGGGGTTAGCATGACTGTTATAAAGCATAATTGCAGAACCTGCATTATTTTTATCAAATCTAGGAGCTTTGTGAAAATGTATTTGATATTCAATGCCTCTATTATCATATACATAATAAAATATTTCTGTATCCCCGCTCCAGTTTTCAGTTTTATTATACTCATACGACTTAAAAATCGACAGCACCTGATTGATTTCATCCTGCTCGGTGTCAGCATACACAGATGCAGTGAATACCAACAGAAACAAACAGATTGACAGAAAGAACTTTTTCATATTATTTCTCTCTACTTTATGCAATCTACGAGAGCCTTAAAGTAATTAATCATCTTTATGTACTCTCCTGGTAGTTCAAACCATCGATAGTAATAGAATGTATCAGCGAGGGCTTCTCTTAACGCTGTTTTACTGACCTCAACATCATTCGTAAAAAGAACAAAGACTCTCTCGTATTTTCCGTCATAACAAAGCAAATCCAAATCATTTGTGTTGTCGCTAAAAGTTTCTCCAATAAAACCTTCATAGTCGCCTTCATTGGCAACAATGACGAACGCATTCCTATAGTTTTTCGATGTTTTGGAAACAGTGTTGTAAAATTCGGTCTCACTTTGAAAGTAGGTGTCAGCTACAGCCGTTCCTGCAACAGTCAAAGCAAGTACGAGAGTCAGAATAAATTTTTTAAGACCTTTCATATTATTATCTCCTTGTTAGTTTTTCTTTAATTTTGAAATCAAAAAATACATTTTCTTCTTTTTTCTTTACATAACAAGTGTACGATGCAAAACAAGCTTACTCACCTGTATAATTGTAAGTCCACTTTATTTTTTTATTTTTAATTGTTCTGCCAGTATACTCCTCTGAATAAACAGGCCAGATTTGACGGTATGTTAACATATCTTCCGGTTCAACATTACTCAAAAAGTATTCAAGAGTTCCTCTATAATTTATAGTTTTAAGACTGCCACAACCTGCAAAAGCATATTTTCCTATTACAGTAATAGAAGAAGGAATTACAACAGTTTTCAGCTTTTTACAATCCTTAAAGCAATTCTCCGAAATTATTTCATATCCATCAGGAATCGTAATTGTCTCAACCTTTTTATCCCCTGTGTATGTATAAGTTTTTGCCTTTATTTCCTCTTCTGCAGCCTTTTTTGCAGCTTGCTCTGCGGCAAGTTTTTCCGCCTCAGCCGCTTCTTTCGCTTCACGCTCTTTTCGTTCTGCTTCTGCTTTTTGCTGCTTTACAAACGGATTGTCGTTAATAACATCAATATCATTTTCAGCTGCAAGGATTTTCTTTGTATCAATTTTGAGGGATTTCATTTTTGGGAATGAAGCAAGCGGATTTCTGTCCCAATAGCTCGTCTCTGGATCTCCATACCACAGGCTCACAGAAGAAAGTTTTACTTTTGCTTTGCCAGAGTCGATGATTTTCATTGTGGCCTGGTCTATGCCACGGAAAATATAAAAATCTCCTACGATTTCACGTTGTTCCTCATATTCTTTTGTAGAAGCAAGAATCTTTCCGTTCTCGTCTACGATAGAAACTTCGATATCATATAAGTCATGATTATATCCAGAAGAATACATAGTGGAAGGTACAGAATAGCCCTCATACTCCCCAAATCCATCATCAGGCACAAAAAGTGCAATTCCATCCCGCAAAAACTTTCCGTCTTTTTTTGCATCATCTGCCACAACAGATTTTCTTGGCCATTTTACAAGGGCATCCCAGTCCTTTCGACGAACTTTTTCTAGACCAGAAAGTACTATGTCCTGTATTTTCTCTTCTTTTACAGACTTGCAACTAATCACAACATCAGCCTTGTAAGTTACAGTTCTTGTAGCCCTGTCAATGTCTCCTTTTTTGATTCCACGAACTTTGAATACCACAGGCGGATTTTCTGTAAAATACCGCTCAAAATCTTTTACAAGCAAAACCCATTCGTCATAAATCGAAAATTCATCATATTCACTAAATCCAGGTTTACCGCTTCGTATAACTTCCTCAATTTTTTGAAAAGCTTCTATAGCTTCTTTTGATTTTTCGCTTTGTTCCGCTACTACTGCATCCCAATATGTGCCAAGTGCCGATGCATACATTTTTTTTGCTTCATAATCCTTTGCCTTTTTGAGCAGAGTCGTGTACTCCGCAGTCTGGGCAAACAAGGCACACCCCGCCACAAATACAAATACAACAGCAAGACCAACAATTTTTTTTAATTTCATTACGGAAAACCTCCTTTAATCTTCTATTTTAAGCCAATTTTAACGAGGAGGAGTAGTCATTTAATGACCAAGTAACAAAAAAATTGAATTTTTTTGAATTTTTGCCAGAGATATCCTGAACCAAAGGAAAATCCCAAATTACTCATTGCTACTTTCTAATTCTTTTCTGTATAAAATCGTGTAGATGATAATTCCGGTACACCAGAAAAATGTCGCCAAAAAACTGAAGAAAATCGCCATGCAAAGTGCTGGAACGTAAAGCATTGAGATAAAGTAGCCCGAAAAGCCAGCGATTGAGCCTGTCATGCTAATCAGATTGTCATAGGATGCACGCGCTTCGCTTTTTTTGAAGAACCATGCCTTTGCACCTTCGAAAATCTTGTCGCTGATTCCGCCGAAAAAAAAATACATTCCCATGCTCAAACCCCAGAAAATAAACATATTGAGCGTAGCTTCGGAATAGATGAAATAGAGTACGCTCGCAACTGCCTGCATCAGAAAGAACGGAAGCATGAGGGGAAGAAGCTTTTTGTTCCACTTTGACCACATAAAATCGAGCAAAAAGTCCCATTGTCGAGGCAATTGCAAATGATGCCAGAATCAGTTTTTTTTAATTTCAATTGTAGAATTCCTCCAAGTTTTATCGTCCTCCGACATATTTATGCCTAGTGTACAATAGGCATAAAATTCAAAAAATCTTGCTTGAGAAAAATATAAATTTACCTTTCTCTTATTTAAGAAATTACCTGTTTTCTTGACATAAAAATTGTACAATAGTACAATTGTATTATGAGTGAATTAGTAATTGATGCCTCATGCATTCTTGAATTTCTCTTGAATCAAACCAACAAAGACTCTGTTGTAAAGACTGTTGGTTCGGCTCGTCTTGTTGCACCAAGTTGTTTACCATTTGAAATTGGAAATGCACTAAGTAAACTTATTAAACGCAAATTGATTTCCATTTATGATGGAGTTTCGGTATATCATGAGTTTGCAAGAATTCCAATGAGGATGATGGAGCTGGATATTCCGAATGCTATTGTAATTGCCGGAGAAACAGAATCTTACGCTTATGATTCATATTACATTTCATTGGCAAAGCAGCTGTCCCTACCTTTGTATACAATGGATGGAACAATGAAAACAAATGCCGTTTCGCGAGGTGTCGCATGCTTGTAGTAACATATTCCGAAGCAAGACAGAATTTCGCTTCTGTTCTGGACAAATCAAAAAACGATGGAGCCGTCCTTGTAAAACGAGCAGACGGCTCTGTCTTCCGTATTTCCCCTGAAACTTCGGAATCGTCACCATTTGCAGGAATCAAAACACTTTTTGATATCAGACATGAAGATATTATGCAGTCGCTCAGAGAAAGCAGGGAAGAAAACTAAAAAGCCGTAACTTTATTTTTGTGTTCTATTATTTCTGATTCCCGCCCATTCCCCAGTTTTCCAGAGGAGGTTCATTCATCACAACAAAAACATCTGTAGCCACTATCCCCAGTTTTTCACACAACAACCCGGTGATTTTTTCAATGGCAGTTTTTTTCTGTTCGCGCGTTCTTCCCGGGAAAATCGTGAGTTCTATAATCATAAAGTTTTCGGTTTTACCTTCGGGGGCTTCCCAGTTAGTCTTATCAAACTCTTCGATCCGCTGGAACCTGTCCCAATCGGCAATTTCAAAGGCGTCAATTAGGCCTTGGTGAATACAATCAAAAAGAGTCTTCTTAAATTCGGGAGTTTTCCTGGCCAGCATGTTAACTTTTACTAAGGGCATTTTTTTTCTCCAGATTGTGGATTTCTTCCAGTTTTGGTGGATTAAGTGGCAGTGGGAAACGTGAAATTGCAATGGCTGAGCAGGCACTTGCAAAACGAACAAGTTCATCATCGTTCAGGCCATGAAGAAGACCATAAACACAGGCTGCTTTAAAAGTATCTCCGGCACCCAGGGTGCTTTTTACTTCAACATTAAAGGGCTTCATAGATTTTATAGTGCTGCCTTTTCGGGCATACAGCATTTCACTGCCACCTTGAGTTATGATTGTAAGTCCATCGGATTGCTCTTTCATAAGACAAAGAATTTCTTCAACCGACATGTCTTTATAATATTGGCCCAGGCATTCGTGAGAGACCACATTTATTGCAGCCATTTTATGTAAAGGTGAATCATGGGGAGTGTCAATTGTAATAAAAGGAATATTGTGCTTGAAGCAT
>DGWD01000041.1 GCA_002395155.1 Treponema sp. UBA4267
ATGTTGTAGTTTCAAAAATCATCCACGCTGGCGGTGGCAATGAGTTGTCGTATTCAGTTTCATAATGTTCCTTGAATATTTCCCTGGAACGATTCCAATGTCCTTTTAATTCTTCAAGATTTTTATTGAATAGATCTTCATCATAAGCAAGAGTTAAATCTGTATACCATCTTGAACCGTGAGCCAAAGACATTTCCAGCTCAAGTTGAGTCCTTAATGCAACTTCAATATGTCCTAGAGCATCCGTAACAAGGTTTCGCAATTTGGAATCAAAAATATAATCATTCCAAATAAACTCCCACTTAGAATTTGGAAGAAACGGAGTATTATCTACATCATTATTCTGATAAGGATATGTATAGCCACGAAGTCTGTAATAATTTATATTTCCGAGTTTTTGAATGAGTTCTCTTTTTGAAATACCTTTTAAGCCACGATCGAGAAGTAATTGGGCCTGTTCATCTAAAGGAAGCGGCGGTTTGGTGTACTGCTTTTTGCTCATCTGTGCCTTCCTTTAAAATCTGAAGCAGTTTCCAGACAAAAAAAGAACCTCGCTGGGTGCGCATTGAGACCATAAAAGGTATCTAGAGGCGTGCAAGGTTTTCTTACTTTTAAGATAGTGCATTTTTGTTGTATTGTCAAATAATCTTTTTTCGTCATTTTTTACTCTCCAAAAATTTCTGTAAGGCTGCCAGCAAGATTTTTTTCCAGTTCCTTTATTTCATCCATAATCTTGGCGCTTGGCTTTGGTGCTTCGTATTTGTAGAAATATCTTGTAAATGGAATTTCGTAGCCTATTACATTCTTCTTTTCGTCTATCCAGGCATCTGGGGCAAAAGGAAGAACTTCGTGTTTGAAGTATTCTGTTATATCTTCTTTGAGAGGAACATTTTCTGTATCTCGCAGACTTGAATCCGGCTGCTTTTTTCCGTTCTTTAGAACAAGCTCGCCTTTTTCATCTTTGAGAGGGCGTTCTACAGTAATTGTCGTGTAGCCAAAATCCTTTGTATCAAAAATTTTGCTCAGTTCGTTTTCTTCAAACTTGTTATAAAGCTCTACAATCTGTTTGATGTTTGCCTCTGAAATATCGTTACGCTTGTTGCCAAGAGCTTTGCGGCGTTTTTCAAAAAGGGAGTTTGCATTTATGAGCTGAACTTTATTTTTTCGTTCTGCTGATTTTCTGTTATTGAAAATCCAGATATAGGTAGCAATTCCTGTGTTGTAAAAAATATCATTTGGCAGTGCTATGATTGCATCAAGTAAATCGTGTTCCAGAATATACTTACGGATATTGCTTGTTCCGCTTCCGGCATCTCCGGTAAAAAGTGGTGAACCGTTGTGAATTACCGCCGCCTTGCCATTTTCTTTATCCATCTTGGCAATGATGTTCATCATAAAGAGCATCTGGCTGTCGCTGATTTTTGGAAGGCCTGGACCAAAGCGTCCGTTTTCTCCTAAGTCGGCTTCTTTTTCTACAGCAGCTTTTTCATTTTTCCATTCACGGCCAAACGGCGGATTACTTAAGATATAGTCAAAAGTGAGTTTTGGAAATTTATCATCACTCAGGGTGTTTCCGTTACGGATATTTTCTGCCTGCTTGCCGTCTTTGCTTTTTATAAGAATGTCTGCCTTACAGATTGCGTATGTTTCGTCATTAATTTCTTGTCCATAACTTTCCAGTGTGACAGGAAGATTTCGGCTTTCTATATATTCACTTGCAACACTGAGCATTCCGCCGGTTCCACAGGCCGGGTCGTAAATTGATTTTGAACATTCTTTTTTCTTCTGGATATCTTCATCATCAATAAACAAAAGTTCTGTCATAAGTTCAATTACTTCGCGCGGAGTGTAGTGCTGTCCGGCATCTTCGTTGTGAGCTTCGGAGAATCTTCTAATCAATTCTTCAAAAATATAACCCATTTCGATATTGCTGATTTTCTTAGGGCTGAAGTCTGCTTTTTCGCTTACAAATTCCTGAAGCACTATAAGAAGCAGGTCTTTTTGTTTAAGGCGTTTGAGTTGTTCTGCAAAATTGAACTTAGCGATTATTTCTTCGCGTATATTTGCAGAAAATCCATCAAGATAGTTTTCAAAATTTTTGTTTATCTGATTTGGATTTTCTACAAGAGTTTTAATAGTAAAGTTTGATGTGTTGTAAAAAGGATGTCCTGTAATCTGCTGAAACTGAACGCTTTTGATAGCTTCCGGCATTTTTTCAATTTCTTTGGCTTTTGCAAGAACTTTTTCGTGTGTTGGTTCAAGAATGCAGTCAAATCGGCGGATAACGGTGAGCGGTAAAATTACAAGGCCGTATTCGTGAGGTTTATATGAGCCTGTTAGTTTTTCTGCAATGTTCCAAAGGAGGTTTGCTTTTTCAGTAACATTCGATGTAAGTGACATTTTTATTTCCTTTTTATGCTATGTGTAATTTATGTGTGAGATGCTCGTAAATTGGCATTCTGATTTCGTCTTTGAATGAATATAAAAATTCTTCATTTGATGTAAGAACATCGCGAACTTTATCAGTAATTTCTGGTGATGACAAGGCAGTGTTTACAAATACTGTCAGGCCATCATTACCATTATACTTGAGTTCATATTTTGGATATTGTTTTAAAAGTCCTGTATTGCAGAATTCCTTATCAGCAGCAAAACTCTTCTTAAAGGCACTTAGGGCAGGTACAATATCTTCATCTGTAAAGTCTGTTCCAAAACGGCTGTTAATTCTGCTTACCATTTCCTGAACTGTTGTAGGAGCCGGTTTTGGAGGCTCTTTGGTGCCTCCGTCTGGGCTTGGCTGAACAATAGAACCAGCATCTGCTACAAGGCGGATTGCTTCTGTCATTTCAAAATCAATCTTATAATCAGAAA
The DNA here is from genome assembly GCA_002395155.1 of Treponema sp. UBA4267. Lineage (GTDB taxonomy): Bacteria > Spirochaetota > Spirochaetia > Treponematales > Treponemataceae > Treponema_D. The sequence continues at coordinate 2,872 of DGWD01000041.1, forward strand.
GTTCTATGAGTCTTCGGATATCTGAAGATTTAATCACTTCCGGAGGATTGATATATTTGATGCGCAAAAGAGGATTTATGAGCCGTAAATAAAGCCCAAGCTTTACCAGCGGTGCATCTTTTATATTCTGAATATTCTGCAGGAACATAAAGATTTTTACATAGCGGATGCACTTGTGCTTAAACTCTTTTTTATCTTCATCTTTAAGTTTTTTGAATCTGGCAACAAAGTCTGAAACGAGATTCATTGTTTTTTGCGCAATGTTATCTTTAGTAAGATCTGCATTTTTTGCAACTAATTCATTTAGAATCTGAATGTATTGCTCAATTTCTGCTTCTTCGATGATTGCATATTTGTCAATTTTTACTTTAAGCGCGTTTAATTCTTCTATTGTATATTCACCTTCAAGCTCAATCTTTCCGTAATAGGTCTGGAAGGCTTCTTTTATTTCTTCTCTGTCGTTTACAAAATCAAGAATAAAACAGTCTCGTTCTGCAATCTTTGCTTCGTTTGCCATTGTTCTGTTCAGGCGGCTTAAAGTCTGAACAGCCTTTATATTGTGCAAAGGCTTATCGATATACATTACACTCAAAAGCTTTTCGCTGAAGCCTGTCTGATATTTATCTGCTACAACAATAAAGCGGTATTTGTCCTGTTTGAAGGCTTCTGGTGTCTGGTTTTCTGAAATTTCGGTGCCTTCGTCTGCCAGAGGATTTATCGGGAAGGAATTCATCTGGCTTTCTGTCTTTCCGTCAATGTCACCAGAAAATGCAACTAACACCCCCCAGTTTGAATGACCTTTTTGAG
>DGWD01000003.1 GCA_002395155.1 Treponema sp. UBA4267
GCACAATAATTCTCAGCTCATGTGCTTGAGCTTCAACAAGGAGTTTGTATATTCCGCAGAAACTTATTTCTGGAACAAGCCTGAACTGGAGGCCGGATATTGCGAATGGGCTTTGAACATAATTTTTGCAATCTGTAAGGACCCGACTATGAAGCCATTCTGTCAGGGCTTTGTGAAGGATTTGTATGCCTTTAAGATTTGCGGTGAATTGAAATCTGGTCGTGTGGAAGATGTAAAAACCGCCCGCGAAGATTTTGCCGCACTCAAAAAACTGATTTATGATTATGTTGATTTCTGCGCAGCCGAGCTTGAGCGTAAAGACCTTCTGAATGCATATGATGAAAAGGGCATCTTGAATATGAAGCTTTACACAAAAGAAGACGGCGATCGCCGCGTAAAAGAACTTGAAGAAAAAATCAGGAACTGGTGCGGCGAGGAAGCGTTGAAGAAAGTAATGTAATTGTCTTTCAGCGAGGGGAAGATACGCTTCGCTAACGAGGATTGCAAAACTCGCTTTCCCCTCCTAACTTTTTACAATTTAGAACCTTCCTTCCCAATGCAAATCACCATTGCAGGCACCTTTTCATTTTTCCTTGCATATTCATTTTTATACCAGCCATTCCAGGCCCCCTGATAAACAAGTGACATAACAAAGGCATCGCCACAAAGTTGATATTTCAATTCCTCAGGCACCTTGTCGCGTAGGTGTTTTGGCGGCTCAACAGGATTTACAAGCAGGGACTCCAGTTCTGTGTGAAAGCTTTTTGCAAAATCAAGAATTGCAAAGTGAAAAATGTTATAAAAAATATATTCGGCGTCATCATTTTCTAAAACCGGAAGATTCAAGACTTCGGCGGGCTTTGTGGCATCTCCACTCTTCCCCAGCAAATTACACTCCTCATAACGCTCAATCACATCCTTATCAAAAAACTTTGGTGCAATCAAAGGAATGTCACTTTCTTCCCCGGCATAAAGGGCATAGCAAACCTTAAGAAACTGCAGATGATCCAGAGGCCAGAACTTGCTGAAGGTAAAGCCAGCTGCAACATCATAAGCATAAAAGCACAAGTCCTCGTGATTTTTATAAGGCCCGGTTGCAACTACATGACAACCATTCAGCTTGCAAAGGGAGTGCCCGGTAACATAATCCCAGTTATCTTTGTAATCAAGAGAAGTTTGAAAGCCGTAAGCATAGCCTTGCCACTTTGCCTGATGCTTAATACTCATAACATCGGGCTTAGAAATCTTCTGAGCTTTTACTTCGCGAACAGCTTCATGAATAATAAAAATTGCCGCAAACTGAAGGAGGCTTGCCTGTTGTCTTTCATTCAGCTTTTTATAGCAATCCAGCTGACGGATTTTTTCAAGCCAGGTTTCCAGCAGCCCCCACATTTTCTGAGCGTGTTTTTCTGCAACTGCTTTATCGTGGTCGTAAGCCTTATCTTTTTCTTCCTGAGTAAAGATGATAAAGCTTGTATAAACCTTATCTCCCTTGCGGGCCATAAAATCATAAGAAATCAATTCTTCAACAATAGGTTCAATGTAGGCTGCCGAAATCCCAAGGCCCTGTGAAAGTTCTGTAATCGTGAGCGGATTTTTATAGGCCATAATTAAAATATTCTGGTGGATGCGGCAGGTCCAGTCATTAACATGAAAAGCCTTGCAGTCATTTTCCATTTCGCCATACATCCAGATATCAAGCTGCTCCGGCTCGTAACTTTGCTTTTCGAATTTTTCCATTTCTTTTTTCTCCATTTGTGATTTCAGATTCATACGGGCGGTGTTGAGCCTGGATTTTACCGTGTTAGTATTTATGTCCAGTTCTACAGCAATTGACTGAAGATTCTGGCCATGAATAAAATGACGAACCAGAACTTCCCGATAATTTTTTGAAAGCTGAGCGATGAAGCTTCGAACCTTTTCTCTTTCTTCATTTTTGATGAGTTTGTCCAGAGCGGGCTCTTCGCTGCTTTCAAAATCAAAGCGGGGAATTACACCATAAGAAATGACAGGCTTTGAATATTTTGAACGAAGAAAATCGTTGAACTTGTGATTCAATATGCCAGTAAGGTAAGCCTGAAGATTTTCGATTTTTTTAGACTGCCCGCCCTGCCTGGCAACGATTGCACTTAAAAGAGTTTCGCTTACCAAATCTTCAGCCTGTTCAAAATTATCAGTTTTTTTGACTGCAAGCTTTAAAAGATATTGGGCGTAATCAAATAAGTCTTCTTTCATTTTTTTTCCTGTGATAAGCCGTGCACGCTTTTCATTCTTTTCTCGTATACTATTATAGTCGCAAAACTGTGGAAATGGGTCGGTGGATAATAAAAAAATTATGGGCGTTCCCCTTCGGGTCGCTATGTTACGGGCTCCGCTTTCGCTCCGGCCTCCTCAGAAACGCTGCTTTCGCTATGCTCAACCACCGTTTCTTGCGGTGGCTGCTTACAGCACCCTTCACAGCGCTAACGCATTTTTACTTGGGGTGGGGATTGTAGGGTAGGTGACGCTTATACTTCCGTCATTTTTACTTCAATATCAGTTCTTGTATTAATCACCGCAATTTGAAAATCATCTTCGTAAATAACTTGTCCTGGTACTTCGCTGCATTCAGATTTATAAAGCTTGAGCCCATACTTTGCAGCCATGGCTCGGTAAAAAGTCATCTGAGCATAAATATCGTTTCCCTTGGGATTATCCTTAAACCAGGTTGTTGCACCCTGAGGATTTCCGTCTTTATAAAAAGGAGGAACCGGCAGAACCTTTTCAAAATATTCCCTGTTTTTCCAATATTCTGCTGTCTCTTCTTCTGTCAGCGTTTTTGAATCAACAAGTTTTCCTATTGCTGTAAAAATTCCCCGAGGCTGCTTTGTGATATATGCAATGTCTGCGGTATGAATTCTGTAATATTTCATGTTATGCTATCCTTATAAGATACCATAACATAAAAACAAAATAATTACACTTTTACTTCAACCACGCGTATTGCAGAGGTATCATCGAGCCCTGATGCAAGGCTGCAGAACTTGTCCGCGATGCGATGGATGAATATATCCAGAATAATTCGGCATCAAAAAAAAGTTTTGATTCCTGGGAGCCGCTATCTCTTGGTGGGCATTCCTAATATCCCTTTTTTAGGAGAGGGGAAGGAAAAAAACTGCCCCCCCTAATATGTAGAACCCAAGCTTATTTTCTTCTATATAATATGATTAATATATGAATTAACTTTTTAGAAATAAGCAGTCCATCTGCTAATTGCTTTCCCATTTTAAAATAATTCCGGCTGCAGAGGATTTTTATCCGGGAACTCTTCTATCCACTTAAAAACAGAATCTGTTCCCAGCTGGATATTATACTGGCGGCAAAGTTTTGCAAGATATGTCATAAGTTCATGTTCGTGTGGACTTGAGCACATGTAGGAGTAGCCGAAAGTTTTCTGATAAAGTTCCTTGAGACTTGTGTTGGTTGAGCCAGTCGGAAACTTGCGGTCCAAAGCCGCGTAAAAATATTCTCTGTTTCCTTCCCTCAGTGTAAGCCCAATTCCAAAACAAATGATTGCGTGAACACCGGCCCGAACACAATAATTAACAATTCCTTCTATATTACTTTGTGTATCATTGATAAATGGGAGAAGTGGACTGAACCAGACTACTGTCGGAATACCAGCCTCGCGACAAGCCTGCAAAACTTCAAAACGGCGGCTAGTAGGGCAAACGCCTGGTTCAATTTTACGGCTGAGTTCGTCGTCTGCGGTGGTGAGTGTCATCTGAACTACAGCTTTGGTTTTATTATTTATGCGGGCAAGAAGATCCAGGTCTCGTAGTACAAGGTCTGATTTTGTAATTAGAGTTGCACCGAAATTATAGCGGTCAATTATTTCAAGGCAGCGTCTCATAAGGCCCAGGTCTTTTTCCAGTGGAATGTAAGGGTCGCACATGGAGCCTGTTCCAATCATGCAGCGTTTTCGTTTTTTACGGAGGGCTTCTTCCAAAAGTTCAGGAGCATTCTGTTTTACTTCGATATCTTCAAAATCATGAGTAAACTGATAGCACTTACTGCGGGAGTCGCAATAGATACAGCCATGGGAACATCCGCGGTAAATGTTCATGCTGTGAGGAGTCAGAATTGTTTTTGCGGTTACAAAGTGCATGAGGTTATTATACCGTTTAAATATGACTTGTGTTAGGCCACTGGTGGCCGGTCTAAGATGTTGGCTAACAAAATTTATCTTGGCTATAATAAAAACCTGGATTATATTTTTATCTACAGGGGCTCTCACGACTCTTGAGTTCCTGAAAGGAGGTTTCTATGTGTGTTGCATCTATTTATGAAGCACGAAGAGATATGTGTGCTATTTCTGCTGTTACCTGGCAGGAATTAAAACGTGGAGTTAGTCGTCTTTCTGAAGGTAGAAAAAAGAAATATCTTGAATGCTGTCTTGAAAGTTACGAGGAATGTTTTGACGTCATCCCTTACGACAAATTTTCCGCCTCTATTTGCGGTGAAATTCAGGCCCGAGCTGAAAAAGATGGAAAGCCTCTTCCTAACTACGATTCTCAGATTGCAGCTACAGCTATTTCAAATGGTATGGTGCTTGTAACTCACAATACAGCAGATTTTGAACAAATGAAAGAAAATGCCTTCTTGCGGGTGGAAGACTGGTTTAGGGCATAGCCAAATTACTTTTATGGTTTTATTCTTAAATCAAATGCCAAAACAGAGAGGTTGATATGAAAGTTCTTTTAGTAAATGGAAGTCCACGAGGAAACAGTAACACTTTGCTTGGTCTGCACGAAATGCAGAAGATTTTTGAAGAGCAGGGAATAGAGACTGAAATTTTCAATATTGGAAATAAAGATATTCGTGGGTGTATTGCCTGTGGTCGTTGTGGTCAGTTGGGAAAATGTGTTTTTGATGATGCAGTGAATGAATTTGCTCCTAAGCTTAAAGATGCTGACGGTCTTGTTGTTGGTACTCCTGTTTATTATTCGGCACCAAATGCAACTGTTCAGGCTTTTTTACAGAGGCTTTTTTATAGTGCCTCTTTTGATAAAACAATGAAGGTTGGTGCAGGATTTGTTTGTGCCCGCCGTGGAGGAACAACTGCTTCTTTTGATGTTTTGAATAAGTATTTTTCAATTAGTGGAATGCCTGTGGCAAGCAGTCAGTACTGGAATAATATCCATGGTGAGGCTCCAGGAGAAGCAGCTGAAGATTCTGAAGGAATGCAAACTCTTCGTGTCCTTGCCCGCAACATGAGTTTTTTGATTAAATCAATTTCCCTGGGAAAAGAAAAGTTTGGTCTTCCTGAAAAAGAAGAGCATGCCTGGACAAACTTTATCAGGTAAGTTGATGTATGTGGAATGTATAAGAGTGTAATTAAGAATGAAAGTTAGTTGTGACTAATTTATTTTTGTGTTATTGTTAGATATGTCTAACAAAATATTTAAAAGAACAGTTCTTGCTGTAATCATATTCTGTTCACTTTCGTTTTCTTATGCAAAAGAAAACTCGACCAATGATTTATCGTTCGGAACTTTTGCTCTTATTCAAAGCAGAAAAAGCGGCGGTGGAATTAATTTTTCATTTCCTATTTATTCATCTCAAACTGGATTTTTTATTCGGGATGAAATTTCCGCTTCTTTATACTTAGCAAATGATTTTGGAACTGATGGAATGTTAATCTCATTTGGAGATAAGCTTCACTTTGGAAAAATCATAAAAATAAATGATTTCTCATTTAGAACTTATGGTTATATGAAATGTGAGATAGGTACAAGCAAAGATTGTAACTATCAGTTTTTCTATGCACCGTTGATTCTGGAATTAGGAGGAGCCGGCGGTTTTGAATTCCTGTTTTTGCAAAATAAAGGCTTTTTTGTAGAATTTGGCGGAGGTGCAGCAATCGCGAGTTTTGGTGGGAAATCAAATATAGATAAATCTCAGATTGCAAATGGCAATTTCTGCGGCGGTTATGTTTGTATAACAACGGGAATGAAATATTATTTCTAAGGGAGTAAAAATGTCCGTAAAGAAACAATTCTTATTTTCATTATTAATTTATATTTTTGTATCATTCGCATTTTCTCAACCAGTAGCTGTTCGACAGTTATCTACACTTAGTGTTCTTGGTTCAAAATCAGAATCTGAAATTCAATTTACAGTAACTGAGGATGAAGGTGATTCAAAAACTATTACAATCCTGCCATTTTCCTATAAAGATAAAACTGTGGATCAATTTTCATTCAGTATTAAGAAAAAACAGGATGGAAGTTTCTATGCTAAAAATATTTCTGTTATAGCAAATAATGGCAAACAAATTACAATTTTAGAAGCTGAATTAATATTTAATTCAGAGCCTGAACTTAGAATTAATTTTAAACCTGGAAAAATGCCATTTCCAATTACCTTAATGAAGAGCGAGAAAAAATAAATGGAACAGTTCATATTTCGTCATATAAAAAGATACATAAAAAAACATTTTTCATTGGAATACAAAGAAATCTGCAGACGACAAAAAGAAATCTTTCCCAAAATGATGTCAAATGCTCCTGATCTTGGAGGAAAAGATAATTCTCTTGCAGGTAATCTTACTATGTTCATTATCTTTCTGTCATTTTACGAGGCTACAGATCATCGTCTGGACGGAAACGCGATAGATGAACTTTTGATTGAGGTATATAACTCTATAAGATTTTTAAGTCCTCTTATGAACATAAATCATAAGATTATATTAAATCCTTTTAGAAAATACCTTTACAAAAGTTATAAAAAATATGCCGATGATGTCAAAAAAAATCAGACAGAAGGAAAATGGCTTGAAACCTGGCTCATGCGTGTTAATCCGAATAATACAGATGAAGGCATTGCCTTTACTCTTGTTGGATGTCCTCTCGTTCAGTATGCAAAAAAATACGGCTACATGGAAATAATGCCGCACATGTGTAATCTTGATCATCAATATGCAAAGCTCATGCACGCAAAATTAATCCGCACTCATACAGTTGCAACCGGTTCAGATTCCTGTGATTACTGGTACGTGCCGGATAAAAGCGAAACAGCAATTAATTATACAGGAGTGATTATTTAATTATATATGACAGGAGCAAAACAATGAAATATACAGGTATGCCATCCGCTATGTGGATGCTTTACAAGAAATCATTTCGAAATCATCTGGTTTCTGATTTAGGTTTCACAGATGATGATGCAAACAGAATTTCAAAACAGTCAAAACAAAAGTACAGGGAAATTATTGAGAAACTTCCTGGGTTTGAAAAAGCAGATCGTTTTAAGACAAATATCGTCAATTGCGCCATGCTAATTGCTTTCTTGCAATGTATGGACAGACGTCCGACAGTAGAAGAGCTTACACTTTTTTACGAAAATGCAATGACAATGAGTGAGCTTGGAGGGGCTTCGGATTTTGTCAGAGAGTACACACTGGCATCAGATGGACCATATTGTGACTGCGGATATAAAAGGAGGAATTTGAGATGATTTTATTAATCGAATGTTTAATTGCAATTGCGGTTTTTTCATTGATTGTGGTACCAATGGACTTGAAAAATCCTCTTGGTGTAATAAGCGATTATCCGCCGGAAATCCGGAAAAAATGTGAGGAGCTTGGACTTGTCGAAAAAACTGAAAAAAGATTTTCTGCAAAAGACCTTGTTCGAAAAGCTCTTGCAATAATTGTTCTGATAGCAGCTGCCGTTCTTGTAATGATTAAAATAAATCATGCTGAAAATTTCTGGCAGGGATTTTTATATACATTCATTATCTGGCTTTCTATTTCCTGGTTTGACGCCCTTGTTCTGGATTGTATCTGGTTTTGTCATTCAAAGAGAATGCGCATTCCTGGCACAGAGGATATGAAAGAGTATCACGATTATTTATTTCACATTAAACAGAGCTGTATAGGCACGCTGCTTGGAATTCCTTCGTGTGCTGTAGTGGGATTATTTGTTGCACTGGTGTCGTAGTATTAGAATACAAGACAAGTGATTTAATGGGGTAGGATGACCGATTTTTTATTTGAATATGACCACATGCTCATACGTTCAGAGTACCGTACTCCGGATATGCATTCTCATCTTGCAGTTCATCTTGTAATTGCACTGGATGGAAAGCTGAATGTTGTTGTCGAAGATGAAGAATTTCAGGCAGATGCAGTTTTTATAGATTCAGATGTAAATCATACGATTTATGCAGATAAGGGTGAAATGCTTGTGTATCTTTTTGATTCAACTACATGGTACGCGGCAGAGATTCAGAGAAAATACTTAAAAGAGAATTCATATTTTACATTACCATCTGATACAGCAAAAGAACTTCTGAATATCTGGAAAAATTGCAAAGGAAATCTTAAGGTATCAGACAGTAAAGTGCTTTCTTTTCTGGAACTTACAAAGACAGAATATGATAATGTGGATTTTCGTATAAAAACTGTCCTTGAAACAATCAAAGAATTGCCAGAAATTCCTAATGATCTTGTTCCTTTTCTTTGTGATAAAGTGAATCTTTCAAAAAGTCGGCTTTCCCATTTGTTTAAGGAAAGTATGGGAATTTCTATGCACCGCTATCTTGCTCTGGACAAAATGAAAAAAGGTTTTCTTTATTACATGAAAAAACAGAATATTACCGAAGCCGCAATGAAAGCTGGTTTCGATTCTCCTTCTCATTTTGCTTCAACCTGTAAAAGAATGTTTGGAATTTCATTTTCTGAATTTATAAAAAGTTAAAAATAGCATCTAATTGAAAGTTTTTCTCCTTCAAAAGTAATAAATTGTTTTTGCGTTAGGGATTGTAGGGGCTGCCCTGAAAGGGCAGTTCCGAAGGAATGAGCGATAGCGGAACCCCGCAAAGCCCGACCGCCTTCAGGCGGTAACGCCCAAAAGGAGAAAAGATGAAAAAATACGATATCACAAAAGCTGTTACACTTAAAAAAGGTGTATATAAATTAAATGATGAGGCAAATTTTAATTATCAGTTGAACCGTGTAATTAACTGGGATGGTGGACGACTTGAAGATATAGAAAAAGTTGCAGGAAAAATTTACAACAGTGCTGACTGGAAACGAGAATTGATTGCACTTGGTGACCAGGCGATGAAGGAAGAAAGAACTGACAACGCAATTGCTTATTATAGAATGAGCGAGTTTTTTATGTACGATGGTGACCCCGACAAAAAGTTGTATTATGAAAAAGCAACAAAACTTTTTTACGAATATTATGCAGATTTTTTTGAAGGTGAAAATCCTCGTATACAAAAATTCGATGTTCCTTTTGAAAATGTAAAACTTCCTGTAATGCATGTTGTTCCAGAAGGAAAGTGCAAGGGAACTATTTTGCTGCATGGTGGAAATGACAGTTACTTTGAAGAGTTTCTTTTTACGGTTTTGTACATGCAGGAACAAGGTTTTGAAGTTTATATGTTTGAAGGTCCTGGTCAGGGTGGAGTAATGCGTCTTCAGGGAATGCATTTTACTCACGAGTGGGAAAAGCCTGTAAAAGCAATTTTGGATTTTTGCCACCTTGATGATGTTACAATTGTTGGAATTTCTTTGGGAGGATATCTGGCTCCACGTGCCGCTGCCTTTGATAAACGTATTACAAAAGTTGTTGCCTGGTCAATTTTTCCATGCTTTCAGGATGTGCTTGTTAGCGGATTGTCTGCTTCAACTCAAAGAGCCTTTCATACACTTATGAAACTTCATGCTCGTACATTAATGAATATTGTTTTCAAAAAGAAGGCTAAAAAATCTCCAATTATCGACTGGGGAATTAAACACGGCTGCTATGCCTATGAAGCAAAGGATCCTTATGCTTATGCAAAAAAACTAAAACTGTATGATATTGAACCTGTTGCAGATAAAATTACCCAGGACATGCTTATTTTAGGAGCGACAAAAGATCACTTTATTGATTATCACCTTATTGGAAAAGAAATTAACATGCTGAAAAATGTCAAAAGCCTTACCTTCCGATTGTTTACCGAGAAAGAGGAGGCTGAAAACCACTGCAATGTAGGAAATGGAAAACTTGCAATTGATGAGATTTTGAGTTGGATTTGCCGTATGAACTGAAATATCTAAAAACTACTTTATTTCTGCACCATCAAGATTAAGGCTTCCGGCCAGAATAGTGATTTCGGCTTTATGTTTGCCTTCTTTTAAATCACCAGAATAGTAAAGTGCTTCTCTGTTTCCTGTTTTTCCAACCTTGATTATTTCATACTCCTTGCCATCTAAAGTAACTTTTATGCCAGCTCCTTTTTCGCTGTTTCCTGTAAGAATAAAGGCAGAACCTGAAAAGGTTAGGGTAAAAGAACTTCCTTTCTGGCCTTTTGAAACAGTTCTTTTATAACACTTAAAAGAATACATAAGGCTGTGTTCCCAAGGGGTTTTATCATCATAGGTAAAGACGGAATCAAGATTATCAAAGCGGGTGATGTAGTATTTTTCACCAAGTGGAGTAATTTTCAGATTTTTATAGCAGTTCTTCCTGTAGGCTGAATAAATTGCCGCTCTTCCAGCCCCCTGTAAAGAGACTTTTTCGCTCAAGCCCAGTTCAAAATCACAAACTTTAACATCATCAATAAAAGCAGAAATTGTCATTTCTTCAAAAGAAAGTGAAAGTTTATGCCATTCCTTCTGCCACTTATCATCCTTACTAAGAGCAGCTTCAATGTTTCCATTTTTTACAGACTGGCTGTTTCGCATCAGATCCCATTTTCCATTTGCCTGAAGCTTAATCCAGATTCCATTTTTACCACTGTCCGGAAGATTATAACGGCCGCCAATTCCGATATAATTTTTTTCGGAAAGATCATCTGGGTCGAATCTGCCTTCAATCTGTACAGAATAATTAAACCAGCGGTCATCCCCAAGATTTGTAACAGGTTCCGGGCTGCCTCCCCATTCGCGGGCCTTATTTTCCAAAAGGATTTTTTGCTGCAGGATTTTTTGACCATCCTCTTCTATAACTTCAAAAGCACCTCCTTCATCGGTGGTGTAAAGGGGAGCCCCACCACGTGCGGAGAGAAAATCGTCAGAATAAGAAAAATCATCTTCGTAAGGAAGAGCCAGTACTTCATCATCCTTTTCTGAAACAGAAGAAAGACTTAGTGCTTCCTCCAGCGGATTTATATTTATAGTAGAAAGTGTAACAATTGAATTTGGCTTTATGATGATTTTACAGAGCTTATTCTTAATTTTTACAGGCGATTTTTTAAGACTGTCTGATTTTTTCCAGCTGGTCGTTTCATAAAGCCAGAGTTTTTTATCATCTTTTTTAAGTTCAAAAGTATATTCAATAGGATTATCTGTCGTATTTGTGATTACGCTGGACCAGTCACCAGTTTTTGGATCGCAGGCAGAAAGACAGGAATAAGTTGCTCCACCAAGTGCGTGCCCATCACCCGCTGCATGTCCGTCTGCAAAAGAAGCATCGTCAAGCATAAGCCAGCCGCGTTTTATAAAGCGGGAAAAATGAAGAGTCATAAAAAAGCCAGGGTCAAGTTCGTAGTAACCGCTCCATGGACTCTGGGCAGAAATCAACTGTTTATGACAATAGGTAACTCCATCATAATAAGCAGCAACTACCGGTTGGAATTCATACAGTGTCATTTTTCCTGCCGCATACATGGTGATTATACGGTTTGCAACATCAAGAACTCCATTTAGTCCATTTAAACCAGAACCATTTCCATCATAGCGGGAAACGCTTTTTGCATAACCCATTGGAGAAGAACCTTCCGACATCCAGACTTCCTTCCCATTTTCGCGAAGAGTCTGGACAGTTTCGTTTGACCAGTAGGTATAGTGACTTCCAATAACATCAATTGCGTCAAAGAGTTCCTTATTTTCTGCCATCAGATTTGCCTGATTCCAGGTGCAGACTTCATCACCAGCAACAATTTTAATTTTAGAAAAATCGTAAGGGGCCCTGCTGTCGGCTTTAAGATGATTTGAAAGATAAATTATCCAGTCGGGATCCCAGCCTCGTTCATTTTGGGTGGCACTTACAAAATCAAACTTAAGGCCAAAAGTTTCATAAGCTGCAACAAGATTTTCGCGGTACCATAAATAACGGTTTTCGTAGATTTTTTCTTTAGGTAAGTCAGCTCCGCTAATCTGTCCGCCCTCTTTTTCTATCCAGAGAGGCTCGCTCCACCAGAGCATATCAAGAGTAAGATTCGGATTTACTTTTTTAGCATCAGCGGCAAGAATAAAGCCTGCTCCGCGAGTTACATCAGCCTTTTCGTCAGGAGTTCGCATGGTGCAAGGTTCTGTTCCAGAAGATGAGTTGATATCAGCTCCCATTTCAATTTTTAGGTGCTGAACCGCACAGCCTTTATCACCAAAGATAAGTTCCAGAAGTTCCTGATACTGTTTAGGATTCTGACTCTTGTAATCGAGTAAAAGACGGGATGAATTGTTTCCGCTGACCATGCCCATTCCCCGCCAGAGCTTATTTTCTGTTATTGTATGATTTTCTGTATCGATTTTCATATTCATTTTATTTACCACCTTATTATTTCTGCAAGCAGTCATACTTAATATGACAATTGAAATAAGAATCAACTTTTTCATAACTAAATCCTCTGTAAGATTAAATTATGAATATTCTATCCCTTTAATTTTCATGTTCAATCTGAAATTTTTGTCAAAATATTAAAATATTAGCGTACAATTAATTATAGATTCTTCCACCGCCCAGGAGAAATTCCTTCATGAGCCTTAAAAACAATCCCAAAATAATTCTTATCTTTATAACCAACGGCCTGTCCTACCTGGGCAACCGTCATATTCGTATTTTCTAAAAGACTTTTAGCCTGAGAAATACGCTTTTTTGCCAGAAACTCCAGAGGCCTCATTTTTGTAACCTTATGAAAAATCCTGCAAAAATGCTGAACAGAAAGTTCTGCAGAATCGGCAATCTCTTCAATCGTTAAATCTCTCTTATAATTTTCTTCCATGAATTTTATTGCCTTTTTTACGTGTTCATTTGTAAGTGAACTGGATTCAGACAAACAGATTTTTTGAAGTAAAAGGATGTATTCGTATAACAAAACAGAAGTTTTTTCCCTGTTTTCAACACTTTCAGCCAGCTTAAAAAGCCTGTCAAAAGCCTGCTGAACAGGAAAAATGTCTTCTACAGCTTTTATAAACCAGTTTTTAAATCCCAGGTTCTCCATAAGAGAATCAATGTATTCTCCCCGAAAAACAAGCCACTTAGTCTGCCAGTCTTTTTCCAGAGGCTGATATTCATGACTAATTCCAGGAGGCATATAAAGTAAATCATTTTTCTTCATGATTATAGTTTTGCCCTGACACTTGAAAATCCCCTGACCCTCAATTGTAAAAAGAAACTGATGGGAAGCAAGACCTTTATCTCTGACAATATGATATTCCGGATCTGTCTGACCAATTCCTGTAAGATAAAAGGGGAGAGACTTTTCGCTTGTTATGACTGGATATATGGATTTTAGCATTATTAAATTATAACAAATTTTCAATTAAATATAAGGCAATTTTTTTTCAATACGCAAGATTCAGTCTGAAATATAGTAAAAGTTAAATATTAGTGTAATAGTGTTAGAAGACGTTAACAAAAAAATAGAGAGGTCAAAGTAAAAAAAAATGAAAAAGAAAACGAGTTTTAAAAAACAGGAAAACGAATTAAGCGAAAAAGCTTACAAAGTAATAAAAAGTAAAAAGCAATTTAAGAAAGAAATGATGAAACGATTTTCCCCTTCTGATGTTGAAAAAATCTGGAAAGATGCTGAAAGCCGTCTGTATATAATGTATACAGCTCACACCGATTTACCAAAAGGCGTTAGATCACATACAGATAACTTTATTTTCCCTGCGGCGGCAATTTATCTTGCAATGAAAGAAGCTGATTCAGAAATTGCATACGACATAATGAAAACAAAAATGGCTGAAAAATCAGATAAAATGGGGCAGATGATAGCAAAATGCTGCCGTTTTCCGGGCTTCAAAAAATTCTTTCTTAACATGTGGGATTCAATGAGTCACAAAATGTTCGGCGAAAGTGCGGGCTTTAAGAATGTGTTTTATCCAAAAGAAAAGAGCTGTTTCCGCATGGATATTACCCAGTGTCCTTATCACGCTTATCTTACAGAAGCTGGCTGCCCGGAGCTGAACATTCTCTTCTGTGAAAACGATGTTCATTCTTACGGCAATTTGCCAGGCCTTAAGTTTACAAGAACTAAAACAATCGGTGCCGGTGACGAGCTATGTGATTTTAAGATGGAGCTTGCAAAGTAAGTTTAAAAAATGCTTCCGTTCTGCCTGCTTCTCAAAAGAATACTGCTCAAGATGTTAGTTGCAAATAACCGTTTTTAGTGATATTGTTAGTTATTACTAATAAAAGTTAGTGTAGACTAATAAAAATTATAGGAGCCTGATATGACAGACGGTGGTAAGAAATTTCTTTGGGGAGTAGTTGCAGGTCTTGCAGCTGCCGCTTTTATTAAGACAGACACCTTCAGAAAAGGTTGTGCTAAGGTTGTAGCAGGTGGACTTCAGCGTAAATGCCATGAAACCTCTGTTGGGCGAAAGGGACTAGAGAAATGCAATACAATTACTTTCCCGGTCGCCTTCGTTTCCGCGATCCCATCCTCAGCGACTCTGATATCAGAAATGCAGCCCTTGAAGTTGTACATCTAATCTGTCCTCAGGCAGAAATTACTTACAAGGAAAGCACTTCAAGTATTCTGGCAATTTATCCCGAGGAAGCTGTCAATCCAGATTCCCTCAAGTCACTTGTACCTTTACTTCTAAAAATTGAACCAAAAATCCGCTTTTATACGCCAAAGAAAAAAGGGGAAATTCTTGCAGGTATTGCAGAAATAAAATCACTGGTTGAAAAAAGGAAATAAAAATGAATAACCGCAATTTTTCTCCAATTAAGATTTTCTGGATTATTCTTGGTTTTCTCTGTCTTGCACTTGGAACAATCGGTGTTTTTCTGCCGGTTCTTCCAACCGTCCCATTTTATCTTGTTACGGCATTCTCCTTCGCAAAATCCTCTGACCGTCTGCATAACTGGTTTATAAACACAAAGCTTTATAAAAAAAATCTGGAATCCTTTGTTGAGCGAAAAGCAATGACTTTAAAAACTAAGCTTTCTATTTTGATTTCGGTTACACTTGTAATGGGCTTGGGCTTTTTTATGATGGCACGAAAAGGAATCTGGATTCCCTGCATAATTCTTGCTGTGGTCTGGCTTTGTCATTTACTTTATTTTATCTTCCGTGTTAAAACGGAGTCAGAGGAAGAAGATGATTAAGGTTAGACTTATAAAATTACTTTCACACGCAAAAAAATATGTTGTACTTCAGGTGCTCTGGCAATGGATAGCTTTGATTGCTCAGGTGCTCTTGATTTTCACTCTCAGCGGCATGATTGCGGGGATTTTTGAAAATACAATCCCTGCTTTTGGAATTTGGCTTCCAGTTATTTTGGGCTGTATTGCAGTTCGTTTTCTTATGGAATGGCTAACTTCACGAACTTCTTATAAGGCGAGCGTCGACGTAAAAAGAATTTTACGAAGTAAGATTTACGAAAAACTTTTGCGTCTTGGCTCTTCTTACCGCGAACATGTTCATACCGCAGAAGTAGTTCAGCTGGCAAGCGAAGGTGTTGAACAGCTTGAAATCTACTTTGGAAAATATCTTTCGCAGTTTTTTTACAGCCTGATTTGCCCGCTTACGCTTTTTGCAATTTTATCTTTTGTTAATCTGAGGGCGTCTGCTGTACTTTTAGTTTGTGTACCTCTTATCCCGCTTTCGATTGTCGTAGTAATGAAGATTGCAAAACGACTTTTGAAAAAATACTGGGGCTTGTACGCAGAGCTTGGGGACAGTTTTCTTGAAAATCTTCAGGGCCTAACTACACTCAAAATCTATCAGGCTGATAAAAAAAGGGCCCGCGAGATGGACGAGGAATCTCAGAAATTCCGCCATGTTACAATGAAAGTTTTGACAATGCAGCTTAACAGTACTTCTGTAATGGACATTATGGCTTATGGCGGTGCTGCGGTTGGAATGATTGTTACTTTACTGCAATTTCGTGCTGGTAAAGTTGACCTTCAGGGTGCTTTAATGATTATTCTTCTTGCAGCCGAGTTTTTTATCCCCCTTCGTCTGCTTGGTTCTTTTTTCCATGTTGCAATGAACGGAATGGCAGCTAGTGATAAGATTTTTGCCCTTTTAGATTTGCCTGAACCTGAAGAGAAAAGTGGAAACTTTCCCGAAAATCTTAATTCAATCAGATTTGAGGATGTAAATTTTTCTTACGATAAAGAACGAACAATTTTACAGAATATAAATATTGAATGTGGACGAGGAATAACATCCTTTGTTGGAGTTTCTGGTAGTGGCAAAAGTACAATTGCAGGAATTCTGATGGGAAGAAATAAAGGATATGAGGGTTCTGTGTTATTTAAAGATACAGAACTCCGGTCAGTTTCCGAATCATCCCTTATGAAAAACATAGTTCTTGTAAACCACGACTCATATCTTTTTAAAGGAAGTATTCGTGATAATCTTTTAGTTGCAAAGCCGGAGGCTGAAGACAGAGAACTGGAAGAGGTTCTCGCAAAAGTAAATCTTTTGGAATTTGTCAAAGCCAACAGTGGTTTAGATTATCAACTTATGGAAGCCGCTTCGAATCTTTCCGGCGGTCAGAAACAAAGGCTTGCTCTGGCTCGCTCTCTTTTACTTAATCCTCAGGTTTTCATTTTTGATGAAGCTACCAGCAGTATTGATGTAGAAAGCGAAGAAGAGATTATGTCCGTTATTCACGAACTAGCCAAATCAAAAATCATCATATTAATTTCACATCGTCTGGCAAATGTTGTTAGCTCAAATCAGATTTATTTCCTGCAAGATGGAAAAATTACAGAAGAGGGAAGTCACGAACAGTTGATGAAAATTGATGGCGAATATTCAAAGCTCTATAAAAAGCAAAAAGAACTAGAAGACTTTGCAGGAGGCCTAAAATGAAATCCAAGGAAACAGAAAAACGCCGCCCATCA
Source organism: Treponema sp. UBA4267 (assembly GCA_002395155.1). Taxonomy (GTDB): domain Bacteria; phylum Spirochaetota; class Spirochaetia; order Treponematales; family Treponemataceae; genus Treponema_D. Next base: position 17,067 of record DGWD01000003.1, read on the forward strand.
CTTATCGTTATGGCAAAACTTATAGTTCTTGTAAAACCTCTGCTTCCAGTTATGCTGCTGGCAATTATACTTGGAGTAGCGGGATTTTTGTGTGCAATTTTTCTATCAGTTTTTGCATCTGCGGAGTTGCTCGCTCTTGCACAAAATGCTTCTGGACTACAGACTTTTACTTTTTGGGGACAAAAAAACATTTTTCTTCTATTAATTATTCTTGCAATTGCCCGTGGTCTTCTTCATTATGGAGAGCAGTATTGTAATCATTTTATAGCATTCAAACTTCTTGCCATTATCCGCCATAAAGTTTTTGCAGCCCTGCGACGCCTTTGCCCTGCAAAACTCGAAGGACGTGATAAAGGAAACCTGATTTCTGTAATCACAAGTGATATTGAGCTTCTGGAAGTGTTTTACGCTCACACAATATCTCCTGTTGCTATTGCCCTGATTGTGAGCACAATTATGTGTGTCTTTTTAGGAAAGATTTATATTTGGGCCGGCATTCTTGCTACAGCAGCTTATCTGACAGTTGGGCTTTTGATACCGCTTATAAACAGCAAACTTGGAAGCAGTAAAGGTTTTGAGTTTAGAAATCAGTTTGGAGAATTAAACTCTTTTGTGCTTGCAAGTCTTCGCGGACTTGATGAAACAATTCAATATGATTTTGGAAAAAAACGCAAAAATCAGATAGAAGAAGAATCGCTTCAACTTGGAAACCTTCAGGGAAAGTTGAATAAATATGAAGCTTTGCAGAGATCTTTTACAACGGGTGCGATACTGTTTTTTGGAACAGGAGCCTTCTTTTTATTCTATACAGCTTTTACCAAAAATCTGATTAATTTTTCCGGCCTTGTTACAGGAACAGTTGCAATGCTTGGCTCATTTGGACCTGTTGTAGCCCTTTCAAATCTTTCGAATAATTTGAATCAGACAATTGCGAGTGGCAACAGAGTTTTGAATCTTCTGGAAGAAAAGCCCGTAGTAGAAGAAGTGACTTCAGGTTGTGATATTAATTTTGCTGGTGCTTCTGTAGAGAATATTTCTTTTGCTTATGATGAAAAACAGATACTCAAAGATTTCAATGCAGTTTTCCAAAAAGGAAAAATAACAGGAATTCATGGTGTAAGCGGCTGCGGAAAATCAACTCTATTAAAACTACTTATGCGATTCTGGGATGTTGACCGCGGACAAATAAAAATCAGTGGCGAAAATGTGAAAAATCTAAATACAGAAAACCTCCGTTCAATGATTTCATACATCACTCAGGAAACTTATATTTTCAATGGAAGTATTGCAGAAAACATTTCTCTTGGAGCTGAATGCTTTACCCAAGCAGAAATTGAAAGTGCTGCAAAAAAGGCCTCCCTTCATGATTTTATTATGTCACTTCCACATGGTTACAGTACAAAAACCGGCGAACTGGGAAGCAGCATGAGTGGTGGTGAGCGTCAGAGAATTGGACTTGCTCGGGCATTTTTATATGATGCAAAATTTATGCTTTTAGATGAGCCAACAAGTAATCTGGATTCCTTGAACGAAGCTGTCATTCTAAAATCCTTAAAAGATGAAAAGGATAAAGACCCCGATAAAACTATGGTTCTGGTTTCTCATAGAAAATCTACGCTTGCTCAAGTCGATAAGATTATAAATTTTCATTCTGAAGAAAAGCCTGTATAAAAACTTGCATAAATCATACTTAATTTTAAAAACTTCAACTCATGACTATAATTTTCATAAAACTAAACGGGTGGATATAAAATGATTTTGACAAATGACGAATTAAAACAGATTTATTTTGGTGCATATGAATTTGAAGAAAGGGAAGGGGGATACCTCCAGGCCTTCCAATATTCCAAAAAACAAATTGAATATTTCAAGAAAGTTTCTGACTTTTGGTACGAACGCAGCACAGCATCAACTTCTAAAACACTAGAGTTTACAACCCAAGCCCGTAAAATTTCTTTTGAATACAAAATCATCTGGAAGGGCTCTCCAGACTCCTTCGAGCTCGCGGTAGACGGACTTGTAACTGGAATTAAATATGTAAAAGATCTTATGGATAGCGGCAAAATTGCATGGGAGCTTCCAGAAGGTCAAAAGAATGTAGTAATTTATCTTCCAGCCGATGCCACCGTTCTAATCAAAAATTTCACAACAGACGCCAAAGTTACACCTGCCGTTAAAGGCCAAAAAGTTTTGTGGCTTGGAGACTCAATCACCCAGGGCTACGGTCCACTTAGATCATCTTGCACCTATGTTAGCGTTGCCAACAGACTTTTAAATTACAACATCATCAACCAGGGAATTGGCGGCTACATCTACGACAAAAATTCCCTCATGAAAATGGAAGGCTATACTCCAGATAAAATTATAGTTGCCCTCGGAACCAATCAGTATGGCGACAAAGACATGACCAAAATCGAAGAATATTACAAAATCCTTATCGACATCTACGGCAAGGAAATTCCAATCCTTTGTATATCACCACTCTGGAGAGGCGATTCTGTAGACGGCCTGCCAACCCTAATGACTTTCTGCGAAAAAGTAAAAAAAATCGCCGCTCAGTATAAAAATGTCCGCATCATCGACGGAATGAAACTAGTTCCACATCTCCCAGAATATTTCATAGACAATCTCCATCCAAATTGTTTCGGCTGCGAAGTCTACGGAAGAAACCTTGTAGAAGAAATCCGAAAACTATCCTTTTAAATCAAGGAGGGGAAAGCCTTCCCCTGGCTCGCACTTCGTTGCTCGCCACCCCTTCTAGCGGGGGACACCCCCGCAACGCCCTCGTCTTGGACAAAAACGAGCTGCGACAGCGTGACGTTTTAGGATTCTCCTCCAAAATGCACACAGGCAGGCTATGCCTGACTGTACCCCTTCGCCTAAGGGGTTAAGCCCCTTAAAAACCTCATTTTCATGCTCTATTGACACGACCATTCGGGGGGGGGTAATATAGAAGAAAGTTATCTAAAAACGGAGAGAGAAAAAGTGAAAAAATCAAAATTATTTCTAACAGTCTTATTATGCCTTACGGCACTTAGTTTAATATCTTGTACAAGTCCAGTTGCAAGTAGTGTAACTAGTGGAACTGACACTGGAACAAGTGTAACTAGTGGAACAGAAACTAGTGGAACTGGAACTACAACTACGCCTGCCACCCCAAGCGTTACTCTTTCAAGCATTGCCGTAAGCGGAAGTCTTGCAAGTACACTCTACTACGTAGGCGACAGACTTAATACCTCTGGACTTACCGTAACTGCTACATATAGTGATGGAAGTACAAAGACTGTAACTAATTTTACAACAAGTGGATTCAGCAGCGAAAACGTAAGCCTTGGACAGACCATAACAATCAGCTATACCGAAGGCAGCGTTACAAAAACAGCAACAGTGAACGGCACATTCTATGTTGCAGCTGCTGGAGCAAAACCTACCGAAAGTCTTGTATTACTTTCTGATTACACAGGAACACTTACCGGCGGAACTTACTACAAGTTTGGCGACTTTCCACAGACAATTTCTGCCCTCACTGGCGATGGTGCTTATACCGCAGAGCCTGTTTACAGGGGCTGGTACCTGGGAAGCGACGGCTACTTCTATGCAAAATGCACAGAAAATTCTTTTGATAGCAGTTACACCTACAGTAACGGCACAACTGTTGCACAAAGTTCAGCAAACAGTCAAAAATACTTTAAGGTAGAGCCAATTGTCTGGCGTGTGTTGAACCCAAGCGATAGCGGAAATAAGATTCTTCTTGCCGAGAGCATCCTTACTGCACACAGGTTTGATGATGATTCTAACAACTACAAGGACTCAGAAATCCGCTCTTATTTGAACAACGGCTTTATTGACACAGCCTTTACAAACACAGCCCAAGACCAGATTGCAACAACAAGTGTAGACAACAGTGCGGAAAGCACAAAAGATGCTGGCAATATTTTACCACCGGCAACAACTTACGCATGTGACAACACTGAAGACAAAATCTTTTTACTTAGCGAAAAGGAATCAACAACAACAGATTACGGCTTTACTGCATGTAATGAGTATGGAATAGGCAACAGTCGCATAAGGGTAACAACCGATTACGCAAAGGCAAACTACGCCATCCAGGGAACTGAAGACGGCTATGATGGCGGCAAGTGGTGGTTGCGCTCGCCCGTTTATGTCAGTAGTAACACCGTGTGCGTCATCGATTCTGACGGGAATGCCATGTTTTCAAGCTTTAACGAGTATGAGCTAATCGGTGTCGTTCCCGCTTTATCAATTTCCATAGGAAACTAAAAGAAGAAACTTACACGGGAATTCAACTAGCAGAAGCGGATTCTCAAAAATTTTACTGCATTTATAAAGGCATGGGTGGCTTCATCACACAAAACTGCGATGAAAACACCCAGCATGCCAAGTTTTAATACAAAAACAAAAATAACTTCCTCGAAACAATAAAATTTGACAAGTCGCAAGTAATGTTATATTGTGTATATACAAGATACACAATGTGTGTGACGGAGTGAAATATGAATCTAATTGAAGTAAAAGATTTATGCAAAAATTATGATGCCTTTAAGCTTAAGAATGTTAGTTTTACCCTGGAGGAAGGCTTTATTATGGGTTTTATCGGGCGAAACGGAGCCGGTAAATCTACAACCTTAAAAACCATGCTTAATCTTTTAAAGTCTGATGGAGGACAGGTTTCTCTTTGCGGACTTTCAATGCCTAAAGATGAAATTGAAATTAAAAATCAGGTGGGCTATGTTTTTGGCGGTGTGGACTTTTATCCTGAATCAAAAATTTCAAGCATTACAAATGTAACAAAAGGTTTTTACCAGCAATGGGATGAAGAGCGTTATAAGGAACTTTGCCAGCGTTTTGAAATTGACCAGAATAAAAAATTCAAAGAGCTTTCTGCTGGAATGAAAGTAAAATATTCTCTTGCGGTAGCTATGAGCCACAATCCAAAACTTTTGATTCTTGATGAACCAACTAGTGGACTCGATCCTGCTGCCCGCGACGACCTTGTTTTGCTTTTCCAGGAATTTATTGAAGACGGTCAGCATTCCATCCTCTTTTCAACACATATAACCAGCGACCTCGAAAAATGTGCCGACTACATCACCTATATAAAACAGGGCCAGATTATAGCAAGTACAGACAAAGACTCCTTCCGCAAATCATACATTTCTGTTGCCGGTAAAAAAGAACAGCTTTCAGATGCTTTGGAAGAAAAAATAATTGGCATTCATAAACATCAGTTTGGTTTTGAAGGTCTTATGAAAAGTGAAGATAAGGCAAGTGCAGAAGAAGCCGGATTTGAAATTGCAGAACCAAGCTTAGAAGACATTATGGTTCATATTGAACGAAGATAAGGGGAGGCGGACTATGAAATCACAGACATTAAACCTTTTGAAAAAAGAATTTGTATTGGGAAATTCCTTACAGTCAGTAATTTGGTCAATATGTTGTTTAGCAATGTATTTTATTCCATCTTATCCAATGTATGTTGGGCCTTTCTATATCACTCTTTGTATTTTTATGGCTTTTGCTCTTAATCAGTCTACTCACGATATCTTGTATACCGTACTTTTACCTGTAAAAAAGACTGATGTTGTAAAAGCCCGTTTCTTATATTGTGGGATGATGGAATTTTTTGCCATTCTTTCTGCTTTACTGGCCTGTCTTATAAAGAATCTTGCTGGATTTCCAGAAAACAATGCAGGAATTGATCTTACAATTTCATTCTTTGGCCTTTTGATGATTGAATTTTCTATTTTTAATCTGATTTTCCTGGGTAATGTTTATAAAAATCCCCTCAAATCAGGTTTACGTTTCATTCTTGCCGCTGTCATTTATTTTATTATGTATGCTGCATTCGACTTCCCTGTTTGGACTTACCGTGCTTGTGTAAAAAAGATTGCAGCTGGCGAATTACAGGAATTAAATATTATTGCAAAACTTGGTCAGATTTTTACAGGCCAGAATGAAAGTATCCTTCTTCAGTTGTGTGTATTATTACTCGGACTTGTAATTTATGTTTTGACCTGGCTTTTAACTTTCCGTCGGGCTGCAAAACAATTTGAAAAATACAACATGTAAATATGGATATTGTGCTTTCTCAAAAATCAGATAAACCAATTTATACTCAGATTTACGAACAAATTTCCAGCCAGATTATGAAGGGCCAGCTTGCCAGCGGAGAAAAACTACCTCCAATCCGAACTGTTGCCCTGAATCTGAGAATTAGTGTAATTCCTGTAAAACAGGCCTGGGAACAATTGGAAAGAGAAGGTTTTATTTCTACTGCAGCTGGCCGTGGAACTTTTGTAAGCGAAATGGCCCATCACGAAATTTCTAATAAAAGAAATTCTGCGGCTCAGGAATTAATTGAGCGGGATGTGAAGGCGTGTAAAGAAATGGGACTTTCTCTGGAGGAAGTGGTGGAAATTGTCCGCAACAAGTGGAATTAGTCTAAAAAACTCCAACCGATGAAAAATTATTTAAGATGATTTCCATCATTCATCAATTCTACGACCGGTACAGAAACCTTACCCGGAGTCCTGTCAAAACGTATAATTGTAATACCTGTGTGTGGAATATGCAGGGATGCACATAAAAGAGGGAAGGGAATATTAAATATTCGCGAAAGAAGTGCTGTAGATGAACCCCCATGACTGAACAGGGCTAGGGTGAATTGAGCATCATCATCACGTATATTTTTATAGTATAGACCTTGTCGTTTATAACCAAGACTTTCCAACCATTTGTCTGAAGCAGCCTGAACAAGATCTATATCAACAGTGGCGGTATTGTCCTTAAAAAGTGGAAGACTTCTCCAGTTTGGATTCTGTAAATCTTCCCCCTGGTTGGCCATGCGATCAACACCAACCCAAGGACTGTAATCCTGGTTGTATAAATCATTTTCCAGACCATAACGGATTTCCTTCATAAAATCCAAAATCTGCATATTTTTAATTCCAGAAGCATCCAAAAAAGGCTGGGCAGTTTGTTTTGCTCGTCCCATAGGCGAAGAATAAACTTCTTGAATTCCTTCTTTTAAAAGTCTTTGTGCTGTAATTTTGGCCTGCTTTTGACCAAGTTCTGTAAGACAATCCAATTCGTAGTTTGGATCTCCGTGTCGTATTAAAATAAGTCTCATAATTACAGTATATGTTTATTTTTTTCCCTTTGCAATTTTGATTGAGGGTTTATTACAAAACCCTCAAAACATCGAGTCAAGGCTTTAAGCGTGAGCGTGCCTTGACTCGACGTATTTTTGCTTAATATAATAAAGGACAATATGTCTGAAAAAAATAAATCTAGAAACACAAATATTGAATTGGTCAGAATAATTGCCATGCTTTTTATAATAATGGGGCACTTTGTGGGGCAGACCAATTTTAATCAAGATAGTACTTCTGTAAATGGTATTTTAATAACTCTGCTGAGTTGTGGTGCACGAATTTTTACCAATGTATTTTTAATTATTGGCGTTTGGTTTATGGTAGATTCACGTTTTGGAGCAAAAAAAATTCTTAAATTATGGTCCAATGTGTTTTTCTACTCCTTTATCTTAACAACTTTAATGCTTGTATTAAAAGTTCCTGTTTCCATGAAAGATATTGGACGTGGCTATCTTCCATTCTTAGGCCGTGGATTATGGTTCGCCTCTGCCTATATCACGCTGATGTTTGCAGCTCCTTTTTTGAATTTTGTTTTTAATTTGAAAAGAAGACAACAGGAAGTGTTGATTTTTATAAGCTTTTTTACGATTTGTATTGTTAGTACAATTCCTGATTCCCAAGAAGGTTCTTATATAGCCGATTCCCTTTGGTTCTGGTTTGTTTATATTTTTGTTGGTTACTATAAAAAAGAAATATACAGCAAGAAGTTTGATAATTTAAGAAAGTTTAAATATCTATCATTCCTTCTTGCCTGTTTAATTTATGTATGTCTTTGTTTTGGTTCTCTATTAGGCGGGCTTAAAAATGGAACTAATGGTTTATTCCACGCAATACAAATGATTTCTGTTCAATATATAAACAATATTAGAACTCTTCCAAATATTTTGTGTGCATTCCTTATCTTTAATTTTGCAATTTTGTGCAAAGAACACTCTGTAAAATTAATTCAGAAAGCTGCTATATCTGCATTTAGCGTTTACATTGTACACCAGGTTCCAGCCTTCTTTATGTTCTTGTGGATTAATATTTATAAGGCCGATTCTTTTAAGAGCGAAAAGTGGTCTTTTGTGTATATGATTTTTGTAGCTTTATCTTTATATATTGGCGTTTCTATACTTGATATTTTAAGAAGATTTTTAGAAAAAGGGTGGTGTGAATGCAGACTTTGCAAGGCCATCTGCGAAAAAATTGATAACGTATATAGAAAAGCCGAAGTTTTATAGGATAAAATTTTATAGGATTAAGAGTTTATTGATGTAGAACCTTACGCTTGTAGATTGTTCTTGTATATTTAATATCCTTTCCAGCCTTTTCTCCAATTTCTAAATCAAAATCTTCTATATTAAATATGGGGAAAAAGGTGTCGCCATCTTCTATTGTAATATCCACCTCTGTGATGTACATGGTGTCTACCAGAGGAATGGCAGCCTTGTATAATTCGTAACCTCCCGCAATAAATATATCTTGTGGGTGAGCTTTCTCTTCATTCCTTCTGGCTATTTTCAATGCCATCTCCAAACTTTCGGCACTTTTTAAGTTTTCTCCATCATACTTTTGGCTCTTGGAAACTACGATTGTCTGTCGACCTGGCAGGGGGTGTCCAATTTCCTGGTAAGTGCATCGTCCCATTATCACAATATTACCGGTGGTGAGTTCTTTAAACTGTTTTTGTTCCCCCTCTATAAACCAGGGAATTCTGCCTTTTTTTCCAATTACATTATTTTTGGAACGGGCCACAATCAAAGCAAGCATGCCTTCTCCAATCGTCAATTATTCTAATTTTTGTTTAGATTACCATTTAGTAAAAAAATTTTCCAATAAATATATAAAACTATAAAACCTATTGACATACTAGGAAAAAATATAATATAACTCCACTAACTTAAAAACTTTATATATAAAAGGAGTTTATTTATGAAGAAATCTACTAAATCTTTTTTGTTATTCGTGCTTGCCTCTTCTATGGTGGCATCTCCGGTCTTCGCTGCAAAAAAATCTAAAAAGGATAAAAAAAATGCAGTGCGTTTTATTCAGGTTGCCCATACTCCAACTAATGTTCCATATGGGTTTTTAAATGAAAAAGGTCAATCTGACGGTTTTGAAGTTTCTGTTTTACGTGCTGTAGACGAACTCCTTCCTCAGTATGAATTTAATTTTAATGCAGTTTCAGATGATGAACTTTTAATTGGAATTGAAACTGGTAAATATCAGGTTGGTACTAAAGGTGCCTGGCTTACAGAAGAACGCAAAAAGAAGTTTCTTATCCCTTCAAGTCCAATTGCCGCTTCGGTAATAGGCCTTGCTTTCCGTACATCAGATGCACAGAAGATAAAGGATATGGATTCATTTGCCGCTTATTCAGGTAAACTTATTCCAATATCACCATTAAGTGCTCAGTATTCTGTAATTGACGATTACAACAAGGCTCACCAGGGCAAAGCTCAAATCAAACTGGTTCCATCAGATGTTTTTGATATTGCCGATTCTTATCTTTGGGTTTTGGAAGGTCGTTATGACGGTTATCTGGTTCTTAAACTTTCTTTTGAAAAGAACGTTTTGAAAGAAAGTGGGCCATACCACCAGTTTGCAGATAAACTTTCTTATGTTCCATACAAGGGAATTCCAACTTGGCCACTTTTCAACAAAAATGAAGAAGAGCTTGTAAAAGCTTATGACCAGGCAATCAAAACCTTACAGGAAAACGGAACTATCGAAAAATTATCACAAAAGTATTTTGGTGAAAACGTTTTTGATTTTGTAACAGAATAAAAAATCTGCTACAATGCCGTAAAGGCATAAAAATGAACAGACCATTTTCACCAATACAGATTTTAAACGCCCTCAAAATTATACTCCCAAAAATTGGAGTTACTTTTGGGGTCGTACTTGGAACTGTAATATGTGGTCTCTTACTTGCAATTTTAATTGTAAGACAAAAGTTCAGCAGGCATAGATTTTGGAATATTTTTGCGGATATCTACATCCACATTTTGCGCTGTACACCATCGATTGTTCTTCTTTTTATTGTTTTTTACGGCATTCCAAAATTTATGCTGGTACTTTTTGGTGTGAACATTAATTTTTGGCCAAAAATGATTTTTGTCATTATGGCCTTAACACTTTTGTATTCAGCACAACTTGCGGAAATAATTCGTTCTGCTTTGGCTGCTGTAGGACCTGGCCAGTATGAAGCAGGAATTGCTTCGGGTCTTTCTCCATTTATGACAATGGTACGCATAGTAATTCCCCAGGCCTTCGTAATCGCTATCCCTAATCTTGGAAATTCCCTTATTGCTCTTTTAAAAGAGGGGAGTCTTGCCTACACAATTGGCCTTATAGATATGATGGGCTCCGGTAATCTTATAATTTCTAGAAACTACGGTGCATATGCTTTAGAAACATACATTGCTCTGGCCATAATTTACTGGGGACTTACATTATTAATAGAAAATCTTTTTAAATTTCTGGAAAAACAGTTTTCGAGGGGGAGGAGGACTGTAAATGCTGCTTGATAAAGAATTCATGCTAAAAACCTTCTGGGCCTCCTTTAAAGCTATTCCAGTTACTCTTGAAATTACAATAATTTCTCTTTTGCTGGCAATTTTACCTGCCTACTTTATGGCTATGAGTCGCCTTAAAAAAAGACCTATAATAAGTAAAATTTCACTTGTATACATTTCTTTTATGAGGGGAACTCCAATTGTCCTCCAAATCTTGATTGTTTACAGTCTTTTGCCAAGCCTCTTAAATACCTTTTTCCAGCGATTTTTTCCAAGTGTAAATATTTTTAACGCTAATCCAATAATTTATGCCTTAGTTGTTTTTACCCTGAATACAATTGCAACTCTTAGCGAAGTTTTCCGTTCTGCCATTCCAACCGTAGACCGTGGCCAGTATGAAGCCGCCTTAAGTGCAGGTTTGACTCATTTTCAGGCCTACACCAGAATCATAATTCCCCAGGCCCTCTTGTCTGCTTTGCCAAATATCTGTAATCTTGCGGTAAGTCTCATAAAAAATACTTCGCTTGCCTTTATGATGACGGTAAAAGATATAACCGCAGTTGCAAAAATTCAGGCTTCTTACGGATTTAATTATATAGAAGCTTATTTAGATATTTTCCTTATCTATATAATTGTATGTTCTGTGGTTCAACTTTTGTTTAAATTTGCAGAAAAAAAACTTACCAAAAAGGGGGTCAAACGTGTTAGAAATTAAAGGCGTTACAAAGGCTTTTGGAAAAGAAGAAGTTCTAAAAGGCGTAGACCTTACAGTACATAAGGGAGATGTAGTTGTAATTCTTGGGCCTTCTGGTTCAGGTAAAACGACTTTACTCCGTTGTATAAATTTTTTGGAAACTGCAGATGAAGGAAGCATGCAATTTGATGGTATTACCACTAATCTTAATCATGCTTCAAAAAAAGTAATTTCTGCCATTCGTAAAAAGACCGCTTTTGTTTTTCAGAATTACAATCTTTTTAATAATAAAACCGCTTTAGAAAATGTGATGGAGGGACTTGTTATTGGACGTAAAATGCCAAAAAAACAGGCTCAGGAAATTGCCAAAAAAGCTTTAGATAAAGTTGGCCTTTCTGACCGCTACAATTTCTATCCTTCAAGCTTGTCAGGTGGTCAACAGCAGAGAGTTGGAATTGCCCGTGCCATTGCTGTAAATCCAGATGTAATTTTATTCGATGAACCTACTTCTGCCCTTGATCCAGAATTAATTGGGGAAGTTTTAAAAGTAATGAAAACTCTTGCAAAGGAAGGAACTACAATGATTGTTGTAACCCATGAAATGACCTTTGCGGAAGAAGTTTCAAATCATGTTATTTTTATGGATAATGGCGTTATTATTGAAGAAGGAAGGCCTCAAGAAATTTTCCACAATCCTAAGGAAGAGCGAACCCGCCAATTCTTAAAACGCATTTTAAAAGAAAACGATTAGAGCTTATTAAAGAAAAAAACTAAAAATTCATAAACTTTTTTGTAAATATATTAATTTTTAATTAACTTTATCATAAAGTTATTGTATAATTACATAATTAAAAATGGGTAAAAATTCAAACTTTTAGGATTTATTGAGAAAATGGAGAGGGATGACTCAAATAAAGGCCCAAAACTGGATTCGCTTCCATTAATTGGATTAGAAAATTACAATCGTCTCGACGATCTTATCGAACAATATTCTGTACCTTTAAATATATTAAGTGCATTGGCAAATTCTTATCACACAATGCATCTTATTGATCTTCGTTCAGACACAGCAATTGAAATTAACTCAACTTTAGATGTTCGCCGATTTCAAAATCCTAGTCTTGGTGCAAGCCAGCAAATCAAGCAGATTTTTAATAATGTAATATTAGCTTCTCAAAGAGAGAGAGTTCTGGATTTTATGAATCTAAAAACTCTGCCTCGCAGATTAAAAGGCAAAAAATCCCTTTCTGTAGAATATACAGGCCTTTTTTCTGGTTGGGTTCGTGCAACATTTGTTCCAATGGCTACAGATGAAAATGGAAATCCTATATCAGTTATTCTTTATTCACGTGTTATAGAAGATGAAAAACGTCGCGAAGAAAGACTTATAAAAAAGTCTACAACTGATGAACTTACAGGTCTTTTTAATCGTCATGCCTATGAAGATGCCATCAGGTCCTTTGCAGATACTCCAGAAAATGAGAATTTGGTTTTCTTTTCTATGGATGTAAACGGCTTAAAAGAAACAAATGATAAATTGGGACATGCGGCCGGCGATAAACTTCTTAGAGGAGCAGCTGCTTGTATTCGTAGAACCATAGGTAATTATGGGAATGTTTACCGTACTGGTGGAGATGAATTTGTTGCCATTATCAAATGTGATGCTGATAAACTAGAAGACCTAAAAAAAGAATTAAACGAAACATGTATAAGATGGGGAACAAAACGTAATAAAAAACTGAGTATTTCTACTGGTTATATTACCAGGGCTAATCACAAGGATTTAAGCCTGCAGGAATTGATTAAGTATGCAGACCAAAGAATGTATAGCGACAAGGCAAAGTACTATTCAAATCAGGGTTATGATCGACGCAGCCAGCAGCAGGCCTTTTACTCTATCTCTAAGTCTTATACAAAAATTATAAAAGTGAACTTGATTGATGGAACCCAAGAAATTATACACATGGATTATAAAGAAGATGTTCTTAATGATTCTATGAGCGAAACAATTTCTAGCTGGTGGAAAGACTTTATTAAAAATGGCTACATTCATAAGGATGATATTAAAACTTTTGAAAGCATTGCCGATATCGATATGCTGAGAGCTCATTTTGCAGAAAGCGACAGTATTATTAGGGCAAGATATCGTAGAAAATACGAAGATAAATTTGTATATGTAAATATGGAAATTATTCCTTCTACAGATATAAAAACAGCCACAAACAAGTATGTTTATATTTGTATAAAAAAAGATCCACAAAACTAATTTCTAGAAAATTTATAGAAATTAGTGAATCAAAGATGCAATAAATATAATTATAAAGACTGCAACGCTTGCCATTTTTAAGCCGGTTCCAAATAAAAATCCTACAAAGGCACCCCATGCCGACTTTAATGAAGTATTAAAATCTCCGTTTGTATGAATTAACTCTCCAACCAGGGCGCCAATAAAAGGTCCCACAATAATTCCTATAGGACCGATGAACAAACCAATAATTAAACCGACTGTAGAACCGGTAGTAGCCACCTTGCTGCCACCAGATTTCTTTGTCATTAAAACAGGGAATATGTTATCTAAAACAGAAACCAGAACTGCAACAACCGCAGTGATTATGAGAGTTGGAATTGTGAGTTCACTTAGTTTTGAAAAAAAGGCTACAAGTAGTCCAGCCCAGGCTAGGGGTGCACCAGGCAAAACTGGTACAAAAGTTCCAATGAAACCAACTACCAAAAGAATGCCGGCTATAATTACAAGCAGTAAATCAATTGTCATAATCACCTCTAAAAATACTCTAAAATTCCTGTAAAAAGGCATCTTATATCATCTTTAATAAGTATAATAAACAAAAATAGATTTTTACAAGTTTTATATTACTTTTAACCGGTTTTTAAAATATAAACTGTTACAATTTTGTAACAGTTTATATTGAGGGGTTATTACAAAACCCTCAAAACGGCGAAGTCAAGGCTTTAAGCGTGAGCGTGCCTTGACTCGACGTATTTTAAACAATATGCAGGAACCGCCTGTACATACCCATCAAAAGCCTCTTAAACTGTGCACATTAATGGACAGTTTAAGAAGAAATTGGAAATTTAAGTATTCTTTTGAGTAGAAAAGTTAACACTTTTTAGTGTTTAATGCTCTGATTGCATTCAAAACTGCCAGAACCATTACTCCTACATCCGCAAAAATTGCCAGCCACATATTGGCAATTCCGACAGCTCCTAGCAGCAGACAAGAGAACTTTACAATCAGGGCAAACCAGATGTTCTGATAAACAATTCTAAGGCACTTGCGTGAAATACCAATGGCCTTGGCAATTTTAAGAGGGTCATCATCCATCAAAACTACATCGGCAGCTTCAATTGCGGCGTCTGAACCCATGGCTCCCATTGCAATTCCTATATCAGCACGCGAAAGAACTGGGGCGTCATTAATTCCGTCTCCAACAAAGGCCAGAACTTCATTTTTGCCTTTAGAAGCAATCAGGCTTTCTACCTGTTCAACCTTGTCGGCTGGTAGTAGTTCGCTGTGAACTTCATCAATTCCAAGTTCTTGAGCAACCGAATCGGCAACTTTTTTAGAATCGCCGGTAAGCATAACGGTTTTTGCAAGTCCAATTTTTTTAAGGGCAAGCAAGGCATCTTTAGAAGTTTGTTTTACTACATCAGAAATTACAATATGACCAGAATACTCTCCATCAATTGCCATGTGAATAATAGTTCCAATGCAATGACAACCAACAGCCTGAACACCAACTTTAGCCATCAATTTTTCATTTCCGGCTGCAACCTTGTGACCGTCAACTGTAGCTGTAATTCCGAGTCCAGAAATTTCTTCTATTTCTGTAACTCTAGTGCGGTCCAAAAACTTTCCATAAGCATTTTTAAGACTTTTGCTTATAGGATGTGATGAAGCACATTCGGTCAAAGCGGCATATTCCAGCAGCTTTTCTTCTTCAAGTTTATTGTGATGGACTCCAGTTACCTGAAAAACTCCCTTAGTCAAAGTGCCAGTCTTATCAAAAACGATAAGCTTTGTCTTAGAAAGTGTTTCAAGGTAATTTGAGCCCTTAATTAAAATACCGTCTTTACTTGCTCCGCCAAGGCCTGCAAAGAAACTTAAAGGAATGCTTATAACCAAAGCACAAGGACAAGAAATTACCAGGAAGGTGAGTGCACGGTAGATCCAGGTCTGCCAGTTTGCATTTGTCTGCATAAAAAGAATTCTTGCAAGTGGTGGAAGCAGGGCCAGAGCCAGGGCAGAAAAAACTACGGCTGGTGTATAAACTCTGGCAAATTTTGAAATAAATTCTTCAGATTTAGATTTGCGTGAAGAAGCATTTTCGACCAGCTCAAGGATTTTAGAAACGGTAGATTCGCCAAAATCTTTGCTTGTTTGAATTTTTAGCAGGCCATTTAAGTTTATGCTTCCACTTATAACTTCGTCTTTTAGGCCAACTTCAACCGGAAGACTTTCTCCAGTTAGAGCACTTGTATTGAGTGTTGAAGTTCCTTCTACAACAAAGCCGTCAATTGGAATCTTTTCGCCAGGCTGTACAATAATTACGCTGCCTTTTGCAACCTCGGTTGGATCAACTTGAATAAGCTGACCATCCTTTTCGATGTTGGCATAGTCCGGCCGAATATCCATAAGCTGGGTAATATTTTTACGGCTTTTTCCAACTGCATAGGCCTGGAAGAATTCCCCAATCTGATAAAAGAGCATAACAGCAACTGCTTCGTTACAGTCGTCCACCAAAAGAAGATTTCCCTTCTGTTCGTAGATTTCCAGAGCAAAGGCTCCAAGGGTAGCAATCGCCATCAAAAAGTTTTCGTCAAAAACTTGTCGGTTCCAAATTCCTTTTCCGGCTTTTTTCAAAATATCGTAGCCAATAATAAGGAAGTCCACCACATAAAGAATGAACTTTACCGGTATAGGGCCGGGAATCCTTTCAAAAGGAAGTAACTGCAAAACAATAAAAATCAGGGTTGAAATTATGATACGTGTAAGCATCTTCTTTTGTTTTTTAGTCATAAGGAACCTCGTTTTTTTCAAAAGCTTCTATATATTATTGTCTTTATAATTCGATTTCGCAGTCGTCTTCAACCTTTTTGCAGGCTTTAAGAACAGCTTTCATAACTGCAGAATCGTTCTGGCCGTCTTCAAATTCAACAGTCATTTTCTGAGTCATAAAGTTTACACTTGCATCTTTTACGCCTGCAACTGTTTTTGTAGCAGCTTCCATTTTATTTGCACAGTTAGCACAATCTACTTCGATTTTGTAAGTTTTTTTCATATTTGAACTCCTATTTGTTTGAATATTTACTCAATTAAACGTTTGTTTAATTCTAGAAATAATATATAATCGAAGTACTTTTACCGCAAGATTTTAAAAGTAAGTATTTCTTTTTGGGTCAAAAGTATTTCTAAAAGGGATAATTAATATTTAGAAAAAGCTGCAAAAAAGTAGAAAAAGGAGACTTCCAAAATGGAACTACATCATCATCATGAATATTTTAAAAGTGAATTTTTGCATAAAGAGTTGATGAAGGAGGGCGATTTTAAACTTGTTGCAGATATTTTTTCTCTTCTTTCTGACACAAATCGACTTAGAATTTACTGGTTGCTCTGTCATTCAAAAGAGTGCGTTGTAAATATTGCCCAGCTTATGCAAATGACTAATCCGGCGGTCTCTCATCATCTTAAAATTTTAAAGGAAGCAAGCCTGATTGAGTCTTACCGCGATGGCAAGGAAGTTTTCTATACTGCATCTTCAAACTTAAAAACTAAGGCACTGCACGATTTTATTGAAAAGTTGATGGAGATTTCCTGCCCGGATTTTGACAGTCAGCACGAAAAAATTAACGAGAATACTGAATATCTGGAAAATCAGGTTAATAAGATAAAGGAAGTCCATGATTACATGAAGAATAATCTTTCGACCCGCTTTACTATAGAAGAACTGGCAAAAAAATTTGCAATGAATTCGACTACGCTCAAAACAGTTTTTAAGGATGTGTATGGAACTTCTATTGCGGCCCACATAAAGGAACACCGTATGGAAAAGGCCGCCCAGCTCTTGCAGGAAACTGATTTGAACATAAATCAAATTGCTTCAGAAGTAGGGTATGAAAGTCAGAGTAAGTTTTCTGCGGCATTTAAAGAGTATTTTTCTTTATCACCTTTGGAATACAAAAAGAATAAGTGATTTAAAAGTGGGCTTAATGGGGTGTTAAATAAAAACTGTTACAAAACTTGCAGGCCTTTTTTTGCTTTAGGGGGCCTGTTAGGGTTACTATACATTGTTGACAAAGAGTATGATGATTTATAAAATATTTTCTATGCAAGGGCGCTACATTAATTTTGGATTGAGTGTAGTGCCTTTTTTTATGCAAAAAACCATTTAAGAATCATAATTTGGAGGACTATTTATGAAAAAATTGGTTGTTGTTGCTCTTTGTGCACTAGCCGCATTTGCATTTGTTTCTTGTGGTGGAGAAAAAGAGAACGTAGTAAAAATTGGTGTTTATGAACCTGCATCTGGAGATAATGGTGCCGGTGGTAAACAGGAAACTCTTGGTATGCAGTATGCAAATACCGTTACTCCTACAGTAACAATTGGAGATAAAGAATACAAGGTTCAGTTGGAAATTGTTGATAACGAATCTTCAAACGATAAGGCTGTAACTGCTGCTTCTGAATTAATTTCTAAAAATGTTGCAGTTGTACTTGGTTCTTACGGTTCTGGAGTTTCAATTGCCGCTTCTGATACATTTGCCGCTGCTGGCGTTCCTGCTATTGGTGTAACTTGTACAAATCCACAGGTTACTGCTGGTAACGATCATTACTTCCGTATCTGCTTCCTTGATCCATTCCAGGGTTCAGTACATGCAAACCTTGCAAAAGACCAGTTCAAGGCAAAAAAAGCTTACTGTCTTTCTAAACTTGGCGATGACTATTCAGGTGGTCTTGTAAATTACTTTGTTGAAGCATTCAAAAAACTTGGTGGAGAAGTTGTAGAAGAAACATTCCCAGATGGAACTTCTGACTTTGCGGCTTATGTTTCAAATGCTAAAAAAATGGGAGCTGAAGTATTCTTCTCTCCAGTTTCAATTGAAGCTGCTGCTCTTATTATTGAACAGGCAAATACACAGAATCTTGGTATTCCAGTTTTGGCTGGTGATACATGGGATTCTAACGTTATCCTTGCTGCTGCAAAGGGAACAAATGTTGATATTTATGTAACAACATTCTTCGTTGAAGGTTCAAACGATTCACAGGTTATTGACTTTGTTGATGGTTTCCGCGATTACCTCAATTCAAACTCTACAGCTAAAACAAATAATGGTGGTGATGATGAAATTGCTGCCGTTTCTGCTATGGGATTTGATGCCTACTACACAGCTTTGGAAGCTATGAAAAACGCAGGTTCAGTAAAACCTGAAGCTATTTTGGCTGCTCTCCCTACAACAACTTATAGAGGAGTTTCTGGCTCAATCGCATTCAACGAAACTGGCGATGCTATCCGCGATGTTGCTTACATTAAAAAAGTAAACACTTCTACAGGAAAGTGGGAATTCGTTGCTCAGCAGACAGTAAAATAAGTCTGTAAAAAATAAGATTGCCTTGGTGTACAAATTTTCATAAATGTACATTGGGGCAATCTGTGTTATAATAATAATTCAAAAATAATTCAAAATGTAAAAAAAGGACTACAAAAAAAGGACTACCTGATGAACTTTTTCCAATCAAACTTGCCGTATCTTCTGGCTGGTATTTCTACTGGCGGACAATATGCCTTGATTGCCATTGGCTATACAATGGTTTACGGAATTTTAAGACTTATTAATTTTGCCCATGGTGATGTTTTTATGGCTGCCGGACTTATTATGATTTATGCCTATACCGTGCTGCCTTTATGGGTTACAATTCCTTTGACAATTATTCTGACCGTCTTATTAGGATTTGCGGTTGAACGTATTGCTTATAAACCACTTCGTACTGCTCCTCGTATGTCTATTATGATTTCTGCAATCGGTATGTCTTATCTGATTCAGAACCTTGCCTTGTATATAACAGGTGGATTATTAAAAACTTACCCAAAAATCCCTTGGATTAGTGACTCAATCACCGTATTTGGTGCTATCACAAAAAGGGTAACTGTAATAACTCCAATCTTAACTATAGTTTTGGTTGTAGCACTTGTAATGCTCATTAATCACACAAAAATTGGAATGGCTATGCGTGCCGTTTCCAGAGACTTTGAAACTGCCCAGCTTATGGGAATCAAAATTGACTCGGTTATTTCTATGACCTTTATTATTGGTTCTTTCCTGGCTGCCGTTGGTTCAATTCTTTTCTTCTCAAATTATCCTGGAGTAACTCCAACTGTTGGAGGAATGCCAGGTCTTAAGGCCTTTGTTGCCGCTGTATTTGGAGGAATTGGTTCTATTCCAGGTGCAGTTATTGGTGCCTTTATAATTGGTATTTGTGAAAATATTATCAAAGGACTTGGTTGGACAACCTTCTCTGATGCCTTTACCTTTGTTCTTCTGATTATCGTTCTTATGTTTATGCCAACTGGTATTTTTGGCGAAAAGCAGACCGATAAAGTCTAAGCCCAAGGAGTTACAGATGGAAAACAAAAATAAAAAAAGAGACATGATAATCAGCTTTGGGCTTTTGGTACTTTTGTTTGTAGTTCTTATGATTCTTGAACAGATTTTACCAAGAACCTCAATCATTTTTACAGTTCTTAAAAAAGGTGCAATTTACGCCCTTGTAGCTGTTTCTATGAACTTGCTCAATGGGTTTACAGGCCTTTTCAGCTTGGGCCAGGCCGGTTTTATGCTTTTGGGCGCCTATACCTACGCAATTTTTACAATTCCTGTTGCAGCCCGTGCCCAGGTTTACCAGTATTATGATGGAGGACTTGTTCAGTTCTCTATTCCAGTAATTCTTGCACTTGTTTTGGCAGGCCTTGTAGCAGCCTTGTTTGCCTACTTAATCGGACTTCCTGTTCTTAAACTCAAGTCAGATTATCTGGCCATTGCAACTTTGGGATTTGCCGAAATCATTCGTGCCATTTTCCAGTGGGATAAACTTGGTGTAATTACAAATGGTTCAAACCTTTTAAGAAAATATCCTGCTTACCGTTCAACTCTTTTCTATTTTGCGGTGAGTGCAGTTTGTATTGCAATAATAGTGCTCCTTATCAATTCAACTTACGGCCGTGCTTTTAAAGCTATTCGTGATGATGAAGTTGCTGCCGAAGCAATGGGAATTAATCTGGCCCACCATAAAAGAATGGCCTTTACAATTTCTTCCTTCTTTGCGGGAGTTTCTGGAGCTCTGCTTGCCATGTTCCAGACAACAATTCAGGCCAGCCAGTTCAAATCTGCAATGACATACGAAATTCTTTTAATTGTAGTAATTGGAGGAATTGGTTCTGTTACAGGGTCATGTATTTCATCTTTCCTGTTTATTGCCTGTTCAGAATGGTGGTTACGCTTCCTTGATAACTCAAATCTCAATCTTACTTCATTACAGATTTTGAGACCTGGTTTTAGAAAGGTTGTTTTTTCAGTTGTAATTATGGCCATCGTACTTTTCTACCAGAAGGGTATTATGGGTGATAAAGAATTCAGCATAGCAAGAATCGGGCACTTTTTTAAAAGTCTCCCCCAAAAATTCAAAAAGAATAAAAATACACAGGAAGCTGCTAAATAAGGGTGAAGGGTGACGGAAAATGAGTGATAGCGTATTAAGAATGGAAAACGTCACAATGCAGTTTGGTGGTGTTGTGGCTGTAAATAACCTAAGCCTTCAGGTTAATAAGGGTGAAATTGTTTCTTTGATTGGACCAAATGGTGCCGGAAAAACAACTGCTTTTAATGTTGTAACAGGTGTTTATGCTCCAACAAATGGTGCCGTTTATTTTAATGGCAAAGAAATTGTTGAAAATTTCCCACGCGGAAAGATGAAGAAGATTTACGCCGGAAGTGATGCAGGAAAATTTACCAGACATCTGGAACCAACTCCCGATAAAATTACAAAACTCGGAATTGCAAGAACATTTCAAAATATTCGATTGTGGAAGTCTCAAACTGTATTTACAAATGTTTTAATTGCAAAACATCTTCGAAGAACTTCTAATGTGTTTTCTGCAACTTTCCGCCTCAATTGGAAGGAAGAACAACTCCAGCGACAGGAAGTAGAGGAGCTTTTAAAAATGCTTGATCTCTACGATGTAAAAGATGAACTTTGTACTTCATTGCCATACGGACTTCAACGCCGACTAGAAATTGCCCGTGCTCTGGCAACAAAACCAAGTCTTTTGCTTTTGGATGAACCTGCTGCCGGTATGAATCCACAAGAAACTGCAGAATTAACTGCCTTTATCCATAAAATTAGAGATGATTTCCGTCTTACTATCTTGATGATTGAACACCACATGGATCTTGTAATGGACATTTCGGACCGCATTTATGTATTGAACTTTGGTGCTCTTATTGCAAGTGGAACTCCACAAGAAATCCAGAACAACCAGGAAGTTATTAATGCTTATCTGGGCGAAAGCGAGGTGAACTAATGTTAGAAGTAAAGGATTTACATGTTTCTTACGGTGGAATCAAGGCACTTCGCGGAATAAATCTGGAAGTTCCAGATGGAAAAATTGTTGCTTTGATTGGTGCAAATGGTGCTGGAAAGTCAACTCTTTTGCGAACTATTAGTGGTTTGGTAAAAGCTGATAGTGGAAGCATTATTTTTGATGGAAAGGAATTGCTGGGACTGCCAATTAATAAGATTTGTGCCGAAAAAGTTGCCATGTCGCCAGAAGGACGTCGAGTTTTTTCTGATCTTTCTGTTCAGGAAAACTTAAAAATTGGTGCTTATTTAAGAAATGATAAAAAGGATATAGAAAAGGATCTTGCCTGGGTTTATGAACTTTTTCCACGCTTGAAGGAACGTTCATGGCAGATGGCTGGAACTCTTTCGGGTGGAGAACAGCAGATGCTTGCAGTAGGACGTGCCCTTATGAGCCGACCTAAAATCCTTATGCTGGACGAACCTTCTTTGGGTTTGGCTCCGCTCATTGTTCAGCTTATTTTTGATATCATCAAAGAAATAAATAAGGCTGGTGTTACAGTTCTTCTTGTTGAACAAAATGCCAATATGGCTTTGAAAACAGCAGATATTGCCTATGTTCTGGAAACTGGTCAGATTGTGCTTAAGGGGCCAGGTGCCGAAGTAATGGCAAATCCTCAGGTTAGAGAAGCTTACCTTGGAAAGAAAAAGGGCTGAGCTTAAAACTTTGTATTTCGTATAGAGGTTTTTGTATGATAAAGCTTCTTGCTAAGTTATTCATAAAGGATTCAAAAAATTATAAGGATAATGATGTTCGGCAAAAATATGGAATGCTTTGCGGCTTTGCAGGAGTTATACTTAATCTTCTGCTTTGTATCCTAAAGTTTATTTTTGGAACATTAGCAGCATCTGTTGCCATGGTAGCAGATGCCTTCAACAACCTGTCAGATGCCGCAAGCTCAGTGGTTCAAATCCTGGGCTTTAAGTTGGCTTCTAAAGAGCCTGATCGGGAACACCCTTTTGGGCACGGCCGAATTGAATACATAGCAGGATTAATAATTTCATTTTTTATTTTATACATGGGCCTGGAACTTGTAAGAAGATCCATAAAGTCAATTATAAATCCAGAAGAAATCCATTTTTCACTCGTTTCCTTAATCATTTTGCTGCTTGCTATTGTGATAAAGGTATACATTTATTTTTATAATCATAATATTGGAAAAAAAATTGAATCGGTTGCCATGGAAGCGACTGCCAAAGACAGCCTAAGCGATGTAATAGTTACTTCTGTTGTTGTTCTTAGTATTGTGGCAGCTCCATTTACAAGTTTTCCGGTAGATTCAATTGGTGGAATTATAGTTGGCTTGTGTGTTTTGAAAAATGGAATTGAATCTCTTAAAGATACAATTTCGCCTCTATTAGGACAGGGGGCTACCCAGGAATTTGTTAATCAGCTGGAAGAGGTGGCTCTTTCTCATAAACCAATTTCCGAAATTCATGATGTTGTACTTCATGATTATGGCCCAGGTCGCAGAGTTGTTACCCTGCATGCCGAAGTGCCAGGCAATGTTGATATTTTTCAGCTCCACGATGCAATTGATGCTGCCGAAGATGACATTGCCCATAAGTTTAATTGCCAGATTTTAATACATATGGATCCGGTAGATGTAGAAAACGAAGATCTTTTTAAAATAAAAGAAATTGTAAATGAAGAAGCGTCCAAAATCGATACTGGGATTCAGGTACACGATATAAGAATTGTTGCAACCAGTAGTGGCCGAAAGCTTTTCTTTGAATTAAGAAAGCCTGCTAATCTGAAAATAAAAAACGAGGACTTAAAGACTAAAATGTATAATGCAGTTCAGTCAAAAGTCCCCGCTTATGAATGTGTTGTAAAAGAAATTAATGACGCCTATCTTTAATTTCTATTTTACATAAGTGTATCCGGCATCTGTAATAGCTTTTTCAAAATCTGCTTCTGCCACATCTTTAGAAAGTTGAACAAGAACCGAATTAGTTTCGTGATTAGCTACAGCTGAATCAACTCCATCAATTTTTTCTAAAGCTTCTTTAACGTGTCGTTCACAGTGCTGGCACATCATTCCTTCTACCTTTAATGTCTTTTCTGCCATATTGTTGGCCTCCTTTCTGGTATTTGAATTTGCAAGACCTTCTACCGGCAGTGGTATACTTCTGGTAAAGTTTTGCTTAATTTTTTTATCTCTTTTAGGCGAGTTCATCTTAAAAAGATTCAATCTTAAAGCGTTAGTTACAACGCAAAAGCTGGAAAGACTCATTGCGGCGGCTCCCAGCATAGGCTTCATATCCAGGCCCAGCCAGTGGTAATAGGCACCGGCTGCAATTGGAATAAGAATGATATTGTAAAAAAAGGCCCAGAATAAGTTTTCCTTTATGTTTTTAACAGTCTGGCGGCTCAAACGGATTGCAGCACTTACATCAGAAAGTCGGCTCTTCATCAAAACAACATTGGCGGCATCAATTGCAACGTCAGTTCCAGCTCCAATAGCCATTCCTGTGTCAGCCGAAGTAAGGGCAGGGGCATCGTTAATTCCATCTCCAACCATACAAACCTTACCATATTGCTTAAAGGCACTTACAACCTTTTCCTTTCCATCTGGCAGAACTCCAGCTATAACCTGATTTACACCGGCTTTTTTTCCAATGGCCTGGGCGGTTCTTTCGTTATCACCAGTAAGCATTACAACATGAATGCCCATATCTTGAAGTTCTTTTATAGCCTGAGGACTGTCATCCTTAATCACGTCTGCTACTGCAATAATTCCAAGCAGCTCTTTTTCCAGTGCAAAGAAAAGTGGAGTTTTTCCTTCCTCTGCCAGGGCCTGAGCCTTTTTGCGGAATTCATCATCGAGATTAGAAGTAATTCCTTCTATAAAATTTAAATTACCTCCTGCAAGACTTTTTCCTTGTAAGGTGGCAGTCAAACCGTTTCCTGCAAGGGCCTTAAAATCAGAAACATCCTTTACCTCAATCTGCTCTTCCTGGGCTTTAAGCATAATTGCCTTAGACAGCGGATGTTCACTCTTTGCTTCAAGACTTGCTGCGAGTTGCAAAAATTCTTTATCAGAAATCTTATTAGAGATGATGTCGGTTACGAGAGGCTGTCCCTTGGTAATTGTTCCAGTTTTATCCAGCAAGACAATTTGGGTTCGACCAGATTCTTCAATGGCTGCCGAGGTTTTGAACAGAATGCCTTTGCGAGCTCCCATTCCATTTCCAACCATAATTGCAACTGGAGTAGCCAGCCCAAGGGCACAAGGACAGGAAACTACCAAAACGGCAATTCCTCGGCTCAGACTAAATGAAAACTCCGCTCCAACAAGCAGCCATATTACAAAGGTTATTGCGGCTACAATCATAACGGCAGGAACAAAAACGCCTGCAACTTTATCTGCAATTTTAGCGATTGGGGCTTTTGTTGCAGCAGCGTCACTTACCATCTGAATAATTTGAGAAAGGGTCGTATCCTGACCAACACGGGTAGCCTTGCATTTTATAAATCCAGACTGATTAAGAGTTGCGGCTGAAACGAGGTCTCCTACATCTTTATCAACTGGAATAGATTCGCCTGTAAGAGCTGATTCGTTGATTGCGGTATTTCCTTCTATAATAACGCCATCTACAGGAATGTTTTCGCCGGGACGAACCACAAATATATCATCAATGTGAACTTCTTCTATAGAAACGTTAACTTCCTGATTATCTCTAAGAATGTTTGCAGTTTTTGGGGCCAACTTCATCAGACTTTTTAGGGCATTAGTTGTACGGCCTTTAGAAATAGATTCAAGAAGCTTTCCTACAGTAATCAGAGTAACAATCATAGCGGCACTTTCAAAGTAAAGATTGTGCATAAAGTGCATTGCTTTATCAGACTGACCGTTTATAAAAGCATTACTCATGCCAAAAAGCATTACAAGACTGTAGGCAAAAGAAACCCCAGAGCCCATTGCAACCAGAGTGTCCATATTTGGAGCTCCGTGAATAAGACTTTTAAAACCGCTGATAAAGAATTTTTTGTTTATAAGCATGACAATGGCGGCAAGAATCATTTCTAACATACCAATTGCCATACAGTTTTGACCGCCCTGGCTAAACCATGCAGGAAGAGGCCATCCCCACATATTATGTCCCATGCTTATGTACATAAGAAGAAGTAAAACACCCAAAGAAGAAAGAAGCCTTCGTTTTAAAATCGGACTTTCTTTATCCCTTAGCATTTCTTCTTTTTCAGCTATAGATGATGAAGCCGTTTTTTCTTCCTGACTTCCCATTTTTTTAGCACCATAACCGGCATTTGTTACGGCTTTAATAATATCTTCTGTTTTTGCATTTCCTTCTACACCCATAGAATTTGTTAAAAGGCTTACACTGCAAGACTTTACACCTGGCACTTTGTTCACAGCCTTTTCGACTCGGGCTACGCAGGCAGCACAAGACATTCCTGTTACATTATATTTATCCATACTAACTCCATTACATTTTGCATTACTTCATCAATTTTTGCAGGGTTTCTACAAGTTCATCTACAACCTGATCATTTCCCTTACGAATATCCTCAATTACACAAGATTTTAAGTGATTAGCCAGTAAAACCTTATTAAAAGAGTTGAGGGCTGCATTTACCGCCGAAACCTGAATCAAAATATCAGGGCAGTAAGCGTCGTTTTCCAGCATATTTTTTATGCCTTTTATCTGTCCTTCAATTCTGCAAAGCCGGTTCATAAGGCATTTGTATTCTTCTGGAGAGCGTTCCTTTTTGCGTTTAGAACAGCAACAACATTCATTTTCCATTTTTACACCCCTTTTATTATTCTTTAGTTAGAATTTACGGTCTGTAAGTATCTCCTAACAAAAATACCCCTAGGGGGTATAAAAGTCAAGAGAAAAAAGAAGATTTTCTCTATTTATATCCAAATATATAGGGGGGGGGGAATTTCCGATTTTTCTAGACATATAATGCTTTTGAGTTTAGAATTAAATGCGTTTATCAGTATGTTTGCTCTGGAGGTATGAATATGAAATTAAACAGACACTCAATCGCTCTTAAATTGCTCTTGCCAGTATTACTTTTACTTTCAATTTCTGCTATTTCTATGATTGTAAGTACTGTTAATGTTGTTAGGAGTCATTGGCTTAAATATGCAAAAGCTGATGTTGAAAGTGATAAAGCAGTAGTATTGGATTTAATTGATGAGGAACTTTCTTATACTGAAAGTATTGCTTATCAGATTGCTGAATTATATAAAAATGCTTATGCAGGAGAATTTGATTCTAATGCATTGTCGGCTCTTTATCTGACCATTATGGACAGCTTGGATGTAGAAAACTTTGGTGTTTATGATATTAACGGTAAGCTTGTTTCACCTTCCGAATACAAGGGATTCACTTCAACTAATCTTATAGATAAAGGATTGCGTGGCGAAGTTTCTACCAGTATGCAGTGGATTAATAAGGAATTTGTTGCTGTATCGGTAGTTCCTGTTAAATTAAATGACAAAGTTATTGCTGCTGTTTATGTTTCAACAAATCTTTCTACCGATGAATTTATGAACCGAATGCCTGAAGCCGTTGGTTGTGAATTTACAATTGTAGAATATCAGACTCGAATGTATACAACTATTGAAGGTCAGAAGGGTGTAGATATTTCTGATGCAGTTTATGCAAAACTTTCGCAGGGTGAAGAATGGCAAGGTGTTGTTGATATTCGCGGCGAAGATTACATTGCTCATTATTGGCCATTTCCTGGAATTGATCACTTGTCTCTTTTTGTAGGAGAAAGTGTTCATATGATGAATATTGCAGTTAGAACTATTTCTAATACAGTTCTTATGGCACAGATTGGTATTAATATCATCGTCATGATCATCGTCATCTTATTTATGAATATTGTAATTATTAAGCCATTGCGACGTACTAATGATGCAATTGTTGAACTTTCTACAGGTGATGCAGATTTAACTTACCGTTTGTCAGTTAAAGGAAAAGATGAAGTTGCTGAACTTGGTCGTGGTGTAAATGCCTTTATGGATATGCTCCAAAACATGATGAAGGAGATTACAGAAAAATCTACAGAAGTAAGTGCTGTTGTTTCTGAACTTGGTGCATCTTCACAAGAAACAGCTTCTGCAACTGCAGAGATTATGGCAAATATTGAATCGGTAAAAGGTCAGGCTAGAAATCAGTCAGATGCTGTTTATGATACAACAAATATTGTTAAACATTCTGCAGAATCAATGGAAAAACTTAAGCAGAATATTGTTGCCCAGACTTCTGATGTAACAGAATCTTCTGCCGCAATTGAAGAAATGATTGGAAACATTAATTCTGTATCAGCTTCTGCAAATAAGATGACTGAAGCATTTAATGATCTTGAACATCTTATTGATGAAGGTTCTTCTAACGTAAAAGCATGTTCTGAAGTTATTAAACGCGTTGAAGAAAAATCTAAAGTACTTGCCGAAGCAAATAATACAATTAAGACAATTTCTTCTCAGACAAACTTGCTTGCTATGAATGCCATGATTGAGTCCGCTCATGCCGGCGACGCAGGAAAAGGATTTGCCGTTGTTGCTGACGAAATCCGTAAACTTGCAGAAAACTCTAGCGATCAGGCAAAGGCTATTGAAGAAAATATCAAAGATATTACAAACCTTATCAATGAAGGTGGCCGTCTTGCAGATCTTTCACAGAAAGGCTTTGAAACAATTGATAGTCAGGTTGGCGTAGTAGATCCTCTTGTAGTACAGATTTCTAACGCTATGGATGAACAGACCGCAGGTTCTTCTCAGGTTCTTGAAGCTCTTACAAACATGAAAGATGAAGCTGTACAGGTAGATGAAAGTTCTCAGACTCTTTCAAAAGGCGTTTCAGATATTGGACAGAATATGTCAGCTGTTAATGAAATCTCTTCAACAATTCTTGGTTCTATGGACGAAATGGCCGCAGGATCTCAGCAGATTTCTAAGGCAACACAGAACGTTTCTGACCTTGCTCTTAAGACTAAAGATTCTATAGATGGAATTAATAGCCTGATTGGTAAGTTTAAGATATAAGTAGAATTTTTTTTAATATGTGACACAGCAGTTTTAAAGTAAACTCAGTGTGGAGAAGTGTCGGCAAGTTGTCGACACTTTGTCTACAACTGAATAGAAAATAAATACAAGTTGTGTCAATTTTCCCCATCATACATACTCGAATCCATTTCTCAAATTTTTGGCAAAAAAATGATATAATCAAAGTGATGAAACAAAATAATTTTACACAGCAGACACATTTTATTGGGGTGTTGCTTCCGGAGGATATTACGCTGACTCTGGAAGACTGTCGACGTTATATGAGAGAGGCATATGGCTGCAAGAGCGGGCAGGGAACTCCTATTCATGTTACTTTAGTTCCGCCTTTTAGGTTGCAGGACCAATATTCGACAGAAGACCTGGTGCGAGTAATTGAGAAGGATGTATTACCTAAAGGGTTGGGTTTTAATGCTCATATCGATAATTTTAACGCTTTTGGGGACAGGACTCTTTTTGCAAATGTTGTAGCAGGTGATAAGTGGACGCGTTTGAGGGATGAAACTGTTAAGGCGGTTTTGAATGCCTGCCCGGGATGTACAAAGAAGGATCAGAGGCCTTTTCAGCCGCATGGAACTGTTGCTAACCGTGATATTCCGGCAGGTGTGATGACAGATGCACTGCAGGTGATGAATGAACTGAAGTTGGAGGAAGATTTTCCGGTTGATAATATCACGATTTTTGAAAGAAGAGGAAGTCGGTGGGATGTGCAAGCGTCTTTGACGCTGAGTTAAATAATTTCAACTCATGCAAACGACGCGAAGCGGCGTATGCGGCGGTGACGATGACGCTGGAAATGAAGGGAGCAAAGTGATGAAGAAATATAAATTTTACGGCTGGCAGTCGGCTGATTGTAAGCCTGCAGATGCAGTTTATGAAAAGATAGAAAATCCTAGGAAGCTTTATGACATTTTGAGCCAAATCTGGTGTGCGGATACTTGTGCTCCACGAATGAGGGAAAAGTGGAGTCGGGAAAATCAGACTTTGGGACAGTGTTCGATTACGGCTTTTCTTGCTCAGGATATTTTTGGTGGAAAGGTGTATGGAATCCCTCGGGAAGGGGGAAAGAACTTTCACTGTTATAATGTAGTTGCTCTTCCTGATGGCGGTGAGTGCATTTTTGACCTTACCAGCGAGCAGTTTGGGGATGAGAAGCTTTGTTATGAGAATAATCCTGAACAGTTCCGGGAAGTGCACTGGAAGAAGGAAGAGAAGCGGCTTCGCTATGAGTATTTGAAGGCGGAGCTTTTGAAGAAATTGGAGGGGATGTAACTATTTTATAACTGCTGCATAGAAAAATAGGGGAATTTATGGTATCATAGTTAGTCGAGGTCAAAAATTAAGCAAGAACTACAATGAAAAAACACGTGTTCAAATGCCTGCAATGGTTCACCTTACACGACTTGGCTACAATTACATTGGAAAAATGTATGAAGAAAACGCAGGTGAATCTTTTGACTCTGAAACAAACATCCTTATAGATAAATTTCATTCAGCTTTTGAGCGATTAAACCCTTCAAAAAAAGGAGACTGGCTTGCTGTTTTTTCCGATATCAAAAAAGAATTAAATGATGATGAATCAGATAAGAGAAAAAGGCTATGTTCTGAGTGTAGGCCAGCATTTTGATATTAAAATTGAATATGTAGATATCAGCGAAGAAGAATTCAACGCGCAGATGAAGGCTGATACCGAAGAACTTACTGCCATGTTCAAAGAAAGCCATGAGCTGGAAGAAGAAATCCAGAAGCAGCTTGCAAGCCTTAAGTTTGTAAAATAGGAGGAACTATGGAAGACGAACTCATAATCTATAATACAGACGACGGCAAGGCAGATGTAAAACTTTACTCAAAAGACGGCGTTATCTGGATGAACCAGCAGCAGATGTCTTTACTTTTTGATACTTCGAAGCAGAATGTAAGTTTGCATATTATTAATATATTAAAAGAAAAAGAACTGGAAGAAAGTTCAGTTGTCA